>JBBRRB010000017.1:0-113621 GCA_038225555.1 Bryobacterales bacterium
AAGCGACCCTCTACATCAGAGGCTTCAGTGGCTTCGTTACCTTCACCACTGCTCCGATTGCTACCGGGTGGAGCGAACCAGTTCCCGGGCGGGACTTCCCCCCGCTGAGGATTAGCGCCTTTTCACGGCGCACGTCACTTTGCAAATTATTTGGCATAGATCCGTCAACATTATTTGGCATACCGAGCCAGGTGTGGGAGGTAAGTCGGAAAATGGGGGAAGCCGCCATTGCACAAACCTGTCGCGAGTCCCGAGCGTAAAGCAATATATTTTTGCAACGCTGAGACCCCAGCAAGTCGAGCAGGTGCCGTGGTGCTGCAAAAACGGTCATTTCCACAAGCTACCCGAAGAAACTGAGCGGACGATCAGCATTCTTTCCGGATTGCCGACAATACGCCCAGAACCCTGACCGGAATTGGCGCTTGCCAGTTTCGCTGACGAGACTCTGCCGGTCGGAGCTCATTTGTCGAAATGCAGCTTCCTCATAAGTGCAACGAAGCGCGAATCCGAGCGGAGCGGATCGAAGATCCGGTCGTTCTTAAGCCACCCCAGCCATTGCGAATCGGCCGAGTAAGCCCTATCCAGGTAATCCAAGGCGCTCTCACGGTCCCCCAGGCCGAGATATATAATCGCCAGGTTGAACGGAGGGATGTAACCATGCAGCGACCTTTCGGTCTGGTCCGCAATCTCAGCCAATGCACGAGTTCGATGCGAATTACGTGAGATGCCGGACGCATGATCCAATATGCCCCCAACCCCACAAGCAGGATTGCGAGGACTGCCAAGGCTGCCCGTCGCCAGATTGCGGGCGCGCCGGCGCGGGCCTTCTCCACGGCGGCCGACGCGGGCAAAGCTGGCAAGCTGGAGGTCGACACGTTGGAGACAGCAAGGATTCCAAGATCGGCACGCACGTCCGACATGGAAGCGTAGCGATCCTCGACGTTCTTGGCCAGTAGATGCCGCACCAGGACCACCAGGCCCTGAGGAATGTCGACGCCGAGGTCGGGCGATTCGCGAAGCACAGCCGAGAGGGTTTCCACCATCGTTGATTTGCGGAACGGATGTCGCCCGCCGATCATCTCGGCCGGAATCACCCCGAAGGAGAACAGGTCGGAGTGCGCGTCCAGCGGCAAACCCTTCACTTGTTCCGGAGACATGTAGTCTGGCGTGCCGAGGATCGTTCCTGGCGCCGTCAGTTGGGGCTGCATCTCAACTGTCTCATCGCCGGCCGGCTGCGCTGCGTCCGCGAACCGCTTGGCGAGACCGAAGTCCATGATTTTCACGTGCCCCTGCTGGGCCAGCATGATGTTGGCGGGCTTCAGGTCCCGGTGCAGAATCCGGCCGGCGTGGGCAGCCTCGAGCGCTTCGGCGATCTCCCCAACTACTCGAAGCGTCTCCGGTAGAGGCATCCGGCCGTCCCGCAACCGGCGATGTAGAGTTTCTCCGGGAATGTATTCCATTACCAGGAACAGAGCACCCTGGTGTTCGCCGATCTCGAAGATTTTGCAAATATAGGGATGATCGAGCGCGGCGGCAGCCGTCGCCTCGAGACGGAGGCGTTCGCGCGCATTTTGGTCGGCGGCCATCTCGGCCGGCAGGAGTTTGATGGCGACCTGCCGGTCGAGCCGTGGGTCGTGTGCCCGGTAAACAACCCCCATGCCGCCCTCACCGAGGCTGGCCAGGATTTCGTAGGGGCCAAACCGAGTACCGGGAGTCAAGGACATTGAGTATCGAACGATTGTAACGTGCGAGATAGGGAACGAATTACGCGCTATCCGGAAGCGACGCGAGCGGCCCGGACTACGTCCGGGTTGCCGCCGATTAGGCAGGCCATTGCCAGCAACATATTCTGGTCTGTGGTGACGCCCTTTCCTTTTACGCCGAATTGCCTGTTCGCCGTTTCGCCCGCAGGCCTCGCGAATTCAGAGCGTGCGCAAGAACGCAAGCAGTTGCCCCCGCTCTTCGTCGCGCAATTTAAGTGCGAAAGGGTGACCCGAGATCGCACGCGTTTTTGTGCCTGAAGGCATCCAGCCGCCGGGAACATGGTCGTCGTTCAACCGATCCGGGTCGAACATTTCCTCCAGACTTGCTGCCGAGCCGTCGTGCAGGTAATGTCCGCGATACCATAAGCCCTTCAGCGATGGAATCTTGTAATATCCCGTGCCCTTCCTTGTCTTCGTCGCCAGTCCCGGGTCCGTGCCAACATAAATATTCAAGACGTCCAGCGACACGGGTTTGTCCTTCGGGACTTGAAATCCCGACGCAAGTGTAAGTTTGTTGTTCGTATAGAGAGGCGGAGTATGGCAGTTGGGGCAGCCCTCACGCCGGAAGATCGCTTGGCCGGCGTGGGCTTCCTCATTGAATGGGTTGGGGTTGGCAGGCGGCTGGAGAGAGTAGATGTAAAGGGCGAGGGAAAACAGAGCTTCATCTGGCAATCGCAGACCCGATCTCTTCGTCTCAGAGGAGACCACGCGATACGAGCCAAACTGAGTGGATTCGGCGGAAGTGACCAGGGCCGCATACCGCATCAAATCTCCAATGCCGCGGTGCAGGTGTGTTGCCGTATGGTCTATGTACTTGCGGTCTTTTATGCCGATCAGATCCGGAATCTTCGCGGGAAAAAAAGGGCTGCCATTCCACCTCAATAGCGCTCCGCTGGTCCGATGCGCGAGGTCGAGCGTCTCGTACTCCTCCTGCGTAACCGTCTTTAGTTGTTCATGAATGTCATTCTTTATCCAAGGCACTCCATACGCGCGATAGAGCCACATACCGATTGGCTCCGCGCCCATGTAAAACGGCGGTGATCCCACCAGTACATGCTTCTCCGCCTGCACGCGGCTGATCATCGGCCATACGCGAAAGGTAGCTGGCGGACGGGGCGCGATCGTGCGGAACGGAGCGCCAGGTATACGCCGTCCGTCGGGAAGGTTCAGTGTGTGGCAGAAACTGCAGTTGGCCGACGAAAGCGCGAGCCCTTCCCGCGTGGGCACCCATCGCAAACCCACAAGTGTGCCGTCCGGCAATGGCCGAACCCCTGCGCGCTCCAGTTGGTCTCGGCTCCTGGCTTCGTCGATAAATTTCGGATCGCGAGAACGGAGGTGGAGGAAGTCCGCCTGCTCGAACACGAGTTTCCCGGCATTTACCCAATCGTCTTCGGTCTGTAGTTTGTCGGGCTCGATCAAAGGCTGAGGACCGACACGCTCCAGCATTTCCCAGTACCCCTTTGGCTCGCGACCGGGAAAGTAGACGGGATACGTTCGAAGGTTCTCGATTTTGAAAGAATAGTATTCCTTTGCCGACAGATGGGTCGGAGGCACGTTAAGGCCGGCGAGCGGATTCGCCCAGTCGCGAAGCGCATCTTCATCCCAAGCTTTAGGAATATTCGGTTCCCAGCGCCTCCTGGGTTGCGCATGCGCCAACCAGGTCGCAGCGATCACAAGGCAGGCTGTCGCTCTTGCTTGTTTAAGCATGATCACCCTCCGCCCATTGTACGTTCGACCGGCTCTCTGACGTGGACCGTTTAGCAGCTGCTGGACCAATGTTCCCCGATTACGGGCAATCCGGAAACAACTGCCTCAGCGGCCCTCGCTACTCCAAATAATGTTGACGGGATCTATGCGAAATAATTCTGAAAGTGACACGCAAAGCAAGACATTTTCGCGACCGACAGAGTCCGCATTGCCAAAGCGGCTCACCTCCCCCTCCAAGGCTCATAGGCTCTTATCGTTGCAGATCGAGTTGCAATTCGAGGCTGCGCTACTGATCCAGCTCTCGACAATTGCTTACCAGCTTCGGGTTGGGCACAGGATAGACTTTGTCAAACCAGTGTAAAGTACAAGTATTAACACAAGACTACAAACGAAAGCCAAGTTCACCAAGTGACCAGACAACGCGTATCGCCTCAGTAAGCGCAGAAGCTTTTCAACAATCTTATCGCGCAATGGCGAAATTGAAAGCCTGATGACCAAAGCTCGATTAGTAATCGCCTTGCCCAGCACATCCCTCTCTGAGCATTGGCGAGTGCCGGTCGGTTTCCTGCGGAACTGGGTTGGCGATGAGGGCCAATTCGGACCGGCCGTAAAGCTTGATTGAGTTGCCATATTGGCGATCCCATGTGGCTCCCTCTCGAGCGGCAACTCGCCCGCCGGTCGACCAGCGCAGATCGCGAATTGCTGATCGACCTTGCCCAACATCCGGAGAAACGGGATCCCCCGCTACGCTGGGGCCTCCAATATATCGTACGCGGTGATGTAATGATGCCGGATGGCTCCGTTCGCCGGCTGGATGATTGCTTGGCGCAGCATGGTGTTTCACCGCTCGCCTTCTTAGACGAAATGCGAGACCAGCTCGATCCGAAGCACTTCGAATGAATTTGAAAGCTGCAAGTCTGTGTAGCTCTACAAGGTCCGTACCGAATCAATTCAAAACCGGTAGCGCCAGAGTGAGAACTAAATCTGCAACCATTTGAGCAACTTACGAGAAACCACCCCTCCCCCTTCCGCACCCCTAAGCTATCCTCAAGCCGGAATCGACCCATGAAAACTCACGAAAAATCCAAAAACTCCCGCGCCCAAACAAACCGTGAAAACGCGCAAAAATCCACCGGCCCCAAAACCGAGGAAGGCAAACGCCGCTCCTCTCAACGGCATCCGTCACGGACTCACCGGCCAAATCATCGTCCTGCCCACAGAAGACCTCGCCGAATTCGAACGCTTCGCCGGCACCTTCTGGCACGACTACAAACCCCAAGGCGCACTCGAATCCCAACTCGTGCAAATGGTGTCCGACATCGCCTGGCGCATCAATCACGCATCCGCCGTCGAAAAAGTACGTATCTCCCTCACCATCGACGATGAGCGCGAAAGCGTCGATACCGATTGCACCCCGGCACATAACGCCTTCGTCGAAGCCCGAAACTATGAGAAGAATTCGGAAACCATCAAGAACATCAGCCTCTACGAAACCCGCCTGGCAAACCGTTTCAACAAGGCCGTGAAGCAGCTCCACGATGTCCAAGCCGAGCGCCGCATCCTCGAAGCCGAAGAAATGGAGAAGGCCGCCGCGCTTTTCGAAATGGAAGAGAAGACCGCTGCAGCCGCGCCTGGCAGGCGTTTTACTTACACGCCCGCCGACGATGGCTTCGCTTTTTCAACTGCCCAAATCAAGCTCCACGTCCGCCTGCGTGACCGCCTTGTCATTGCCCGCCGCGGCCAAATCACCCGCCAAAGGGTCGCGACGGCGGCCTGAACCGAGTCCGGCTGCTACCCTGAAGCTATATGGCCCTCTCGGATTCGTTCTTCGGGCAAAGGTTCGGAATCTCCGAACACGACCTCCAAAATTATCTTGCGGAAGCGATGTCTGCAGGCGGCGAATACGCCGACCTTTACTTTGAATACATCGCCACCAGCAACATCAGCATCGACGAATCCATCGTCAAAAGCGCCGTCCAGGGAGTCTCCCTTGGGGTAGGAGTCCGCGTCCTCTCAGGCGAGCGCACTGGCTACGCCTATTCCGACGATCTCAGCCCCGAGCGCATTCGCAAGGCTGCCCGAACTGCGGCATTGATCGCTCGCGGACCCGCCAAGATCGAGAAGACCGGCTTCGAGGAATCCCGCAAGCGCAATCTCTACCCCGTTCTCACGGCGCCCACCGAGACCAGCCTGAACGATCGAGTCGAGCTGGTCAAGCGGGCCGACCGCGCCGGCCGCGCCTCTGACCCCCGCGTCTTTCAAGTGCAGGCCACCTATGTCGACAACCTCCGTCAGGTGATGGTGGCCACCAGCGACGGCACCATCAGCTTTGATCGTCAGCCCATGACCAGGCTCAGCGTGAGCGTGCTTGCCCGAGAGAATGAAGGCGTACCGCAGCGGGGCTTTGCCGGCGGAGGCGGCCGCGTCGGACTCGAGTTTTTCGTAAACGACAAGACGCCCGAACACTTCGCGATCGAAGCCGCCCGTCAGGCCATCGTTCAACTGGATGCAGTCGCGGCACCCGCTGGAGAAATGACCGTCGTCCTCGGACCCGGCTGGCCCGGCATTCTGCTGCACGAAGCGGTGGGGCACGGGCTCGAAGCCGATTTCAATCGCAAAGGAGTCTCCGCCTTCTCCGGACGCATGGGCCAGCAAGTCGCCAGCCCTCTCTGCACCGTCGTCGATGACGGCACCATCCAGAATCGCCGCGGCTCGCTCAACGTGGATGATGAAGGCGTGCCCACGCAAAGGAACGTGCTGATTGAGAACGGAATTCTGCGCGGCTATCTCTCCGACAAGCTATCCAGTCGACTCCTGAAGAGCAGCGTCACCGGCAACGGACGCCGCGAGAGCTATCAGCACATTCCCATGCCGCGCATGACAAACACCTTCATGCTATCGGGCGAGAGCGACCCCGCCGACATCGTAAAATCGGTCTCGCGCGGCCTGTACTGCTCAACTTTTGGAGGCGGCCAAGTGGATATCACCAGCGGCAACTTCGTCTTCTCCGCCACCGAAGCCTACCTGATCGAGGACGGCAAACTCACTAGGCCCGTAAAAGGAGCATCGCTCATCGGCAACGGCCCCGAAGCGCTGAAATACGTCAGCATGGTCGGCAACGATTTGAAGCTCGACGAAGGCATCGGCATCTGCGGCAAGGAAGGCCAAAGCATTCCCGTGGGAGTTGGAATCCCCACGATAAAGATCGACAAAATGACCGTAGGAGGCACGGCGTAACGCGGTCGCTCGGTTTTTGGCTGCTCCCTCATTCATCTCATGCTTGAACTAGCCATAAACGCCGTCCGCCTGGCCCAGGAAAAAGGCGCATCCGACGCAGAATGCACCATAGCCGAAGGCAACGAATTCACCGCCTCCGTCCGTCTTCGTCAACTCGAAACCTTAAAAGAAGCGGGCTCCCAGGGAGCAGGGCTCCGCATCCTCTTAGGCAAGCGGGTAGGTTCATCCTACACCTCCGACCTCTCATCCGAAGGCATCTCGCAAATGGTGAAGTCCGCCCTTGAAATCGCCGACATCAGCACGGAAGACTCGTTTGCCGGCCTCCCCGATGCATCGGAGCTCGGCATCCTCCCAGGCGACTTCGGCCTCTACCACGAAGACGTCGCATCCCTCGCAACCCAATATAAAATCGACCGCGCGCTAGCAGCCGAAGAAGCGGCCCTCTCCTTCGATCCGCGCATCACCAACTCCGAAGGCGGCTCCTTCAGCTCCAACACCGGAGCGCGCTACTTCGCGAACTCGCGCGGATTCGCCGGCTCTTACCGCAGCACCAGTTGCTCGTTAAGCGTCGTCGCCGTAGCGCAGCAAAACGGCTCCATGGAGCGCGATTACTGGTACACTCTCGCGCGCGGGAACGCGGGCCTTGAGCAGCCCGAGCACGTCGGGCGCGTCGCGGCCGAGCGCACCCTTCGACGCTTGGGAGCGCGCAAAATCCCCACGCAGAATGCGCCCATTATCTTTGAACCGAGAATCGCGCAAGGCCTGCTGGGAAGCATCTTCGACGCCATCGACGGCGAATCCATTTACCGTCAGTCATCGTTCCTGGCCGATAAACTAGGCCAGCGCGTCGCGTCGGAGAACGTGACCATCGTCGACGATGGAACGCTCCCCGGTCTCTTCGGCAGCAGCCCGTTCGATGATGAAGGCGTGCCGTCGCGCCGCACGGTGGTGATTGATCGCGGAGTGCTTGTCAGCTATTTGTTGAACAGCTATACAGCGCGAAAATTGGGCATGAAGACCACGGGCAATGCCTCGCGCGGCATCACCGGAAACGCCAGCGTGGGGCACGGCAACTTCTATCTGGAGAAGGGCGAGATGCCGCCCGAGCAAATCATTCGATCCATTTCTAAGGGTCTCTACGTTACCGAGCTAATTGGGTCCGGCGTGAATATCGTTACGGGCGATTACTCGCGCGGCGCAGTCGGCCTCTGGATTGAAAATGGCGAAATCGCGTATCCTGTATCGGAGGTGACGATTGCGGCGAATCTAAAGGATATGCTGATGAATATCGAGCGCATCGGCAGCGACCTGGAGTTTCGCGGATCCACTGCCTCGCCCACGCTGCTGATCGGGGAGATGACCATCAGTGGCCAGTAGAGCCTACCTCGCTGCCGCTATGCTGTTTTGCGTCTCTTGCAAAGCTCCCCCAGCGACCGCCGACGCCGCGCCCACCGCAGAGGCAAAAGCCTATGTCCCCAAGCTGAAACTCTCTGAAGTGAATATGCAGGCAACCGAGAGTCTTGCCGGGCAAATGGTAACCGAGATCGAAGGCAAGATCACCAACGCCGGGGATCGCACGGTGGAGTACGCAGCAGTGGCCTGCGTATTTACTGACTCGATCAATCAGTTGATCCTGCGCGAAAAGGTGGCCATCGTGAAGCGGCCCCTCAAACCGGGAGAGACTCGCTCGTTTCGTCTCCCGTTCGACGACATACCCCCAAGCTGGAACAACAAGATGCCCCAGCTTGTCGTGGCGCAGATTCGGTTGTCGTGATGGCGCGCGTCCTGTTGGTGGAAGACGATCCCGCTCAGCTCGAACTCCGCAAACTCATTCTTGAAAATGCGGGTCATGAGATCACAACGGCCGCCACTGCGGAAGAAGCCCTGCAACGCCACGCAGGATGCCAAGTCATGGTCCTGGACTTAATTCCGAATAGCGCCGAACTGACCAACGCGCTTGGGCCGGACACGCGGGTCATCGTCCTGTCAGGCCGCAATGTTCAGCCAGGTTCGCTTCGGGCTGACCGCATTCTTCAGAAGCCTTGCCCTTCGCGCCACTTGTTGGAGGCGATCGCTCAACTCGGGCTCATGCTGCTTTGCGCCTTCAGCGCGCACGC
The DNA here is from genome assembly GCA_038225555.1 of Bryobacterales bacterium. Classification (GTDB taxonomy): domain Bacteria; phylum Acidobacteriota; class Terriglobia; order Bryobacterales; family Bryobacteraceae; genus JANXQZ01. Next base: position 8,825 of record JBBRRB010000017.1, read on the forward strand.
TCAGACTTTCGAAATCGCCAAGCCCTCTGAAATGGTTGCGGAGCTGGAGATGCGAGCGCCCGGCACTGACTGGGGCAAGGCCGCCAACCCGGCCGTGCTGGCCACAGTCCTTCTGGATGGCCAACCGCTTCAGAACATCATGCTCTACGCGGGCGCGGAGAGGTTCCCCTATCGCATTTTTCTCGGACCGGTCCCGCCCGGCAAGCACACGCTTTCAATCGACGGCAAAGGAGCCGAGCTGCTCGCCACGCGATTCCATGAAGACAACACCGACATCCTGGCCCACGCTCCCATCCTGTTTGCACGTCCCAACACGATCGGCAAGTTCACCGACATTCCACTGATCACCTACTGTGAACGGCTCGTCGAAGGTGGCCTACCCATGCTCCAATACACAGTGATCTACTCGAATGAAGATGCCGGCACGTCCACTCGCGCGCTGATGGCTCGCTGGGGCAGGACTACAGATATCGAGTGGGTGTATAAAGCGTTCCTTAACCCGGATGGCTCAGTTCACCACTCAAGCATTCAAGCCGAAGCCCATAAAGAAATCGAGTTCAAAGGCAAGCGCGAAGGGATGCACCCTCTGCTGCTGACCGCCACCGACAACAACAACGTGGCCTACGACAGAACCTCGCCGGTGCGCTACCAGATCCCGCCGGTTCTGGTGGATTTATCAAAGCATTCTCGCGAGCAGGTGATGGACGAGAGGCCCTACGCATATCAGATCATGGCCAAGGAACTACAGCGCGAAGAGAAGCTGCGAGCCTACGGAACCGTGCAGGGCCAGAACGTAAGCGATCCCAAGAACTACCTCTACTTCGAAGCGAACGTGGCTAATCATGATTCAGCCGTGGGGTTCCTGGTCCGTCTGAAAAACGAGTCTCGCTGGTACAGCGGCTTCGTGGGCCGCGCGGACTACGCGATCACGCGCGACGGCTGGGTCCGCACAACCGTCGAATTGCCGCCGAATACGAAAGGGGATCAAATCGCGGAGATCGGTTTGGAATGCCTCACCGCCGAGAAAAAAGTAGCCGGTACTTGCGAAGTACTTGAAGTTTCAAAGTGCTTTTTGCTGGATTCTGCCTACCGGCCCGGCCCGAACGTCTGGACTCTTGGATCGGCGCAGCGGATCCCTACAGGCCAGACCTGGACTTTCTCCTTGAAGTAGCGTAATGGACGTCTTGCAGTTCACTCTGCTGGTAGCCGCAGGGTCGTTCGGAGCCGGACTGCTTGGATCGCTCACCGGCTTGGGCGGCGGAGTGGTCCTCGTCCCGATGCTCACCTTAGCTTTCGGAGTCGATCTCCGCTATGCCATCGGATCGTCCCTGGTTTCGGTAATCGCCACCTCCTCGGGTGCCGCGTCCTCCTATGTGCGCGAAGGCTACTCGAACATTCGTGTGGGAATGTTTCTGGAGATAGCCACCAGCATCGGAGCGCTGCTCGGCGCCTTTCTGGCGACGCGCATCCCCACCCCTGCCATCGCGGTGATTTTCGGCCTGGCGCTCCTCTACTCTGCCTGGGATTCATTCCGCTCCCGTGCCGGTGAGGTCGACGAAACCCCGGCGCCGAACCTGATCGCGACCGCTCTGAGGCTGGACTCGTCCTATCCAACTGAGCAAGGGCCCAAAACATATCACGTCCAAGCCGTGCCCCTGGGATTCGGGATGATGATCGGCGCAGGCACGCTCTCCGGACTCCTCGGCATCGGGTCGGGGGCTATGAAAGTCCTGGCCATGGATCGAGCCATGCGGCTCCCCTTCAAGGTGTCCACCACCACCAGCAATTTTATGATCGGAGTGACGGCAGCCGCGAGCGCGGGCATCTATTTCAGAAAGGGCTATATCGACCCAGGATTATCGATGCCGGTGATGCTCGGCGTGCTCGCGGGATCGATGCTCGGAGCCAGGATTCTGATGCGCGCCCAAGTTCGCAGCCTTCGCTTGGTGTTCGGCGTAGTCTTGCTAACTATGGCCGTCGAGATGATCTACAACGGGGTCTCCGGCAAGCTATGAACGATGAAAAAGTTGAGCGGATTATCGGACACCTGCTTCGTGCTGGCGTGATTCTCTCGGCTCTGATCGTAGCGGTCGGCGGCGCAATTTATCTCTTGCATCACGCCCACGAGATCCCCGACCACGCAGTCTTTCGGGGCGAGCCCAAGTTCTCGAACGCCAGCGGACGCGGCATCATTATGGGCGGCCTGCTCGTCCTCATTCTTACACCCGTGGCCCGTGTAGCCTTCTCGCTCATCGCGTTCACACTGGAACGGGATTGGATCTACGTGGCGGTCACTACGGTCGTCCTGGGACTCCTCACCTACGGTCTGATGAGTTCCTGATAGGAGCATACATTCGTGCGAGCGAGTTGGGGTTCACGCCTACCCAGTAGAGAACCTGCATCACCGCCCACCGGACGAAAGTCCAAGTGAAGCTGCGGCCTTCAAACCGTCGCGAAGAAGTCATCAGTTGGCACGGAAGGTGGACGAAACGTCCACAGCGCTTCATCCTCCGCACCAAATCTAGATCTTCGAAAATCGGGTAAGGCGCAAAGCCGCCAAGCCGTTCGTAGACTGCGCGCCGAACGAAGATGCCCGAGTCGCCGTAGCACAAACCGAGCTTCCGAAAGTGGGGATACAACCTGGTGAGCAAACTAGCCGACCGGGTTCCGCCATCAAAGCACAAGGCGAAATTGCCGCCGATCACAGCGGGATCCCGGAGTACTTCGAGCATATGATCCAGAGCCTCGACAGGCGGTCGCGTATCGGCGTGTACAAACCACAAGACCTCGCCAACAGCCTGAGAGGCACCGGCATGCAATTGAACTCCGCGGCCGGGAGACGTGCAAATAACCCTGATGCCGCGCCCACGCAGAACGTTCACCGTGGCGTCCGAACTCCCGCCATCCACAGCGATCAACTCCGCTCTGCCTCTCAAACGAAAAAGGGCATCCAGCGTTGCGCCGATGCCCTTTTCTTCGTTGAGAGTGGGAACGATGACCGAGACGGTCACCGCCTTATTGCTGCTTTTCGTAGATTTCGGTCTGGTCCATTTCGCCCATTGCCGAAACGATATGGTTCTTGTTGGTGAGCGTTTTACCGTCCGCGGAAAGCGTGGTCACCTGCCTGATATTGATGTCCTGTTCTTGAACCTTCAGCTTAATCAACGAAACCAAAGCGCTTCCTTCCCATGTGTTCGTGATTTTCAGTTCCAGGCCGTTCGCTTCCACTGGCGCTTCTTTGCCATCATTGATCAAGTTGAGAGCGTAGCTGCGGTCCCCTTGCGGACCCTTCTCTTGCACAGTTAGCTTGAGCGCCGGCTCATTGTGCTCGATCTTGTCCATGCGCGATTCCGGCCCGGGGATCACGCCGAAGTCGCTCTTCGCCACGTTCAGGATCCACACGCCCGAGAGATTCGGCTTGGGTCCGGTAGAGATGGAGGGTGTGGGTGCGATGGCCTTCGGAGCCTCGGTCGTCTTCACGGGCATGTCACCAGACTGCTTTTCGAATACCTTCTTTTGATCTACGTCACCCATGCTGCTGGTCAGGTGAATATTCTGCGTCAGGATTTGCCCGTCGCTCGATAGATTCATCACGTTCTTCAACGTGATCTCCTGGCCGCTGAAGTCCAGTTTCGAATTGAGAACCAACACTTGGCCCTCCCAAGCCGCTTTCGTCTTCATTTCCCGAATTCCTATTCTGACCACGACTTCCTTGCCGGCTGTGTCAGTGTCGATGGTGTACTTGGTCTCCCCTTGCGCGCCATCGACATTCATATCGATCTTGATCGCCGGATCTTTGTGATCGATAACCGCCGTCTCGCTCTTAGACGGCGGCAGAATTCCGAATTCGCTCTTGGCGACGTTCAGCTTCCAGTTTCCGGAATAGTTTGGCTTCTGTTGCGCGGACGACAAAGCCGCGAAAGACATAACGGTCAGCAGGACGGTAGCTGGGGTGCGAAGCATATGGTTCCTATTATAATCGTTCCTGATGTCCGCGCCGCCAGTGCCTCCGCGTCTCGAACAACTCGGCCAGCGTCCGTTCTCGTTCTATCCGCCGATTTTGAACGTCGTCCATAACGAGTGGCAATACCGCAAGGCAAGTTGGTCGGAGGTTCTGGTTCAGAATACGAAATCGCTCGAAGAAATTTGGGTGCCGCGCCGCTTTCTGGGCGGGGTCTCGCAAATCGACGAACCCGTCATGATTGTCGGCCTTACAAAAGAACTCGAGTTCAAAGCTGGCACCATCTGGCCAGCCGAACGCCGCGTCATCGAAATGCCGCGCGCGGTGAACGAAGGTCCGCGCCCCTTCGCGCCAGAGCCGGCACCTCCCAGGTCGGCCCCGGTGATCGGCATCAGGCTGGAAGGTGGCACCGAGTCTCGCATCGGCAGGCTGGTGCTGGGCGGGATCGCACTCGCGATTGCCGGGTGCGTCCTCGTGGTCAGCCTCTATCGCGGCGGCGTGCTTGGGAACAAGATCATTTACTCGCCGGTGATGCAAAGCGATCTCGGACTGGGCGCCTTCGACGACTATCACGCCGCCGTCCGCCTCCTCGGTCAGCCCGCCGAGGATCGTTGGCGTCCGGATCATGGAGAGATGCAGTATCGATTGCTTGGCTATCCGGCACAAGGCTACTACGTGATCCTGATGGGTCGAGATCGCCGGGACGCGAGGTATGTTGGCGCGCTTGACCGGAATTGGAATCCGGTCCACACGGTGGAGATGCCGGGCCGCGTCAACAGCTACTCTCTGTTACGCAGTCTGAAACGCTTCTAGTAGCGCGGCCGGTCGCTTTTCAGGCGGCTGCTCTCGCAAGTTGTCAACGTAAAGCCGCCTGAATGTTACCAGTCTGCCGCAGAAGATTCAGCTTGGCCTTTTCCAACAAATGTTGCGACTCGTAGTAGGCCATCCACTTCTCCTGCTCCATAAACCGCCCTTCATCTACAGCCTGCCTTGTCGTTCGGCCTTCTGTCAGCTGGTCCAGCAAAACTCTCACCTGTTCCCGCGCGACTTCAAGATCCAGCTTGGCAAAATCTCGCGCGGACTCGGCCCGTTTCACATCCTGAAAACCCTTGCGCGTCTCCAGCATCGTGCGATTCCTTAGATCGTTGATCTGGGTGCGCAGCTTTGCCAAATCAGCTTCCGACTGAGCCTCAAGACCCGAGGGAGCCGCTCCCACCAGAAGCGGAACCTTAATGGAAACTCCTAACTGCCCGTTGTTCCGCGAGAATCTGCGAAAGAAATCCTGGTAATTCTGCTTGGAAAAAAGAGCATACTGGGCCACCAAATCGAATTGCGGATAGCGCTGCGACCGGTGTGACCTAACCTCGAAATTCTTAGCCAGCATCTGCGACTGCATGCGCTTCAGTTCCTTGCTGTTGTCCAGCGCGCTTTGAATGGTCGCCTCTTCGGTGTCTGGAGTCTCGGGCTTAAAGCTCTCGTCCTCCAAGGGCTGAATGCGATCGCCCGCCGGGAAGCCAAGCACAACCGCCAGCGATCCTTGAGCATAGTCCGCGTCCGACTCCGCTCCCAGCCGCCGCTGCCTGGCCCTTGCCAGATCGAGTTCGGCGCGCTTGGCCGCGAGCGGTATGTCCCGGCCTTCCTCCACCCGCAGCCGAACCGCCTCATTCATGCGCTCTTGGGCCTGCACCTCTTGCTGCAAGGATTCAATTATGGTCTGAAACTGACGCGCGTCGAGAAATAACGCCGCCGCGCGATAGGCGATGTCGTCGGACTTGCTGGCGGTATCGATCCCGGCGCCTCGCGCGTTCTCCCGCGCCTGGGCCAGTTCATAACTCCGCGGTCGATTGAACAGAGCCATCTCGGTTCGGGCTTGGAAGATGGAAGGAGCGGAGCCCTCAATGCTGTTCGGGTATCCGCTTGTGAAAGCCAATCCGCTGCCTCCGTAGATCTTGGGCACGAACGGATCTTTGGCAATGCGAATACCGGCCCGTGCTTTCTGCTCATCCAGCCGGCTTAAAATGAGTTCCGAATTCTGACTTAAAGCGGTTTGGACCACCTGCTTTAAAGTAAGCGAATGCGTCTCAGCCCAAGCGGATTGGAAGCCGCCTAGACAGAAAAGAAAAAGAGCGGCCTTCTGTCTTTGCACGCTACCATGATAGCGTCGAGGCTCAAAAAGGAGAGTTGTGATCATAGCTCACGCGGGAAGGAGGATCGATGCGGCCGGCGCAATTCCGGCGCGGTTTCCCCTTAAAAACGTCGAATTCGTCCGACAGCGCGTTCGCGCCATGTTCAAGTCCAACGGGGCTGTTGCGCTAATAAGCGCGGCTGCATGCGGCGCTGATCTGATCGCTTTGTCCGAAGCAGGAGCCCTGGGACTCAGGCGCAGAATCGTGCTGCCATTCGACCGCCATCGTTTTCGCGAAACCTCCGTAATTGATCGACCCGGCGACTGGGGCCCTCTTTACGACGAAGTCCTCGACGAGGTGGAAGACGATGAGAACGTGGTGGTCGTCTCGAAGGCGGCATCGGATGACGAGGCCTTCTCAGCCGCCAACGCGGCCATCTTGGACGAAGCTGTCCTCATGGGACGGCAACTGCATCTAGCGGCTTGCGCTGCGCTCGTTTGGGACGGCATGTCACGCGGCGAACACGATGTGACGGAAGAGTTCGGAGCCGAAGCTCGCAAGCGCGGTCTTACTGTCCTCGAAGTGAAGACGGTTTGAAAGAGTGTCCATAGATGACGTCGAGCGGCGTCGGATGGAACAGGAGTTGGATGCGGCCCTTAACTTGTCACGCGTCTTGCGCGACCAGCTTTGGGCGCTGCAACCCCGGGACGAACCTGCCCCCGCTCCCTCCACTGTAGAGCGTAAACAGGCGGTTCACTCCTGGCTGGATATGGTTCAGAGGCTTACGCCAGGTTTCCTGCGCGCCGCCGTACGTCCTCTGTATCTCAACCTCTTCTACTATCGACTCTTCCCTGAATACTCGAAAACGCCTGCGCCTCAGCGGCCTCTGATCGCCAGCGGACTGACGGCATGGTCGGGGTACGCTCCGTTCCTGGAGTACAAGCAGAGGCTTTGCCGCACGCTCCACATGGATCTGCGCGGGTTTACATCCGACGCTCGCCGCGGATTGGTCTCGGTGGTTCTGCCGGTGCATAACGGGGCGCGTTACGTAGCCGAATCGATCGAAAGCGTACTCCGTCAAACCTACACAGACGTGGAGTTGATCGTTGTGGACGACGGGTCCACGGATGAGACAGCCGAGATCGTGATGCGGCATGCATCCGACCCAAGAGTGCGTCTGGTTCGTCAGAAAAATCGCAAACTGCCGGGCGCTTTGAACACGGGATTCGCAAGCGCCCGAGGCGAATATTGGACCTGGACATCCGCTGACAACCGTATGCACCCCGAGATGATTTCGGACCTGGTTGCTTTCCTGGACACGAACGGCGATGCCGAAATGGTTTACGCCGACGAGCACCTGATTGACGAGTCCGGAATGCCGGCGATCCATTCGGATTTCTGCCGCATCTATCAGACGCCTCCAGGTTCGGACGCGTTGATGCGCCCTAGGGATCCAGGCGAGCTTAATTTCGTTCCCAACAATTACATTGGCGGATGTTTTTTGTACCGGTCGTGGGCAGCCAGCGTTGTAGGCGAATACGACGCGAGCTGCTTTGGCTTCGAGGACTACGATTATTGGTTGCGCATGAACGCGCTTTTCCGGATCGCGCATTTGGGAAAGCGGGTGGCTCTCTACGCATATAGGCTGCACAATGAATCGCTAACCGCGCGCAAGGTCGAGTTGCGTATCGCGGAGCGGACCCGGTATTTCCTGGCCGAAGAGGAAGAGCGCCGACGCTTTTTCGAAGGCGGCTTCGATATTACGCTGGTTGGAGATCACCCCTGGTTTCGGCAGCTTGCGCGAGCCTACCGCCTGGCGGGCCATAACGTCTTCGAGATGCGGGAACGGACTGAAGAAGAACTATATCGTCATCGAGCGACTCGCGCATTTTCGAAATCGATCACCATGGCGGCCGGGGAACCTGAATCAAGTGACGTGTTTGTACTTGGTAATCGCACGCTGAGTTTGGGAAAACGAACTTGGCGAGTGGAAGATGCGAAATCGCTCGAGTATCCGCTATTAGCGATCGCGAACGCGATGTTGTGGGCTGGTACGCAGGCTGGCGTCAGCAGTTGAATCGTAACGCGATGGCTGAATGGGCTTGAGAGTCAGCCGGGCATTCTCGGTGACCAAGGCTTGGCGCAAAGTCCGCGATGCCGCGCCACATGGGCCGCCATTGCAGATCCGATTCCGGGCCGCCGTTCTTGGGCGACACACGCAATTGTTCAGCGGCGCTGCCAAGTCATCGAACAGCTCGCCGGACCATTCCGCCGCCGGTTTGCGCCTCCGTCTAATCTCGGCCTGTTGCGTGATGGTGTCGATCGCCAAAGTCATTGCGAAATCTGTTTTCTCCAATAATGCAAGGGGGCGTATACTCTGCGTATGAGAGCACGAGTCCTCCTCCTAAGCGCAGCCTTGCTTTGCGATGGCGAGTGCGTTGTGGTTGGCCCTCCGCGTTATACACTTCGCATTGGAGCACCGGGTTTTCGCAGTGCCGAGCGCGAATTGCGATTGGATCAGCCAGAAGTGTCAGTGCGTACTCAGCTTTCGGTCGCTGTTGAGTGCGGGGGATTGGCAGAAATGGGCGGCGCTGTGGAGCCCGCACCGAAGGATCGTGAGTTGTGGGTCAAGCTTGTGCCCCTGCGCGGAGTCGGCGGGGCTGAGGTTCGTGTCAACCGAGAGGGATCGTTTCTCGCCACAGGGCTGGATGATGGTAACTATCTCCTGCTTGTACTCGACGGAAAGACTGTCGTTCACATGGAGAGCGTCGACGCGCCGAGAAGCAAGCGGTTGACTGTGGATCTCGCCAAGAATTGACCGGACGCGACCGAAGAGGAACGTAAAACGGGTCATCGGAAGTTGAATGAATGGCTTCTCCTGGCGGGGACGCCTTAGACCTGCTCGAGAAGTCGTTACTGGACGAAGCCGATACGGGAATAGAACCGCCGGTGAGTGCCAGTTTTTCTCAAGGCTCGGCATTCCAATCAGAATGACTCCAATCTCTCCGGCATCAAAAGCCCGCACGGCCGATACCGTGCCACCAACCGCTGCGAAACAAATTCTGAACGTGACAAACACAGCGGGTGGAAGAGTTGGACCAGCTTCTGATAATCTCAGAATTGCGAGTTCTGCTCGCTACCCAACAATTATGCAAAGCACAAAGCTGCTCATAGCCCTCGCCACCAGTCTCGGTTTGATTTGGGCCGCCGAGTGGCCCACCGACGGCGGGAATTCGCAACGCTCCAACTGGCAGCGGGACGAGAAAATCCTCAACACGAGCAACGTCAAGAATCTCAAAATCCTTTGGAAGATCAAACTCGACAATGTTCCGCACGAAATGCATTCTCTGTTCCCGCCGCTGATTGCCGACGGAGTGAACACCGGCCAAGGCCCCAGGCAAATCGCCATCGAAGCTGGCATCGCCGACAACATTTATGCGCTTGATGTGGAAACTGGCAAGCTTCTGTGGAAGAAGCATTTCGAGTATCCTCCGCCTCCCCGCAGCGGACGCCCTGGAGATCCCCTCTGTCCCACTGGCCAGACCGCTACGCCAGTGCTTAGTCCGCCTAGTTCGTCCGGTTCCAGAACCGTCTACGCATTGGCTGGCGATGGCAAGATTCATTCCCTGAATGTTGCCAACGGAGAAGATGTCACCCCTCCGTTTCAGTTCGGCTATCCCAACGGAAAATCGTACTCGCTGAACCTCGTGAATGACATTATCTTCACAACTACTTCGCAGGGATGCGCCGGGAATCCCAACCAGATCTGGGCCGTAAATCTCAAAGATCCCAGCCACAGAGTGATGACGGCCAGTCCGCGCAGCGGCGGCTTATGGGGACGCCAAGGCGCGGCAGTGGACTCCACGGGAATTGCCTGGGCACCCACCGGCGACGGACGCTATGAAGCGGAGAAACAGGTGTACGGCAATGGGCTGATCGGCGCGCGCGTGGAAGGATCGGAGCTTAAGATCAAGGATTATTACATCCCTAAGAATTGGATTTGGCTCCAGAAGCGCGACCTCGATATGCAGGTCACGCCCGCCATCTTCAAGTTCAAGGATCGTGAGCTTATGGTTACCGGCAGCAAGGAATGCCGGATGTTCCTGCTGGACACGAAGGCTGCCGGGGGCGCCAATCACCAGACTCCGCTCGCGCAAACTCCGCTCATGTGCAACGATGAGACCGACTTTCAATCGGCCGGAATCTGGGGCAACATGGCCACCTGGGAAGACGCTGGCGGCACCCGCTGGGTTCTCACACCCTTCTGGGGCCCGGTCCACCCAGACTTCAAGGTTCCCGTTTCCTATGGACCCGTGACGCATGGAGCGGTGGTCGCGTTGAAAGTGGAAGAGAGCGACGGCAAGTTCCAATTGAATCCGGCATGGATGTCCCGCGACATGGATCAGGCCGAGCCGCCTGTGATCGCGAATGGAGTGGTGTTTGCTTACGGCAACGGTGAGAACACGCGCCAAGCCTACGCAGATCGCGGCCTCTACGACTTCAGCCCCGAACGAATCAAAAACTCCACCCACGCGGTATTGTACGCTCTTGACGCCCAAACCGGCAAAGAGCTTTATTCGAGCGGCAATCAGATCGCCTCGTTCAACCACTTCAGCGGATTGTCCGTCGCCAATGGACGCGTGTACATCGCGACTTACGATAGCGTGCTGTACTGCTTCGGGATCGAAGGACATTAATCATGAAGAATGTTTTGGCTCAGGCCGGGATCTTTCTGGCAATGTCGGAGATTGCCTACGCCCAAGGCCGTCCGCTCGACTGGTCCTTTTATGGAGGCGATGCGCAACGAACGGGTTGGGAGAAGAGCGATTCGCGCATCACGAAGGAAAACGTCAAGGACTTTCAACTCGTCCTCAAGCGCAAGCTCGATAACCGCAATGGGGGGCAGCTATCCCTTACGCCTCCCGTTGTGATCGGGAACCTCATCTCCTATCGCGGATTCAAGGAGCTTGCGTTCGTGGCGGGAAGCTCCGATACAGTATGGTCGATCGACGTGGATGTGGATCGCATATTTTGGCAAAAGCATCTGACCGCTTCCAAGCCCTCTGGACCTTGCTCCGATGTCGTGACGGCCACACCCGCGCTCACGCCTCCCATGAATTTTGCGTCGCGGCCCCGTCCCGCCACCGCACCGGCCCCGGTGAACGCCTCTCCTCCCAAGCCTAGAGGGATCCTAGGGACTGGCGCGTTTGGGGAGCCCAGGCCGGCCTTTGCGCTCTCGAGCGATGGAAAACTGCACCTCCTGAACACGTCAAACGGCGATGATCTGGTCCCGCCGATCTCTTTCATTCCGGCAAACAGCAATGCATCCAGTCTGGCTCTTTCAGACGGCGTAGTCTACACCACAACCGACTGGCGCTGCGGTGGGGCTGCCGGAGTTTGGGCGCTCGATTTGACCAACGTCGATCCCAAAAGCGCCGCCGTGCCGCATGCCACATCGTTTCCCTTGAAGGGCGGGAACATCTCCAGCCTGGGCGGTGTCGCGTTTGGCACCGATGGAACACTCTACGTTCAAGCTACCGAGTTGTTGGCCCTCAACCCGAAGGATCTCACCCAAAAGCAGTCATTCACGATCAGCGCTGCTGCGGTTACGCCGGTGGTGTTTGCTCACGCCGGCCACGATCTGATCGTAACGGCTGGAGCCGATGGCTCGCTCTATCTCATGGACGATCACCTGAGTCTGGTGTCGAAGACTCCTGCACTGGACGGAAAGATTTGGGGAGGACTCTCAAGCTGGCAGGATGCCGAGGGCACGCGGTGGGTGTTGGCTCCGGTGTGGGGATCTAAAGGCTCTATCGTTGCGTTCAAACTCGAGGACCGCGATGGCAAACCGACGCTCGCTCAAGCCTGGGTTTCACCTGACATGATCTCGCCCGAACCACCCGTGATTACTAGCGGTGTTGTGTTCGCGCTCTCGTCGGGCTTGTATCCTTCTGGACACGCCAGGCTCTATGCGCTGGACGCTCTGACCGGAAAAGAAATATACTCGACTGGCGATCAAGTGAGCGCTCCCGCGAATCTTACCGGCATGTCGATAGCCAACGGTCGCGTCTACTTCACGACCAGCGACAACACGCTGTATGCGTTCGGAATCTTTCTAGAGCGTTAATCACATATCGATCGGGAAGCCGAAACAATAGAGCGTATTGTCCGCCGTGCCAAGGCAGATATGGCCGTTGGCGACCGCCAGCGCGCTTGAATGCACGAAAGAGGTAATCGCAGCGCGGCTCGAATATAGCGTCTTTCCCGTGTGGCCATCCAGGGCGTAGAGAATTGCGTGACTGGATTCGCCGCTCGCAAGGGCAAAGACCACTCCGTTCGCGACCACCGGCGCTAGCAGCGGAGTTAGATCCTCTGAAACCCAGTCCGGCACAAGCGCATTTTCCACTGCGCGGAAGGCCATGATCTTTCCACCCGAGGCCGCATAAGCCCACCGCATGCCGCTATCGTCCACCCACGTAGCCAAGCCACTAATCATATTTGGAATGCCCTGCGCACCGGCTTTAAGAAGCAGTTCGCGTCCCTTCCAGGCGAACGGAATGGGAGGGATCTCACCCGAGTAGACCTTGCCCTGCAAACCAATCGATACTCCAACGGACCTGGCTAACTTCGTCTCTGAAAAGGTAGCCTTTGCGGCTGGGTCGGCCACCCGGATGGACCACACGCCATCGGGCACTCCACCGCATCCGCCGGACGTTGTCGCGTACACGAACCCGTTCGAAAAATTCAGAGGCGATACGTTCGCATGCGGAGGGACGAAGCTCTGGACCGGCGCCATCTCCACGCCATCCGCGGGACGGATCGTATGCAGCACACCGTCGCTGGACACGAAATAGAAAGGGCGCATCGGAGTCTTGCCCCCGTCCTCATCCTCATCGCGCACTTGCTTACCGGGAGGAGCGGGAGCCAACGCAGGAGCGGCAGTCAGGCCGACTCTGCATGAGTCTCCTGCATCCGCCACGTCTACGTGCCTCTTCCAGAAAAGACGCCCGCGGTCCGCGTCCACGGCGTAGATGTTATCGGACGACCCGCCTACGAAGACCAGTTCCTTGATCCCGCGGTGAGTCACGATCGGACCAAGCATGACCGGGGCGGTCAATGAGTTCGAGCCCTTGGATTGGTTATCGAGCGCGAGCTTCCAAAGCAGCTTTAGATTCCCAGCGTTGCCAACGTTGATGCTCTTCCCCCGGTGTTGCCATCCGGTGGCTTGTGCATCTCCCCGCGAACTGAGCCAGTCGCCAGCGTACGCGCCTCCGAGAAGAAGACAGCAGCAGACCAGCTTCCTCATCTAGAAAGTCTTGATCCGAATGTTCCGCGATTCCATCTTCATCGCGGCCGCCGTGCGGTGCAATTGAATCCCGATCTCCCCATCCATCTTGCGATTCGCTTTATCGTCATCGATCAGCACGCTCATCACGCGCCCATTGATGGATTGAATGAGGATGTTCCCGCGCGCCACGATATCCATCTCGTTCCATCCATCCGCCTTGATGACTCCCTTCAAATCGGCGGCCTCGCCGGTGGAACCGATGGAGCCGACTTTCTTTCCGTCCGGCACGTAAGCGATCTGCCCTCGCAGCGCCAGGAAGCCGCGGCCCCGCTCCTCGTAAACCTGCCCCGTATACTGCTGCTTGCCGTCGATATCCGCTTGATACCCTTTCAAAACCCACTTGGCGACATCGGGCAATTCCACGCTGCGGTATTGGACGCCGCTGTTCCCGGTCTCTCCTGTCAGCTTGTATTCCAACTTCAATTCGAAATCCGCCGGAGATCCGCCTTTCCAAATGCAGAAGATGTTTTGCTTGGGCTGATGGTCGGCCTTGGTCTCGCCGATCATCACGCCATCTTCAACACGCCAGAAGTCGGAATCGCAGTCCCACCCGATGAGCGACTTGCCATCGAAGATTTTTCGGAAACCGCTCTCCTCCAGCGGAGGAACCTGGCGTTGGGCGAAGAGGCAGCCTGCTAAGGCGACGAAAAAGATCAAGGATCGCATTTCTATATAATAGAACCGTGCGCTACTTGGCGTTTTGTCTGATTGCAAGTGTCTGCGGCATGGCTCAGGGTTTGAAGATGCCAGACGGTCCAGGGAAGGAGACTACCCAGCGCGTATGCGGATCGTGCCATGGCGCGGAACTTGTGATTGGGAGGCAGGAGTCTCGCGAAACGTGGGGCGCGATCGTGGATGACATGATCCAGCGCGGCGCTACTGGCACGCAAGAAGAGTTCTACGATGTGGTCGATTATCTCTCGACCAACTTTTCGCCCACCTCTCCTGTAATCAAGATCAACGTGAATAAGGCGACCGCCAAGGATTTGGAGACGGCTCTGCGGCTGCCTGAGAAACAAGCGTCCGCGATCCTTCAGCAGCGCAAAGAGAAGGGCGATTTCAAATCTGTCGAGGATTTGGAGAAAGTGCCTGGAGTGGACGCGAAAAAGATAGAAGCTAACAAGAACCGGCTCGCTTTTTAGGAACGCCAATGAAGACTCACAAACGCCTGCTCCTTTTCTTCGGCTTGATCGCCTACCTGCACGCGCAGCAGCCCGAACCGAAGTACGAAATGACTACGTACGTGCTCGGACTCTTGCGGAAAGGTCCGCAAGCCGGAACAGGATCGAAGGAAGAGAGAGATCGAATTCAGGAAGGTCACATGGCCAACATCAAGCGGATGGCCGCAGCGGGCAAGCTGATTGTGGCGGGACCAATCTCCGATAACGGCGACCTCCGGGGCGTGTTCATATTTCGAGCCAGCGATCCCGATGAGGTGCGGAAGATGGCGGAAGAAGACCCAGCCATCAAGAGCGGTCGACTGATTCTGGAGCTTCACCCGTGGTACGCGGCTACGGGCCTGCGAGTGAACGACCCGCTGCCTCAAAACAGTCCTCGTTAGGCGAAGTCGCGTGCTTGCGATGAGTCGTCAGCGAAAACCTCGCGAAGAGTCTTGGCCTCAAGCAGCCGTTCGCCCCACTGCTCAACGTCATGAGGGCTCGACGCAGCCAAGCGCGCCTCGGCCCATTTTGGCAGCCGCTTGAACCGCCGAATCAGCAAGCGATGCAGCAGTTGGGTTCCACCTTGGCTCAGTCCCTCTTCCCTGCCCTCTTCTCGCCCCTTCTCCAGGCCCTTCTTAAATTCCCGGCCATACACCTTGTGATCTAACAGGCTGTTCAAAACCGGCATGTGCTGAATCTCCCTTTCAATCTGGATCTCGAGTCCCCGCAATCCTGAGATTATCAGAAGCTGGTCCAGAGCTTCTAACCGCTCGGCCGGCTGCATCCCGGCGATGCTCTCAAGGATGCGTCGAATCCCCTCGGCTTGATCTTTCAAACGCATCAACACAGCCAAAATCTGATCGCCGACAGCCGGACTGGCGAGAAAGCTCTCGCCATCCAAATCTCTGATATCCACTAAGCTGTAACGAAAGCTCATCGCGGGACTTTCATAGCGATCCTTCATCCGCAGCGTGTCCCGTCCAACGTATACCAACGCTTGCCGAACATGACGGCCAAATCTTTCTACCAGGTCAATATAGTAGGCCGCCATGCGCACTTCCATGAACTTCGCATTGCTGCTCTGAAACTCTAAATGAACGATCTCGCCTTGTCCGGTTCTCCCAACCATGTCGGCCCGGTGATTGCGCATCTCCGGCAATTCCTGGTCGAGCCAGTCCACCACGGGTGCCCCAGCGAGCGTCTTCAGCATCAGTTGCGCGGATTCCCGGAACAGCAGTTTCAAGACGATATCGTATTCTTGCGCCATCGATAGTTGGTGCAGGCTGCCCGGCCCATTTCTCAATAAGAAGCCACCGCCGGGTTACAATTAAGTTCCCGGTGATTCCTTCGCCCAGCAATGTTCACCCGCCGCGTTTGTCTTCGTTCGCTCGCTAAAATCAACCTCGATCTGCGGGTCCTAAACAAGCGGCCTGACGGCTTTCACGAACTGCGCACGCTGTTTCAGACTGTGTCCCTTGCCGACATCATCGACATCGAATTTACGCCAGCGCGGCGCACAACCTTCGAACTCGATTCGGCCCTCGACATTCCTGACAACCTCATCCTCCGCGCCGCCGAGTGCGTGCTGCGAGCTTCCAAAGCCAAAGGCGGCCTAGTCTTTCGCCTCGCCAAACGAATCCCAATGGGCGGAGGCCTGGGCGGCGGTTCGAGCAACGCCGCCGCGATCCTCCTGGCGCTGCCAGTGCTGACAGGAAAGCCCCTCTCCATCGAAGCTCTCCTCGAAATGGGCACCGAGCTCGGCAGCGACGTGCCGTTTTTCCTATTTGGCGGGACGGCGATCGGAGTGGGACGCGGCGCCGAGTTGTACCCTTGCCCTGAACCACCCGCGAAACTCGGGATCCTGGTGACTCCCGGAGTCCACGTCTCTACTGCCGAGGCCTATCGAGGCCTGGGTAAAGATTTGACAGGCGGGTTAACGTCGCGTAACATTGAAGGTTTCCAGTCGCTTGCGTGGCGCATGGGGGACGATGAGCCTGTCAAAGACTGGAATGTTGTGAACGACTTCGAAGCCGTTGTCTTCGGCCACTATCCTCAACTCAAAGCAATCAAGGGAAAGCTCCTGAAACTCGGGGCCAAGCCGGCTTTAATGTCTGGAAGCGGATCCACCCTTTTTGGGATCTTCGAAACGCGTGCAACCCGGGACGCCGCCGCTGAAATTCTACGCGCGGATCTTGGACCTGGAATGGTGCATCTTGTTTCATTGGTCAGCCGCCGCGGTTACCGCGCTATGTGGCGGCGTCAACTGCGAGCCCATATTGCAGGCGAAGCGTGGCCTCCGCAAAGCCGGTATGTGACATGAGATTCGATCAGATGAAAATCTTCACCGGGAACGCCAACCCGGTGTTGGCCGGGAAAATCTGCGCGGCGCTCGGATGTCCTCTGGGCGCGGCCACGGTGAAGCCGTTCTCGGACGGCGAAATTTACCTTCAAATCCAGGAAAACGTGCGGGGGGCCGACGTTTTCGTGGTGCAGCCCACTTGCACGCCCGTGGATCGGCATTTGATTGAGTTGCTGCTGATGATGGATGCTCTCAAGCGGGCCTCGGCGGAGCGCATCACGGCAGTGTTACCATATTATGGGTATGCGCGGCAGGATCGGAAGGATAAGCCGCGAATGCCCATTTCAGCCCGCCTGATCGCTAATTTGATTCAGACGGCCGGGGCTGACCGCGTGCTCGCATTGGATCTCCACGCCGCGCAAATTCAGGGATTCTTCGATGTTCCGGTGGATCATTTATTTTCCGCGCCGGTGATGGTGGAGTATTTTGAGTCCATGGGTCGGCGCGATATGACGATTGTTTCCCCGGATGCGGGGGGCGTGGAGCGCGCGCGCGCTTTCGCCAAGCATTTGGATTCGCCGCTGGCGATTATCGATAAGCGGCGGACAGACGTGAATGTCGCCGAGGTGATGCATATCATCGGCGATGTGGAAGGGCGAAATTGTTTGATCGTGGACGATTTGATCGACACGGCGGGCACGCTCGTGAAAGGTGCCGAGGCACTCATGGAAGCGGGCGCGACCTCGGTAACGGCCTGCGCCACCCACGCGGTGCTTTCCGGGCCGGCCGTTGAACGCATTGAGAATTCGGCGGTGCAGGAGGTGGTGGTGACGAATTCCATCCCGCTGCGGGAAGAGGCGATGCGTTGTTCGCGCATCAAGATCCTTTCCGTGGCGCCGCTGCTTGCGCGGGCCATTAAGTCCATTCACGAGGACGGTTCCGTCAGCACATTGTTCATATGACGGGTTTATTTGACAGGAGTTTGAGATGAAGACAGATATTACCATCACCGCCGAAGCGCGCGAGAGCCGGGGAAAGAATGAAGCGCGGCGCCTGCGCGTGCGTGGATTGGCCCCGGCCATCTTATACGGCGCGGAGAAGGAAGCTCTTTCCGTTTCGGTCAGCCCCAAGGAAGTCCGGAAAATTTTGAATAGCAGCACCGGGCACAACACGATTTTCACCCTCGCGATCCATGAAGGGGAGACCACTCCCGTGATGCTCGTCGCGTGGCAGAAGGACCCTGTCAAGGACAACCTGCTGCACGTCGATTTGAAGCGCATCGATCTCACCAAGCGCATCGCGGTTAAGGTTCCCGTGCACCTGCATGGCGATCCCAAGGGCGTCAAGCTGCAGGGCGGCCTGCTGGAAGTGATCACGCGCGAAGTGGAAATCGATTGTTTGCCGGACGAAATCCCCGGACAGTTCGTGCTCGACGTGGCCGAGTTGGAGATGCATCAAAGCCTGCGCGCATCCGACGTGCCGATGTCAGGTTCCATGAAGCTGATCAGCGCTCCGGAACTCGTAATCGTGCACATCGTATCTCAGCGTGCTGAGGCTGCTCCAGCAGAAGTGGCTGCTGTCGCTCCCGAACCCGAAGTGCTGAAGAAGGGCAAGAAGGAAGAGGAAGGCGCGGCTCCGGCGGGCAAGGCCGCGGCTGGCAAGGCCGCTCCTCCAGCGGCGAAAGCTCCGGCGGCGAAGGCTCCTGCCGAAAAGGGCAAGAAAAAGTAGCACTCGACCGTGTCAGATTCGGCTTTTTCCTGGCTGGGTGCCGGGCTGGGGAATCCGGGGCCGGAGTACGAACACACGCCCCACAACCTGGGCTTCCTGGTGGTCGACCGGCTGGCGGTACGCAATTCCATCCAGGTTGTCCGGAAGGATTGCATGGCTTTGGTGGGTCAAGGGAGCGTGTCTGGCGAGAAGGTCTTGCTGGTGAAGCCGCAGACATTTATGAATGTCAGCGGGCCGTCAGTGAACGGCTTGTTGGTAAAGAACGAGATTCAGCCCCGACATTTGTTGGTGGTCTCCGATGAACTGGATCTGCCGTGGCGATCGCTTCGAATTCGGCCCGACGGGTCGGCAGGCGGCCATCGCGGACTTGATTCGGTGATCAGGAGCGTCGGGATGAAAGAGTTTCCCCGGGTTCGCCTGGGGATCCACGGGGGCTCCCGGGAACGGGATGGCGCCCGTATCGTGCTCGGGCAGTTCAGCCGGGCGCAAAAGCTGGAATTGGATGAGCTGCTGGATTATGCTTCTCAAGCAGTGGAGTCCATAATCGCCGAAGGCGTCGAAAAGTCCATGACGAAATATAATCGTCGCGCCCAAGGCTTAACTAACGAGGAAGAATGAGAATTTACGAGCAACTTTTTATCGTCCGCCCGGATGCGACGGACGAGGAGATCGATCCGGTGATCGAACAGATCACCAGCGTGGTGGCCGCTCATGGCGGCACGGTCGATAAAACCGACAAGTGGGGAGTTCGGAAACTGGCCTATCGCGTCGAAAAACGCCACGAAGGCTATTACGTGCTGATGCAGTTCACCGCCGGCCCCGACAGCGTGAAGGAGATCGAGCGGCGGCTGCGCATGTTGGACTTGGTGATGAAGTTCATCACGGTGCGCATCGATAAGAAGCTGAAGAAAATCGAAAAGCGCAAGAAATCGCGGGACAAGCGAGCCGCGCGGCGTCCGGCGCCAGTGGCTGCTCCTCCCAGCATGCCCACCGGAGAACCCGCTGCGGGAGGCGGACCTATTCCCGGCGCTCCGATGCCCGGTGCACCCATGCCCGGCGCGCCCACATCCACTGCGGCTGCGCCCCCGAGCGAGCCCCCTCCAGCCGAGAAGGAGCAATAGGAGATTTATATGGCGGAACAAAAAGGCGGACGTCCCATTAGCGCCTCGCAGCGCCCCACTGGCGGCGACAAAGCGATCGCTACGAAAAAGCAGTACTTCCGGCGCAAGAAGGTTTGCCGCTTCTGCGTCGAGAAGATCGACGACATCAATTACAAAGATGTCAAAATGTTGAACAATTTCATCTCGGAGCGCGGCAAGATCACTCCGCGCCGCATTTCCGGCGTTTGCGCGCCTCATCAGCGGCGGCTGGCCGAGGCGATTAAACAGGCGCGCAGCATCGTGCTGATTCCGTTCGCGACGGCCATCTAAGGAGCAGCCATGGAAGTCATACTCAGAGAAGACGTGGAAAAGCTCGGCACCCGGGGACAGGTCGTGAAGGTGGCCTCGGGTTACGCGCGCAACTTCCTCCTCCCCAAGCGCCTGGCCGTAGCGGCTACGGAATCGAACAAAAAGATCGTTGAGCAGGAGCGCCATGCCCACTTGCGCCGCGAAGCCAAAGAGACCGCGGACGCCGGGGAGCTCGGCAAGATGCTCAACGGAGTGGTGCTCAACATCTCGCAGAAGGCCGGTGAAAACGACCAGCTTTTTGGCTCCGTCACATCCAAGGACATCGCGGACCTGCTCGAAAAGCAGGGCTACAACATCGATCGCCGCAAGATTCAGCTCGACAATGCGATCAAGACGCTGGGCGAGCACAAGGTGCCGATTCGCCTGCACCGGGACGTGACGGCCGAGGTAACGGTCAACGTCGCCAAAGAGGAGTAGTCCGGTTAAAACCGGTCTCAAAAAATGTTCGATCTTACTGGCCAAACGGCGGTAGTGACCGGAGCAGCCACGGGCATCGGCGAGGCCATCGCTCGCCGCCTGGCCCGGGCGGGAGCATCGGTGGCGATCGCGGACATCAATCTAGAGGGTGCCGGCGAAGTGGCCGCGACCATTGATCGCGCGTTTCCGCTGCAAGTGGATATTACGGACTCGGCCTCGGTGAAGCGAGCCTTCGACGAACTTCTGGGGCGCTTTCCCAAGCTCGACATTCTGGTGAACAACGCCGGAATCGGCGGCAAGGCTGCGCCGCTTTGGGAGCAGAGCGATGAAGATTGGCAGCGCATCATCGCCATTAACATGACCGGGGTGTTCAACACCTGCAAGGCTGTGATTCAGCACATGCGCGAGAATCAGTACGGTCGCATCGTGAATATCGCTTCCATTGCGGGCAAGGAAGGCAACCCGAACATGACCGGGTATTCGGCCACTAAGGCGGGGGTCATCGGCTTTACCAAGTCGCTTGCGAAGGAAGTCGCCACCGATGGAATCTGCGTGAACGCGGTGGCCCCGGCGGTGGTGCAGACCAAGATCCTGGACCAGCTCACTCCCCAGCAGGTCGATTATATGACGCAGCGCATCCCGATGCGTCGGACCGGCAAGCCTGAGGAAATTGCAGCCGTGGTCCACTTTCTTAGCAGTTCCGACTGCTCTTTCGTCACTGGTCAATGCTACGATGCCAGCGGCGGAAGGGCTACCTATTAGCGATGAGGCTGAAAGGCCGCTATTTTGGTTGCGGCTATGCTGCTTTGTGGGGCAGGCAATCCTGCCTGCAGCCGGCTTTCAGCCGGCTCTCTCGGGGCACAAATACGCTGCACTGGCCGGGCAAAGCCGCCTGAAAGGCGGCTGCGGGCAAGATTGCCCGCCCCACATGAAAAGTATCTAGCGGGATCGGGGAGAATAGACTTGGTTATCAATCCGCAAGAACTGGCCAGTTACTCGGCCTACGACCTGCTGACAGCCGCGACTCTTGGAAAAATCGGAATCGATCAGCGCTGGCTGCACGCGCTGGTCGACGATCCAGCCAAGAGCCTTCCGGACCTCGTGCGCTTTGCCGCCGAAGAGCGCCCCGATGAGAGAGTTCCGCTCGAACAGGACTTGGTTTCCATTTTTCAATACCTGAAAACCCCGCTCGCCATTCCCTTCTATCTCGACTTGATTCGGCGCGATCCTTCCGAAATTCCTGACGAAGTGGTGGAAGCCATCGTCGTGATCGGGCAGCCCGCCATCCAGCCGCTCCTGAATCTGTACGAGGAAATCGGCCCGAAAGAGGCTGGCGAAGTTGCATTCCTGCTGGCCGGAATGAACATCAAGGATCCTCGCATCCTGAAAGTATTGCTAGACCGCCTGGATGTGGATTGGGACGACGCGCTCTTTCACCTTGAGGTTTACCGCGATCCGGCCGCCATCCCCGAACTGGAAAGACGGGCCGAGACTGCCGAAGGGGAACACAAGCTCGATCTGGCCGACACGATCAAGGATCTCGGCGAGGAGCGTCCCGAGACGCGCATTACGGATTTCGATATTTGGAGTCTTTACCCCGATGAAGCGGGCCCTGAATTCGAAGCGCTCTCCGAAGACGAGCGGCTGGAATTTCTAACGGACGGAACCGTTGTCCAGCGCGCGGACGCAGCCACGAGTTTCTTCGGCGAAGATTTTTCCGTCAATGCCCGGGCCAAGCTACTTGAGGCGGCCCGAAGCGATCCGTCCGTAGAAGTTCGTGCGTGCTGCTGGGAAGCGTTCTTCGATCAGACCGAAGATCCCGAGTTGCGGAACGTCCTGATGGCCCGGCTGGTGGCTCCCGAAACGCCGTCCATCGAGCGTGCGGGCGTTGCTTTAGGATTGGCGCGCCATACCGATCAGCAGGCCGTTGCGGAAGCCATTCTCGAACTTGCCGAAGATCCCGGGACGCGCGAGCGAGCGCTTGAAGCCATGTGGCGGTCCTTCGATCCAAGCTTCGGCGACGAGGCGGCGAAGTACCTGGATGATGCCGACGTCGAAGTTCGGCGCAATGCGATCTGGGCGATCGGGTACCTTCAGGTTACGCGGGATGCGGCATTGCTCAAGCGTTTCTTCGATGACGAGGATCTGCGGCCCGACGCGCTGCATAACTACGCGCTAGTTGCTCCGGGCCCCACTACGCGCAAGAAGATACCGGACCTCTACGAGCAGATTTCGGAGCTTGCCAAAGGCTTCACCGAAGGCGAAGGCGATGCGGTCAAGGCCGGGTTGGATGTTCGCCTGGTGCGGGCCGGGCTGAAGACGGTGTACCAGAACGAAGAAGCCGATGAGCCCGAGGCGGTGCCAGGGGGAAAGATCGGACGCAACGACCCATGTCCCTGCGGTAGCGGGAAGAAGTTTAAGAAATGTTGCGGCCAGTGACGTGGGGCAGCCAATCTTGGCTGCAGCCGGCTTTCAGCCGGCCCTTACTCTCGGACAAAGCCGCCTGAAAGGCGGCTGCGGGCAGGATTGCCCGCCCCACGAGAAAATTAAGCCGGTCGCGCGGGAATCGTAAAATAGAACGTCGATCCCTCCCCGTAGGTCGACTCCACCCACAGCCGCCCCCCGTACTTCTCCACGATTCTGCTGCACAGCGCCAAACCGATTCCGCTTCCAGGATAGTCGCTCCCATGCAAGCGTTTGAAGGGAGCGAAGATTTGTTCCAGGTACTTTTTTTCGATGCCGATGCCGTTGTCCTGCACCGCGAAACACCACCCCTTGGTTGTCTTCTGCGCCGATACGTGGATGCTGGGCGCCTCGCCTGCCCGCCGGTACTTCATGGCGTTGGCGAGCAGGTTTTGCAAAAGCATCGCGAGTGAAACCTCTTCCGCCACCACTATCGGAAGCGGCCCATGCGTCACGCGGGCACAGCTCTCGTCTATAGGAATCTTAAGAGCCTGTATGGTCTTTTCCAGAACCAGGCCGCTGTCCAGAGGAGCGAACCGATCAATCTGCTCATCGATCAACCAATACTCGCGCAGGTCGCGCAACAACGCGTCCAGCCGCCGAGCGCCTTCCAGCGCATAACCGATAAATAGATCCGTCTGCGCGTTCATTTTGCCCTTGTACTCTCGCGCCAGCAATTCCGTGTACATAGTCACCATGCGCAACGGTTCCTGCAGGTCGTGAGAGGTTGCGTACGAGAAGTGCTTGAGATCGAGGTTTAGCTTGCGCAGCAACTTCTCCGACAGTTTCCGCTCGGTGATGTCCTCGATCGCCAACAGGATCAGTTCCACATGGTCGATGCGGCGAGCGTTGAGCAGCATGGTTCTCGGCCCGATGTTTAAGAAGTCATGCTCCATCTCGAAATTTCGCACCCATTGATCTCGTGGCAGCAGTTCGTTGAACAACCGCCGCAGCTCGGGGATGTCCCATTGCCCGTCGCCCAGTTTATAGAGAAGCTGCCCACCGGTCTCGTCCGGCGTAGTCTGAAACTTCTCGTAAAAGGCCTGGTTTGCCGACTGAATTCGAAAATGATCGTCCAGCACCAGCAAAGGTTGCCGCACTGTGGCTACGATATTCTCGGCGTACACCCGGGCGTTCTCGGCATGCTGTTCGGCGGTCTTCAACGCCGTCACATCCACAAAGGTGATCACAACTCCGTCAATCACCCGGCGAGCCGTGCGGTAAGGAACAATGCGCATCAGATAACGGTCGCCGTGCGCCCCCGTCAGGTCTTGTTCCCTTACAACCGGAGAATCCGTGGAGGAGCCGAACGAAAGAGTTTTGGCCGCCCCGGTGATGCTCTCCACCACGCCCGTCACTCCAAACCGGTCCCCTAGACCGGCGATGTCCCGTCCGATGTCGCCGGCCTCGAGGCGCACTACTTCACTTCCCGCAGTTGCGAACTTCTTGACGCGCAGTTGACGATCCAGAAAAATGGTGGCGATCTCCGTGTTGTCGAATAAATTCTGCAGATCGCTGTAGGATTGATCGAGCTCGGCGACTTTTCCGTTTAATGTGGAATTAACAGCGGCCAATTTCTGATTTAATACGTTGGTTTTTTCGGTCAGTCTCCTTTCCAGGATCGCGCCATAGCGGGCACGAAGAACGGTCTGGCCCAGTGCCCACAACAACTCTCCGTAGACTAAAAGGTTTGCGCGGCTGACGGGAGGCTGCCGACGCGCTACGTACCACACCTCCTGTGGTGAAAGTGCGAACTCCCTGGCCAGCCGCTGCAAGGGCAAGGCTTCCGGGTATCGATCAAGCACCTGCCCCGCCAGCAGGGTTCCCACATGCCGCTCGCCCAAAGTGAGCGCCATTGCAACATGCGCCAACCCAGCCTGATCGTGTGCCATGGTGAGGGACTTGGTTTGCAGGGCGTCGAGGGCAGCGCCGCAGCCCGGGCTGGTCTCCAGGCAAAAGAGACACCCGGCCCGGTCCGGCCTCGACTTGCGGGCCAGACTCCAAATCGGCTGCGGATTGTGACAGATGCCGACCAGGCGACCATTCGCATCGATCAAAGCCACCGCCAACCTCATAGTGCGGGCGTACAATCCCAGAATCGTCCCCCAGCTCTCGGG
The DNA here is from genome assembly GCA_038225555.1 of Bryobacterales bacterium. Lineage (GTDB taxonomy): Bacteria > Acidobacteriota > Terriglobia > Bryobacterales > Bryobacteraceae > JANXQZ01. The sequence goes on from JBBRRB010000017.1 coordinate 33,913, forward strand.
ATCGAGCAGTTCGGCGGTCAACTCCGGCGTCAGTTCGATGCTGCCAAGGTCTCCTCCTTGTGAAGGCGCGCCCTGCGCTAGGGCCGAGTCTTGACGATCGTCAAAATCATCCGCCCTGATTTGCATCAGTCTCATGTTCTCATGCGGGTTATCGGTCCTGCACCTGCGGATTGGCGCCGCGGAGGCTGAAACGTGTGGGCGCTCGGCTTAGGATGCTGGAGTAGCTTTCGATCGGCAGTGGCGGCAGTTGGGCCGCCTTGTCCAAAGGCACCATGGTGATCCCGCCTTGGCCGATGGTGAACTCGCGCGTATCGAATTCATGCTTGCACCCTCGCGCCTTTACTACCGCGATGGTGCGATGCAGTGTGTTGCCCAGTTCCACTAGCGAAAGCAGAATGATATTGTCCACAATCGAGCTGACCGGGAAGTCCGGCATGTATGACGAGAGCCCGAATAATTCGGGATTCTCATAGTTGAAAAAAGTCGTCATCAAACGGTACTTGCTGAACGCGACCAGGGAATGAAAGAAATCGCGGTACGCGCGCTGATCGTCGAGCGCGGTGCTATAGCTCGTGACGCCGTCGATCACCAGCCGCTGGATATCGTGCTCCTCAACCATTCGTACAAGACGAGTATAATGGGCATCGATCTCCAGCTCTTGAGGGCTTTCGTACAAAATGTGGATCATGCCGCTGTCAATCTGAGCTTGCAAATCGATGCCAACCGTCTCGGCATTGCGAATGATTTGGGCGGGGTGTTCGTCCAGGGAGATCAGCAATCCGCGCCTATTCTCCTTGACTGCTCCTTCGCGCAAGAGCTGCGTTCCCAGTACGGTTTTCCCGGCGCCTGAAATACCCACAACCATCGTGGTGGAGCCGTCGTAAAGACCACCCCCGATCAAATCGTCCAGTGCTTGCACCCCGATCACCGAGCGCTTGGCCCTCGACGTGGGCTGTTCCAGATTGCGGACGACCGGCGCTTGAACCCGGCGAAACACCTCAATGCCTTTGCCAGCCGTGATCCGCAGGGTGTGTTTGCCAGCGACGTAATCCTGGCCCCGGCTCTTAACGATCTCGAGAGATCGATGGCCCAGCCGGGACTGCCGGTCATGGCTCAACTCAACTACCGTATCGGCAAGAAAACTGGCCATCTCCAAAGTAGCTTGCGACTCGGCCAGGACGCCCAGCTCGTGCGAGAAGATGGCCGTCAAATTTTCACGATTCAGCCCCTCCAGCAATTGCTGCAAAAGCTCGCGGTACGAGCCCGGCCCGCTCCACGGCAAGGGGTGGTTGGAGACCGGACGCAGCAGGTTGATCCCGTCGATAAAGATGCGCTGAGCGCCAATTTCGGCGGCGGTTTCCAGCAGGAGGCTATCCGGAGAGCGCAGCTCCAATTCGAAGACCGGGGGACTGGTGAAAACGATTTTTAGCTTGTCCTTCCGCTGCAGTTCCTCCAGGTCCCAGCCAAAATTGGCGGCATCGCGGATGAGTTTGTCCGGGCTGCTTTCGAATACTACGATTAAGCCGGGCTCGTTATATTCGGTGATCCCCCGATACACGAACTCCGTGCCCAGCAAAGTCTTGCCGGTGCCAGCCGCGCCCTGCAGCATGATGATATTCGTGCTCGGAATTCCGCCGAGGAGCACCGCATCCAGCCCTTCCACGCCTGTCTTCACGAAACTGGTTTCAGTCACTTTGATTTTCCTTTTTTCGCTGCATGCAAACCCGAACTCTTCCGCAGGTGCTTGAGAAGCAGCAACCGCCCCGTCCGATTTTCGGCCAGACTCATGAGCCGCCGAAGACAACTCGCAGGCGCAAGGTGCTTTGCTGAAACAACCATGTAATAGAACCGGACGCCTTGCGAGAATCTGGAACGAGTCACAAGTTTCTGAGACTCGAGCCTGTCCAGGGCGTCACCAACCAACATGGCAGGGTAACCCAGAAAGCGGCCCATCTCTTCGGCACTCATGAGACTGGAATGATGCCGGTAAATAAACACCAGAACATCCCAATCGCTAAGAAGGGAAATTCCTAAGCTCTTCAGGCAATCCTGAACCACAATATCGGAGGAATTATCTGTTTCGACCATAGCGGTTGATCAAAGGATGAAATGTATCGTGGGCTGCTTAATTATTTTATAGGTTTCAATAATATATAGATACTAGTAGAAATACCAGTCGCCCAATCCAGCTAACCTTCGCCACGTTTCGGCTACGATGAATTGGTGACGGCTCGAATTATCCCTCCCCTCGCAACGCCTCTCTTAGACCAAGATGAACTTGATTATGGCGGGATGGAGCGCCTGATCGCACATGTGCTGGCGGGCGGAGTGAGCGGCATTTTCGTCCTTGGCACCACGGGGGAAGGCCCCAGCCTCAGCTATCGGCTGCGTTCGGAGGTGGTTCGCGCCGCTTGTCAAATCGCTGCAAAGCGCGTACCGGTTCTGGCCGGCATTACGGACACCTCTTACACTGAATCGCTCAGGCTCGCGGCGGTGGCGGCCGATGCTGGCGCGTCTGCCGCGGCCGTGGCTCCGCCCTTCTACCTGATGTATTCTCAAGCCGAACTTTTGCGCTACGTGGAACGCATGGCGGCCGAATCTCCCTTGCCGATCTACCTCTACAACATTCCGCAACTGACCAAGGTGGCATATGGCGTGGACGTTGTACGCGCGGCGATCCGGATCCCTCGCGTGATCGGGCTCAAAGACAGCGCGCACGATCTCGCTTATCTGAAAGAAATTTTGACAGTCGCAGCCCAGCGGCCGGACTTCCAGGTCTACGTGGGTCCCGAAGAAATTCTGTTGGAGGGCTTGCTTCTGGGTGCGACGGGCGGCGTGTGCGGCGGGGCCAATCTGAATCCGGGGCTTTTCGTCCAGCTGTATGAATTTGCTCGCAGCGGAAACGTTGAGGAAGCCCGGCGATTGCAAAATCTGGTGAATGAAAACGCGGCGGCGCTGTATACGGTGGGAGATCCGGCCAGCAGCTACTTGCGCGGAATGAAGGCCGCCCTGCAGTGCCTCGGGATCTGCTCGGATTTGCCAGCCCTTCCGCTCTCGCGATTCTCCGACGAGGAGCGCAATTTACTCTCTAGCAGGATGGCGAAAGTGCTAGCATCACAGCAATGGCTCTCGGCGAATTCACCAAGCAGCTTGCTAAGCAGGCGCTGAGCGAACAAGTCACCGATCTGCTGGATCCGGCTCGTCCGCCGAAGCCGCAAGCTGCGGAAACCCTGGCAGTCAGCATACTCAATCAGATTCAAGCCATGCAGCGAGCGTGCAAAGAGGATCAGGAGCTCACGGTTCTGTTCCACACGGGACAGGAGATGATTCGAATCGTGGAGGTTTACTTGCCCTCGACGAATCTGATCGTGCTGACCGGGCTGGACGCCAACCGCAATCTAACGCGCGTGATTACGCCGCCCGATTCCACTCAATTGGTGTGCAAAATTACCAAGGTGCAGGCGGGCAGCGCGCCGACGCAAATCAATTTCATTCACGCATCCGGTGCAACTCCGCCGCCATCTTCCCGCGCACGAGTTCCCTAAACTCCGCGCTGCGCTTCACATCCCATCCGATTACGGGAACCGGTTCCAAGATGCGCAGGTGAATATCCTGCGTGCCTCCAAATATCCAGGAATTGCGTGGCAGCGCCGACCCAGAACCGTCCACTACTAGCGGCAGAACAGGCACTTGCTCGCGGATGGCCAATTGGAACGGGCCATCGTTAAACGGCAGCAGTTCGCCATCGGTGGACCTCGTTCCTTCCGGGAAGAACATGAGGGAGCAGTGCTGCCGCAGATAGCGGGCGCCCTTCAATAAAGCTTGCGCGCCTTTGCGGCGGTCGGACCGATCCACGGGAATGTCCCCGGCCATGCGCAGCAGCCACCCGACCACTGGCATGCCGAACAGTTCCGCCTTGGCGATCCATTTGGCGTCCACACGCACATGGGAGATGACCGGAATATCGGCGAGGGATTGATGGTTGCTGACCATGACATACACGCTCTTGGGATTTACATTTTCTGTGCCGGAGACATGCAGCCTCCAAGGGTTCACCTTGGCCAGCCCTCGTCCCAGGCGTCGGAACCAGCGCCCCGTGTTCAGCCGTCTGGGATCGCGATCAAGCAGACGAACCACTCCCAAGACAGGCACCCAAGAGATAATCAGAGCGGCACTCGCGAACCATATCCAAACGGATCGAAGGACGCTAAACATATTCAACGAAACGGTACCGTTCGTTTAGAGTGTCGCTTCCACTTTGCTGCCCGTATCCAGCCGATTCAATTGCGTGGTCGCCACCTGTTCACCCATGCGGACACCGTCTAAGATTTCCACATCCTGATCGAACCGGTCCCCTAATTTCACATCGCGCGCTTCCACAACGTTTCCGGCCACGACATACACTTTGTTCGATCCGAAGACATAATAGACCGCCTTCGAAGGCACCAGCTTAATCCGCTCGGTCCTGTTGGTGGGCACGCGCGCTCGAGCGTAGGACCCCGGCTTCAATTGCCCGGAGGGATTTTGGATCAACGCTTCCACAACAAATGTGCGCTTGCTCTGGTCGACTGTGGGCGAAATACGCCAGATCTTTCCCTGGAAGACTCGCCCTTCAAAAGCTTCCAGCTGCACCTCCACCATCTGCCCTTCTTTGACGAACATTGCCATCCTCTCCGGCACCTCGAGACGCAAGCGAATGGGATCGGTCTTCACCAGCGTGATCAACGGGGTGTTCACGCGAACGTATTGGCCCACCGTGATGGTGCGCTCTTTCACGAAAGCATCGAAAGGAGCGCGCACCGATGTATCGCGCAGCTTCTTGCGCTGCATGTCGAGCATGGCCTTGGTTCTCTCTACTTCCGAGACCAGGTTTCGCGTCTGGTACAAAGTGGAATCGTAGGCTGCTTGAGCGGCCTTGAACCTGGAGACCGCGGAATCCAGATCAGACTGCGATGCAATGCCTTGATCCACGAGACTCTTTGAGCGCTTATAGCGTTGCTCCGCGTCGAAGAGATCGGCTTGCGCCCTGCGAGGATCGGGAGTTTCGCGGATGTCTTTGACTTTGTCGTTTTCTTCTTTCAGGCCCAGGCGGTCCAGCGAAGCACGCAGTTGGGCCTCATTTTGGGTGAGCAGGTAGCGTTGCTCCTCGTCGGCTATGTGAACCATCACCTCGCCTGCTTTCACTCGATCTCCCAAGTCCACCTTGACCTGGTCGACGCGGCCGTCGATTTCGGCGCTGATGACCGATTCATCAAAGGGGTAAAGAGTGCCGATCGATTCCAGAACGCGGCGCACATCTCGTTGCACGACGGAGGCTACCTTGACGGGGATGGGGCCAGCGTCCGACTGAGCTTGTACCGCCTGCTTTTTGCCGCAGCCTGCGAGAGCGACCGCGATGCCCACGCTTATGAGCCATGTACGAAGAGACATTAAGATTGAGGCTTCATTCTAGCAACTGAAGGACAGCTAAAAATTCCGTGAATGGTAGCGCGATGGGCAGTTTCTACTCTGTCTTTATTCAACTGCCCTCAATTCCGAGGCGTGAGTTCATTTGGAACGCAAATTGCAGTCGCAGCACTAAGGCTAGTTGTCGCTACGAGGGAGATCATGGGAAATCATTCAAGGCCAATCGAGGTGCTCCTCGTAGAGGATAATCCTGGCGACGTCCGGTTGACGCAGGAAGCGTTGAAGGAAGGACGATTCATTAATAACCTGAACGTGGTCTCCGACGGTGTGGAAGCGACTGAATTTTTATGGAGACGAGGTAAGTTTCAGACCGCACCAAGGCCGGATCTCATTCTGCTGGATCTAAACCTTCCGAGGAAGAACGGGCGAGAAGTGCTCCGGGAAATAAAGGCCGATCCGGAATTGCGGCGAATTCCGGTGATGGTGCTGACCACGTCAACGGCTGACCAGGATTTGCATCGGGCCTACGACCTGCATGCCAACTGCTACATTACTAAGCCGATGGATTTGGATCAGTTCATGAGCGTGGTCCGGTCGATTGAGCATTTTTGGTTTAACATCGTGACACTGCCGAACAATTAGCGCTAGGGCGTGCCTGGGTGGGTTCTAGTAGAATAGATCCCGGATTCCATATGACGAGACGAGAAGTTCTTTTGAGCGCAGCGTCGGCATGCGCATGGCTCTCCACTAGATCGGCAGACGCTCAAGCCACGCGACCGCGGTTGGGCGGCGCACCCACGGCGTTCAGCCTGCGAATGCGGGCCGCACGGCAGGAGAACAAGCAGTTTGACTTCGTCGAGTATTGCCACTCACTGGGCTTGGGCGGAGTGGAAACCTCCCTGCCGAAAGACGCCGAGGGCGTGAAGCGGATGCGGCATCAAGTGGAGACATACGGCCTCCAGCTTTACCTGAATACGCCGCTTCCACGCAGCGAAAACGATGTCGAAGGATTCGATACCGCGGTGAAGGCGTGCATAGAAGCGGGAGCCATTGGGCTCCATGCGGCGATGACCGGGAGGCGCTATGAGCAGTTCGATTCGCTGGACGCCTTTCGGAAAAACTTCGAGCAATGTCAGCGATCGGTGGCCCTGGCTGAACCAATCCTCCGCAAGAATAAGTTGAAGCTGGCCGTTGAAAATCACAAAGGTTGGCGGGCTGCTGAGCAGGCTGCCTGGATGAAGCGCGTGGGCAGCGAGTGGGTGGGCGTCTGCTTTGATTTCGGCAATAATCTTTCGCTCAGCGAGGCGCCCGAAGAGACGTTTGGCCTGCTCGCGCCTTACACGATTTTCAGCCATATCAAAGACATGGGTCTGGAGCTGTACGAGGACGGATTTCTGCTTTCCGAAGTGCCCTTCGGACAAGGAGTATTGAACCTGAAGCAGATGATCCGGGGCCTTCGTGAGAAGGATCCCAACATGCTTTTCTGTTTGGAGATGATCACGCGCGATCCGTTGAAGGTGCCGGTATTTACCGACAAATACTGGGCAACGTTTGACGACTCTTATAGCCCTGTGCCCGCTCGGGATTTGGCCAAGGTGTTAGCAATTGCCCGTAGGAATCCGCCCAAGACGCCGCTGCCGCGTATCACTGGATTGAGCCCTGCCGAGCAAGTGAAAGCGGAGGACGATTACAACCTGAGCTGCATTGCTTACGCGCATAAGAATTTAGATTTGTAAACGGGATGGATGAGATTAGCCCGTGGCTTCGGCCGCCAGGGACGGACAGCCTCAGCCACGGACGGTTCACATGAACCACTCATCTCCGGGCTCGCTCACCAGCCGGAGACGTTGAGACTGATGCAATTGAACCGCCCAATCGCAAGTTGTTCATTCTTAGTGCGCCGCTCCGGATCGGTGCTGAAAAAAACGCACGATGCGTGCCGTGTGCTTTCATATTTATATGTCCCGCCTGATTTCCTGGCTTCTCATCGCACTTCCGCTTTCAGCCGGCTCTCCGGTTTTTAACGGCAACTTCTCAAATTCCAAGGACTGGACCGTAGTTCGCGGAATCGCATTCACCGACCCGTCCGTGCAGCGACAAGGCCGCAAAGCCATGGCTGTGGAGCCGCTGGAGGCATCGGACGCGTATGTCAAGTCGCCGCCCGTTCGTCTTGTGATTGGCAAGCGGTATGAAGTAAGCGGGTACGCTCGAACAGAATCGCTGACCGTTCAGGATACGGGAAGGACTCCCATCGCGGTTGGCGCCACCCTGTCGATGGCTTCCATGCCCTTCGATATGCATTCTGAATCCGTCGGGGGCACGCACGAGTGGAGTCGTCTTCGTCTCCGCTTCATGGCCACGCGAGCTGAAGACAATATCGTGCTGAAGGTGGCCGAGGGGGCGTCTTTCCGGGGCAAAGCCTGGTTCGAAGGAGTCGCGATCGACGAAGTTTCGGGCGAGGATGCTTGGCCGGCAAAAGCCGCCGTGCGCACATTCGGGCCTGCTTACCGCTACCCGCAGGGGGGCTGGATTTATCTTCACCTGCAAGGGGAGCCCTATGAGCGCGGATATCAGCATGGGAACCTGATGGCGAAAGAGATTCCCCAATACCTGGAGCGCTGCGCTTCCGATTACGATCCTCAATGGAAAGATTGGAAGGAAGCTCGCAACATCGCGAACGCTTTATTCCTGCGCGGTTTCGATCAGGAAATTCTGCAGGAGATGAAAGGGATCGCTGATGGAGCGTCGGACGCTGGCGCGAAATGGCTGGGTCGGCGCATCGACTTGATCGACATCGTGACCGCCAACACCATCGTTGAAATGGGAGAACTCCGCGCGGCCTTGCCGATGACGCCCACGGGGCTTGAAGCTTTGCATCTGACATCGCCGCAGTACTTCAATCGAAATCGCGATGTGCCGATCACGGAGCGTTGCAGCGCTTTCGCCGCTACGGGAAAGGCGACTCGCGACGGCAAGATGGTGGTGGCTCATACCACTTTTTGGCCGCTCACACTGGCCGAGCAAACCAACGTGATGCTGGATATTCAGCCCGCCAAAGGACATCGCTTGCTGATGCAGAGCTACCCGGGTGGAATCGAGAGCGGGACCGACTGGTACCAGAACGACGCGGGCATCGTGCTCACCGAAACCACCATTCGCCAAAGCCCGTTCAACGCGGAAGGCACGCCGATCGCATATCGCGCGCGCAAGGCGATTCAGTACGCGGATAATATCGACCAGGTGGTGGAGCATCTTTCCACCAAGAACAATGGCCTGTACACCAACGAATGGCTGATCGGCGACGCGAAGACGGACGAGATCGCGATGTACGAGTTGGGCACCCAGAGGTCGAAACTCTGGCGCAGCGGAAAGAACGAATGGTTCGGCGGCACGGAGGGCTTCTATTGGGGTTGCAATAACGCCAAGGATCTGAATATTCGGCTCGAGTATTTGCCCGATCCCAAAGGCTCGCCCGAGCACGTTCCTTATGTCGCATCGGAGCGCGATCTCAAGTGGCAGGCGCTGTACGCGCAGTACAATGGCAAGATCGATGAGCAGTTCGGTTTTCTTGCGTTCCGCACGGCGCCGCTGGTTAGCTCGTCTGCGATGGATGCCAAAGTAGTGACGTCGGCCATGGCTGCCAAGCTGATGGTGTGGGGCGTGTTTGGAAAGCCGAACGAACGGGAGTGGGTCCCCTCGGAATGGCAGAAGCAGGGGTATGCGAAGAACGATGGGATTTATTCGTCGGGGTACCGGCTGTTCGGCGCGGAGCCGTCTGAATCATTGCGGGGTGCGATTCGTGAGAATGAGACGGCTCGCCTGGAAACGAAATCTACGACTTCGGCAGAGAAGGATTCCAAGACTGCCAAATCTTACCGGAGCCGCCTGTGGAAAGGCTGGATCCTGCCTGCTTCGAATGCAGATACGTGGTTCTCGGCTGGCTCAGCGGCCTACTATGAGGATCTGCAGTCGGACGATCTCGACAAGACATTGGCTGCGCATTGGACTGAATATCGGCGGCTCAAGGCTGACACGCGAAGTGAGATCGATAGCTTCGACATCGAGAGGCATCGGGGCGTAATCTTGCTGGATTCGCTGCGCCGGGGAATGGGCGACGATCGTTTCTTCGACACGATGCGCGATTATTTTTCCGCCAACACGACGAAGTCGGTGAGCGCTCAGGCCTTTTTGGAACAGGCGAAGACGACGGCTACCATGCCTGCCGACAAAGGCGGACCCGAGTACCTGGCCCAAGATTTCACGCGTCGCTTGGGCAACGCCATGATCGTATACGGAACCATAACCGATGCTTGCGCGAATCGCTATGCGGCGGAGCAGTTGCAGTTGCACTATCTGGATCGCTTCGAGGCGGCGATACCCGTTCGCAAGGACTTCGAAGTGTCCGACGCCGAGCTGGCTTCGCATGACGTTCTATTTGTGGGCAGGCCGGAGACGAATTCGGCCATCGCGCAATTCCGTCATCGTTTGGATCTTAATTATGAGGCTGGCAGCTTCCGCCTGAACGGGACGGATCATGCTTCAGAGACGGAAGGTTTGGTGCTGGCCACCGCGAATCCTTTGGACGGCAAGCATATGTTTCTGCTTCTGGCCGGCAATAGCGCGCTGGAGACTGTCCGGCTGGCGTCGGCACGATTGGGCCGGGTGGAATATGGGATTTTCGGGTCGGGAAGCATGACGGAATCGGGCTTCCGGGTGGGTGCCGGGGTGAATAAGGGAGCGGGGTTCGCGCAGAGGTAGAAACCATGCGCTGCTTCAATACACGAGGGCGGGCGAGCGGACTGGAAAGGCGGCTGCAGCCGGGATTGGCTGCCCCACAAAGGATAACCGAAACCACTGTGGGGCAGCCAATCGTGGCTGCAGCCGGCTTTCTAGCCGGCTTCTTATTTCTCGCCACTATACCGTTGGATGCAGCGGACCCATCCGAATTCTTCGAAATGCGAGTCCGCCCGGTGCTGGCAAAGAACTGCTACAGTTGCCACACGAGTACGCAGATGGGCGGCCTGCAACTCGATACTCGCGAACACGTCTTGCATGGTGGCAAGTCAGGACCTGCTTTGGTTCCGGGCGACGCCGATGCCAGCCTGCTGATCCAGGCAGTCCGCCACACTCACACCCGCATCAAAATGCCACCCGGAGGCAAGCTCAAGGATGAGGAGATAGCGGACCTCGCAACTTGGGTGAAGGCGGGAGCGGCCTGGGGATCGTCGACGACACCCATAAAGACTCCTGAGTACGTAATCACTGCGGACCAGCGCGCATTTTGGTCGTTCCAGCCGGTGAAAACTCTCGCCCCGCCAAGCGTGAAAGACCGCGCCTGGGCGAAGTCACCCATCGATGGGTTCGTGCTTGAGAAGCTTGAATTGGAAGGCATGAAACCAGCGCGAGCCGCTGGAAAGCAAGCCCTGATCCGGCGCGTGACCTACGATCTCATCGGACTCCCGCCGACGCCCGAAGAAGTTGACGCTTTCGTAAAAGACGGATCCGCTGGCGCGTTTGCCAAGGTGGTAGATCGGCTGCTCGCGTCGCCGCGCTATGGCGAACGCTGGGGACGCTTTTGGCTGGACGTATCCCGCTATTCGGACGACAAGCTCGACTCCGAGCGCGAGGCAGCCTATCCCAATTCGTTCCGTTATCGCGATTGGGTGATCAAGGCTTTCAACGATGACATGCCCTACGACGTCTTCGTGAAGGCGCAGATCGCAGGCGACCAATTCCCCGCTAAGGAGCGCGAAAGGCTGGAACCCGGCTTGGGCTTCTACGCTCTCAGCCCCGAGTTTCAAGACGATCGCGTAGATGCTACTACGCGCGGGTTCATGGCCATGACGGTCGCCTGCGCCCAATGTCACGACCATAAGTACGATCCGATTCCCACCAAGGATTACTACTCGCTGCTAGGCATCTTCGATGGTACGAAGCTGTCGGAGCATCCGCTGGCGCCATCGGCGGAGGTGGATGCCTTTACGGCTGCGAAGAAGAAGGTGGACGACTCCAAGACGGCCATCGGCGATTTTATCAAAGTTCAGAGTATCGCCCTCTCGGAAGTGCTGGCGGCCAATAGCGCCGAATATCTTCGCGCCGTGGCGGGCGAAAAAACGAAGCTGAAGCTCGACGATGAAACCCTGGCCCGATGGAAGAAATATCTGAATCGGTCGGACCTGGAACACCCTTTTCTGAAGGATTGGAAGAAGCAGGATTTCGAAAAGTTCCAAGCGCTGGTGCTGACTGCAAATGCCGAGAAGAAGCGCATCGACGATGAGAATAAGATCCGCCTGGGGCTGAATCCAGACCGAAGCAAGCTTGCCTCCGCGGATCTAGTCGCGCTGGAACGCGACAAGTTTGTTCTGTGGCGGGACCTATTTGGAGACAAGGGCATTCTGCATTACGCAGACAAGGATATCGATCGCTTCCTGGCGCCAATATTTAAAGAGCGGCTGGACGCGATGCGGGCTGAGTTGGCGGCGCTTGAAAAGGAGCAACCCGCGCAGTATCCGTTCTTGCAGGTAATCGCCGACAAGGAGCACCCGGTGAACGGGCGCGTGCACATACGGGGAAGCGCGGATAACCTCGGCGACGAAGTTCCCCGCCATTTCCTGAGTGTTCTATCCAAGGGTCAGCCGGTCGCGTACAAGAACGGCAGCGGACGGCTCGAGCTGGCTGAAGATATCGCGAGCGCCGAAAATCCGCTCACCGCCCGCGTGATGGTGAATCGCATTTGGGCGCATCACTTCGGACAGGGGCTGGTGCGCACGCCGAGCAACTTTGGGCAGTTGGGGGATCGGCCCAGCCATCCCGAATTGCTGGATTACCTGGCATCTCGCCTGGTGGCCAATCACTGGTCAATCAAAGCGATACAGCGCGAGATTCTGCTCTCAAACACCTATCGCATGAGCACTGAGTTCAGCGCGGAGAGTTTTGCTAAAGACCCGGCCAACCGACTGCTGTGGCGCGCCAATCGGCGGCGTCTGGACGTGGAAGCAATGCGCGACTCGTTCCTGGCTGTCTCCGGGGCGCTCGACTTGTCCCCCTGCGGGAAAGCGGAAAAGCTGACCGATCAAAACAAACGCAGGACCGTATACGGATTCGTGAGCCGCCGCAAGCTGGATGGGACGCTCGGCCTGTTCGATTTTCCAAATCCGAATTCGACCAGCGAACAGCGCATGGATACCAACGTCCCGTTGCAGCGCCTGTTCTTTCTCAATAGCGGATTCATCCTGCAGGAGTCCCGCCTGCTGGCCGCGCGCTTAGAACCGCTTAGGCAAGACCATGCTCGCATCGACCAGGCTTATCGCTTATTGTTCAGCCGTCCGCCTACGGATGCAGAGCGTTATTTTGGCCTGGAGTTCCTGAAGACGGCCGCGTGGCCGCAATACGCGCAAGCATTGTTCAGTTCGAACGAGTTCAGTTTTGTGGAGTGATTCGATGGACAGACCATTCAGCAGGCGCGACGCTTTACGTACCATGGGCTGCGGATTCGGCATGCTCGGATTTGCGAACCTGATGCGCGCTGAACTGGCACGCAGCCCACTCGAACCCAAGTCCCCGCATTTCGCACCCAAGGCGAAGCACGTTATCTTTCTGTTCCTGAACGGCGGGCCGTCGCAAGTGGATACGTTCGACCCTAAGCCGATGCTCACCAAGTATCACGGCAAGCCGATGCCGGCGGGCAATTTGAAAACGGAGCGTAAGACGGGCAACTTGCTGGCGTCGCCGTTTAGCTTCAAGAAGTACGGGCAGAGCGGCATCGAGGTGAGCGAGATTTTCACGAAGCTGGGCGAGTGCATCGACGATGTCTGCGTGATCCGCTCCATGCATACTGACCGTCCCAATCATGAGCCTTCGCTGTTCATGATGAATACGGGCGATAAGCTTCCAGGCCGTCCTTCCATGGGGTCTTGGCTGACCTACGGGCTGGGCACCGAGAATCAAAACCTTCCCGGGTATATCGTGCTGTGTCCGGGCACGCCGATTGTGGGACCTCAACTGTGGAGCTCCACCTTTCTGCCCGCGGTTTATCAGGGCACGTTCGTGCCGAATAACGAGATCGAGCCCGATAAGCTGATTCAGCATATTCGCAATCCCGACATGACGGCGGATCAGCAGCGGCGGCAACTCGATCTGGTGGGCAAGCTGGACCGCTTGCAGTTGGAGCATACCGGACCGGACCCGCAACTCGAAGCCACCATCGAGTCGGCCGAGATCGCGTTCCGCATGCAGACGGAAGCGCCCAATGTGTTTGACGTGCGGAAGGAACCCGAGTCCGTGCGAGCGCGTTATGGGGACAGCAACTTCGGACGGGGCTGCCTGCTGGCGAAGCGCCTGGTGGAGCGCGGTGTGCGAATGGTGCAGGTCTACTACGGGGATGGGCAGCCCTGGGACAATCACGACGACATTCAAATTCATCGCAAACTGGCTCGCTCGGCGGATCAGGCGATTGCTGCGCTGCTGAAAGATTTGAAGGCGAGCGGGATGCTGAAGGAGACCCTCGTGATCATCAGCGGCGAGTTCGGACGCACTCCGGCTGTTGAGGTGAGCGGATTGGTTGCGGTCCAGAACGGGCGCGATCATAATAGCCACGGCTTCTCGACGTTGCTCGCAGGGGGCGGCTTCAAGGGCGGAATTACGTACGGCGCTACCGACGATTTTGGATTCAAAGCTGAAGAGAAGCCGGTGCATGTTCACGATTTGCATGCCACGCTCTTACATCAGTTGGGCTTTGACCACAAGAAGTTGACTTACCGTTATAGCGGGCGCGATTTCCGGCTGACGGATGTGGCGGGCGAGGTGGTCAAGGAAATCCTTGCCTGATGCAACCTGTTTTATTTCTTGACCTTCAGTCCGAGTACCGCGAGTTGAAGACTGAGATCGACGCCGCGATTCAGAGCGTCATGGATAAGAGTCAGTTCATTCTGGGGCCGGAAGTCGATGCCTTCGAGCGTGAATTTGCGGGTTACTGCGACGCCCGGCATGCGGTCGGCGTGAACTCCGGGACTAGCGCGCTTCACCTCGCGCTCCTCGCACTGGGGATCGGGCCAGGCGACGAGGTGATCACGGTTCCGTTCACTTTTTTCGCTACGGTGGCGGCGATTCGCTATGTCGGGGCAACCCCGGTGTTAGTAGATATCGACGAGCGCACATTCAACATCGACGTGAATCGCATAGAAGCTGCGATCACTGACAAGACGAAAGCGATTCTAGTGGTGCATCTATTCGGCCAGCCCGCCAATATGGACGCGATCCAAGCGATTGCGCGCCAGAACAGAATTGCAGTGATCGAGGACGCCGCGCAATCCCACGGAGCGGAGTACCGGGGCCGGCGAGTCGGCGCGATCGGAGAGATTGGGTGCTTCAGCTTTTATCCAACGAAAAATCTAGGCGCGCCCGGCGAGGGCGGAATGGTGGTGACGAACAACCCGGAGTTAGCCCGCAAAGTTCGCATGCTGCGCGATTGGGGGCAAGAGCGGAAGTATCATCCGGTCTTGCAAGGCTACAACTACAGGCTGCAAGGATTGCAAGCGGCAGTGCTGCGAGTGAAGCTGAAGAGGTTGGAAGCGTGGACGGAAGCGCGGCGAGCGAACGCAGCCTCGTATGATCGATTGCTGCGGGATACGGAGGCAGCGCTGCCAGTCACGGTTGCCGATGTGCGTCACGTTTACCATCTCTATACGATCAGGCACCCCGAACGCGACCGATTGCAAAATGAACTTGCCGCGGAGGGCGTGCCAACCGCAGTTCACTATCCAGCGCCGATACACCTTCTGCCCGCTTATCGGGACGAGCGCTACAAGGCCGGGGATTTCCCCGTTGCGGAGGCGTGTTCAGAGTCGGTGCTATCGCTTCCCGTGCATGCCTATTTGACTTCGGCGCAGGTGGAACGCGTGAGCGAGTCTCTCTGCAAATTGGCGGGCAGGACTGCAGCCTGCCCGCGCTGAAAAGGCCTACTTTGCGGTCTGCGCGTCGTGCTTCTGGTTATAGATCTTCTTGCTAATCTTGTTCTGCCGGGCATTGATCTGCTTCTTCTCGTTATTCGTGAGATTCCCGCCATTCGCCTTGCGGTCTGCGCCGATTTGCTTATTCAAATTAGCCTGCCGATTTTCGAGTCTGGCTGTCTCCTTGGGAGTGAGTTGGCCGCTGGTAACCCCGTTCGCGATGCGCTTCTGTTGATTCACCTTGCGCTCGTGAACTTCGCTTTCCTGGGCCTGCATCGCAGCGGTTCCGAAACCGGCGAGCAGTCCCGCTGTCATTACACTTAATACGAATCGTTTCATTTTGTCGTCTCCTCTTTGGTGTTATGCGGTTCTTGATTACCGCTTCACTTCTGTAAAGGCGCGAGAACGATTCAAGTTGTGCGCTGGCTCGTTAAAGTCCTGTCACCTTTGAGGGTTTCTATTGGCCAGACAGTTGCAACCTTGTCCCTTCGGAGAGCGGCTTTCAAGCCGTTTAGTGGAGCATAACTTGAAAAAACTAAAAAATATAGTGCTTTATCTGGTCCCGGCCGTTTTTGGGCTCGTGTGTTGCACAGACACAGCACTGGCGCAAGGTAACACAATTTCGGCGAGTCCCGTCAATCTGAACTTCGTTGCTGGTCAGGGAGTGATTCCGCCGCAGCCTCAAAACGTGACGTATGCCAGCACCTCGAGTACAAACGTACCCTTTACCGTCTCGGTCTCGTCGTTGTCGAACTGGCTGGGGGTGGCGCCGGTCAGCGGCACCGCTACCCAGACTCCGCAATCGCTGCAGCTATTCGCTCAGAACTACAACAATCTCCCGATCGGGTCTTATCCGGGAATGGTGACCATCACTCCAACTACCGGCAATCCGGTGGTAATCAATGCGACGCTGACGATTGGAAGCGGCGGCGGAACCGGCTCGGGCACGTTTTCGGCATCTGTGAACCCGATTGTGTTCAACACGACTTCGGGAGCCACGCCTAATCCCGTAAGCTTGTTTCTCAGCACGACCGGGTCAGCCACGAATGTTTCGGTTTCCGTGTCGGGCACGGCGGCCAGCGTGATTACGGTCACTCCCACCATTCTGCAGGTCGGGCCAGGGGCGTCAGGCGCTCTGACGGTCGGCGCGAGCGCCGCGTCGTTGCAGCCGGGGAGCTATTCGGCACTGATCAACATCACGCCCAGCGGTGCCACTTCGGCAGCTCTCTCCATTCCAGTAACGATCAATGTGGGGGCGGGGACCATCACCGGAGGCGGCTTAACGGCGACTCCGAATCCGCTCATCTTCAACATCCCCAGCGGATCGACAAGTGCGGCATCTCAGACTTTGACGATCACCACCACAACGAATACGTTTGAGAGCGTTACGCTAACGCCCTCGGTCACCAGCGGCGGAAACTGGCTGGGCGTTTCTCCCAGCACGCTTTCGATCAACCAATCGTTTCCGGGCAGCGCCACGGTAACCGTGAACCCGGCCGCGCTTGCTCCCGGAACGAGCTATGCCGGCAACATCGCCTTGCAAACTCCCGATTTCGGAACCCTGAACGTCCCTGTAACCATAAACGTTGGAACCACCGGAGGCAGCGGCACCCTTACCGCCACGCCGAACCCGATCAGCATCAGCATTCCATCCGGCAGCACAACTCCAGTGAACCAGAGTTTGAGCGTTACGGGGACGCCATCGGGCGCTACCATCTCCGCGCAGGCGAGCGGACTCAGTTGGCTCTCGATCAACCCGTCGTTCGCCCAGCTCACCGGAGGAGCGATTCCGTTCACCGTCACGGCCAACCCGATCGGTCAAACTACGGGCACCTACACCGGGAACATCATATTGACGCCGTCGTCAGGGACCGCCCTCACGATTCCCGTCACCATCACGATTGGAACCTCTCCTTCTCTGAGCGTCACGCCTCCCATGCTTGCGTTTGCATACCAGACCGGCACGGCAACTCCCCCGGCCCAGACCATCGCGCTTTCCAGTACCGGCAGCGCGTTAGCATTCGGAGTCACCTCAACTACGCAGAGCGGCGGCGGGTGGCTCGTAGTCACGCCGCAAACCGGCGCAACTTCAGCGACGGGCGGGGCCCCCACCAACCTTACGGTACAGGTGAACCCGACAGGATTGACGCCTGGCTCCTACCAGGGAACGATCACGATCACCGGCAGCGGCGCCTCGAATGGTCCTCAGACCATCCCCGTCTCTTTGCTGGTTACGAATCAGCCGATCCTGACGTTAAGCACCAATGGCGTGATTTTCAACTATCAGTTCGGCAGCACCACTCTGCCTTCGCAGCAGCAGGTTCAGGTGGGCAGTTCCGGAAATCCGCTGAGCTTTAATGTGAGTACTGCCCCAGGCAGCGGCGGCAACTTCCTGACCGTGACGCCCACAATCGGCACCACGCCGCAAACGCTGAACTTGTCCATCAATCCAACGATTCTCGCGACGCTTGCCCCCGGCATGTACACCTCCACAGTTACGCTTACCTCCCAAGGGGCCGGCAATGGGACAGTGAACATCCCGATCAGTTTGATTGTCGGAAGCAGCACCTTGCTCAGCGTAAGCCAGACGTCTCTCAACTTTAACTATCAAGTCGGACAATCTGTGCCGGCGACTCAGACATTTAACGTCTCGAGCACGGGATCGCCGCTCAGTTACACGGTGACCGCCGCCACATCCCCGACGTGTGCGAACAGCTTCCTGACGGCCAATCCAGCGTCCGGTTCCACCGCCAGCAGCAGCACTGTCGCCGTTTCCGTCAATGTGCAGGGATTGGTTCCCGGCACGTGCGGCGGGACAGTAACGATCACGTCTCCAGGAGCTGGCAACAGCCCCCTCGTTGTGCCGGTCACGGTTCAGGTAAGCAACACGCCGCTCTTGAACGTCAGCCCCGGCGCGATTACGGTGACAACCCAGTTTGGGACCACTCCCCCCAGCCAAACCGTCGCCCTTACCAGCACGGATCCGGCTACCACGATCAACTTTACCGTTTCCAGACCCAGTTCCGGTCTGCTGTCGGTGAACCTAACGAGCGGCACCACTCCGAACAATCTGATCATTGGCTTCCCGAGCAGCAATCTGGCTGCCGGCACGTACACCGGTAGCGTGACGGTTACGCCGACGACGGCGGGCAGTTCTCCAACTGTGATCCCGCTGACTCTGGTGATTACAAACAACGCAACCGCGTTGGCCACCCCGTCTTCGCTCACCTTCACGCAGCCGTTCAACGGGCCGCAACCAGCTTCGCAATCCATTCAGCTAACTACCACGGGCAACGTCCCCTTGAGCTTCTCCGCTTCGGCTATCACGCTGAGCGGTGGATCTTGGTTGTCGGTCACCTCATCCGGTGCCGCCACACCTGCGACGCTCACCGTTAACGCCAACGGATCAAGTCTGGGACAAGGCAGCTACAGCGGCGTGATTACGATCATCATTCCAGGCGCGGCGAACAACCCGCTGAACGTGCCAGTCACGCTCTTAGTGGGCCCCTCGCAGAGCCTCGCGGTTACCCCGGCTATCTTGAATTTCACATATCAAGGGGGATCGGGAATAACGCCAGCCGCGCAGAACGTGCAGGTGATCAGCAGCGCGGGCAGCCTGCCATTCACTATTACGAGCGCTTCACCGAACGGTGCGCTGATCACGGCAACACCGGCCAGCGGAACCACTCCCGGAACCGTGGCCATTGGCTTGAATCAGAGCGTGCTATCCACGTTGGGAGCTGGCAACTACACCGGAAGCGTTACGATCGCAAGCCTCACGGGCGGATCGCAAACGGTCGCGGTGAATGTGACCGTTACACCAGGCGCGACACCAGCCATCACCAGCGTGGTGAACTCCGCCAGCAACGTGCCTGGCACAGTGGCTCCAGGTGAAATCGTCACCATTTACGGCACGAACATCGGGCCGTCCACTCCTGCGGGGCTCCAACTGAATGGTGCGGGAATGGTGAGCACGACGCTTGCGAATACCACGGTCACATTCGATGGGATTGCGGCTCCTCTGATCTACGTATCCAGTGGGCAGATTAACGCCATAGTGCCGTACGAAATCGCGGGCCGGGTCACCACAAACCTTGCAGTGATGCGCAGCGGCATCGCATCTCTCGTGCTCGCGCTGCGAGTATCGGATACCGTCCCCGCCATTTTCTCGGCAACTCAGACGGGCAATGGCCAGGGCGCGATCCTCAACTTCAACAGCAGCTTCAACAACGCGCAGAATCCAGCGGCGAAGGGTTCCGTAATTCAGATCTTCGCAACCGGGGAAGGAGCCCTCAATCCGCCAGTCCTGACCGGATCCGTTACCAGCGGAAGCGGTTCTGCGTTCCCCAAGCCAGCCGGTGCCGTGTCGGTAACGATCGGTGGCCAACCGGCTACTCTGCAGTACGTCGGGGAAGCGCCTGGCTTGGTGTCGGGCGTGCTTCAGGTGAATGCGGTGGTTCCCCAGATCATCGGGTCCGGTCCGCAAACGGTGGTGCTGAATGTCGGCTCGGGGACCAACTCGCAGCAGACGATCACCGTAGCAGTTCAGTAGTAGTTTGGCCATGTGGGTGCAGCCAATCTTGACTGCACCCGCTGCCACCTAGTTTTGTGGGGCGGGACCCTGTCCCGCAGCCGACGCCCACGTCGGCTTGCTCAAGCCTGGCGAGGGCGCCCGGCGCGGCTCAGGGGAGCGGCCCCACAAGAAACCGAACACTAATTAATCGTAAGCCGTGCCGGAGGGCTGCAGATTCTCTGATCCCCGATGCTCCCGCACACATACACATCAGTCGTCATCGCGGGCAAATCCTGCGGAACCACCAAGTCCACTTGCTGCACGCCTAGCAGTCCCGGAGCCGGACCCGCATAATATGGCACCCCGATCACACGGTCATGAATCTGCCCAGTGATCGTTCCCGTGCCCGACAAACCAGTCGCGAAGATCTGAATCACGCTTCCCAGTTGTGCCGGGTTGCCCGAGCTATTGGCCGAGAAATCCTGATTCAGAACCGCCCCCGAGAAAATTGCGGGTGCCATGCTCGCCAGCGCCACCGTCGATGCGGCGCTCGATACGCCATTTACCGTGGCGACTACCTGGACCGATTGCTTGCCCGCCAATCCCGCCGGAACTAGCACGTTGATCTGCCGGTCGCCTGAGTAAAGCACCTTCGCCGACAGTCCATCGAACGTCACCGCGACCGCATCGCCGCCGAGGCGCATTCCCTGCAACGTTGCCAGCGATCCCGGAGCAACCGGTCCGGATGCGAAACTCGCCGCATTCACCACACTCAGAATCACGGGAGGTGTCGCTGTCACGGGAGGAGCGGCGGTGACAACCAAAGTGATTGGCACTTGCTGCGCGCCCGCCACCGGCCCGGCATCCACATTGAGGGTCGCCTGATACGCGCCGGGTGCAAGATTGCCAGGAGAAGCATCGATTCGGATCGTGGCATTGTTCACGCCCGAGTCGGGTGACACTTGCAGCCATCCCGATCCCTTCAGGTAGGTCACGCTGGTGGTCCAATGCAGGACTCCGGCACCCTGATTCAGCACCCGCGTGTACGCAACTTGGTAGCTTGACCCGGCCTGCCCGGTGTAACTGATCGGCGTTGTGTCGACGTATAGACGAGGGAAATAGTTCGCCGTGCAATCGCCGACAATCCCGCAATCGTTCGGAGCGCTCACGGCTGCGAACCGCGGAATCGGATCGCTTGCGGTAGCGGTCTGAACCGCAGAGACAGGCGCCAGGCTGACATCCGCCCCGGTGAATACGGGCGCATTCACTGTGGATGGAGCGAGTCCCAAGAACGTCGGGAACTGGGCGCTCTCCAGCACGTTCGCGTTGGCATCCACCACCTCGTACACTGCAACCCCATTCCCGTTCGCGAGCGGGATTTCGCCCACTGAATCGAAGCTGACCGTTCCAGATCCCTGAGGGCCCGGAGCATACACCGGAAAGCCTCCAGCTCCATTTGCGTCCGTGTTGCGCACGCGAGCGAGCAACAGCGATCCGTTCAGGCTAGGCGCGTACTGCCCGCCCGACGCCGGCACGCCGTAATCCCCCGCGCCTGTCGGCTGTACAGCGTCGGACCCCGCTACTGCATCGGGCACAAACAATCGCGCGCCTTGCGGGAAGCCGGAGTATTTCACGATAATTCTCTCGCCCGAATCCGCGTTCAAATTCGCCCAAGCGTTCCGAGGTCCGAATGCATCGGCGAAGCCCTCCGTCACGCGCGTTGTCGCGTAAGCCGCCGTCCTCAGCAGCGTGGAAAACAAAAGCGTATCCGGCAGCAGCGAGCCTCCCGGCGCGCACACGAGCTTCGATGAATTGCCGGCAAATAGCGCGCGCTCCACGGAACCCACTGTTAACTGGCTATTCGTAATCGACACCAGGTTGCCGCCATTGAAGCCCAGGAAGGCTTGAATCAAGGCATTGGGCAAAAGCATCAACTGAATTGCAGCGGTCCGAACGTTTGCGAGGCGTAAAACGGCGGTCCCGGCAGGAGATAGGGTGAAGGACAGGCCGTTATAAACGAGACTGGCCGGTCCGGTGATCGTGCCGGGAACGGTGACAGGCTGGGGTCCGGAGCCGGTGTCGACGGTGAAAACAACGTCGGTGACGGTATTCGCCGCCACTCGATTGGTAATGTTGGTATTCAGAAAAATGGAAAAATTTCCGGTGATGCGCGCGTTCGGCTGTCCACCGGAACAGTTGAGCACGATATCGCCGATTCGTTCGGCGATCCCTTCGCCTTTAACCACTGGAGGGACTGCTGTTGCGTTGCAGATTAGGTTTTGAGCGGAAGCGAGCGTAGCGAAAGTTAGGCTGAAACCTAGGAAAAATAGAATAAAGCGAGGTAAGCGGGTCATACTTTTGACTCCTTTCGATTCAGTCTAACAGGTGTTGGAGCGATAAGTAAGATACTTAACATTAAGCCGTATTCGTACCGGGTTCAGATTGATAGAATAGGAGGTAGCAACAATGGTAGCTTTAGGCTCGATCACGGAAGAGATTCTCGAACTCAAGAAGGACCGTAAGGCTGTCATCCTTGCTCACCATTACCAGGACTCCGAGATTCAGGAGATCGCCGATGCGGTGGGCGACAGTCTGGAACTCGCTCGCAAGGCGCGCGATTTCGAGGGTGACGTTATCGCCTTCTGCGGCGTGCTGTTCATGGCCGAAACCGCGAAGGTACTGAATCCTCAACGCATCGTGGTTTTGCCGGACTTGAAAGCCAGTTGCAGCTTGGTGGAGAGTTGCTCGGCGACCCAGGTGAGGGCCTATCGCGAAAGGCATCCTCACGATGTGATCGTGAGCTACATCAATACATCGGTGGAAGTGAAGGCCGAGAGCGACATCCTGTGCACTTCGAGCAATGCCGTGAAAATCGTCAATTCAATTCCGGCGGATAGGCCGATTCTCTTCCTCCCGGACATCAATCTCGGCAATTACGTAAAGAAGCAAACCGGCCGCGAGAACATGAAAATCTGGCAGGGTGCCTGCATCGTGCACGCAACCTTCCCGGCGCGGCGGTTAAGTGCGGCCCGTTCCGAGCATCCCAGCGCCTTGGTTGCCGCACATCCCGAGTGTCCGGCTGACGTGCTCGCAATGGCTGACTTCATCGGGTCCACCAGTGCGATCATCAAGTGGTGCGGGGCTTCCCAGGCTGACGAGTTTATCGTGATGACTGAAAGCGGAGTAGCGCACTCGCTAGAGCGCCAATCGCCGGGCAAGCGTTTTTACTTCGTGGCGAATGAGAACTGCAACTGCAGCGAGTGCCCCTATATGCGCCGGAATACGCTCGAAAAGCTGCGGGATTGCCTACTCAATCTGACTCCTCGCATTGAGCTGCCCAAAGACGTAATGGAACGCGCCGCGCTTCCGATTGAGCGAATGCTCGCGGTGCGGTAGACTTGCTGTCAAGTGCTACAACATCCTGAGGAATCTACGAGGGTGAGGCTGTTCTGCTGTGTGGGGCAGCCAATCCTGGCTGCAGCCGGCTTTCAGCCGGCTCACTTTGTAGCGGTCCAGCAAAGCCGCCCGAAAGGCGGCTGCGGGCAAGATTGCCCGCCCCACAACCAATGCACATGACGGCCATGCCTCTGCTCGATACCTTTGGCCGGGTTCACGATAATCTTCGGATTAGCGTGACCGACCGTTGCAACATTCGCTGCTTCTACTGCATGCCGGAAGAAGGCGTTAAGTTCATGCGGCGGGACGAGATTCTTTCTTTCGAGGAGATCGAGCGCTTCACGCGCGTAGCCGCTGCCCTGGGCGTGACGAAATTGCGGCTCACCGGCGGCGAACCCCTCCTGCGCAAAGATCTGCCGGTACTCATCAGGAAACTGAGCGCCATACCAGGAATTCAGGACCTCGCTCTAACGACAAACGGAGTGCTGCTAAGTTCGCAAGCGCAGGCTCTATTCGATGCTGGTTTGCGCAGGTTAAACGTCCATCTGGACACGCTTGACCGGGAGCGCTTTCAGCACATCACGCGACGCGACGACTTGGGCAAAGTACTTGACGGCCTTGAAACAGCGCGGCGCGTGGGCTTCGACTCCATCAAAATCAACGCGGTCGCCGTAAAAAATTTGATCGAACCCGACCTAGTCCCGATGGCTCGCTTCGGGCGAGAGTTTGGGCACGAGATCCGGTTCATCGAATTCATGCCCCTTGATGCGCAGGGGCTTTGGGATCGGACCAAGGTACTCATGGCCGACGAAATGATCGAGATCCTATCGCGAGAAATCGCCCCGCTCATCGAGATCCCGGATCGCGATCCTCGCGCGCCCGCCACGGACTACCGGTTCGCAGACGGCATCGGCGAGATTGGCTTCATCGCTTCCGTGAGCCGCCCGTTTTGCCTCAACTGCAATCGTCTGCGGCTAACGAGCGATGGTCATTTGCGATACTGCCTCTTCGCAATTGAGGAGACCGACATCAAGACTCTCTTACGGAACGGCGCCTCTGACGAAGCGATCGCGTCGGCGATCCGCGGCAACGTGCACGACAAGTGGATCGGCCATGAAATCAACACCGCCCGCTTCGTACCTCCTCCGCGCCCGATGTACGCCATTGGCGGGTAGATCACTTTTCGGCTTTCAGTTGCTGCGCCCGATCCAGAAACTTCTTCGCTTCTTCCATCCGGCCTGCTTGCGATAGCGTCTGGCCCAGCAAGTAATGCGCGGACGAGTTCTGCGGATCCATTCTCAACGCCTGCCGCAGCATGTTCTCCGCATTGGGCAGTTCCTTCCGGCGCAGATACCCCTTCCCGAGCAGAATATAAGCGCCGCTGTACGTGGGGTTTAGCCAAATCGAGCGTTCCAATTGCGGAATCGCCTCGTCCCATTGTTCGCGCCGGCTCAGAGCATCGCCCAATTTGTAGTAGGCCATTGCGAAGTCCGGATTCAACTCGATTTCCTTCGTCAACTCCGCGGTGGCGCGCTCGATCTCACCGTGAAACGTCGCGATCTCCCCCAGCAGATAGTGGCCTTGAGGGATCTTCGGATTGAGTTCCAGCGCACGCAGGACAGCCTTCTCCGCGTTCTCCTCGAAACCCTGCCGGATCATCATCTGCGCCGTGATCAGATACGCGGACGCGGAGTCTGGAGGCACGGCATAAAGGACGGCAAAGGCGCGCACAGCAGGCTCCATCTCATGCAGTTGAACGTGAGCATTGCCCAGCATGTAGCTGGCTTCCAATTGTCGCGTTCCCGCCGCAACCGCCTTCTCCAAATAGGGAACCGCCGCCTTGAACTGATTGGTCAGGTACAGGCTTTGAGCGAGAAAGAGCGTCGATTCGCGGGCTTCCGGACTATCTGGTTGCGCCGTCTTAAGCACCGCCTCGAACTGCTCGGCTGCTTTAGCGTACTCGCGGCGGTTATACTGCGCAACGCCGGTCTGAAAAGCATCCTGGGCAAAGAAGAAGAGGAAGAGCACGCCGGCCAACTGCATCCGAGCTCCTAAGAACCGGGGTTCTTCTTGCTCTTCGACGACTGCCCCGCTGCGGACGGAGCTTTGCGGATCTCCTCGAAATATTGCTGGACGAATTGCTGGTAGGCCAGCGGCACTTCATCGCGGTTGATCTCGCCGCCCGCGTCGGCGTGCGCTGCCTTGCGCTGAGAATATTGCGTCTTCAACTGCTGCTTTCCCGACGCCACCTCAACCATCACTTCGCCAGTCATGTTGGCGGTGCGCTTGCCGATGATCTCCGTGATCTTGCCCATCGCGGCGAGTTGCTCGGCTTCGCGAGCGCTCTTATCTCCGTCCTCTTTGCCGACCCCGCTCTTCCCGTCCTGGGATTGCGGCTTGTCGGAACTCTTGCTGCCGCTCTTGTTCTGAGCCGACGCCGCTTTGTCCGAACTCTGTCCTTCCTGATCGCCCTGCTGCTCGGGGCTCGACATGGCATCCGATTGCTTGCCCGATTGCGGCGAACCCTTATCGTCTTTGTTGCCCTGCTTCTGCGCCGATTGTTGCCCCTGCTGCTTTTGCGAAGCTTGATTGCCGTCGTTGTTCGGCTTCTGCTGCTTCAACTTCGACATCAGGTTCGAAAGCGCGTCCCGCATCTTGTCGGCCAGGCTGGAATTTTCGCCCGAACTGTTTCCCGTTTTATCCTGCTGCTCTGCGCCAGGCTGCTTTCCCGCCTTGCTGCCGTCTTTGTTCTGCGCGG
Source organism: Bryobacterales bacterium (assembly GCA_038225555.1). Classification (GTDB taxonomy): domain Bacteria; phylum Acidobacteriota; class Terriglobia; order Bryobacterales; family Bryobacteraceae; genus JANXQZ01. Next base: position 59,933 of record JBBRRB010000017.1, read on the forward strand.
AAGCACTCTCGGCCTTCTGGTCCGATCCAGGGCTGGACTTCTCGCCATCCTCGCTCGACTCGCTGGGCTGCTGCATCGGATCTTGCGATTTCGTACCGTTGGCTTTCGCGTTCGCTTCGGTGTTCAAACTCGGATTGTTAACATCGGGCGTGTCCACCGTGTTCAAAGCGGAGTCAGGAGCGCCTTGCGTATCGAGAGCCTTGGATTCCCACGGATCCACCGTGAGTCCGTCTTCCTTAGGGCGATCGCCTGCAGTCTTAGGACTCGATTTCTTACCAATCGCGGAGGCCACTTCGCTTGATCCGAGCAATCCGTCGAAAGCGATTCCGACCAGCGAGGACCGAAGATCCAGGCTGCGGGTCACGCCATATCGGACCGCAAACACGCTGGCTGCAACCAATGCAAGCGCGCCAAAAGCGTACAGCGTCTTTGGGAATACAAAAGGAAGGCCCAAGCGCAAATCGGCGCTTCTCGCGGCATCTTCGGCACCTGCGCGCTGGCGTTCGATGAGCTCGGGAGACGGCCCGGCATGTTGGCTGAAATAATACGCAGTCGAGAGTTTATCGTGCAGATCGAGCTTGCGGTCAAGATCCTGGGCGAGTCGATAAGGGGAGAGGAATCGCGACTTTGCCCGGTAGATCCCGATGGCCAGACCGATCGTAAAAATCGCCACGAGCCAGAAGCCATTGAGGATCTGCGTACCCAGCAGCAGCAGCGCGATGAAACCTGCCAGCGCAATTGTGCCCGCAAACAGAGTCTGATGGAGCAGCAAATGAGAGGCGTGGCGGATTCGTGCCTCCCGGATTAGTCGTGCTAGTGCGCTGTGCTCACCCAAGATTCATTATCCCAGAAAAGTTACTGGATGCTGATGCTCACCGTATTTGCGAGCTGCCCCTCCACGGATAGCCTGACTGGCACTTCCCCGCGACCCCTCAAACTCACAGGAATTAACACGTTTACCTGGTCGAGCCCGGGGCTCTCTTGCGGACCCGCGTAGCGCACCACTGCCGGTACCCCGCCAATCATGCAGTGAACCTGGTCGAGGGAGGAAACTCCTCTCAGCCCGGTTCCGTACAGCGTGAGGATCACTTGGTCGGAACCCGAGCCGAGGTCGATCGGCGTAGCAGAGCAGCTTCCGGGGGATGATCCGCATTGAAGCACTGGCCGCGGCGTTTGGGTTCCGTCTGCCTTAATCAGGACAGCCTGGGCGGCGGCTACCCCTTTGCCGTCCGAGTTCGCCGAGAAAACTCCCGGTGCGATGCCGCTGATCTGGAGAGCGCCCGTCCGCGTGCTTCCGTCCGCGGCGATTACTTTCACCGTCGCGCGTCCTGTGGCTGCTTGGTCGGGGATGACGTAGCTAATCTGACTTGGGAGAGCATAGAAGAGGCTTGCGGTCCACTCCGCGCCCGCGCTGTCCACCAGCTTTACGTTGGCACCCGACAGATTCGTTCCGTACGCGGTTACGATCGCTCCCGGAGCAGCGCTCGCAATCCCGCTGGCGGCGGAGTAGCTGTACAGAGTCTGCGGCCCGAGCGAAGGAAGGCTCCAGGCCACCAGCTTGCCCGAAAGATAGCTGGAAAACACTCGTCCGTTGGATACGACCGGCTGACTGTACAGCGACCCCCCATCATTGTCGTCCCACACGACTTGTCCGGTCGGGGCATCGTAAATCGTCAAGCCTTCCGTGCTGGACACAAACACCAGCCCGTTCGAGACCGTGACGGGAGCGATGACGATGCCGTTCAGATCCCGATACCAAATTACCGACCCGTCCACGGGGTTGATGGCATATAAACTTCCAAGAGAGAACCCATTGGGGTCGCGAACTCCAGCTCCAACGAAGAGGGTGGTGCCATCGAAAGCTGGTGTCGAGATAGACCCGCAACCATCCTCTGGACTGACGCACCCCACCGCCAGCCTGGCGGTCCAGGCCAAACCGAGATCGCTTTGGCGAAATGCGTACAGCAGTCCGTCTTTAGCAGTTGCGGCCACTATGGGTTCGTCGCTCGACAGTCTAAAAAGCGTGGGTGACGACCCCCAATCGAAGTCCCCCATTGTTTCCCCAGCCGGAAGGAAAAAATACGCTTTGATCTCGAGAGTGGCCGCGTCGAGCGCCAGCATCGCCTCCGTGAAGGAGCCAGTCCCCGCATCCTGATCGTCGCCGTTGCCCGTGTTCACGAATACAGTATTGGTGGAAGGATTGATCGCGGGTGTTGACCACACCCCAGCTCCCAAAACATCCGGGGCAGTGAGGTAATGCAGCAACGGTCGCTGCGGATTTGCGAGATCGATGCGCGCCAAGGCGCCTGGGACTAGCGGGCAATCCCCTAAAGACGCGACGCCTACGTAAAGAGCGTTCCCATACGGCACAATCGAAGACCATAAATACGCGCCCGAATCCGGGTCGGCGAGCGGGACTCGCCAAATCTGGCTGCCGGTGGCCGCATTCAGCGCGTAAACCGCGGAGTCTCCACCCCCCACATAGACGGTGCTCCCGAGCACGGTCGATTGCGAAGTTACACCGATGCCGGGCTGACATCCGGAGTCCGGGGGATCGGGCGCGATCCCGATAAACTTCCGCCATAGCAAACTGCCGGATCGCGCATCCGCTGCTGAGAAATTGCCGTCCCACGATCCGAAATAAAGCACCCCGTTAGAGAGGGTTGGGGCGGATGCGAGTGCCGAGCCTGCATTCAAAGTCCAGGCAGGCTGCAGCGCCGCGATGTTCTTGGGGCTGAGCTGAGTTTCGGCGCCGTTGTAACTGGAGTGCGACAAGTCCATCAAGTACATCGGCCAGTCTTGCGCCTGGAGCGGAACGCACAGCAACAGGAGGGGGCTGAGACGATTCATTTTGTCTCTAACCCGATGGAGGTGACAATTACTCCCAGTTCTCGAGGGTCGGCCTGTGTCGGCGCGATTGCCTTGTCCAGCATGAAGTCCACGTTTACTGCTCCCTTGTTTGTCGGCGGGATTCGCACATCCGCGCGATACTCGTGATCGCCCGAAGTAGTAAAAGTCTGAGACGGCAACTCGATTCCGTCGATCTTCGCCGATACGGTCATGCTCTTCAATTTCTGCAAGGACACATCGGGAAAGATGAAATGCAACATCAAGCGGGCACCGACCTTGTCAGCTCCGGCAGGAGGCTTCAGCGTTACCCTGAAATTCTTAGCCGTCCACCGCCACGTGTTTTGTTCCAGTCCGTGAAAACCCTCGATGAGCTGGCCCGTCACCGATGGGTCTGCGACACGAATCAAACTGCCGAGTTCCTGAGCCGTCCATTCCCAGTCCGTTTTCTCTGGATTCAGCGGCCTGCTCTGGTGATAGCCAGCGTCGCGCATGAAAGCCACCAGCTCTTCGGGCGTGGTGTTGAAACTCGCGAGTTGTCTGGCTACGACCTCGGCAACCACTTTGGGATGAAAGCGCTTCAAAGTATTCAGGGCACCGCGCAGGACTCCTACTTCCGCGCCCTCCACGTCAATCTTGATCGCGTCGACGCGGGTTAGGCCTAGCTCCCGCACCACGTCGTCGATGGGACGTCCGCGAACTGTGAACGCACGAGGCGCTTCCGCGGAAATAGTTGCATTGTCGCGAGCCAGCGATGACGCTCCCGTGTTGGCGATTGAAGCGGCATAAAGCGTCAAAGTCTGATCGTGATCGGTGCAGGCGATTGGCTCCACGATCACGTTGTCGAAATGATTGGCTTTGACATTGTCGCGCAGCAAAAGGAGAGTCTCGGGATTCGGCTCGAAAGCTACCACTCGGCCCGTCTTTCCCACCTGCGCGGCAGCCTTCATGGTGAAGTACCCGATGTGGGCTCCCACATCGAAGTACACGCTGCCCTCCGAAAGCGAGGAAGCTGTGGCATCCCAAACCTCGGGCTGCCAGTCGCCCGTTCTCAAGATCGTGAGCGGCACGAGATCGCGAGGATCGAGGAGGTAGCTGATATTCGGCTGGACTTGGATGCGGGCCGGGCCAAGGAGCCCGACTCGGCAAAGAAACGGCTCGAGCCGCTCCAGTGCTTTTTCGGCCCTTTGGAAGCGGGGGCGATCAGCCCAACTGCGCTCGAGCCGGTAGTAAGCTTTTACAGTGCGAGATCGATGAGTATAGGCGTAGAGCAGTCCCAGGCCGGCCAGGGCAGCCGCGATGATCGCAACGAGGATGAGGCTCCTGGTTCGTGGCTTCAATTTTCAGATTTGTCCCAAGCGTTCATGGTACCTTCGCCGTCATTGCGGAACCTGTTGTCGTAAGATGAGGAGAAGATGAGCACGGCCACCCCGCATATTTCGAGATCATTGAGTTCATCGCAGCGGGCGCAACTTCGGAAGCGGTTGCGAGATATCAACCCTCGCCCGAGGCTCAGCAAAGGGTCGCCGAGCTGATCGAGCGAGAGAAAGAGGGCGGCTTGACTCAGGAAGAACAGGGAGAGCTCGACCATTTCATGGAGCTTGAGCATATCCTGAGAATGGCTAAAGTGAAAGCTCGCCAGATGCTCGCGCGTGGCAAGTGACATCAGCGAGCGAGGCCGCGCTGGATATCGGTGCGAATACTGCCTCATCCACCAGGACGATGTTGGTTTTTGGCATCAGGTCGATCATGTCGTAAGTCGGAAGCATGGCGGGAGTTCCGATTTTCAGAACTTGGCATAAGCAAACGTTCTCTGGAATCGCCATAAAGGCAGCGACGTGGCTTCGATCAATCCACCGACCGGAGAAGCCGTTCGGCTATTTCATCCTTGCCAAAATCGTTGGATAGATCACTTTCGGCTCAACGCTGATTGTATCGAGCCACTCACTGACGAAGGAAGGGCGACAGTCCGACTACTGCGCCTGAATGCGGCTGAGAGGCTTGCTGAGCGTCGACTTCTCGGCCTTCGATAGCCGTAGCGATCACGGCTCCTCGCTGCTCAGAACTGCCTTTCCGGGGAGCGCTAGGCAATTCTTAAATCCCCCCTGTCGTTGCAAAGAGACTCTGAATCCCTCAGACCTTGGTAGTCCCCTAACGTTTAGGACACTACCGACCATTGACACCCTGACCCGTTACCCCTATTCTGTTAATAGATCCCATTGCGCCCAGCTTCCACATATCGGCGCCAACCAGCGATAGCCCTGCTCTTCGCGGCTTGGTGCGCCGTCTATGGCCTGCCTACCGAAATCGCTCGTAACCTGACCGCTCACACCACAGGTTTATCTCCGCGCTCAACGACAAAGCCGACCCTCAAAGCCAAAGTTTTATTAGTCCGATTATCCACCCAGGTTCGACGGGCGGAACAGTCGCGCTGCGCGTTTTTGAATCCCTGTCTCGCACCAGTGACGGCCAGCCCCATAGCGGCCTCCCCGATGCCGCGCGAGTTCTCCCCTGCGACAGCCGTTTCGCGCACAATCCCTGCCCTCTATCAGCGTCCTCCACCATCCACGTTTCCTTCCTAAAGCTCCGCAGCACTCATTCACCGCAACGAAGATTAAAGGAAACGTTCATGATTGACGCAGTAATTTCTAAAATTTGGGGAACTAAAAACGAGCGCGATATCAAGGCCATGCGGCCGCTGATCGCGTCCATCAACGATCTAGAACCGGCCATGCAGGCGCTGTCCGACCAGGATCTCGCCGCCAAGACGGTCGAATTTAAACAGCGCCTCGCCGACGGAGCCACGCTGGACGAGATCCTTCCAGAGGCTTTCGCCGTCTGCCGCGAGGGCGGTCGCCGCGTGCTCAATATGCGGCACTTCGACGTGCAACTCATCGGCGGAGTGGTCCTGCACCGCGGCAAAATCGCGGAGATGCGCACCGGCGAAGGCAAGACGCTCGTCGCCACGCTGGCCGTTTATCTGAACGCTCTGACCGGCAAGGGCGTCCACGTGGTCACGGTCAACGACTACCTGGCCAGACGCGATTCCGAATGGATGGGCCGGCTCTACAGATTCTTGGGTCTGACGGTAGGCGTGATCGTCCACGATCTGGACGATCAAGAGCGCAAGCGCAGCTACAACTGCGACATCACCTACGGCACCAACAACGAATTTGGATTCGATTATCTCCGCGACAACATGAAGTTCCGGCTTGAGGATTGCGCTCAGAGGGAGCACAATTTCGCCATCGTGGACGAAGTCGATTCCATCCTGGTAGACGAAGCGCGCACGCCGCTGATCATCTCAGGAGCAAGCGAAGAATCCACAGACAAGTATTACAAGATCAACCGAATTATCCCCAAGCTGACCCGGGGCGAGGTGATCGAGGGCAAGGAGCCTGGCGAGAAGTACACCACCGGCGATTTCACGGTTGACGAGAAACATCGCTCCGTCGCTCTCACGGAAGAGGGCGTGCTGAAGGTCGAGAAACTGCTCGGCTGCGGCAACCTTTATGATCCCGCTAACATCGAGTCCAACCACCATGTGCAGCAGTCGCTGAAGGCGCACGTGCTCTTCCACAGCGACAAGGACTACCTGGTTCAGGAAGGCCAAGTAGTGATCGTAGACGAGTTCACCGGGCGCATCATGCCGGGACGCCGCTGGAGCGACGGCCTGCATCAGGCGATCGAAGCCAAGGAAGGCGTCAAGATCGAGAAAGAAAACCAGACCCTCGCTACCATCACCTTCCAGAACTACTTCCGCATGTTTAAGAAACTGGCCGGCATGACTGGAACGGCGGAGACCGAGGCGGCGGAGTTCGAGAAGACCTACAAGCTGGAAGTGGTGGTGGTGCCGACGAACCGGCCCATGCTCCGCGTGGAAAATCAGGACGTGGTCTACCGTACTGAGGACGAGAAGTTCCGCAATGCCGCCAAAGAGATCAAGGCCCTCCATGAGAAAGGGCAACCGGTTCTGGTCGGCACGGTCTCGGTAGAGAAGTCGGAGCGGCTCTCGAAAATTTTGAAGAATATGGGAGTCCGGCACGAAGTGCTGAACGCCAAGAATCACGAGCGGGAAGCCAGCATCATCGCCCAGGCCGGGCGCAAGGACGCAGTAACGGTCTCCACCAACATGGCCGGCCGCGGAACGGATATTTTGCTGGGCGGCAATCCGGAGTATATGGCGAAGGATCACTTGCGACGACAGGGTACAGATCCGGACGCCATGCAGATCGCCGCCTATGGATCGCCGGAGCGCGCCGAGTGGGACGCAACCATGGCGCGCTTTAAAACCGAAACCGATCCGGAGCACGACGAAGTGGTCAAGGCAGGCGGTTTGTTCGTCCTCGGCACCGAACGCCACGAATCCCGGCGCATCGACAACCAGTTGCGCGGTCGATCCGGCAGGCAGGGCGACCCCGGCGGATCGCGTTTCTACCTCTCCCTGCAGGACGATTTGATGCGCATCTTCGGCGGCGAGCGCATGCAGAACCTCATGCTGCGGCTGGGGATGGAAGAGGATGTGCCCATCGAATCGCGGCTGATCTCGAAGCGCATCGCCGCCGCCCAGAAAGCAGTCGAAGCGCAAAACTTCGCCGCTCGCAAGCACCTGCTGGAGTACGACGATGTGATGAATAAGCAGCGCCAAGCGATCTATGGGATGCGCCGCGCGCTGCTCGAAGGGAAAGAGCAGAAAGAGCGGATTCTGGAAATCGTGCGCGGGATCGTGCAAGGCTACGTGGATATCCGCTGCCCCGAAAAAGAGCACGCCACCAGCTGGGATTATGCCGGCATGCAGTCGGACGTGCTGACGCAGTTCGGAGTGAAGATCGACACCCAGGATCTCACCAGCATGAACCGGATTGAGATCGAGGATGCCGTGTTCGACCGGCTCTCGAAGCGCTACGACGAGAAGGAAAAGCTGGTTGGGCCCGAAATCATGCGCGATGCCGAACGCATGATCATGCTAAACGTGATCGATGGGCAATGGAAAGACCACCTGCTGTCGATGGATCACCTCAAGGAAGGCATTGGTCTTCGGGGCTACGGACAAAAGGACCCGCTCATCGAGTACAAGAAAGAATCGTTCGGGCTATTCCAGGACATGATGGATCGAATTGAAGACGAGACCATCCGCTACCTTTATTTTCTTCAAGTAACCCACGACGATGATTTCAGGAGCAGTCCCAAGCCGGTGCTCCCCTTCGCCGATGAGGACGAAGAGGAAGACGAGGAGCTTGAGCTCGAACCAGTTGCCGTCTCGGTGGAACAGCAGCGGGCGGTTCTGGATTTTACTCGGAATATTGAGCGGAAAAAGGAAAAGGAATTGGCCTCCATGCAGTTTGCCGGGGCCGGGGTCACGACCGAGAATAAGCCCGTGGTTTCAGCGAGCAAGGCGGGCCGGAATGACCCCTGCCCGTGTGGAAGCGGAAAGAAGTACAAAAAATGCCACGGAGCTTAACACTCGTATTCGCAGCCCTGGCGGGGGTGGCCCTACTGCCTGCCGCCTCGGACCCGCTCTTGGACGAGATCGGACTCCAATCCAGCCAAACTACCGATAAAGGCGGCTACAAGGTTACCGCTTGGAAGTTCAAAGATTCCACCGGAGCCTATGCAGCAACGCTTTCACTAAAAGGGGCCAAGCAGGCGGGAAATTATGTGCTTACCTGCGAAGGAAAGTGCCCGGACGACTTTAGCATCCCTCTTGCCAACGTTTCAGGCACTCCGCTCCCCGTATTGCGGACATACCTCCCGGAAAGGGGTCAAATTGGTGGGTCCGAACGCTACGTCGTAGGACCGGTCGGCCTAACCCAGGCGGCTCCCCAGATACCCGCCGACACGGCAGCTTTCCAGTTTGGCACGGAAGCCGCGCTCGCCCGATACCGCTCCGGCAAAAACGAAGCCACTCTGGCAATATTCTATTACCTGACACCTCAGATGGCGCGCCAGCAGCTGCCGGCGTTTCGGAACCTGGCTGGAGCAGTTGCGAAGCGGAGCGGCCCGATGATCGGCGTAGTTTTGAACGCCGCCGACGAGAAAGCGGCGGAGGCGCTGCTCAAGGACATCGAATATCAGGCGTCTATGAGTTGGGATCAGCAGCCTCCGCTCATCATCCGGCCTCAGACCGCCGCGCAAATCGTTTTGGGCGGCTTCGAACTCGCGGGCGTGATCCTGGTATTTTGCTTGCTCTCTGGCTTGGCGTACGGAGGGTACCGGGTGCTGCGAAGAAAGTTTGGCCCCATTAATGCTGATGAGTCTTTGACGGTACTTGGCCTCGGCGGCAAATAACTCTTCCCATTTCTCCATCTTAGAACGACATAGCCTCCCTCGAAGAGCAGGTTCCACAGGGTTTTCCACAACTTTTCCAATCGGGGAGGCTATGTAAACATCCTGAAATGAATCATTTAGAGCCGGCTTTCCACAAGCGGTTTTTCTCTTGACTCAAATTCCCATAAGCCCTATCATCCAATCACAAACAGTTTTGACGGATGCTTTTCCGTCGAATCTGATTCTCCCATGAACATCCCCTGGCGTCCCCAGGGTGCCTGTAAATCCAGGCAAACACGAGCGCTCACCTCGCAAGGGGTGGGCGTTTGTGCTTTAAAGCAGAGATCTACACTGGATCTATGAACCCCCATAATCCTAAATCCGACACGCCTGTCGGGTGGCGCGACCGGGTGCGGGCGCTCAGGAATATTCCTCCTTTGCTTCGGATGGTCTGGGATACTAGCCCGCTCCTGGCTGCGGCAACACTCCTCCTGCGGTTGATCATCGCCGGTCTCTCGGTAGCTCAGCTTTGGGTAGGGAAGTTAATCATTGATGGAGTGGTCCAATGGATTTCTCACCGCACGGGCGATCCAGGCCGGATCTGGTTCTACCTGGGTTTGGAGATTGGACTTGTCGTCGCAGGCGACCTGCTCGCTCGCGCCGTGAACCTGTGCGACAGCCTCATGGGCGACCAGTTCACCAACCATGTCAGCTTAAAGCTGATGGAACATGCCACGCGATTGGATCTGGTGTCGTTTGAGGACCCGGTCTTCTACGACAAGCTGGAGCGGGCGCGCCGCCAAACCACCTCCAGGCTGGGAATGATCGCGCAGATGGCCGTGATGGTGCAGCAGGTGGTCACGCTGGTGCTCCTATCGGCGGCCATCGTGTCCTTCTCGCCCTGGTTCCTGGTCATGCTGGTGGCTGCTGTGATCCCGGCGTTTCTCGGTGAGACGAAGTTCGCCATGCTGGCCTACTCGATGCTGTATCGCTGGACGCCTGAAAGGCGTGAGCTGGATTACTTGAGAATGCTGGGGGCCAGCAATCAAAGCGCGAAGGAGGTGAAGATTTTCGGGCTGGGCGACCACCTGATTGGGCGGTCCCGCGATCTTTTCCAGAAGTTCTATGTGGAGAATAAGTCGCTCGCGATGCGGCGAGCGGCCACCGGCTCCCTCTTGAATCTGTTGCCGACGGCGGGGTACTACGGGGCGTACGCGCTGATACTGGCGCGAACGCTCGCGGGCAGCATCACTGTTGGGGAGCTCACATTCCTGGCGAACGCCTTCTCGCGATCGCGCGGCTTGATCGAAAACATCTTCTCTGGATTCAACAACATCGCCGAGCAAGCTTTGTACATCAAGGATCTCTTCGATTTTTTCAAAACGAACCCAACCATCGTTTCCGCGCCTCACGCGCTGCCCGCTCCTCGCCCGATTCGTTCCGGTTTTGAGTTTCAGAAAGTGTCGTTCTCCTATCCGGGCTCAGACAAGCGAGTCCTGAACGAGGTCAGCTTTCGCTTTGACGCGCATGAACGAATCGCATTGATCGGCGAGAATGGGGCGGGAAAGACCACCCTGGTTAAGCTGCTAGCCCGCCTGTACGATCCCACCGAAGGTGCGATCCTGCTCGACGGAATTGACCTGCGCGAATATTCGGTCGAGGAACTGCGCAAAGAAATCGGGGTGATCTTCCAGGATTACATGCGCTATGACATGGCAGCGGGGGACAACATCGGATTCGGGCGCATTGACGAACTCAACAACCAGGCGCGGATCGAACGCGCTGCAGAGAAGAGCTTGGCCGAACCAGTGATCGAGGGGTTGCCATCGGGTTACCGGCAAATGCTTGGAAGGCGCTTTGAGGGGGGAGTGGACCTCTCGGCTGGCCAGTGGCAGAAGATTGCGCTAGGCCGGGCGTACATGCGCGACGCTCAGGTGCTGATCCTGGATGAGCCGACGGCGAGCCTGGACGCACGGGCGGAGTACGAGGTGTTCCTCCGATTTGCGGACCTCACGCGCGACAAAATGGCGGTGCTGATTTCCCACAGGTTTTCCACAGTTCGCATGGCGGACCGGATCCTGGTTTTGGAAAATGGCCGCATTCTGGAACAAGGGGGCCACCGGCAATTGGTGGCCCTGGGCGGACGATATGCCGAGCTGTTCGAACTCCAGGCCGCGGGATACCGTTAATTGATGGACAAATAACTCCGAAGATAGTAAGTTACACTAGGTGATCTCGGAGGCGAAGTAACATGGGTATGAAATTCAGAAGTTCTATTTGCTCGTATTTAACTTCTCTCGCCGTGCTTCTTTCAGTAGCATCGTCGAATCAGTTATCGGCAGCAACCGCACCCCCGCTGGGCACAGCGCAGAGTTTCGCGGTTTTAGGCGCTTCGACGGTGACGAATACGGGGTCCACAGTCGTCACGGGAGATTTGGGTGTCAGCCCAGGCATCACAGTCGTCGGCTTTCCTCCAGGCATTGTGAACGGGAACATACACGCTGGGGACGCGACCGCCGCTCAGGCTCAGGTAGATGCCCTGACCGCATACAACTTTCTAGCAGGTCAGCCGGCCAACACGAACCTAAGCGGTATCGATCTCGGTGGACTCACGCTGGGACCAGGCGTTTATCGTTTTAATTCCTCGGCTCAGTTAACAGGAACACTCACGCTCGACGCTCAGGGTGATCCCAACGCGGTTTTCATCTTTCAAACAGGCAGCACGCTTACGACCGCAAGCAGCTCGTCTGTCGTTCTAAAAAATGGCGCTGTCGCATGCAACGTTTTTTTCCAGGTTGGTAGTTCCGCGACTCTGGGTACGGGTACGCAGTTTCTAGGAAGCATCTTTGCGAATGCCAGCGACACATTGACCACAGGGACAAGCTTATCCGGCAGGGTGTTCGCTCTAAACGGCGCAGTGACGCTCGACACGAACCAGCTATCGGTCTGCTCGGGTACTCTCCAGGTTTGCAAAGTGGCCGGTGCGGGCGTCCTCCCGGGAACACCCTTCTTGTTTAACGTTGCTGGGTCCCCGCTCACCGTTGCTGCAGGCTTGCCGCCAGCGGGTACTTGCAGCGTGCCAATAGTGGAACCGGTTGGCACAGTGGGAATTACCGAAACCTTGCCACCGGGCGTCGTGTTGACCTCTGTCGCCACCACCCCGCCTGGCGCGCTGGTCAGCTCCAATCTGGTTGCAGGCACTGCCACCGTATCGGTTGGCTCGGGGGCGCTGACAACGGTCACCTTCACGGACGCGCTTCTGCCGAATACTGGTTTTGTTCAGGTCTGTAAAGTGGCCGGACCGGGAATCATCCCAGGAGCGCCCTTCTTATTCAATGTGGCTGGAAACCCGTTAACCGTTGCCGCCGGTCCCCCGCCAGGCGGCATTTGCAGTGCCCCGCTGGTGCAACCGGCGGGCACAGTGGGAATTACCGAGACCATTCCATTGGGGGTCGCGTTAACGTCTGTCGCTACCTCACCGCCCGGTGCGCTGGTCAGCAGCAATATCGGCGCTGGTACGGCCACCGTGTCGGTCACGGTCGGAGCGACTACAATCGTTACATTCACGGATGCTCTTCTCCCGAATGCTGGCTTCGTTCAGGTTTGCAAGGTCGCTGGAAGTGGTCTCTTACCGGGAACGCTCTTCGCCTTTAGCGTGGCTGGAACATCGCTCACCGTTGCCGCCGGCGCGCCGCCAGGGGGCACCTGCAGTGCGCCAATAGTGGAACCCGCCGGCACTGTGGGAATTACAGAAACCATACCGCCGGGCGTCGCGTTGATCTCAGTCGCGACTTTGCCGCCGGGTGCGCTGGTCAGCAGCAACATCGGCGCTGGTACGGCCACCGTCTCGGTCACCGCCGGAGCGATCACAATCGTGACATTCACGGACGCGCTCCTTCCGAATACCGGTTTTGTTCAGGTTTGCAAGATCGCCGGGAATGGCATCGCCCTAGGTGCGGCTTTCTCCTTTAACGTGGCTGGAACACCGCTCACCGTTGCGGCCGGCGCCCCGCCTGCGGGCACGTGCAGCGCGCCGCTGGTGGAACCGGCGGGCCTGTTGGGAGTCACTGAAACCGTACCACTCGGCGTCGTGTTAACTGCCGTCGCCACTGCGCCGCCTGCCGCGCTGGTCAGCGCCAATCTCGGCTTTGGCACGGTGATCTTGACGGTCACCGCCGGGGCCACCACAATCGTTACATTCACCGACGCGCTGAGCGTGGGGCCGTTCCCTGCTCCCACCGACGCATTTCTTATCCGCTATGCCGCAAACCTAGACGTCGGTGATTCATTCATTGACTTCACCAACACCGGAGCAAGCTCCACGGTGCCGTTCCCCTCGCAGAACGGCAACCTGTGCGTGAACGTGTACGCATTTTCGCCCGACGAGCAGTTGGTCTCCTGCTGCAGTTGCCTGGTGACGCCGAACGGGGTCGCGTCGCTTTCGGCTAACAATGATTTAGTCAACAATACGCTTACTCCGGGTAGGCCCACGTCAATTGTGGTGAAGGCTGTGGCGACTGCAGGGACAACGATGGCAAGTTGCAATGCGGCCACCGCTGGAAGCCCCGCCAACCCCCTCGCTCCGGGCTTATCAGCCTGGGGCACCACGATCCATCCTCTCCCTGTAACGCCTGCAACTCCGGCAACCACGTATGGGGGGACGGAGACGCCTTTTATCAGGGGGTCTCTGAGCATTGCAGAGCTCACTCGCATCACGGCGCTCTGCGGGTTTATTCAGACCACGGGCAGCGGGTTTGGCATCTGCAAGAGTTGCCGACTAGGGGGCTTGGGCGCAGTAAAGGAATAGGCCTGCAAGCGGACTTGCCTCTTATTATTGGATGTTGCGGAGGGAGCGAGGCTCAAGCGCGCTCCCTCTCGCTCTCGGGAGCTAATTTGTAACTTCGGGCTTTCCCGACTAAACTAAATAGTTAACGGCTGGCGACCTTGGCGCGAGGTACGATGTACCCCCAAACGTGATCTTCCGTAAAATATCGGCAGCGGAGGATACAACTGCGGCTACTAAGGCTGCCCTGGCCCGGATTACAGCTGGACAGACAGCTATTGCAGCGGTCAGCTTCTTGAATGCGTTCTTGGCTATTCGAGCTATCAAGGTCGATCGCGGCTACAACGACTCAGGTCGCTCCTACAACGGAATCGTTGGTTGCCCGTGGTTAACGGTCTGGTAATATGAATCTGGAATGCGCTGGATATCAATCGTGGTGGTTCTGCTGGTGACGAACCTGGTTGCAACCAACGCTCAGTGTGCAACAACCTGCGCCATCGGAAATTGCCGCCCATCACATCCATCCGTTCCGCCTTGTCATGGTCAGGAACTTCCCGCAAAAGGCCATCTTCCCAGTCCGCCGTGTTCGGATGAGATCTCCATTGATGATGCTAAGGCAAATCTTGCGGTTTCTGCCGCCACCGCATTCCTCGCTGATTTCACCGCTCCTTTAGTCCCCGACGCTCGTATGCCGTCTTCTTTTGTGAGGACTGATCTTGGCGACTTTCCCCTTGTTCCCGTCTTAACCCGCATTTCGGCAATCCGAATCTAGACCTTTCCTTTATCCGCCAGGCTGGCCGTACTCCGGCTGAACAATTGGATTCAAGAGGAAGGAACAATGTCTGCAAATAACAATCGAAGGAATTTCTTCGCCCGCTTAACATCCTTGAGCGCCAGCGTTTTTGCGGGGCGCGGTCTGTTGTCTGCGCAACAAGGTCAGATGGATCACATGCAGCACGGAAACGTGCCGCGCCCGAGTACGGCTGAGACTGCCGCCAAAGTTCGAGTAATTCAAACGGCGAACCCTACCGGCATGGCACTGGGATCGGTGCCGGTGCAAACCCTGGATGTCGGCGATCTGCCGTTCACGATGGACGGTCGAGTCAAGGTCTTTCACCTAATCGCAGAGCCTGTCAAACAGTCTGTCATTCCAGGCCGCACTTTCGACCTTTGGGGATTTAACGGGAGCGCCCCCGGCCCCACCATTCAAGCAAACGAAGGGGACCGCGTGCGGATCATCTTCGAAAATCGCCTGCCAGAGCCCACCGGTATTCACTGGCACGGCTTGGAACTCCCAATCGAGATGGACGGCGTCCCCGGAGTCGGACAGCAACCAGTGAAGCCCGGCGAGCGTTTCGTCTACGAATTCGACCTCAATCAAAACGGAACCTTCTTCTATCATCCCCACATGGCAATGCAGGAGATGGTGGGAATGCTCGGCGGCTTTATCATTCATCCCAAAACGCCGTATACGCCTCACGTGGATAAGGATTTTTTAGTCGCGCTGCAGGAGTATGCCGTTCTCCCAAACAGCACGATCCCCAATAGTATGAGCATGGAATTCAATTGGCTCACGTTCAATGGGAAGGCAGGTCCAGCCTCTACTCCGCTCATCATTCAGCAGGGTGAACGTGTCCGCATCCGGATCATCAACATGGGCATGGATCACCATCCGATCCATCTTCACGGCTTCACGTTTTGGGAAACGGGACGAGAGGCTGCCCGGCAGCCGGAAGCGATCTGGCCGAGGGGAAACACGGTGCTGGTAGGCGTGGCTCAAGCCCGGGATATCGAGTTCATCGCGAACCGTTTAGGCGACTGGATGTTCCACTGTCATCTTCCCCATCACATGATGAACCAGATGTCGTCCAACGTCGGACCGATGACCCGGCTCGGGCATGGAATCCAGGCAGGAGCCAGCATGGAGGAAGGCATGGGCATGCTCAAGGAAGGCAATGCCACAGCCGAGAACAAGGCTCCCAGTCTGGGGCGCGGGCTCGGAGTCGGATCTACGACGGACATGCCACGGACGAACGGACCGTTGTCTCCAAGCGAAGCCGAAAAAGCCATGGCGAGTATGCCTGGAATGGATCATTCCAAGATGAACATGCCGCAAGTGCCGAAGAACGCGAATCAAATACCGCTCTTTCCGCAAGACGCCTATATGGAAGGACCGATGATGGCCATGGATAAGGATGTGGACAGACCTGAAACATATGGATTGCCTGCAGGTTGGAGCGGTTTTGTGGGAGGCATGATGACCCTGGTTCGAGTGCTTCCTCCCGAGCAATACAACAAAATCATGGACCTCAAGGCCCAGCAGGGCGGCCAAGCTGCAAAGAAGACCGCGTTATGATCCGCACCGGCGTTTTGCTTTGTTTGCTCCTCGCCCGACTACAAGCCCAACCGGCTGGAAAGAAGGCCTTAGAGTTTCGCGGCAAAGTCGAGCAGGTCAGTCCGGGCACCAAGCCGCTCACGGTTACCAATGAGCCCATTGAAGGCTGGATGGGCGCGATGACCATGTCCTATGGAGTCGACAAGCCTGACGCGATCAGTCGAGTAAAGGTTGGAGATCGGATTAGAGCGAAGGTTTATGAAGGCGACACCACCCTGTATGACGTTGAGGTGGTCTCCCAACCAAGTCTCGCCGCGTCAGCCGAGACGGGCACGAGCGGGTCGCGAGTGGAGGACCTGGAACAGATGGCTGTGGCGAATAATCCGACCATGGCCCAAGTGCAAGCAAACCTCCGAGTAGCCGCGGGAACGGCCAGACAAGCAGGCCTTTACCCCAATCCCACCGTCGGCTATTACGGCGACGAGATCCGGGGCGGATACATAGGCGGCGGTAAGCAAGGCGGGTTTGTCAGCCAGACGATCGTGCTCGGAGGTAAACTTCGAGCGGCCCGGCGCGTGGCGGAACTGCAGGCGAACCAAGTGGAGACAAGCGCTCAGGTGCAGCGTTTACGCATTCTTAATAACGTTCGGGCGTTGTTCTATCAAGTCCTTGCCGCTCAGAGAATGGTGGAAGTGAGGCAGAATTTAGCGAAGCTGGCTGGAGATGCGACGCAGACTTCTCATCAACTGGGAAACGTCGGACAAGCGGATCGGCCGGACATTCTCCAAGCCGAGGTGGAAGAACAACAAGCGAACATGAGCCTAAGGATCGCTCAGCAGAATTTGCAGGCATCCTGGAGAATGCTCGCCGCCGTGGTAGGGAAACCTAGTCTGCCGCTAACTCGCTTGGAAGGCGACCTCGAGGCGCTCCCGGAGCTTAACTACGAAGAATGGATTACCACGACGCTGCGGGATAGCCCTGAGGTAAAGCTGGCCCAGCAAGCGGCTGAACGAGCAGAGGCTTCGTTAGTTCAAGCCAAGAAAGTGAACATCCCCGATCTGCAACTCACCGGGATTCTGGCCCAGAACTACGAGCCTTTGGAAACCACGCGCAAACCGATTGGGCTCGAGGGCGGAGCGCAGGTCGGAGTTCAGATCCCGATCTTCAATCGGAATCAGGGCAACGTGGCGGCTGCGAAGGGCGAAATCGAAAGCGCGAAACAGGAGTTGCTCCGGGTAAAACTAAGGCTGGAACGCGAGTTAGCGACCATGTTCCGCGATTACGATGGGGCCCGCGTGATGGTCCAGCAGTACAAGGTAGAGATGTTGCCGCGCGCCGAGCAGGCTTACAAGCTGTACCAAACGAATTACCAAAACATGGCCGCTGCTTATCCGCAGGCGCTCATCTCTCAGCGCACGTTATTTCAGTTGGAAGCCGACTACATCCAGGCGCTCGAAAATGCCTGGCAAAGTTCCGTTATGATTCGTGGATTCGGATTAATGGACGGCCTTTCCGAGCCGATCAGTCCCTCGAAGACTGGTGGCCAATCAACAAGCCCTGGAACGGGACCATCGGCTTCGCGTGCAACCTCGGTTCAGTAGGCGAAACAGATGATGAGCGGCGGCATCACAGAGGTCACCAAGGAAGGGCCACCACATTCCGTCGGTCAATGCGTCTCAAAACCTCCTTACAGAAACATTAGGAAGGAAATGTCCGGCAGCCTTCGGCCCACGGGCCCCTTGCTTCCTGGGACCCGGATGTTATGCATACGGGTTGTAGCACAACAATTGTGAAGTTCAACAGATCCGTATCAAACTGGTCGCAGAGGATCAGCTGGATCCGTTCTTCCGTTGGGTATACGATATACGAATGACTAGACGAAACTTTGTTCCGAGCCTAACGGCGGCCGGGGTACTGACAGGGTTGTTATCGGCACAAGATCAGCCCGTTCAGCGCAAAGGCCGCCTCAAGCAGTGCGTGACGGGCGGAGTATTCGGACGAGGTAGAAGCCTGGAAGACAATGCTCGCGATGCGGCCCGGCTGGGCGCGAAAGGTTTCGACCTGATCGGCCCCAAGGACTGGCCGATCCTGAAAAAATACGGGCTGCTCCCGACGATGGTCCCCGGTTTCGGCGGGACCATTCCAGACGCGCTGAACCGCAAAGAGAATCACGCCGCGATTGAGAAGCTCATGCACGAAGGCATCGATCTGTGCGCTGCGGCAGGTGCGCCGAACCTGATCACTTTTTCTGGAAATCGCCGCGGCATGGCGGACGCGGAGGGTGCGGAGAACTGCGTTCTGTTCCTAAATAAGGTGAAGGCGCACGCCGAAGAGAAGGGCATCAACATTTGCATGGAGCTGCTGAACAGCAAAGTGAATCACAAGGATTACATGTGCGACCACACGGCTTGGGGCGTGGACGTATGCAAGCGGGTCGGCTCGCCGCGCGTGAAGCTGCTGTACGATATTTATCACTTGCAAATCATGGAAGGCGACATTGTTCGCACTATTCGCGACAACTTCGCTTATTTGGGCCACTTCCATACGGGAGGCAATCCAGGACGTCATGAAATCGACGATACGCAGGAGTTAAACTACCGCTTCGTGGCTAAAGCGATCGCCGATCTGGGGTACACGGGATATGTTGCGCACGAATACTCGCCGGCACAGGGGAACGATCCTCTGAAGTCTTTGGAATCGGCGATGCAGATCTTTGATGTGTAGTTACAGGTTGCCGCGCGAATCCTGCTCGCGCTCGATCGCCTCGAACAGCGCCTTGAAATTGCCTTTTCCAAAACTCTTGCTGCCCTTGCGCTGAATTATTTCAAAAAATACGGTGGGCCGATCCTGGACCGGCTTGGTGAAGATCTGCAGCATGTATCCTTCGTCATCTCGATCCACCAGGATGCCCAACTCCGCTAGCTCGCCGACAGGCTCCTCGATCTTTCCAACCCGGCCTTCGAGTTCCGCATAATAACTGTTCGGAACCCGCAAGAATTCGACGCCCTGGGCCTTTAATTTCGAAACGGTCTCAACGATGTTATCCGTTGCCATGGCAATATGCTGCACGCCAGGGCCCCGGTAGAAATCCAAATACTCCTCGATCTGAGACTTGCGCCGACCTTCGGCTGGTTCGTTAATCGGGAACTTCACGCGGCCATTGCCATTCGCCATCACCTTCGACATGAGGGCCGAATATTCGGTGCTGATATCGTTATCGTCGAAGTGTTGGTAGAGGTCGAACCCCATGACTTTGCGATAGAAATCCACCCACCGATTCATCTCGCCCCAGCCGACATTTCCCACCATGTGATCGACGTATTTTAGGCCGACCGGCCGGCTGACCGGATCTTCGGCGATCGCCGCGAAACCCGGCAGGAATGGGCCGCAATAATTCTTTCGCTCCACAAAGCCGTGCAGCGTGTCGCCATACGCGGCGATGGCCGACATTTTGACTTCGCCGTTTTCATCGCGGAGAATCTCCGGAGCTCTGACTCCAATCGCACCCCGGGCCGTGGTTTCAACGTATGCGGCGTCCGCGTCGTCCACCCATAAGGCAATCTCGCGAACCCCATCGCCGTGAACACGGAGATGTTCCGCGATGGGGCCATCCGGGCGCAGCGGAGTGGTGAACACGAATCGAATCTTGCCCTGTTGCACCATGTACGAGCACAGGTCGCGCGTTCCGGTCTCGGGGCCGCGATATGCCGTCAGCCGCATGCCAAAGGCAGCTCGATAATAATACGCGGCCTGCTTGGCGTTGCCCACGTAGAATTCCACGAAGTCCGTGCCGTTGAGAGGAAGAAATTCTGTCTGGCTCACGCGCTTACTCTCGTTGAGATTGACTCCACTGCCTGTATGCATCGTTCATGGTCCTCGTCGCTTCCCGTTGAGATCCGAACACAATTGGGCAATCCGAAACTCTTCAGCGGTCGCACGATGATGCCTTTCATGAGCAACTCTTCGGTGAACTGCGCGGCCTGCTCCTCGCCTGGGAGAACGATCATGACGAAGTTCGCCTCAGACGGAACAGCGTGATATCCGAGTTCTCGAAGCGAAGCCGTCAGGAACTGAATGCCGCGAGCGTTGATCTCGAGCGATCGATGCAAGAACGACTTGTCGGCGAGCGCCCCGATTCCGGCTGCCTGGGCCAACGAGCTGGGCTCGAAGGGCAGCTTGACCTTGAGCAGATTCGAGATTAGATCCTCGTGCGCGAACCCGTATCCGATGCGCGCGCCAGCCAGCCCATAGACCTTCGAGAATGTGCGCAACGTGATCACATTGTCGTAGCGGTAGTGCATGGAGTCCGGATAGCGAGGATTGTCTTTGGCATATTCAAAGTACGCCTCATCGAGGATGATCAGCACCCGCTCGGGAACGTGCTTGTAGAATGCGGCGAACTCGGCCCGCGTGAAGATGGTTCCCGTCGGATTGTTGGGGTTGGCAAGGTAAATGATCTTGGTATTTTCGTTGATCTCGCTCGCCAGGGCGGGCAAATCATAGTGCCAGTCGAGATATGGAACGGTGCGATATCGAACTCCACGCGACTTCGCGAGCACTTGAAAACCGATGAAGGCCGCCTCCGTGGTCAGCACTTCGTCTTCATCGCAGAGGAACGCTCGGATGATGTTCGACATGATGCCTTCCGAGCCGCTGCCAGCAATGACGTTTTCCACTTTGAGATCGAATTCACGGGCCAGAACGCGGCGCAGGTCGAGCCCTCCGTTCGGGTAAACATTCAGAGTGTCGACACAACGCCGCATGCGTTCCAGTGCGAGCGGCGAGGGGCCGAGAGGATTCTCATTGGAGGCCAGCTTGTGGACTCTGGTCAAGCCATAAGTTCGCTGGACTTCTTCGATGGTCCGGCCAGCCTCATAGGGCCTGAGGTTAGCGATATAGGGCGGAACGAGGGCCATCTGTTTTCAGTGTACGCCCGCTTTGCGATACCCTGCCCATGTGGGCATAATCATTCTCTTAACATTGATTCTGTTTGCGCCGCTCGCGAACGCGGACGAGCCGCCGACCAACCTCATACGGCGCATTATCGAGCGCGAGACGGAGACGCAGCGGGTCCAGGCCAATTACACGTATCAACAAACGGTGAGCGTCGAGGAATTTGATCGGAAGGGAATGAAGCGCGGCGAATACCGCGAGGCGCGAGACATTATTTTCTCGCCTTCGCATGAACGAACGGAACAACTGATTGGCTCGCCGAAAAATTCGTTAAACCTGCTGAAGCTGACTGAAGAGGATTTTCGCGACCTCCGGGACGTTCAGCCTTTTCTGCTTACCGCCGAGCAGGCGTTTATTTACGAGACCAAGTTCCGGGGCGAGGAGGTTATCGAGGGCACAGACTGTTGGGTGATCCAAGTGCGCCCGCGTCAAATCCTGCAAGGGCAACGTCTTTTCGATGGCCTGCTCTGGGTCGACAAGAAAGAGTTTTCTATTATTCGCGCGTCGGGAGAAGCCGTTCCCCAAATTCGCACTCTGCATTCAGAAAACCTGTTCCCGCATTTCACCACGATTCGCGAGAAGACCACAGGCGGCTACTGGTTCCCATCCACGACTTCCGGCGACGACACGCTCCAGTTTCGGACGGGTCCGCAGCGAATGCGCCTCACGATTCGCTACCGGAACTATCGGCGATTCGGAGCGGACTCCGCCATCACGTTCGAAAAATAACTTACTTGAATTTCAGAGCGGTGAGCTGTCCGTTGCCGTCATACTCCGCGGTAACCTCGCGGGGAGTTTGAGTCCCGCAGGCAAGTACGGCAGTGGTACCCGGCGTGTTTGATAGAACCACTTTTGTAGGATCGTCCACCTCCAGCGCGATCTTCCCGGTAGCCGTCCCGATAATGAATTGAGCCGAGGTCGCGCGGCAATCCAACTCAAGAAAGGTGCCTTCGGTGCGCTTGGTTCCCTTAGGGTTCTCCCACCCCAGTGGAACGGGTGGAACAGTTCGGGGCGTCATGGGGCCGGGTCCTGTGCTTGCGCCGTTCACCTCGGCTGCGGATTGAGGATACCTGAGTTGGCGACGACCCAAGCTGACCATCAGGCCAGCCAGAGCCTTGGCCACCACGACGGGTTCGGCTGGTCTGAGTTCCGGCAAAGCGGACGTCTCAAAGGATTCGGCGCGCACAATTCGTTCCGGCCAGCGGCTCTGTTGCGTGTAAGCACGAAGATCCTTCGAGACCTCCGTTATGGACTTGCCAAAAGCGTCACGGAAGGCTTCGGCATGACGAGAACCTCTCTTCAGGAGCGCGAGAAAATCGCCTACTCCTGACCGGTATCGCGGATCGAGACTTAGCATGTGGACTAAGGCCCAACTCTGTGCGTAGAACATCCCCGCTTGCTTTGCATCGTTCAACTGCTCAGAGTGCGGCCCGGTTTTGAATAAGAGGTTTAGATCAGGCCACTCTCCGGTTTTCAAGCAAGCAACCCGCCCAACGACGGGGTCGCCGATTCTGATTCCCGATCCCGTAATCTTAGCCGTGGAATAAAGATCCGCCATGCCTTCGTTAAACCAGAAAGGAATCTGAGCGCCGGATCGGTAAAGGAACAAGTGCACATATTCGTGAAAAAGCACCTGTTTAGCATTGGGCGAGGCAATTGACATCGCGATATAATCGCGGTCACGCCCCGGGGAGAAGAAACCTGCAACCGTCTTCAGACCGATCGGTCGAAATTCAGCAAATTCGTCACTGGATTGAAATATAAATAAATGTACTGGCCTTTGTAGAGTGAGATCTTTATCAAGGGTGCTCAAAAGGATGTGCCTGATCTGGCCGAGGCTTCGAATCGCTTCCTGCGCATCGCGACCCGAAGATTGAGTAAACACCTGCACTTCAGCGCTTTGCACGGTTTGCCACGCAGCATCCTTGGCAAGAGCGCTGACGCTTAAAAGCGCGAAAAGCAGAAAGGTGTTATGCTGCACAAAAAAACAGGATACTCTCTAAATATAGCGTTCATAGGAAAATTCGATTGGACCCAGGAAGACGTTTCAGCCTACCCTGAGTCATGGCCACTATGCTTATGGAACCACCTACCTCCCAAGTCGCCCTCCTCCATCGCGTCAGCAGCATTGTCAGCTCTGAACTGTCGTTGGACGAGATGCTCGGCGAAATTGTTGGACTCACGGTGCAAGTGACAGAGTGCGATGCGTGCCTGGTCTATCTCTTGGAGCGAGACTTGGGCGAAATCGTGCTGCGAGCCTCTCAGGTTCCACACGCGGCGGACCTCGGCAACCTTCGCATGAAGATGGGCGAAGGCGTAACGGGTTGGGTCGCGGAACACAAGTCGGTTGTTGCTTTATCCTCGAACGCGGCTTCGGATCGTCGGTTTAAGCACTTCCAGGGCTTGATCGAAGATACCTACGACGCTTTCCTTTCGGTTCCACTGGTGAGCGGCGGAGATGTGATCGGCGTAATCAACGTTCACCATCGCCGGGAACACGATCATAGCGCGGACGAAGTCGCTCTGCTCACGTTCGTCGGCGAGCAGATGGGCGGCGCCATCTCTAAGTCGGTTCTCGAGGAGCAAAACGCCAAGCTGCTGGAAGAGACTCAGGAGATGAAGCGTCAACTCGAGGTTCGCAAGTTGGTGGAGCGTGCCAAGGGTATTCTGCAGCAGAAATACACGTTATCGGAAGAAGAAGCTTACCTGCGGCTGCGAAATGAGAGCCGTCGGCTGCGTCGTCCGATGCGCGATTTGGCGGAAGCTATTATTTTGGCCGAGGACATGAGCCGCAAAAGCAGCGACATGATCTAAGAGCTTTGAGAGCCGGTTGAAGCGCGCCCGATTCTAGCCGGTCCGCTCGCACGATAGTCATTTCCTGTATAATTGCGGTCCAGGGGAAATTGACATGAAGCGTCGTTTTGCGTCTATCGCGCTGCTGGGCCTGGTTGCGCTGAGTCTTCTAGCTTTTGACAGTTTTTCGAGGCTCGTTACCGTTGAGCCAGAATCGGGCAAGGAAGGCGATGTCGTTTCCGCCAAAGGCGAGAATCTCGAAAAGGCCAAGATTGGCGAGATCTATTTGACTGACGGCACCAAGGACTTCAAAGCGGCCATAACCGGACAAGCCGCTGATGAAATTAAGTTCAAGGTTCCGAAGGTTGCTGCGGGGCGTTACCACCTTATGCTTTTAACGGCCAACAAGGCATCAATGATCGAGCAGCCCGTTGTCTTCACGGTGGAGTAGATCGACGGTTTGCGTCGACCCAGCCCAGCATCCTGATTAGATCCGCCCGGCTGCGCCAAACAAAGCGCCAAAATTCCTGGAATCGTATTTCTTCCGCAGGAGTGCCCCAATAGGTCTCGATCCGCCAGCGGAGATAAGGACTGCGCCAGGGCGTCAGCCGATAGCCTCTCGTCGCACGCCACAGGAACGAGACCATCGCTACTTCTGAGGATTCTGGGTGACCGTTTTTTTCCGATCCTCACCCGGCTTCGCGTAATATCCGGTACGGGTACGGACCGTAGCATGCCCTGCTCCGGCGACGGTCACTTTGATCTGGCGAAAGCTTCCATCCAGCGCTTGAACAGTAGGCGAGTAATAGATCGTGTACTGGTTGCGAATATCCTGCGCTACTTGCAAAGCGATCTTATCCACTTCGGAAACATCCTTCGGGTAGAAGGACAGACCGCCCGATTCCTTCGTGATCGCATCCAGCGCGCGCTTCGCCTTGCGGCCTTCGCGCTTCTCTTCCTCGTTTAGGAGACCGATGGCGTAAATCAGCACTTCGCCGTTGCGCGCTCGGTCGATCAGCTTTTCCAGAGTGCCGCTGCTCGCCGTATCGTTGCCGTCCGTCAGGACCAGAAGCACCTTTTTATCGCGCTTGCCCTTTTCTTTCAAATAGTCTATGGACATGCCGATGGCATCGCGCATGGCGGTCCCTCCGCGCGAGTCGATGCGCGCCACGCCTTCCTGCAGCTTCTTGAGGTCGTTCGTAAAGGGCACGTCGAGGTATGCCTCATCGTTGAAGTTGACGACGAATACCTCATCTTGAGGGTTAGACGCTTTCACCAAATCGAGGGAAGCGGTCTCCACTTTTAACCGCTTGTCTCGCATGCTGCCGCTGTTGTCGACAATCATTCCCAGAGAGATGGGAACGTCCTCTCGGCGAAAAATCTTAATGGGCTGCTCGATGCCGTTCTCGTACACTTTGAACGATTGCCGCTGCAGGTTTGTGATCAGCTTCCCGCTCTTATCGGATACGCTGATCGGGAGAACCACCAGTCGGGTGTCTGCTGTAAAGGTGGCGGGCCCGCTGTCCGGAGTAGCAGGCGGAGGCGTTTGGGAGCCAAGGGTTAACGTGAGCCAGAGTGCCGGGGCGAGCACCCTACTGAGAAGGCGCATAATACCCCAGGCGATAAAAAGCTTTCAAAGGTGGAAGTCCGCGAGGCTGCACCAGTTTCACCTGGACGCGACGATACTTGCCGTCACGTTCCGCATTTTTCGGGGTGTAATACAGCACGTATTGGTTGCGCAGCTCCATGCCAATTTTAGCGGCGACATCGGGCAGTTCGGCTAGATTATCCACAGCGAAAGCCCGCCCGCCCGTCTGCTCCGCGATCTCGTTTAATAAGCCCGGGCCGGACATTTCCTCGGCTGTTCGACCGCGCGCCGACATCGGCTCGAAAATGCCAATGGCATAAATCTGGACGTCGGCTTCGCGCACTGCATTCTTAATTTCGCTTTCCGTGTAGCGGCTGCTATTGTCGCCTCCATCGGAGATAATCAGCAGAGCTTTGCTGGGATTCCTGGCCTTTTTCATCTGATTCATCGAGAGGTATACCCCGTCGAGCAGCGCGGTTCTTCCCTTGGACTGAGTGAAAGTAAGCCTGTTCTGAACTTGCTCGGTGTCGCTGGTGAAAGGCACGCTCAATTCCGGCCGGTCGTTAAAGGTAACCAGGAAAAACTCGTCCTCCGGATTGGCCGTCTTAAAAAATTGAGACGCCGCCTGGCGCGATTTTTGCAGCTTGCTGCCCATGCTCCCGCTCGTATCGAACACCAAGCCGATGGAAAGCGGAGCGTCCTCGCTTGAAAACTGGAGAATCTCCTGCTGGACTTTGTCTTCGAAAAGCTTGAAGTAGTCCTTGTCTAGTCCCGTGACGAAGCGGTTCAACGGATCGGTCACGGTTACGTTGATTTGGACCAGTGTCTTGTCAACCCGAATGCTGGCGGGTCGGCCTTCCAGCGCCTTCTGGTCGGGATCGGACTTCGCGCCTGGAACGGGCCTGATGCGGGGTTCGATAGTAACTTTCGCATCCGGGGGTGGCGCCTGTGCGCCTGGCTTTTCGTCCGCCGACGCAATTACACACGCGGAGATGCATAACAACAATAAAAGAGCGAAGAATCGAGGAGCTATCGGGGACTTGGCCACCATAATGAACCCTGCCTGTTTGCTATCGGGTTGCGACCGACTTCAGTATAGCATCGGCCTTAATTATCACCATTCATATGACGCGGCAAACTGTGATTTAATCTAACCAAATGACTCTCCGGTCCGCATTGTCTCTGCTCGCGGCGCTCCCGCTCGCCGCCCAAGTCCATTTCGTTCCCGAAACCACCAGCATCAACATCGACGGCAAACCCTTTACCGAATTCCACGCGGGCACCGATGTCGGCAAGCCTTTCCTGGCGCCTTTGCGCTCGGCGTCAGGCAAAATCGTCACTAGGCATTTCCCCATGGAAATGGTAGAGGGGGAGAGCCGGGACCACCCGCATCACCGCGGTCTCTGGTTCTCTTATGACGATGTAAACGGGGTTAAGTTTTGGGAGAACGACCCGTCTTATACGAAACCCAACATCGGGCATATTGTGGTTCGCGACACGAAGTGGAAAGAATCTGCCAAGACGGGGGTTCTTACGATGCTTGCGGACTGGAAGAGTCCCAGCGGGAAGGTGGAACTGTCGGAGAACCGTACCATGACTTTCTACTCGGACCCGTCGCTCCGCATCATCGATTTCGATATCAACTTAACCGCTCCCGAAAAGGTCGTGTTCGGAGACACCAAGGAGGGCGCCTTCGCGATTCGACTTGCGGATTCGATGAGCGAGAAGAAGGGCGGCAAGATGGTGAATGCAGAAGGCCAGTCCGGGATGAAAGACGTTTGGGGTCACAAGTCGAAGTGGGTGGATTACTCGGGGGACGTGGAGGGCGAAAAACTGGGCATTGCCATCATGGATCATCCCTCCAACCCCCGCCACCCGACCTACTGGCATTCGCGGGACTACGGCCTGTTCGCGCTCGATCCCTTTGGCCAGCAGGCGTTTGACAAGAATCAGCCGGAGAGCCATTGGACGCTTGAGAAGGGGCAGTCGCTGCGGTTTCGGTGGCGCGTGGTGATTCATTCGGGGGACGCGGAATCAGCGAACATCCACGAATTATATAACTCGTTTGCTAAGCAATAAATTCCCATGAAAAAGCTGATCGCTCTCTTTTCAATTGTTGCGCTGGCGTTGGCAGGCTGGCTGCTCGCCCAACCCGTTGGGGATCCCATGATCGAAGCCTTCCGCATGGTGGAAGTTGCGTCCGTTGCCGACGCCATGGAACAACTCTACGGAACGAAGTCGTACATGTCGCACGACATGCGGCCTGTGCTCACAGCCAAATTCGCAGGTCCGGCCGTCACAGTGCTGTTGAAGAAGGAAGAGCATAAGGAGGGAGCATCCGCTTCGCAGGGCATGTTGAGCGCAATTGACGCCGCAGCGCCCGGTTCCGTGTATGTGATGGTGCTCGAGGACGGGGTGGATTACGCGGGCATCGGAGGGCTGATGGCGACCGCGATGAAGTATCACGGTTTGGCGGGCGCTGTGATTGACGCTTCGGTGCGCGATACGCCCCAGATCAAGAAGTTGCAGTTCCCGGTGTTCAGCCGAGGCATCGCACCCTCGACGACGATCAACCATTATCGATTTGCGGGATCGAATATTCCCGTAACTTGCGCGGGAGCTCGCGTAAATCCGAACGATATTATCGTTGCCGACGAGGATGGCGTGGCTGTCGTGCCGCGCGCCCAAGCTGCCGAGGTGCTGAAAAAGGCGCAGGCGCTGGATGACACGGAACATCAGATGCTGCCGTTTATTGAGAAGTTTAAGTCGGTTACGGAGGCGGTTAAGAAGTTTGGGCGGATCTGAGGCGTTTAGCGAGGGCCGAGAACGCTCACAAGGGTTTGGGCGGTGATGGTTTTTTCGGCCCAGTTCTCCAAATCGGGAGAGGAGGCTTGGGAGAGCCGCACAGTGGCCCACTTCGGCAGGTGCCCAAACTTGGTTTGCAGGAGCCTCCGGAGCAGCGTCTGCATGCGTTCCGCATGGCCTTCCTCTCGACCTTCCTCTCGACCTTGTTTGAAAGCCGTATTCTGTATTTTCACCAGGATCGGGCTATTTGCAATTTCGATTATGACAGGCATTCCATCCAGCTCCGTCCTTAGTGTATCCGAAATGGGCCGCAAGCCGCACAGAATTGCCAATTGCGCCAGTGCTTGCGATCTATCGGACGGCGGCAGCGCCAAGATTCCGCTGAGAATCTCTGGTGCCCGTTGTTCCGCGCCACCCGCCAGAATGGCCAGCACATAATCTTCCGCCGTTCCGCTGCGCAGAAACTCGTCCACTGGAATCTCCCGAATATCCAGCATCTCGCAAGCGAATTGCATCGAACCCGTATCCAAGCGGCTGGCCATCCGCATAGGCTTTTGGCCCACATAAAGCACTACATGCCGCACTGGCTTGCGATGCCGCAAGGCGATCAGTAGGTGATATGCCGCGACGCGATACGCCATCGCCCGGTCATTCCGGCTCTGAAATTCCAGATGCAGAATCGAATCGTCAGCAAGCAGCAGAAGAAGATCGACGCGGCGTTGCTGCACCTTGGGAAGTTCCACATTGAGAAAGCCGACGATGGGAACGCCGCCCGTCAAACGTGTCAGCAACGCCGGCCGGCCGTGCTGGAACAAGTCTTTCAGCGCGCCATCGTAATCGAAACGTTTCTGCATGCTTCACCAAGATGTTACGATGAAAACTCCGAGGCATGGTTAAAGCGGTTCCCGATATTCTGGCGCAAATTATTGAGCGAAAGAAAGCGGAACTGCTGCATCGTTTGCCGGATCTGGAGAGTCTGGCAGAGGTCTGGGTCGACCGCCGCCGAAACTTCTGCGCGGCCCTTCTGGCCTGGCCCGTTGCAATCATCGCGGAAATCAAAAAAGCCTCGCCCAGCAAAGGCGTCCTCTGCGATCATTTCGACCCGCCCTCAATCGCCCGCTCCTACGAAAGAGGCGGTGCTGCTGCTCTCTCGATTCTCACCGACCAACATTATTTCCAGGGCAGCCTCGCGGATCTGCAAGCGGCACGCGAAGCGGTCAAACTGCCCGTGTTGCGCAAAGATTTTACCATCGACGAGTATCATGTAATTGAAGCCGCAGCGCACGGTGCCGACGCCATTCTGCTGATCGTAGCGGCTTTGGATGTGCACCGGCTGCGGCGCTTTCGCGAACTGGCGACCGAGTACCGGATGGCTGCTCTAGTAGAGGTCCACGACGAAGAAGAGCTTCAACTAGCGATCGATTCCGGGGCAACCATCATCGGTGTGAACAACCGGAATCTCCACACCTTTGAAGTCACGCTCGATACGGCCCTCAGGCTTGCGGACTTAATTCCAAACGGGATAATTAAGATTGCCGAAAGCGGTATCAACTCAGTGATAGACGTGCTGCGATTGCAGGCCGCTGGATATCGAGGCTTCCTGGTGGGCGAACATCTGATGCGTTCGGGAGATCCCGAACAAGCGTTACGCGCATTGCTCCCATGATTGTTAAAATCTGTGGAATTACCAACCCTGATGACGCACTGGCAGCGGTAGACTACGGCGCAACCGCGATTGGCCTGAACTTCTATCGAGACAGCCCGCGCTACATCTCGCCAACCGAGGCCGCCATCATCACCGACAAGCTTCCCGCGACCGTTTTCAAAGTTGGCGTTTTCGTCGGAGAGCCGCCCGAGATTGTCACCAGGATCGCTAAGGACGCCGGGCTCGACATCGCTCAACTACATGGGGGCGCGTACTGTTCCAGTTTGCCAGTCTGGAGGGCATTGCCTATTTATGAGGCGATGAGAATGTTCCCCTATAACGAGGAACCATTCGAAGCGCTGTTGGTGGACACTCCCTCAGCAATCTTACAAGGCGGCACTGGCCAGACGTTTCGCTGGACCCTGGCTCGCGAATTGGCAAAGCGCACGTCCAAGAAGATTCTTATAGCCGGCGGTCTCGATGAATCCAATGTTCAGACGGCGATCGCAGAAGCCCAGCCCTGGGGCGTGGACGTGTGTTCGCGCATCGAGACCCTTCCAGGGCGAAAAGATCTCCAGAAAATGAAGAAGTTCATCCAAGCCGCCTTAGCCGCAAAATTATGACAACCTCGCATCCCGACGCCACTGGCCACTTCGGACCGTACGGCGGTCGCTTCGTTCCAGAAGTGCTGATGGCCCCGCTCGAAGAGTTGGAGCACGCCTACTCCGAAGCACGAGTCGACCCCGCATTTCAAGTTGAACTCCGCGACCTCCTGGCCAACTATGCCGGCCGCCCCACTCCGCTGTACTACGCTAAGCGGCTGACCCAAACCCTTGGCGGCGCGAGGATTTACATCAAGCGCGAGGATTTGCTGCACACCGGAGCGCACAAGATTAACAACGCGCTAGGCCAGGCACTGCTCGCTCGTCGCATGGGCAAGCAGCGCATCGTGGCTGAGACAGGCGCGGGCCAACATGGGGTTGCGACCGCGACCGTGTGCGCATTGTTTGGCCTGGAATGCATCGTGTACATGGGCGAAGACGACATGGAGCGGCAGAAGCTCAACGTCTTCCGCATGCGACTGCTGGGTGCCAAGGTGGTGGGAGTCAACAGCGGCAGCCGCACTTTGAAGGACGCGATTACGGAAGCCATGCGCGACTGGGTGACGAACGTCTCCACGACGCATTATCTCCTGGGCTCCGCGCTGGGCCCCCATCCTTATCCTTTAATGGTGCGCGATTTCCACCGGGTGATAGGCGATGAAGCGCGCAAGCAAATCCTCGAGCGCGAAGGCCGTTTGCCCGATTCAGTATTTGCCTGCGTCGGGGGCGGCAGCAACGCGATTGGAATGTTCTACGCTTTTCTGGGCGACGAAGGCGTAAAGCTGATCGGAGTGGAGGCGGGCGGGCGCGACAGCCAGCCTGGCAATCACGCGGCTCGTTTCTCGGGAGGATCGCCAGGAGTGTTGCACGGCGCGTTTAGCTACCTGCTGCAGGACGACGATGGCCAGGTACTGCTCACTCATTCCATCTCCGCGGGCCTCGACTACGCGATGATCGGCCCTGAGCATGCGCAGTTGAGAGATCAGGGTCGCGCCGAGTATGTGTCATGTAGGGACGAGATTGCGCTTGCTGCAGCAATAACTCTCTCGAGAACCGAGGGTCTCATTCCCGCCCTTGAATCCGCCCATGGAGTTGCCGAAGCGCTCCGTCGAGCTCCGCATGCCAAGTGCGAACTTTTCGTGATCAATCTTTCGGGCCGCGGCGATAAAGATACGGACATTTATCGGGAGAACCTCAAGGAACTTCGATGAGCCAGGGCAGAATAGGGCGCGTGTTCCAACGCCTGCGCCAGGAAGGGCGGCCTGGCTTCATCGCTTACATCACCGCGGGCGACCCCTCGCCGGCAGAGACTCCAAAACTTGTGGCCGCGCTGGAACGTGGCGGAGCGGACCTGATCGAACTAGGCGTCCCGTTTTCAGATCCGATGGCGGACGGCCCGGTAATCCAGCGCGGGGCGGACCGCGCATTGAAGGCCGGCACGACGGTCCGGGCGGTTCTCCAAATTGCATCGGAAATACGCAAGCACTCCGACATTCCGCTGCTGCTCTTCACCTACATGAATCCGGTGTTGCGCTACGGGTTGGAAGATATTGCGCGTGCTGCCGTGGCGCATGGAATCGACGGCTGCTTGCTGACCGATCTCAGCGTTGAAGAAGCCGACCGTTACATCGGCGTCATGCGCGCGCAGGATCTTGACACGGTCTTCCTCGCGGCCCCCACCAGTACCGCCGAACGCCGCAAGCTGGTGGCGAAATACTCGACGGGCTTCGTTTATCTTGTGTCGAGAACGGGTGTAACGGGCGAGCAGGAATCGGTTGCGGGCAGCGCGGCGCAACTCGTGAAAGCGATGCGCGCGGAGACCGACCTCCCGCTGGCTGTAGGCTTTGGAATTTCCACTGCGGAACAGGTGCGTGCGGTGGGCAGCATCGCGGACGCAGTGGTGGTTGGCAGCGCGCTCGTGCGCACTATCGAAACGAACGCGGGCAGCCCAAACCTGGAGGCCAACCTGGAAGCGTTCACGCGCGAACTCGCCAGTGGTTTACGATCAAAGAATCAATGAGCGCGGAAAAACTCGCCGATTGCCGCAAGCGGATCGACGCCGTCGATATTCAGATCCTGAGCTTGCTGAATGAGAGGACGAAGATCGTGCAGGAGATTGGCGCTGTCAAGCAGCAATTTGCCATGCCGATCTACGAGCCCAAGCGGGAGGACGCCGTCTACCGAAATGTTCAGGAGAACAACATGGGACCTCTGTCTCCTGAAGCCGTGAAACGGGTGTTCGAACGGATCATCGATGAGATGCGTACCGTTCAGCGCGACCGCATGTTGTAATCAGCGGATAACCACTACGGCAGCCCCAGCAGCCCGCCCACGCTTGCTTCCGCCTTTCCCAGTGCCCTCGCCAACGATACCTTCGCCAGATTATGCGCGAACACTGCCGTAATATAGTCCAACTCCCCCGACGCGACCGCTTGCTGCGCCTGCACCACCTCCACCGAATCGGTAATGCCTGCCTCGTAGCGCTGGCGCGTAAGTCCTAGCGTGTCCCGTGCGACACCCTGATTATTCCGAGCGACCTCCACTTGCTGCGAAGCCGCCTGCAGATCCAGAAATGCATTCCGCACATCCGCAATGATCCGGCCGCGCACGTCGGCTGCTTCCGCCTTACGCTGATCCAGCGCCGCTTCAGCCTGCTCGATGGACCCTTCCGTGCGCCCGCCCGCCCAGATAGGAATGCGCAGAGTGCCGGTGACAGCGAAGGTTCCATGCGACTGCGATGGGTTCACCCCGATGGCTCCATAATCGGCGGATACCGCCAAAGATGGAAGACGCTCGGCCCTTGCAGCCGTGCGAGCCCGCTCGGCCGAGCGCACCTGAAACGCCGCGGATTCCAAATCTGCCCGATTGCCCAGCGCCTGTTGGACCGCTTGCTCCACACTCATAGCCGGCACGGGCGAATACGCAACATCGTCCGTCAGATCGTATGCGTCAGTCACCGGCAGCCCGGCCAACCGCGCCAGATTGATCTTTTGTTTTGAGAAGTCGTTTAGCAAAGTAGTCAGGCGCTGCTCCTGCGTTTGCAATTCGACTTGGGAACGATTGACGTCGATCTTTGCCACCAGCCCCACGGAGCGCCGGTCCTCAACCTGCTTTAGCAGAGCTTTCGCAGTTTCGCGTTGGGCCTCGGCGGAACGGATGCGGGCATTGGCGGCGACTGCCTGCAAATACACGCCGCCCGCCGCAAGCACTACAAGGTCGCGAGCGTCGCGCATCGCTGCTTCATTCGCCTTGATGAGTTCCCCCGCCGAACGATAATTGTTCAGAGCGGTTAAGTCCGCGATAGTCTGCGTCAACGTCGCGCGCAGGTCGAAGTAATTGAACGGCCCAACCACGGTCGGGAAGCGGAAGCCGGGGACCGGGATATTGATGCGAATGCCGCTCGCTACCAAGTCCGATTGCTGCACGGTCTCCCGCAAAGCCGCGCTGACATTCGGCAGCAAAGCGCTGCGGGCCACCTTCGACTGCCCGCGAGCCTGGCGAATTGCGTCCGTGATGCCGCTGACCCCGAGGTTGTACTCAAGGGCGCGATCAATCGCCTCACGGAAGCCGAGCTTGCCGCTAAAAGGCTTGGCGTCGGACCTGCTACCGGAATACGGCCCTTGCACCTGCACAGACGAGTTCAACGTGTTCACGCTGGATGTGACGCCCGGGATCGGCGTCTGAACGGAATTCACGGACCCGCCCTGAGTCGCCGTGCGCCCCGACAACGGCAGTTGGATCGCCTGCGACGGAGCGCCTGCCCCGCTTTGGGCTGGACCCTGCGGCCAAGCCGTTCCAGCGAGCGCAACCCAGCAGATCGCTCCCCAGATGCTCGAATTTCTCATCATCATGTGTTATCCGAGTTGCTTTCGGAACCTCCATACGCTCAGCGACACCAGCACGAGCGTGAACAAAATCAATGCCAGAAAGCTCGGCCATAAGACGTCCAGTCCGCTGCCCTTGAGCAGAGTCCCGCGCACGATGGTGCCGAAGTGCCGTATGGGATTCAGCAATGTGACCGGCTGAAGCCAGGCTGGCATCGCTTCCACAGGCGTGAGTGCACCGGAGAGCATGGCGAGCGGCGGGTTGACGAAGAAGCTCATCAGTTGCGACTGTTGGGCAGAACGCGTGAAGGTCGCGATGAACGTGCCGATGCCGATGCCGCACAAAGTGCAGAGCGCCGCGGCAAAGGTGACAGTAACCAGGCTGCCGCGAATGGGAACATCGAAGACAAAGCGCAAAAGGCAGAGCGCCAGCACCACCGTCAACATGAGCAATGCGAAGAGGGGCGTTATCTTGGCCACAATAATATCCGTGGTGCTGGCGGGCGTCATCAGCAGCTGCTCAACGGTTCCCTTCTCGCGCTCTTTGATCATGGCCGTGGATGCCACCAGCGAGCCATTCAGAATCAGGAGCACGCCAAACGTGCCCGTAACAATAAACCATGCGTTTACCAGACCGGGGTTAAATAGGAATGCTGTTACCGTCGTAACCACGCCCCGTTGGCTGGCGGACGCGGCCGCAATGGGAGCGAACCGCGCACGTACTCCCTCTCGCATCAAATTCTGGTTGTAAGCCGCCACCAAGCCTTGCGAGTATCCTTCTCCGATGGTCGCCGTGTTTGCATTTACGGCGTTCAAGAGAATCTGAATATCCACGGGCTGCCCTCGCTGCAGGTCCTTCGCGAACTGATAGGGGACTACCACTCCCGCATCCAAGCGACCCCGGCTGATGGCCGTTTCCAGATCGCGGACAGAAGAGAAATACCCTCCTAATCGAAAGCTCTTGCTCTCCGTGAAGGACGCGATTAGCTCCCGGCTTTCATGGGTCCGGCTATCGTCCAGCACGCCCAGCCGCAGATTCGAAACCGTGGAATCGAGCGCGAACCCGAACAGCAGAATTTGAAGCGTCGGCGGCACCACCAACGAGACCGCGAGCCTCCGATCTCTGCGAATCTGGTTAAATTCTTTGCGGATTAGTGCAAGCAGGCGGGTCATGCTTCCACCTGCATGCGCCGCATTTTCCGCCACGCCACAACATAGAGCACCGCAGCAAGAAGTCCAATCATCATGACCGAAAACCAGACAGCCGGCCAACCCCCGCCTTGAAGCAGCGAATCGCGGACGACAGTAATGTAATATCGGCCCCACACAATATTCGAAACCCAACGCAGTCCTGCGGGAATGTTCTCGACCGGAAAAATCAACCCGGATAGCAGGAACACCAGTAGAAATCCAAACAGAGAAACAGCCTGGATCGCAGCGGCCTGATTGGGGATCGCCGCTCCAATCATGGTGCCGAACGTGGCCACGCAGAAGGTGTACAGCAACGACGCCACAAGCATAGGCGTGGGATCGCCAACGAAGGACAAACCAAAAACGGTATAGAGTACAGTCATCCCGAGCACCCATTCACCGATCCCGATTATGGTGAACGCAAGAATTTTGCCAAGCAGAAACTCGTGCGCCGAAATGCTGGAAACGTACACCTGGAGGATGGTTTTTTGGTCGCCTTCTTTGGCCATGGCGAGAGCCGCAAGCAAGGGGGGGAACATCGATAAGCCCAACACAAAGATGCCGGGGCTATAGAACTTCCCCGAGTCTCGGCCGGGGTTGTACCAGAGGCGCACGCGCGCACCCACCAGTGGAGTCGCATTCATCGCGCCGGACTCGCGATTAAACGCGCGAGTAGTCTGATTGACGTACCCTTGCACGATGCGCGCTGTGTTCGCATCCGTCGCGTCTACCAACAATTGAATCTGGGTATTCTGACCGCGGGCAAGATCGCGGCCGAAGTTGCGCGGGATGATCAGCGCGCCGCGAGCGAAGTTGCCCGTCAGCGCGACCTCGGCAGGCCGATCCGTCGGAAACGAAACTACGTGAAACGAGATGGATGCCCGGAAAGCGTCCCCTAAGCGGCGCGACACCGGAGAATCATCCAGATCCTGGATTACCAGCGGAAGGTTGTGCACGGTGAGCGAGATCGCGTTGCTGATCAGAAGCAAGAGAAACACCGGCAGCGCGAGCGCCAGGGCCAGCGCGAGCCAGTCGCGCGATAGCTGGATAAGTTCCTTGCGGGCTTGAGCGATAATGCGTCGCATCTTCTTAATCCTCCGGAGCGGCCTTGCCTTCCAGTCGCGCTTTCTCCACCACGGCGATGAATGCATCTTCGAGAGAATAAGGCTCTTCGTGAATGCTTCGAACCTGAATGCCGGCTGCTTCGAGCTTTCCGAGCGTGTCGCGCTTCGCTGATTCCAGATCGTCGTCAGTGATCACGTGCAGCCGATCGCCAAACAGCGACACGCGCCACCGATCCGTCTTTTCCTTAAGCAGGTCCGCCGCGCGTTGCGGCTGATCGGTGAATAGCTCCAGGAGATGTCCCCCCTGCGCACTCTTGATTCCCGAGGGCGTGCCCTCGGCAACCAACTCACCCGCCGCCATGAATCCAAGCCGATTGCACTGCTCCGCCTCTTCCAGGTAATGAGTGGTAACCAGGATCGCCGTGCCCATGTCCGCCAGACGGTTGTTCATGCGCCAAAAAGCGCGCCGGGCGAGCGGGTCCACTCCGGACGTCGGCTCGTCCAGGAAGAGGACGGAAGGCTCGTGCAGGGTCGCCGCGCCGAAGGCTACGCGCTGCTTCCACCCGCCTGGAAGGCTGCCGGTGATCTGTCGCTCTTTTCCTTCCAGGCCTGAAAACTCGAGCACCCAGCGTTTTTTTTCTTCGAACTCGGAAGCTGGCACCGCGTAAATGCCGGCGAAGAATCGCAGGTTCTCTTCAATGGTGAGGTCGTCATAGAGCGAGAACTTCTGGGACATGTACCCGACACGCTCGCGGACGTCCTCCGACCTCAGGCTCCCGCTGCTTCCCGCGAGTTGCACCGTGCCGGAGGTCGGCTCCGTAAGCCCGCAGAGCATTTTGATCGTGGTTGTTTTGCCAGCCCCGTTCGCGCCCAGCAGCCCATACACCTCGCCGTACTTTATCTCCAGATGGATGTCCTTCACAGCCTGAAAATCGCCGAACCTTTTGGAAAGCTTATCCGCCCCGATGGCAACTCCGCCGACCAAATCCCGGTGGGGATGCTTGCCGGGGAAGGGGGTCGATTTTAGCTCCTGCCCCATCGAGCGGAGTGTTGCGACGAACGTATTTTCAAGTGTCGGATCGGCGACCCGAATCTCGCCTGGATCGATCTTTGCCTTATCCAGCGCATCTTGCACGGCGGCTTTGCCTTCTTCGGGATTGCGAACCATAACATCCAGCCGGTCCCCAAAGCGCTGCACGTCTTCAATGACGCCGCCTTTCTCTGCGTCAGTAAGGCAGTCCTCCGCCGCCTGCATATCGCTGGCATGCACTTCCAAGCGCTTCATTCCCAGGCTGTCGCGCAGCTCGGCGGGCGTTCCGGTTTGGTGCAATTGTCCCAAGTGCATCAGCGCTACGCGATGGCAGCGCTCCGCTTCATCCAGATAAGGAGTGGCGACCACAATCGTCAGTCCTTCGATAGCCAGGTGAGCGAGCGTGTCCCAGAACTCGCGCCTGGATACGGGATCCACGCCCGTCGTCGGTTCGTCCAGCAAGAGCACGCGCGGTTGGGCCACAAGCGCGCACGCCAAAGACAACTTCTGTTTCATACCGCCGCTAAGACGTCCGGCCAGTCGGCTCTTGAAGCGGCCCATATCGAACATTTCGAGGTACCGGTCGCCGCGGATGGCGATCTCCGAGGGAGGCACGCGCCGCAGATCCCCAACGTAGCGAATGTTTTCTGCCACGCTCAAATCCGGGTAGAGGCTGAACGCCTGGGTCAAGTAGCCGACCATGGAGCGCATCTGGCGCGCCGGCTTGTCGTACACTTCGGCCTTTCCGGAGGACGCCTCCATGATTCCGGCGAGAATCTGAAAGGTGGTGGTTTTGCCCGCTCCGTCAGGTCCGATGAGGCCAAAGATTTCGCCTTGACGGATCTCGAATCCGATTCCGCGAACTGCCTCGATGGGTCCATAATGCTTTTTTAAATCCACCGCGCGAATTGTGGCATTCTGTCCAGCCGAGCTCATCTGTGGCGCGTTCCCGTGGGCCACGCATCCCGATTTACGAGGATTTCGCCATCCGCGGGCATGCCAGGTTTAGCGCTGCCGAACCCGCTTTTCAAAGCTAGCTTTACCCCTACTACCTGCTTCACGCGATCGTTGCGGAAATATGTATTCTCCGGAGTGAAGGTCGCCTGGGGATCGATGCGGGCCACGAAAGCCTCCACTGGCGTCTGGGGATTGGAGTCGAGATAAATGCGCGCAGGCTGATGAATTTTCACTTTGCCGATCTCGCCTTCGGGCACGTAGCCTCGCAGATAAACCTTATGCAGGTCGAGTAGAGTGATTAGCGGCGTGCCGGCCGCGAGCACCTCCCCAGGTTCGGCGGTGCGAGTGACTACCGTGCCATCGAACGGCGCCCTGATGGTAAGATCGCCCCGGTTGGCTTGTGCCTCGGTCAATTGCGCCCGCGAGCGTTGCGCGTCCGCCGCCGCGCTTGCGATCTCAGACTGCTGCATGATGATTTGCTGTCGAATGGCCGATCCTTGAATGCCGCGAATCTCGGGATTCTTCAAGGTCGCGTTAGCCGCCGTAACAGCAGCCCTGGCTGCTTCCACGCGTCGGCTCGCGGCAGCAACCAAGGCTTGCTGTGTGTCGGCTGTAGTTTCGGCCTGCTTGCCTTGGCGTTCGCTCACGGCTCCGGTCTTGGCGAGCTGAGTGTAGGCGTCTTTATCGAACAGCGCAAGTTTTAGAGCCGCCTCCTGCTGGGCAAGCTCTGCCTGCGCCGTGGCTACCTGAGCCTCCGCTTGGGTGACGCGTCCTCGAGCATCCTGTCCCGATTGCGACGACTCTACCGAGTTTTGCCGAAGTTGATCGTTCAGGATAGCGATCTGCTGCTGGGAAGCGCGCAACCGCGCCTCGGATTGAGCGAGCCCAGCTGTTGCCTGCGCTTCCCGTGCTCGGACCTGTTCGTCGTCCAGCGTTGCGACCACCTGCCCCGCGGTCACCTGGTCACCCTCGCGAACTTTGAGGTCTAATAAACGACCGGTAATTTTGCTCGATACCGCGGAATCGTCTCCTTCGATACGCCCGCTGAGGGCGATAAGGTCATCGGGAGTTTTCGATCTGGCCGACCAGGACCGCCAGCCGAACACTCCGGCGACCGCCAGCAACACCACGATGACAATCGGAATTACGGCACGGGGAAAGCGCCTTGTTTGCTCTGTCATTTTTCTTGTTCCTTCTTGATCGCGTTCAGCCCCGCTAGCGAGAACGTTGTGATATGCCGGGCGATCTGATCGAGCGAGTCTGTAGTAAATTCGAGCTCCGGCCACAATCGGGTAATCACGCAGCGGCCGATCGCATAATGCCGGACCTGCCCGATGATGCTGTGGGCGCAAAGGTGCGCGGAGCGATGGTTGGCCGGCACGCCCAGAATGTTTGCGACTAGTTGACGCAAGAGGTCGTACTTTGGGCGGATCATCTCCTCCACCACGTCTCCCAAAGACGGCGTCGGCTGGGCCATCTCATGCAGCATCAGACGTGTCGCCCAGGCTGGACGGGCGGGATCGTTCATACCTCGGAGCAGTCGCTCCACAAAGAAGGCCAGTCTACCTTTTGCAGGCGCGTTGGATTCGGAAACAGCAGACTCGATATAAATGGCGTGCCGCAACACTTCTGTGTAGAGCTTGAGCTTATCGCCAAAATGATAGTTGACTGCGGCGACATTCGCGTCGGCGCGGGCGCAAATATCTCGTATTTTCGCCTCGCGATAGCCCACGTCCGCGAATACCTCACCCGCCGCTTGGATCAAACGGGATCGGGTGTCATCGTTAGGTTCCAACAGTCAAACTCCAGATTTAAACAGACGTTTGAAATACTGGACGGTTGGATGATTCCCGGCAGAAGCGAGTTTCAGATTTTTTGTACGCCCCTAAAGTGGCCCCTCAGAAAACGGAGCATAAAGTAACGTTAGTGCGCCGGGCATATGCGATACCTTCAATCTCGATCTTCCAGTCTGGATCGGCGAGTCTTACATAACCCCGTGAATCCTCCACCCATCCTTCTCAAAACGCTCCGCCCTTAGTTGAATTGAGGAAATTCCGACCTTATGAAATGGGGCCGGTCGAATTCCTCGTTGCCGCATTTCCAACTCCCAGGCCGCATTGCTACCAATGCCAGGTCTCGAAGCCGCTCCGGCTCTCGCCGTTGATTTAGCGGTCTCGGCATTGCGAAGCTTGCGCAGATATGCGGCAAGCGCATTCACGTCGGCAAAGCGCGCGGGCGTGCCGGGGCCGCGAGAACTGCCGCGATATTGACACCCAACCCGCCCTGCCGCAACAACTCGATGGCCTGCTGACGGCTGCGAGGAACGCCGTCGCCGACTTCATATGAAATCGTGGTCGTGGCCGTCGAGAAAGCTGGGCCGGAACTTATATACGAGCCGAAGCGGGGGCGGCGTAAGCGGGCAGGCAAAGCGGAAGAGCAGAAAGTGGCTTATGTAACCGCCGGCGCGTGAAGGGCAGAGACGGCAAGCGGCTCCTGAAGTAGCCGGTGAATTGCTGGAAAGGTTATTTGCGCACTGTTCGCCAGCTGATTCATGTGAGTGCGTTCAATTTTTGTCTGATTTTCAGGCTGACATTGGGTGCGGGCTGTCTTTGATTGGCACCAAACTACGTTAATCGCAGGCTGTATCCGGTATTCGGTGGTTGACCAATTTCGGGGATTTTTGCCACAGGCTGCTAGACCAGCGAAATCCAATTGTTAAACTGAAGTCTCCCATGCATTGGAGCAAACTTTTTATCCCTACTTTAAGGGAAACGCCCGCCGAAGCCGAGGTGGTCAGCCACCAACTTTTGCTGCGGGCCGGGTACATCCGCCAGCTTTCGGCCGGCCTTTACAACTATCTGTTTCTGGCCCAGCGATCGCTCTTAAAGATCACCAAGATCGTGCGCG
This sequence comes from Bryobacterales bacterium, assembly GCA_038225555.1. Classification (GTDB taxonomy): domain Bacteria; phylum Acidobacteriota; class Terriglobia; order Bryobacterales; family Bryobacteraceae; genus JANXQZ01. The sequence continues at coordinate 101,524 of JBBRRB010000017.1, forward strand.
AGGAAATGGATGCGATCGGAGGCCAGGAGATGCTGCTTCCCATGCTGAATCCGGCCGAACTTTGGCAAGAGTCGGGGCGTTGGGACATCATGGGCGACGACATGTTCCGCCTGAAGGACCGCTTTAAGCGCGACTTCTGCCTCGGCATGACGCATGAGGAGGGCATGACGGCCATCGCGCGGGGCGAGGTGCGCAGCTACAAGCAGCTGCCCCAAATCTGGTATCAGATTCAAACCAAGTTTCGCGATGAGCCGCGCCCGAAGTCCGGCCTCCTGCGCTTGCGCCAGTTCATCATGAAGGACTCGTACTCCTTCGATCTCGACGCGCATGGACTGGATGTTTCCTACGACAAGCACTATGCCGCTTACTGCAAGATTTTTGATCGCTGCGGGCTGAAATACTCGACCGTCGAAGCGCACTCCGGCGCGATGGGCGGCAGCCAGTCCCATGAATTCATGGTGGTGTCCGACGCGGGTGAAGATTTTATCGTGCAGTGCGCTCAATGCGGATATGCGGCGAATCTGGAAAAAGCCGTGTCGGTTGCGATGCCTCCTTCACAGCCCGATCCCGAAGGCGAGTTTACGCCCGAGCCGTTTCACACGCCTGCACGCAAGACAATCACCGAAGTAGCCGAATTTACCGGCCTGCCAGAAACGTCGCAAATGAAAAGCCTTGTGATGGTGGCTGACGGGAAACCGGTGCTCGCGATGCTGCGCGGGGACCATTCTTTGAGCGAGACGAAGTTTGGTTCGGTGACGGGCGCGAAAGATATCCGCACGGCGCATCCTGAAGAGATTCGCGAGTGGTTCGGAGCCGAAGCCGGGTCGCTGGGCCCGGTGGGCGTGAAGAACATGCGCGTGATCGCGGACCAGGCTCTGCGCGGACGCAAGAATATGATCGCGGGCGCAAATCAGACAGACTACCATTTGCGCAATGTCACGCCCGGTAGGGATTACGAACCGGAATATTTCGATTTGCGGCAGGTAGTATCCGGAGATGGGTGCGTGAAATGCGGCTCGCGCGTCGGACTGGTGAAAGCGATGGAGGTCGGGCACATTTTCAAACTTGGTTACCGGTATTCCGAAGCAATGGGGCTGAAGGTTTTGAATGAAACCGGGGAAGAGGTGACTGTGATTATGGGCTCGTACGGCATCGGCGTGGAGCGTATCTTGAGCTCCGCGATCGAGCTGTATCACGATAAGGATGGCATGGCGCTTCCCGCTGCTATCGCTCCTTTTGGCGTGGTGATTACTCCGGTGAACTTTAGCGACGCGACTCTGCGGAAGGCAGCGGAGGAGATTTATGCGGAGTGCCTGAAAGCAGGCATCGACGCTTTGCTCGATGATCGCGATGAGAGACCGGGGGTCAAGTTCAAAGATGCGGATCTGATTGGGATTCCATGGCGGGTGACGGTGGGGAAGAAGCTGGCTCAGGGGAAGGTGGAGATCGTGGATCGGCGGGCCAAGGCGACGGTGGAGGTTCCGGTTGCGGAGGCGACCGCGTACATTCAACAGCGGCTCTAAGCCGCACCCTTAACCAGACCCAGCCCGTTCTCGCCCCAGTCCTCGACCTTAACCCTACGTCCTTTCCCGAAGGGGGGCCCCGCCTCCTTCACCACCATCTCGACTCGCGACCCGCTCACGCGCACCTCTACATGCTGATAGAACCAACCCTGTGCGAAGTCCTTCAGCGGATCGTGCCCGCGCAGATGTCCGCCCGAACTCCCAACTACCATGTACACGATCCCCTCCCTCTCCATGCGCGAAAACTGGTGAACGTGTCCGCAGATCACATATTGCACCCGATACCTCAGCATGAGCCGGTGAAACGCGAAATCGGTGCTTTGCAGCTTGAGCGGAAGCAGCCAGAACGGCTGATGAAACACCACGAATTTTAGCGGCTGACCCTTGCTCGCTTCCAGATCCTTTTCGAGGAACAGCATCTGAGCCGAGCTCAATTGCAGCGAGCGGCTGTTGTCCAGCACGGTGAAGTGCGCCCTGCCATGGTCGAACGCGTAAGCCGGGGGCCTGCCCGCCTGCTTTTCGAAAATCGCTTGAGACGCGCCGGACCAGATGTCGTGATTGCCTGGCACGAGATAAAACGGATACTTGTACCGAGTCCAGATTGGCCGAACGCGCCGCCATTCGGATTCCGCAGTTGCGTCGTTCAGTCCTTGAATCGTATCTCCCACGTTAATGACGAAATCCGGGCGGCTCGCATCGATCTCCTTCCAAATCTGTTGATAGACGCCCTCCACGGTTTCGCCGGTTCGATCGCCCAGGATCGCAAACGTGAAGTCGGAAGTGGCGGCCATTGAGACCATCACGCCCAGCCAACCGCAGAACACTCTCGGCCACATGGCCGTAAGTCTCCCACAAATCGTGAGAACTTTCCGCCATTCGCACACTAAACAATCGGGGTGGTGTCCGTGATCGTCGGCTGGATTGGGATGTTGGACAACGCGATCGCGGCGGGCATCGTGCCCGTAGCCGTGGCTATTTTGATCAGCGGAATCGACGATATTCTGCTTGATCTGGTTTGCCTGGCTGCCTGGATCCGCAACAAGTGGAAGGCACCCACCCTGCCGCCTTCCACTCTGGAAGAAAAGCGCATCGCCATTTTCGTGCCGTGCTGGCACGAAGCCCAGGTGATCGGTCAAATGCTGGAACATAACGTTTCGGCGATCCGCTACAGGGCTTACGATTTCTTCATAGGAGCTTACCCAAACGATCAGCCGACCCTTGACGCAGTCCTCGAATTGGAGGCTCGCTTCGGGCGGGTGCACTTGGCGGTTTGCCCCCATGAGGGTCCCACGTCGAAAGCCGACTGCCTGAACCGGATCTATCAGCGCATGCTGTTGTTCGAAGAGGACCAGGAACGGCCTTTCGAAGTCGTTTTGATCCATGATGCGGAAGATCTAATCCACCCGGAATCTTTGCGGGTGATTAACGCGCACATCGAGAGTCACGACATGGTGCAGATTCCGGTGCTCCCTTTACCCACTCCGTTCTGGAAACTGACGCACGGAATCTATTGCGATGAATTCGCCGAACTCCAACTGAAAGACATGCGGGCTCGCGGTTGGACGGGAAGCTTCATTCCATCCTGCGGAGTTGGGACCGGGTATTCGCGCAAGGCGTTGGAAAAACTGGCTGAGGTCGCCAGCAACCGGATCTTCGAACCGTCTTGCCTCACCGAAGATTATGAGAATGGAATCCGTCTGCATCAATTGGGCTGCCGTCAGATCTTCATCCCGCCTGCTCTGGGCCCCAGCGGATTCGTGGCGACGCGCGAGTATTTTCCGTCCACGATCTCCAGCGCGATCCGGCAGCGCACGCGGTGGGTGACCGGAATCGCCCTTCAGACCTGGCAGCGCCATGGTTGGCGAGGCCGTCCTGCCATGCTCTATTGGTTCTGGCGAGACCGAAAGGGCCTGCTCGGCAACCCGCTCAGCTTAGCGACGAATTTCTTCTTTGTGCTGGGCTTGATCACTTGGATCTACTCCCGTTGCACTGGACAACCGTGGGGCATCACCCGGCACCCGCTCCATTCCAGCCTGCTGGCATGCTCCCTTGTTCCTCAAGTCATTCACCTGACCGTGCGCATGGCGTGCGTGCAGCGAGTGTATGGAGGGCTCTTTGCCTTAGGCGTGCCGCTACGGGCCGTTTGGGCGAATTACATCAACGGGATCGCGTCGATTCGAGCGATGTATCGGTACGCGGGCGCCCGATTTCGACATGAGCCCCTGATTTGGGTAAAGACGGAGCACGCCTACCCGTCGCGCGAGACTCTTTTCGCTCACAAGCGCCATTTGAGCGAAATTCTGGTCGGATCGGGCTATGTGGACGAGGCTATTCTGGCAACGGCTCGGGTAAACAAGCCGGCCGGAATGCGAATGGGCGAATACCTGGTTCGGCTAGGGGCGATCACGGATGAGGAACTGTACGAGGCGCTCAGCTTGCAGCAAAGCGTCCCCTCGGGGCGCGTGGAAGTTTCCGAGCTGGACGCTAACCTGGCGCGAGCACTGCCGCGCGATGTGATGGAGCGATGGAGCGTGCTGCCTTACCGTTTGCAGGAAGGAAACCTGTTTCTCGCCAGCCCCGAAATACCCTGCGATGAACTCAATCACGAGCTGCGGGGTTACACAAAAATGAGCATCCGGTTCAGACTGGTGACGCCTCGCAATTTTCAGGAACTAACCGGCGCATTGCACTCGTGAGTAAGTAGGTTACACACGGCGTTACACTACACTCAGTAGGTAACGATGATGGCTCTATCTATTCTGCTGGTGGAAGACAATCCAGGCGATGTGCGCATGATCAGGGAAGCGTTTGGCGAAATCCAGCTCGACGCGCACATCGAAGCGACCGGGGATGGAGAAGCCGCTCTCGCCAAGCTCAGGAACCCGCTCAATGCCCCAGGGTCACCCGATTTGATTATTCTTGACCTTAACTTGCCGAAGATGGACGGCAAACAAGTGCTTTTGGAATTGAAAACGGATCCGACTCTGCGTCAAATTCCGGTTGTAGTGCTCAGCTCATCCCGCGACCCGAAGGACATTGTGGGCAGTTACAACAACTACGCCAACTGTTACATTCCCAAGCCGCTGACGTTCGAGGACTATGTATCGGTGGTGAAAGCGATCAGAGAATTTTGGTTGGGCGTGGTGTCTCTTCCGAATCGAACGTCCTGGGCTACGGCTCCCGCCTAAACAGTCACAGACTTCGCAAGTGAAATCCGCCGTCCACGTTAATCACTTGCCCGGTGGAGTAATCCAGCCGCCCCTCCGCAATCGCCCGCACCGCCATCGCGACATCTACAGGTTCGCCCATTCGCCGCTGAGGTAGCAGTCCGGCGCTAATCTTTTCTTCATACGCCTGCTCGACGGCTGAGATCATGTCGGTTCGAACGATGCCGGGCCGGATCTCGAAAACTCCGAGCCCGTGCGCTGCCAAGCGGGCCGCATACAAAGCGACGCTCATGCTCAAGCCAGCCTTCGAGAGGCAGTAATCGGCGCGATTGACGGAGGCCGTATAGCTGGAGATCGACGTCACGAACACGATGCGGCCGCTTTGCCGCTTTACCATTTCGCGTGCAACAAGCTGGGTTAGGAAGTGCGGACCTTTGAGGTTGGTGGAGATCAGTTCGTCGAAGCTATCTTCACTCGCCTCCAGCATGTCGCGGCGTTCGCGGGGTGCCATGCCGGCATTATTCACCAATAGATCGAGCTGCCCGTACCTCGAGATGACATGATCCGATAAAGCCGCTCGATCCGCCGCCGATGAAATGTCGCTTTGCACCATCTCCGCGCCAGTCTCAGCAGTCAGCGATTCGGCCGCATCTCGTCTACCCCGATAAGTTCCTATAATCTGGTGCGTCTTCGACAGTTCGACGGCGACCGCGCGGCCGATGCCCCGGCTCGCACCCGTTATCAAGGCCACTTGTTTTGCGTCTGGCGGTTTCATTCGCAGTAGAATCATAGTCGCATGAGTGAACTGGTTCAAACTACAAAACAGGGCGAGATAGGAATTCTCACCGTGAACAATCCTCCCGTGAACGCGCTAAGCCCAGGCGTGCCGGAAGGCATCGCCGCCGGGCTCGACGCCTTTGAGAAGGATGATTCGGTGAAAGCCATTGTGCTGATCGGGGGAGGACGCACGTTTATCGCGGGCGCCGATATCAAAGAGTTCGGAAAGATCACGTCCGGCGGTGACCGCAAGCGCGGGCCGGGCCTGAACGAGATTCTGAATCGGATTGAAAACTCCACCAAGCCCGTTATCGCCGCCATTCACGGAACCGCTTTAGGCGGGGGACTCGAAACGGCCATGGGTTGCCATTATCGCGTGGCCGTCGCCACCGCTCAGGTGGGCCAGCCCGAAGTGAAGCTGGGGATCATTCCCGGAGCGGCTGGTACTCAGCGGCTTCCGCGACTGGCCGGAGTCGCAAAGGCTCTTGAGATGTGCGTCCAGGGGGATCCGATCGGCGCGCCAGAGGCTTTGAAATACGGTGTCATCGACCAGATTGTCGAAGGCGATTTACTGGCAGGCGCGGTTGCGTTCGCCCAAACCAAAGCCGGAATGGCCCCGCGCAAGGTTCGCGACCTCACCGACAAGTTGGGCGATGCAGCCGCGAACGCCCCCATTTTCGCAGCCGCCCGCGACACCGCTTCCAAACGGCAGCGCAACCTGATCGCCCCGCAAGCGGCCATTAGCGCAGTGGAAGCGGCTACGAAGCTGCCCTTCGATGCAGGGGTCGCTCGCGAATCGGAATTGTTCCAGGAGTGCCTATTCTCTGACCAGTCCAAGGCATTGATCCATGTTTTTTTTGGTGAGCGCGAGGTGGCCAAAATCCCTGACGTCCCTAAAGACACGCCGCTGATCCCGGTGAATCAAGCTGCCGTGATCGGCGCTGGCACCATGGGCGGCGGCATCGCGATGGTGCTTGCCAACGCGGGCATCCCAGTCCTCCTGAAAGAGACTGAGCAGGGCGCGCTCGACCGCGGCCTCGCGACGATTCGCAAAAATTATTCAAACTCGGTCGCCAAAGGCCGATTCACTCAGGAAGTGATGGACAAGCGCATGGCTCTTATTCAGTCCACCTTGTCGTACGACGGGTTCGCCGAAGCGGACATGATCATCGAAGCCGTGTTCGAAGGCATGGCGCTCAAGAAGGAGATTTTCGGCATTCTGGACAAGATCTGCAAACAAGGGGCGATCCTCGCGTCAAACACCTCCACCCTGAATGTCGACGAGATTGCTTCGGCGACAACTCGCCCTGAGATGGTGATCGGCACGCATTTCTTCAGCCCGGCCAACGTGATGCGGCTGCTTGAGATTGTGCGTGGCGCGGCCAGTTCGAAAGAAGTGATCGCCACTTGCATGGCGCTCTCGAAAAAGTTGGGCAAGGTGGGTGTTCTGGTAGGCAACTGCCGCGGGTTTGTCGGCAACCGCATGTTCGGACCTTATCGGCGCGAGGCGCAATTCCTGGTGGAAGAGGGAGCCACGGTGGAGGCTGTCGATAAGGCGCTCTACGATTTTGGAATGGCCATGGGCCCGCTGGCAACAGGCGATCTCGCGGGCCTGGATGTCGGCTGGCGAATTCGCAAAGAGTACAAGGAGATCGGCGACAGCAGCGTGCGCCAACCGCTCATCGAAGACCAGCTTTGCGAACTGGGCTACTACGGTCAAAAAACCGGAACAGGCTGGTACAAATATGGTGCTGATCGCAAGCCTCAACACAACCCGGAGGCGCAGGCCGTGATTGAAGCTTCGCGCAAGCAGACCGGCATTGCGCAGCGCGAGATCGGCAGCGAAGAGATTGTCGACCGCTGCATTTACGCGCTCGTGAATGAAGGGGCTCGCATTCTCGAAGATGGCTTCGCGATGCGCTCGGTGGATATCGACATCACTTATCTCAACGGCTATGGATTCCCCGCCTACCGAGGTGGTCCCATGAAGTACGCCGATCTCGTCGGACTCAAGAGAGTGTACGAACGGGTCCGCGAGTTTGAACAGCAGCACGGCGCGCTTTGGACTCCCGCCCCCTTACTGAAGCAACTCGCCGAAGAAGGCAAGACTTTCTCCGGCCTCCCTGCTCAGCCCTTGAAAGTTGCGGTGGCCGGAGCGAAGGCATGAGAGAGGCAGTCGTGGTCGCCAGTTCGCGAACCGCTCTCGCCAAGTCGCATCGCGGATCGTTTAACATCACCCGGCCGGAAGATCTGGCCGCCCATTGCATCAAGGACGTTCTCCGGAAGACGCCGGGGCTTGCGCCGGAAGAGATTGAGGATGTGATTCTCGGATGCGCCATGCCTCACGGACCGCAAGGCTCTAACATCGCCCGCGTGTCGGCAGTGCATGCCGGTTTGCCGATTAGCGTGGCAGGCACAACGGTGAATCGATTCTGTTCCTCCGGGCTGCAGGCCATCGCGATGGCTGCTCATCAGATCGTGAATGAAGGTGCGGATGCCGCGATCGGCGGCGGCGTGGAGAGCATCTCGATGACTCCGCGCGACACCAACCCGCACCCGGTAGTGCAGGAGCGCAAGCCTGGCATCTACATGGTGATGGGCGCGACGGCAGAAGTGGTGGCCAAGCGCTACGGGATCACCCGCGAGTCTCAGGACGAATATTCGCTGTTAAGCCAGCAACGCACCGCGCGGGCTCAGAGGGAGGGCTTCTTTGAGGGCGAGATAGCTCCGATGAAGGTCACGCGCGCTCTACTAGATAAGAAAACGGGGCAGGTTACAGGAACGGAAGAGGTGTGCGCGGCGACGGATGAATGCAACAGGCCAGATTCCACTCTGGAAGGTTTGCAGTCGCTGAAGCCGTACTTCGATCCGGACAGCGGTCGCGGGAGCGTAACAGCCGGGAATGCGTCTCAGTTATCAGACGGCGCATCGGCCACTCTGCTGATGTCGCGCGAGCGTGCCGACGAACTCGGCATCCCCTACAAGCTAATTTATCGAGGGTTCGCCGTTGCGGGATGCGAACCTGATGAAATGGGAATCGGGCCGGTCTTCGCGGTGCCAAAGCTCTTGAAACGGCATGGATTGAAGGTGGGGGACATCGATTTATGGGAGTTAAACGAAGCTTTCGCGGTGCAGGTAATCTACTGCCGCGATCGACTGGGAATCGATAACGACATACTCAATGTGAATGGAGGTTCCATCTCGATTGGCCATCCGTTTGGAATGACTGGCTCCCGCATGACCGGCACGATCGCGAATGAGATGGCTCGCCGAAACGCAAGACTTGGAGTGGTTACGATGTGTATCGGAGGCGGGCAGGGCGCGGCTGGACTTTTTGAAAAGGCTTAAGTATCGAGGTTAAGGTTAGAGTTGACTTATCGCGGCAGGGTGAAGAGAAAGGTCGATCCTCTCCCGAGCTCCGACTCTACCCAGATACGACCGCCGTTGCGCTCAACAATCTTTTGACAGATCGAGAGCCCGATTCCAGTCCCAGGGTACTCCTTCCCGTGCAGACGCTTGAACGCCCCAAAAATGCGCTCCTGATCGGGCGCGGCGATTCCGATGCCATTGTCCTTAACCGAGATGAGCCAAGCATCCTCGCCCGCTTCAGCGCTGATATCAATCCGGGGAGGATCGGAGCGCCGATACTTGAGAGCGTTGCCGATCAGATTCTGGAATACCTGCAGCATTCCAATCGGGTCGGCAAGAATCGTCGGGAGTGAATCGTGAGTGACCATGCCTTGGCTTTCCTCCAGGCTCATCCGCAGATTCACTAGGCTGGTTTCTACCACGCTACCCAACTCAACGTCCTGCGCCGGTGGAGCGGCCGCGTTTGAAGCCAAAGAGTATTGCAGCAGGTCGTCAATGAGCAGCGACATTCGCTCCACGCCGTCCAGCGCATGGCCGATGCGTTCCGCCGCATCTCGATCGAGCGACGATTGGTGTGTGGCGCCCAGCCGCTTGACGATGCTGCCCACTTGCCTCAAGGGAGCCTGCAGATCGTGAGACACGATATAAGCGAACTGCTGCAGGTCTGAGTTCGAACGCAGCAACTCCTGGGTTCTTTCCTCGACTCGTCGCTCCAATTCGGCGTTCAGCTTGGAAATGTGCTCCTCTGAAGCCAGCCGATCGCTGATATCTAAGAGCGCCCAGCGCACTCCCGTCAGCCGACCCGAGGCATCGAAGATCGCGTTTTCCTGAACCTGCAGCGAGCGCACGCACCCGTCTTTGCGGACTAAGCGCTGTACAAATCGAGATTCGCGCGGACCCGGTCCGGAATGGGCTTGAGTTGCCCTTTGAAGCATCTCGAGTCTGCAATGTTCCCGCTCTTCCGGCACGACGAAGTCCGTGATGTGTCGGCCCATCATCTCGCCCGCAGTCCAGCCAAGCAGTGCTCCTTCGGCTCGATTCACCCGGCGCAAAAGACCCGAAGGATCCATCTCGTGATAAGCGATCGGGGCGTCCTCGAAGAGCTTGCGAAACCGCTCTTCGCTTTCCTTGAGCGCCTGATCGCCCCGAATCTGATGTGTCACGTCCAAGGCATGGCCCAGAACCAGGGGCCTCATGCCGCGCTCCTCGTACTTGACGTTCCGGTAGAGCCACACGCGCTCCGACCCGTTTCTGGCACGCAGGCGCATATACCCCGAATCGGAGGAATTTGAGCGGATTCGGTTCAGGTACGCATCGAATTCGGGCTGCACGTCAGGTGCGAGAAAATCCCGCAAATTGCGTCCGATTCCTTCACCGGCGGAGTAGCCCAGCGACTCGGCAGCGGCTGGGTTTACCAGGAGCAGGACCCCGTTTAGATCGTGCGAGCACATGAGCCCCAGGCTGTGTTCCACCAAGTAGTGGTACAGCTTGCGCTGCTGCTCGGATTCCGTGAGTTGCACATCCCTGGCTTCTAGTTCTGCCAGGCGAGCGCGCATTGACTCGAGGTGCGTGTGCAAGATTACACCATCGCCGACAAGACTTCCGTGGGTCCGCAGGCTGTTTAAATTGTCGGGTTCTAGAATATGATAACCCGAATCAACTCGGAATTGTCGCGGATAAATTGAGAAATGTTGGGCGAGAAAGGGATCGAAAAAGGGCACAGTGGACTGATCGGGGCGGACAGCTTTGCCGGCCGCCCCTGCTGAGAACTATTCCACGCCAGTATGCGCCGGAGCTGGGTCAGGACGATCCGCCGGAACCTTGTAATTGAAGAACCCGATCATCATCTCTTCAAAAGTCTGATCTCCCCACTTCACCATCTTGGTCGGGTCAGGATTGTATTTATTGTTCGCAGAATTATCGTACCAAGCAGTGGCGTCAATCTTAGAGCCGGCCGGCACCTTCCGCGGTTCCGCCAGAATGTAGCTCAGCTGCCAATTGAAATCGTACTTTGGCACGTTCAGAAGCTCTTCGCTCTTCCCGTCGGGGTACGTGATCACATACTTGAACGCCTTTCCGCGCAGGTGCATATGGGGCGTCAAATCGAGGAGCGTTACATCTTCCTTGAAGACATAAGAAGCCTTGGCTTCGTAGTTCGGATCCTCAGGAGGAATGGCTAAACGGAACTGAATCGCCGAGCCAGTAAGCGCTCGATACTTGGGAGCGTCGCGGCGGATCTTGAGACCTAGCACCGAACGGTCCACGGCCTCTTTTCCATTGGCGGTGTAGTGTACCTGGAACAAGAAAGTGGAACCCGCCTTGACCAGGAAAGCAGTATCTGGATCCCAAGTGGTTGTGGGAACGCCAGGAGCGTAGCCGATGAGCATGTCGCTGAACTGCTCGCCGCCGCGAGGTGCGCGTTTTCCGCCTTCCTGCAAGAACACGATAATGTGGTGAATCTGCGAACGCTGCGAGGGGCGAATTTCGGCGGCTTGCACCCAGGTATCTTCTTTGAACCCTGGATCCACTTTGAAGTACTGATAATTGATCACGCCTTCGGCAGGAATCTTGAAGTCCTTGCCCATATCTACGGTTATGTCGGGCCTGCCAAAGCGCCAGCCCTCGACGAAATTAGGCAGAGCGGGCAGGTCGGTGGCGTTGCCTTCGGGAGCGCCGGCATCCGCCCACTTCGCAATCGTGGCCACATCCGCATCGCTCAAACGGCGATCGTTTGCGAAGTGGTCGACGGCGGGATCGGCATGCCACGGCGGCATGGTACGGCTGACCACCTGCTGCTTGATCGATTTGGCCCACGGGCGGACTTCTTTGTACGTACGCAACGCCATGGGAGCGGCCTCGCCGGGACGATGGCATTCAGTACATCGCTGATACAGAATGGGGGCGACATCCTTCGAAAAAGTAGGCGGATTGCCACCGGTGGTGCTCGCTGCCAAGGCCGCACCAGTGGTGATGAGCGCACAGGCCCCGATCGCAAAAACGGACTTCATATCGTTGACTCCTAATTCTTTCAGAGTATCAGTTTTTGGGCTCCGCAGGAATCCGACCAAGTGCTCAATTCGTAAAGACGCGGAAAGCGGCAGGCAGTTTAAGTGCGCTTGAGTTGTAGAGTCGAGGTGTGACGCGGTGGTTTAGATGGGGCCTATCTGTTGTCCGACCCTTTCGTAATGTCGGTGCCTCACTAACTCCATCCTGCTCCGTTTTCACACCCCGCTCATCGAACCGGACAGGCGAGCTAACGCAT
>JBBRRB010000018.1:0-109785 GCA_038225555.1 Bryobacterales bacterium
GTAGAGCCAGAAGTTCGCCCACCTCTTCAAGAGAAAAGCCTAGCTCCTGAGCACGTTTGATGAAGCGCAGCCGCTCCGCCGTGTCTGGTGGAACCTGCCGGTAGCCCGCTTGCGTTCGTGGCGGTTTTGGCAGGAGGCCCCGGCGCTCGTAATAGCGGACGGTTTCGAGATTTACCCCGCCGAGTTGCGCCAAACGGCTGATTGTCAGTTGCTTCATCACGTCCACTTTTCGTCTGTCTAAAACTAGTCTAAACCCCGTACCTAAGTACGGAGTCAAGCGGCAGGCGCAAAAAAAGGCCGGAATGTAAAAAGAAGCTTGGTGTTACATAAAGGGTAGGTTCTGCAACACTCGGCGAGGCCAATGAAATCAGCCCTTCCAGAGTCTCACTATTGAGTCTCAAAACCGAATGCACGCCGTCGAGATGGACCCGGGGTCTGCTAGCAGGGCTCAGCAGACAGCACGGGTGGCGACTCCGCGAAAAATCGCAAATCTCTGCCTCAAAAAGCAGGCTGCAATTTCGGCTCTGACAACGGCCCAGCAGCGAACACGGAAACCGCATAGCATGAGGTTCGGGACCCGAAGTTTGGCCGCACCTTCCGGAATTCAAGGGCGAACCCCATGCGTGAGTAGAATTGCGGATCGCGTCCGAGACGCTTTTCGATGTCCGGCATGCCGATCAGCACCAAACCGATTCGGCCACGGTCAATTGAGTCGGTCCGCCTCGTCGATGACGAGCGGCGCTGTCGGATCAAGCAAGGCATTTCGCAGTCCAGGCATTTTCAAAAAAGTTTCTCCAATCCTTTCAAGAACTTCCCGCATTAACCCGCCCTCATCCCCTCCACTCCCCAGCTACTCTTCCTCCGAGGCACCAAATCCATGTCCGCAGCCAATCGAAACAAAAAATCCCGCGCCGAAACAATTGAGCCATCAGCAGTGCCGCTCCCGAAGTCACCCGTGGTGTCCCAAGTGAACGGTGTGTAAGTCTGCACCGGATTGCCGGTTGCCCCATGATATCCGAGGATGCAGCACTGATTCACGCTAGGTGGATTGGCTGTCGACTGCACAACATTTCGAAACAGGAACACAACGAATTTCGCAGGTGAAATCACGCCCGAAGCTGTTAAGGCGGGCATCACCGTGCCCTTCAGGTACGAATCCAGCCAGCTGTTGGAAACAATTCCGAGCAGGTGGCAGCCTGAGGAGTAAATGGTCCCATGAGTTCCCACCGTGGCGGAACTGATCGTATAAGCGGAGGCGAACGTGACACTCAGAGCATTTTGATAGGTAGAGGAACCACCAATAGTGGACCAAAATTCAGCCCGGCGGATACCGTTGACGTACTGAGTAGTTCCGACATTCACGCCGTTGATCGTAAGATTGGTCACATTCGCAACCAGCGGTGACTGCATCAGCCGAGTCTGGGCAGAGACGTTTCCGTCGCAGGAATCTGTTGCGGTTGGATCGAAAACGGTCGCCCCAATTGTAATCTTCAATGGCACCACGACAGTATTGATCGTGGCGGCTGTCTTGGTACCTGCAAAGGGACTCGTACCGACGATGGTGCCGTTGTAGGTTCGGTTATCTTTCGTAGCCACAATGGAGTACGTCGCCAATGGAATCGTGGTTCCGTTCGCAGCTTGGAAGAGCGCGTCAGAGTGAGTGCCTTCATTCCAAGGCACGTGCGTATAATAACCGTGAAGTTGCGGAGCCGATTGCACAGACGAATCTGTCTGGGCGAGCAGCGAGTACGGAGCCAGCACGACTGCGAGTGCCAGGCTGGGCAGACAATTCTGGACATGTATCTAGGGAGTCTCCTATAGTCCTAGTCTAACTAGTACCAAGTCGGTTTGCAGTAGCGTTCCACTTTACAGTGATGGTGGAATTGCCCCTAAAACGAAGCCAAGTAGGGAGGACTAAGATGGTGTTTATGAGACGCTCGCAGTATTTTCGACGGTGCTTCATCATCGCGCTGACCGCGTCGACGGCCCACGCCGATTTCGCCGCAGGTCTGAAAGCGTATGAAGAACACAACTATGTCGCGGCAGCCAAGGAGTGGCGATCCCTCGCCGAGGCCGGTGATGCGCCTTCTCAGTTCAACCTTGGATTGCTGTACCTCGATGGAGCGGGAGTGGTGCAGAATTACGAGCAAGCTATCGAGTGGTTCCGCCGCTCGGCCGATCAAGGCTATGTGAAAGCTCAGCACAACCTTGGCGCGCTCTACGGTGTCGGCACGGGAGTCCGCCGAAACTATGTACTGGCGCATATGTGGTTCAACATCTGCGCTGCCGCAGGCGACACCCAATGCGCAAAACAGAGGGACTTGGTTGCCAGGAAGATGAAGCCCCGAGATCTGACTGAAGCTCAACGGCGTGCGCACGAGTGGAAGCCGGTTGCAACCAAACCTCCGGCCAAATGAGGGATCGTCGCATCTTTATTCTCCTTGCGCTGACACTGGTTCCCTCTCCTGCGCACGCCAGAACCCGCGCAGGCGGCACATACTCGGCGACCGCCTATTCAACGAAGGGCGAGACAGCTTCGGGCGATCAGACCCACCGTCACGTGGCGGCGGCCGATCCAGCACTACTGCCTCTGGGCTCCCGCATCCGGATCACTGGTGCGGGACGCTACTCTGGCGAATACGAAATCGAGGATACGGGAGGAAAAATACGGGGACGCAGACTGGATCTGTTCATCCCAAATGCAGCGGAGGCGAAGCGATTCGGTCGACGGCCAGTGCGGGTAAGAGTGCTCCACCGGGCAGTCATAAACAAGTAGCGACACCTGCCGCTTTATACTGGTGCATTGTTCTCCGTGCTGGTCTATTGCGCTCCTGAAGAAGAAGATATTCTCACTGCCGAGATGTGGGATGCAGGCACGCTCGGCGTCGTGGAAGAGCCCGGCGGGTTTCGAGCATTCTTCGATAATGAAACCAGGATCGAGGATCTCAGCAGCAGGCTCGGGCGCGACCCGGCAAGTGTGCGGGTAGAAGACGATGTCGATTGGGCCCAATTGTCCCGCGACTCTTTCAAGCCTGTGCTGGTCGGCACTCGATTTTTTCTCGCGCCGCCCTGGTGCGAAATCCCCGCTCCCCACGGTCGCATTCGTTTAGAAGTCAATCCTGGGATGGCTTGCGGCACCGGGTATCATCCATGCACGCAGTTGTGCCTGGAAGCCTTGGAACGTTATCTGAAACCCGGCGACTCCGTTCTGGACGTCGGCACGGGTTCGGGTATTCTGTCCCAAGCCGCCCGACTGCTCGGTGCCGGACGGATCATCGCATGCGACGTTGATGAACAAGCCGCGATGATAGCGCGCCAACGAATTGGATCGGATGTTTATGCGGGATCGGCAGATGCCATTCGCGCGTGCTCATTCGACATCATCGTCGCGAACATCAGCGCGAGCGCCGTTGAAGACCTTCAACCTGAGTTCGCTCGCATACGCAAAGGCAAGTCGATCTTAATCGAGTCAGGCTTTTCCGAGACGGAGCAAGTCGAAGGAATGGAGGCGACTGCCGCATTCAAAAAAGACGGCTGGGTCTGCCTAATCAACAACTCGAACATGTAAAATCGGAGTTGCCCAACTGTCGAGCTACGGTCGTTATTCCAACTCTCTCGGCGGATGCGGCACTCGTCGAGTGCTTGCGGTCACTGGACGCCCAATCGATCAGCGACTTCGAGGTAGTGGTGGTCGATAATAGCGGACGCAGCCTCGTTCCGCTCGATGCCGCGTCCAAAGTAATTCATAATCAGACCAATGTCGGGTTTGGGGCAGCCATCAACCAAGGCTTCCGCGCATCGGACGCGCCGTTTGTGGCCACCCTGAACGACGATGCGGTCGCCCATCCGCGCTGGCTCGAATCGCTGCTGAGGGAGATGGAAAAGCGCTATGAAATTGGCATGTGCGCGTCCCAAGTACGCCTGGCGGGAGAGGACCTGCTCGATTCGGCGGGCATGTTAATCTGCCTCGACGGCAGCAGTAAACAGCGAGGTCATCGGCAACTGCCAGCGGCATTCCCGCGGGTTCAGGAAGTGCTGCTCCCGAGCGCGTCTGCCGCCCTGTACCGCCGCGACATGCTGAACGAAATCGGGCTCTTCGACGAAAGCTTCTTCCTCTATTGCGAAGACACCGACCTCGGTCTGCGCGGCCGGTGGGCGGGATGGGAGTGCGTGTATGTCCCGGAGGCAGTGGTGGAGCACCGCTACTCGCACTCCGCAGGGCAGGCGTCCACGTTAAAGGCCTACTATGTGGAACGCAACCGGCTTTTCGTCGCGGCGAAGAATTTTCCCCCAGACATTTTGCTCTCGGTTCCTTTCGAGACGTCCGCCCGCTATTTCTGGCATGTATTCTTCGCGATGCAAGGGAAGGGAATTGCCGCCCGGTTCGGACGCGAAGGCAACGGCGGAATGCGACTCCCCCTATACGCGTTACAGGCTCACGCCGAGCTGCTGAGGAACCTGCCGCGTCTGTGGAAGCAGCGCCAGGCAATCAAACGCAGGCTGACCGAGCGGCAGTTCGGGCGTTTGTTGCGGCAGTACTCGATCAGCTCTCGACAGGTGGCGAGCCTGTGAAGGGAGCTCGCGATGCTGAGGACTTTCTGATCGTCATCCCCGCCTACAACGAGCAGGGCGCCATTGCTGGAGTGGTGAATGAGATACGCGCGTTGTACCCAGGGCAACCAGTTCTAGTGATCGACGATTGCTCTGTGGACGCCACGAAAGACCTGGCGCGCAACGCAGGTGCGCAAGTGCTGCCGCTGCCGTGTCATTTAGGTCTAGGCGGGTGCGTCCAGGCAGGCTACAAGCTGGCCTTCGAGCTTGGATACCAATACGTGATCCGGGTAGATGGCGACGGCCAGCATGATCCCGCGGACATTCCCCGCATCCTCGCCGAGCTGCGTACGTCGGGATGTCAAATGGTGATCGGCTCGCGCTTTTCTCAGAAGCAAACGAGCCTCCTGAGGGGTTTGGGCATTCACGTTTTTCGGATGATCCTGCGCCCAATACTAGGCAAACCCGTCTACGACCCCACGTCCGGCTTCGTGGGAGTAAACCGTCAGGCGCTCGAAGTATTCACTAAGAGCTTTCCTCTGGAATATCCTGAAATAGAGACGCTAGTGGTGCTTCAGCGCAAGCGCTTTCGATTTAAGGAAATCGCCTGCAACATGCGGCCCCGGCAGGCTGGGCGAAGCTCGATCACGCCCGTAAAATCACTTTATTACATCGTGCATGTTTTGCTGGGAGTATTTGTCAACGTGCTGAAGTTTGAAGGGCGGCGGAGGAAAATCTGAACATGGATCGATTGCTCGCCGCCACTACGGTTCTGAGCGTAGCTTTGATGCTGCTGGTGCTGTTCTCTGTGCGCCGATCCCATATCCGCGTGGAATACTCGGTAAGCTGGCTGGCGGCATCCCTCGCTCTGTTGCTTCTTTCGCGCTCGCATTTTGCGCTGAACTGGCTGGCGGGTTATCT
The DNA here is from genome assembly GCA_038225555.1 of Bryobacterales bacterium. Classification (GTDB taxonomy): domain Bacteria; phylum Acidobacteriota; class Terriglobia; order Bryobacterales; family Bryobacteraceae; genus JANXQZ01. The sequence continues at coordinate 5,473 of JBBRRB010000018.1, forward strand.
GGGATTGACGTACCCTCCCATAGCCTTGGTTCTCCTCGTATTCGGAGTTTTTCTGGTCGTCTTCTATCGCTTCTCGGTCATCATCTCGGATCTGAAGGACGCCAATATCGCTATGGCCCAGCGGCTCGCGATTCTTGAGTTTCAGTTGCATTCCCATAATGAAAGCAAGTAAGCAACCCAAAGTTCTGCCGACTCCAGCAGGTCTGGAAGCGTGGCACTATGCGCTGGCTGGGCTCGCCGCTCTCATCGGACTCTTCATGGTTTATGGACCGTCCATGTCCGGGCCCTTTCTTCTGGACGATACCTACCTTCCCTATCAACTTCCGAACTACGAGCGCGCGCCGCTGAGCGAATGGATGAAGGGCGTCAGGCCCATCCTGATGCTCTCCTATTGGCTCAATTTTAGTGCCAGCGGCGATGAAACTTTCGGGTACCACCTGGTGAACGTGCTGCTCCATTTTCTGAATGGGAGCTTTGTGTTCCTCATCATGAGGAAGGTGCTGGAGTGGGCGCGCTTCGAAAAATGGGACCGAGACGTCTTCGCTGTATTCGGTTCCGGCCTATTTCTGTTCCATCCGCTTCAAACCGAGTCCGTGAGCTACATCGCGAGCCGGTCGGAAACATTGAGCGTGTTCTTTTTTCTTGCGGCCTTTACCTTATTCCTTTACCGCCGGGCAGTAAGCGCCTCGTGGGTGATCTCGGTCGGGGTGCTGGTGCTCTTCGGCGCGGCCTGTCTGGTTAAGGAGCACTCGGCTGTGCTGCCAGCCCTGTTGCTTTTGACCGATTACTATTGGAACCCTGGGTTCACTCTCGAAGGCGTCCGCCGTAACTGGAAGTTGTACATCCCCATCTTGCTCGGTGGTGCGGTCGCCGTAACATTTGTGATACGCCTGCTCAGTTCCGCCACCACCGCTGGCTTCGGAATGAAAGACCTCACTTGGTATCAATACTTCTTCACACAATGCCGAGCGATCTGGCACTATATCCTCTTTTTTATTCTCCCGCTAGGCCAGAACCTGGATCACGAGTTTGCGACCTCAAAGTCCATCCTTCATCACGGGGCGCTTCTGGGATTGCTCCCCCTAATCGTGCTGATCGCGGCCGCTTGGCATTACCGGCGTCGCTACCCGCTGATCTCCTATGGCGTATTTACCTTGTTGCTCTTGTTCGCCCCGACATCGTCGGTAGTGCCAATTCGCGATACTCTGGTTGAGCGCCGCATGTACTTGCCTTTCATCGGCTTCCTGTTCATCGCCATCGGAATGCTGCGCTGGTGGAAGACTACGCGGACGGCGCTGGTAACCACCCTGGGAGTCATCCTCTTGGCGGAAGCCGGGCTTGCCTACAGTCGTAACGAGCTCTGGAGCAATGCGGTCAGCATCTGGGCTGACAGCGTGTCGAAATCGCCGAGCAAAGTGCGCCCGCGTTTCCAGCTAGCGTATGCGTACTATGCCGCCGGACGCTGCCCCGAAGCAGTCAATGAATTCGCTCGCACTGGCGAATTGGAGAGTCCGGATTTCAGTCTTCTGATCGATTGGGCCCTTGCGTCGGACTGCGCGGGCAACTCTTCCGACGCACTCGCGAAGCTCCAGCAGGCAGCCGCTCTGAACGGGACCGCGCATGTTTACTCTCAGATCGGCATGGAATACGCCAAGCTCAAGCAGTATCCGCAGGCGCTCGACGCGCTCGAAAGAGCGCAGAAGCTTGACCCGAACTTCCAGATGACATACATCTATCGCGGCAACGTTTATGCGCTTCAGGGCAAGCGACGGGACGCGGCTGCCGAGTACCAGCGCGTACTCGAGATGGACCCTCAAAACAAAGTTGCGCGGGATGGGATGATCAGGCTTTCTCAGCAGTAATGCGCATCGGAGTCAATGCTCTGTACCTGATTCCCGGAGGGGTCGGCGGCACTGAGATTTACCTGCGCAATCTATTGATCGGGTTGGCGCACATCGACAAGGAAAACGAATATTTCATCTTTACCAATCGGGAAACGAGCGACGATCTCGTTCCGCGCCAGAGCAATTTCCAGAACGTTCCGCAACCTGTGCGGGCCATTTTTCGCCCGGTACGGATTCTGTGGGAACAAATCGGGCTGCCGCTGGCCGCCAGACGACAGAGAATCGCGGTGATGCTGAACCCTGGTTTTACTTGCCCAGTATGGTCGCCCTGTGCGAACGTCACCGTGTTTCATGATCTGCAGCACAAGCGCCATCCCGAGTACTTTCGCTGGTTCGATCTGCCCTTTTGGAAGTTACTGCTGTGGGCGGCGGCGCGGAGGTCCCGCAAGTTGATCTCAGTTTCCGAAGCGACGCGCTCCGATTTGCTGCATTTTTACGGAGTCGATTCCACTGTGGTGCAGCATGGGGTGGAGGACGGCTTCTTCCAAATCGCGCGAAATCGGAACCCCCGCGATTACCTGCTGTGCGTCTCCACTTTACACCCGCATAAGAACCTGGAGCGGCTTGTTCAAGTCTTCAACGAGTCGCTGCCCGTTGCCTCACTGGTAATCACCGGACTGCGCGGATTTGCGGCGCAACATCTGGAAAAGGAACCTGCGCAGCACGTGCGGTTCACAGGCTGGGTTCCGCGCGAAGAACTATACGAGCTTTTTCGAGGCGCGCGCGGGTTCATCTATCCTTCGAAGTTCGAAGGCTTCGGGATGCCCGTGCTGGAGGCCATGGCGGCGGGTGTTCCAGTGGCGTGTTCGGACATACCGCCCCTGCGCGAGATTGCGGATGGATGTGCCTTTTTTTTCGATCCTGACGACGACGTTGCAATGCGGTCCGCCATGCAGCGCGCGCTGGAAGACACCAGTTTAGTGGAAGCTGGCCGGAGCCGAGCAGCCCAGTTCAGTTGGGACGCGGCCGCCCGGGCGACACTTCAATGTTTGCTTGCGGCCAGATAACAGTGGCATCGATACTTGCGATGGTTGGCCTGCCGCATAACGCCATGGCGATCACGAACTCTTTCCTCAGAATCTCCACTACCCGCGTGACCCCTTCTGCACCCGCTACGCCCAATCCCCACAGATAGGGTCTGCCGATTAGCACTGCGTTCGCTCCGTATGCGATCGCTTTCACGACATCGGTCCCGCGCCGAATCCCACCATCGACCAGCACCGGCACTCGGCCCTCAACTTTCTCGACCACAAACGGCAGTGCTTCGATCGTTGCCGGCACAGTATCCAAGTTGCGTCCGCCATGATTGGAAACGATGATGCCGGACGCGCCCGCTTTTACGGCCAGCTCCGCGTCATCCGGATTCATCACTCCTTTGAGCAACACAGGCGTCTTCGCAAATGACCTGAGCCAGTCGATATCTTTCCAGGAAAACGTGGGGTCGAGGTAGTCTTTTCCTTTCAAATTCGGCAGCACTCGCTCGGGCAATTCCCCCTTCGCGCGGTCTTCGCGATTTCGGACGCCCTGATTGGGCGAATCCACTGTAACGCACATTGCGCGACAACCAGCCGCCTCGGCCCTCTGTACCAATTCGCGAGTGAAACCGCGATCCCGCTGCACGTAAAGCTGAAACCACACCGGACCCGTTGCCGCTTCAGCCACTTCCTCCAGCGGCTTTGAAGCGCTGCTGCTGATCGTCAGAATCGCGCCGGCGGCTCCTGCGCCCCTAGCAGAGGCGATGTCTCCATCGGGATAAACGAATCCCTGCGCACCAGTCGGGGCCAGCAAGATAGGAAACGGGAGATCGTGTTCGAACAGACGAATGCGCGTGTCGATTTTCGAAACATCCACGAGGATACGCGGCCGCAAACGGATCCGTTCGTAAGCCTCATGATTCCAGCGCAACGTGATCTCGTCGCCCGCGCCGCCGTTAATCCGCTCGTAAGCCCCGTGCGAGATCCGGCTCTTGACTAGCCGTTCGTAATCGAAGATCGAGAGCGGCTCCTCGTGACCGCCGGCGTCATGTGCGGCAGCCATCCTACTGCTTTGTGTCCAAGGGATGTTTCGCGTTTTCGAAGAATTCGTTCTGGAGCCTGAGGCTGGTTTGGTCCGATTTGATCGCGCGGATGGCTGCCGCGACCCCGTCTGCCCAATGCTTCATATCGAACTCGCCCAGCTCCTTATTCCCGAGCGTTCCATCGCCTGCATAATGTTCGGGAAACTTGGCGTACCACCAAATCCCGGTGTAAACGCTGGACGGCAGATCGAGCCGGTTCATATCGGCACCCGACTCTGAAGCGGCCCGGTCCATATGTACCAGGTCTGGCCGCGTGATCATTAAGTGGGATGTTTCGGATTCTCCTGCATGTCCGTCCGTTTTTGATTTAAGGGGAGGCCGGCCCGGTGCAGCCCCACCATTGCGATACACGTAGACGACATAATCGTGAGGCGACGCCAGTTGCGCTTGAGCAAAGTATGGCAGCAAACTGTTGTTGCCCCCATGGCCGTTGACGATGACGATCTTCTTGCAGCCGTTGCGGGCCATCTCATCGGCTGTCTCCTGCAAGAGTTCGAGTTGCAGCTTCGCACTATAGGCAACCGTTCCCGGTTCGTGTCTGGCTTCAAAGATTTGGCCGAAGTAGTATTCGGGAAAGACGATTGCGTACTCTTGTTCGGCGCCATGAAGAGCGGCGTAGCGCACGTTCAAGAGGTCCGTACCCAGGGGAAGGTGAGGTCCGTGTTTCTCGATGATGCCGAATGGTAGCAGACAGGTGCCCTTTGATTTTTGGATCGCCGCCGCGAAATCGGCAGCGGTCAGTTCCTCCCATTTCACCGAGGGCGAAGGTTGTGCGAAGGATGCTCCTGCCAAAGAAATACACGCGAGAATGTAACGCATCATTGTCCTCTTAAACGCTCCAAAATAGATGCTGGTGCCATCTCCCGATCTAACAGGCTATTCCTAGCAATGATGAAAGTCTGCTCCAGCGCGAACTGACCCGAGAGCACGGCGTGCGGCACCACGTCCGTAAACACCATCCAAGTTGATCCAGGAGGCAACTCGAAGCGATACTTCGCGCAGTTCTTCTGATAATCGGCGTTCCTTTTCAAGTAGTCATGAAAGCCGAGCATAAAGCGATCATAAGGCGAGCGGTCCACCACGGGCAGCCCGATGGACTTAAGTCCTCGAATCAGCCCACCTCGCACCCGACCGGTTCCAATCCGGCTCAGTCCGGCGTCTTCCGCATAACGACGGGCGAGTTGCGCAAACGGATCGGAAGTCAGCCACACGCGCGACTTGTTCGCGCTGATGTTGGTAAAGACGCGCAGAATCAAGTCGCCATGCGTCGGTCGCGTTGGAAAGGCGTCCACGTGCAGCAGATCGTTCCGCTTGTTGAACGCCAAATCCCGGCCCTCTTCCTCTTCGGGTCGAAAGCTCGCGTAATCCAGCTTCCAAGCGTTCCTATAACGGGGCAGGACCTCCGCCGTGAAACGAATCGCCCACTGCGAGTAGCGTTGCAACACGGCTCGCAGCTTATTTCCGAGCTCCGGACTAGAAGCGTCGAACCCGGACACCTTATCAATCGCCGGTTTATATGCTACGTTCTTGTGAAGTTTCCCGCCCGTCAGGTGAACGCCGCGGAGAAACTCTTTCTCACTTTCGGCAAGGCCGGAACCCTCATGCGGGAAGAATAGAATATTGCCGGATTCCAAATAATCGTGGGGGTCTTTGCTTGAATTCGTAACTTCGATCAGTTCCATCCTGAAACCGATTGGAACAGACCCTCGGCAGTCCACTCCCGGAACCACTCGAACAAATCTTTCTCGCGCACATGGGATTTTTCAACAGCCTCGCCAACAGGGGAACCCGACGCAAGCGCGGTTAACAACTCATAAGCCGGAGGCTGCAGATCCAGCCTTTGCACTTGGAACTGACGCCGGTACGCTACTACACACGTATTCTTTCGGCGAATCAAGGGAAAGGCATTCTCTTCATCCACGGCGCCCAGATAAGCACTCACTGGATAGCGAAATGAACGCAGGCGAAACGCCGCGATCGGCTGCAAGTGCGCCGTCTGCCAAGCCTCAGGGGGAACGGCGGCGATCGCCTCTTGAGTCAGCACAGGCGATTCTTCTTCGTCGAACACTTCGGTTAACGCCAGTTCCAAACGCGCCAAATCTTGCAGAAACTCGCGCTTAGGCAGATCCTCAAGTTTGCCGATAAACTCAGGCAAGCTATCGCCCAGGCGGTTCAGCGTATAGCTGCGAGAGGGATGCAACTCAAGGTAGCGCGCGGCCAAATCGTGAAATGCCTCCTGGCCCAAGTAGTGGAGCAGAGAGGGATAATCCGACTCTAGCGCTTCCACCAGCCTCGAAAGGTACATGTCGCGATAGACGCCCGCTCGTTCGAGAGCAGTCAGCGTAAGGGAAGGCAGCACGAGGCGTCCCGCTTCTGCGGCCTGATCGTCCACTTCCGGGGCTAGGATGAAAGCCTGCAACCAACGTTGTGTCTGCTCAAGGCCGGGATCAGGCATGTTGATTAGGCCAGGGATGCGTATTCCGGCTCCGCTGATTCGATACGCCCCAGATCTTCGATCAGATGGCGAGCTTTGAGCGCCTCGGCGTGCACCACGTCAAAATCCGGAATGTCAGCGTCCCACTCAAGCAAAGTGGATACGCCGCCCATGCGCACGATCACGTGGCGATACAGGTCCCAGACCGGATCCACTACATGATCGTTGTGAGTATCGAGAATGTGAGTGCCCTTATTCGTGTGGCCTGCCAGGTGAATCTGGACCACGCGGTCCATTGGGATAGTGTCGATATACGCAACGGGATCGAAACCATGATTGAATGCGCTGACGTATACGTTGTTCACGTCCAGCAGAATGCCGCAATCGGCGCGCCGCGCTAGCTCTGCCAGAAACTCGCACTCGGTCCAAGTGGACGTGCGGAATTCCATGTAAGTTGAGGGGTTCTCGAGGGCAATCGGTCGCTCTAGAACATCTTGAATGACGCGCGCGCGATCCACCGTGTGGCGCAGCGCTTCATCCGTGTAAGGCATTGGAAGAAGATCGTGGACATTGAGGCCAGCCACTCCGGTCCAGCAAAGGTGGTCGGAAATCCAACGCGCGTTGATGCGCTTGCCGAGAGCTTTCAGCTTGCGCAAATACTCGAAATCGATCGGATCCGCGCTGCCCACCGACATGGAGACGCCATGCAACACCACTGGATACATCGCGGCTATGCGATCCAAAACCTGGAGCGGGCGTCCTCCAGTATCCATGTAATTCTCAGAGAGAATTTCGAACCAATCGACCGGAGGGCGCGTTGCCAGGATGTGATCGTAGTGCTTGGTCCGTAAACCGATCCCGAAACCCAAGTTTGGATAGCCCCAGCGATTCGCCATATTATGTTCCTATTTTATCTCCGTCTCGGAAGAGGTGCAGGCGTTTGGCGATCAGGTGATCGACGCTGAGCACGCCGGGGCCATGAAGGATCAACCATAGCAAAAACATGCCGTACACGACGGGCACAACCTCGGAAAAGTTGCCGGGGAAATTCTTGAGGAAGCCCTCTTTGTCAGCGGTCAGCAGCGCGACCACCATTGTCGCTGAGAGCAGCAGCGAGAAGATGCGCGTTCCTAAGCCAAGTATTAGGCAAAGCCCGCCGATGAGTTCGAGCGACGCGATGAAGGCCGCGTTCGCTCGGGCGAAGGGAATGCCGAGATCGGTGAAGAAAGAGACGATCTTGTCGAAGTTCTGCCATTTGCCTCGACCCGTGAGGAAGAATGCGTAGCCGATCAGGAGGCGAGTCAGCAAGGGAGCGAGGAATGCGAGCGCGGCGGTGATAGACAGTCCGCGGAGTGCGAGCCGCCGAAAAGCATTATCTGCGGGCAGACCTCTCTCGGTGTGTAGAGTATTCATCTACTAAAAGGGGTTGAAACAGATTGGCAGGCTTCCGCATGGTCGCCTGCCACCGGTTGAAATAGACTTATTTCTTCTTGGCGGGAACAGCGCAGCCGCCCTTGCCCTTGCAGGAGTTCTTGCTGGCGCAGCCGTTGTCGCCGGTGCTGCAGCCGCCCTGCCCCTTGCAGGAATTCTGGCCTTTGCAATCGTGCTTGGCTGCCTTGGTCTTCTTGGTCTTAGCTGGCTTCGGATCGTCCTGAGCGTTGAGCGCGGCGCCTGCCGCGAGGCCAGCGACGACGGTGCCGAGTGCCAAGCCAAAGTTTCTGCGATTCATATTATGTTCTCCTTTAAATGTTGGGCCGTCTTGCGACCTATATAAGATTGTACTGCTCATTATTGTTCCCCGGATTCACGAGATACCAATTAATTTTTATTCACCAAGCCAGGACGGGAGCGGCAAGCACGTCGCCTATTTCACAACGATGTTCACCAATTTATCGGGCACTACAATCACCGTCAAAACCTTCTTCCCATCCAGGAAAGGCTGCACCTTAGGCTCCGCCAAAGCCTTCTCGCGCAGATGCTCCTTATCCGCCCCGAAGCCAACCGAGATCCGCCCGCGCACTTTCCCGTTAACTTGGATCACGACATCCGCTTCCGCCTCGCGCGCGAGCTCCGGATCGAACGCAGGCCACGGCTGCTTGAACACCGGACCCTTGCGACCCATCTCTTCCCACATCTCCTCGGCTAAGTAAGGAGCGAACGGCTCGATCATCAGCACCAACTTTTCGAGCACCTCCGTAAGCACGGTGCCTGACAAATTCGACTCCTGCGCGTAAAGCTCGTTCACCAGCTCCATGATGGCCGCAATCGACGTATTGAAGTGCCAGCGGCTCTCGAAATCTTCGGTGATTTTTCGCAGGGTCTGATGCAACTTGCGCAGCACCTTGCGGTCCGCGTCTGTCAGCTCGCCTTGGTTAAGTCGTACCTGGTCTGCGTTCCGGGTGACGAAACGGTACACGCGTCCCAGAAAGCGCATCGACCCTTCCGCGCCCGCGTCGGTCCAGTCCATCTCCTTTTCCGGAGGCGCGGCGAAGAGCTCGAACACGCGCCCTACATCTGCGCCGTACTTCTCGATCATCGAGTCGGCGCTGACAATGTTGCCCTTTGATTTCGACATCTTCGCGCCTTCTTTGATCACCATGCCCTGCGTGAACAGGCGAGTTGTGGGCTCGTCGTTCGTAATCAGGCCCAGGTCGCGCATCATCTTGGTCCAAAAGCGCGAATAGATCAGATGCAGAATCGCATGCTCCACGCCTCCGATGTACTGGTCAATCGGAAACCAATAAGCGATCTTGGCGGAGTCGAAAGGAGCGGTCGAATTATGCGCGTCGCAGTAACGGTAAAAATACCACGACGAATCGACGAACGTGTCCATCGTATCGCTCTCGCGCCGCGCGTCGCCGCCGCACTTGGGACACTTCACGTTCATAAATTCGGGCACATGCACAAGGGGCGACCGCCCTTTTCCCGTGATCTCGATTCCTAAGGGCAGCACCACGGGCAAGTCGCTCTCGGGCACCGGGACGATCCCGTCGTTTGGGCAATGCATCACCGGAATCGGAGTCCCCCAATAGCGCTGGCGCGAAATGCCCCAATCCTTCAGACGATAGGTGATCGCGGCTTTCCCGAAGCCGTCCGCCTTAGCCTTCGCGGCCATCACGCGGCGCGCCTCTTCACTGGCAAGACCGGAATATTCGCCTGAATCATGCAGCACCCCATACTCAAGGAAAGGGACGGCGGGCTCGTCGCCCGACTCCGGCCAAATCACCGGCGCGATCGCGATCCCATACTGTTTGCAAAATTCAAAGTCCCGCTCATCGTGGCCGGGCACCGCCATAATGGCGCCTGTTCCGTAACCCATTAGCACGAAGTTGCCAACCCAAATTGGCACCATGGCCCCGTTGAACGGATTCATCGCATAGTGGCCGGTGAAGAAGCCTTCCTTCTCGATGTCGCCGGGTCCTTTGGAGGCCAGCGAATCGATCATGCCCTTCGCGACCGCCTTGCCGTTGTCGTCCAGCAGGCCTGCGGTCACGGGATGTCCCGGCGCGAGAATGACCGCGGTGGCTCCGTAAATCGTGTCAATGCGAGTCGTGAAGACCCGGATCCTAGTCTCCGTGCCCTCCAGCGTGAAATCTACCTCGGCACCTTCGGACCGTCCGATCCAGTTCCGTTGCATGGTCAGCACGCGTTCGGGCCAATGGCCTTCCAAATTGCCAATGTCGTTCAAAAGTTCATCGGCGTAAGCGGTGATCCTCAGGAACCACTGCTCAAGATCGCGCTGCTCCACCGACACGCCGTCATGCCGCCAGCAGCAGCCATTCACCACTTGTTCGTTCGCAAGCACGGTGCCGCACTCGGGACACCAGTTCACCAGCGCCTTCTTGCGATAGGCCAAACCCTTCTCGAGCATCTTGAGAAAGAACCACTGGTTCCAGCGATAGTAGTCGGGCTGGCATGTAGCAATCTCGCGCGACCAATCGTAGCTGAACCCCATGCGCCGATGCTGGCGCTTCATGTTTTCGATGTTGGACATGGTCCATTCGTAGGGATCGCGCTTGTTGGCGATGGCGGCGTTCTCCGCAGGAAGTCCGAAAGCATCCCAGCCCATCGGATGCAGCACGCTGAATCCGCGCATCCACTTGTAGCGAGCCAGCGCATCGCCAATGGCGTAGTTGCGGACGTGGCCGATGTGCAGAGTCCCGCTCGGATACGGAAGCATTTCCAACACGTAGAACTTGGGGCGGGAAAGGTCTTCCAGGGGCTTGTAAAGGTCGGGATCTTGCAACCACCGCTCTTGCCACTTCAGTTCGATCGTTTGCGGGTCGTACGGCTTTTCCGGCATATGCTTTGTGATTTAGAGGAAGGTGCTGCTGTGACGTTCCAGACGTTTCAGGAGGATGCGAAACCCTTCTTCTCCAATATAGCCTTGTTGAAATCCTCCTCACCAGCGCTTCCAAGAGCACCTGGAAAGGTGCTACTTATTTAGGAAGAGGTCTTCATGCTCGACATCACCAAGGACATCCAGTCCCTCACCACCTTTCGCCGTCGCTCCGGCGAATTCATGAAGCAGCTCAAAAAGAGCAAGCGGCCTGTGGTGCTCACCGTCAACGGGAAGGCGGAGGCTATCGTCCAAGACGCCGAAGCTTATCAGCGCTTGCTCGACATCGCCGCTCACGCCGATGTGAACGAAGGGATCCGACAGGGATTGGAACAAGCCAGGCAAGGCAAACGCCGCGACGCTGAGGAATTCTTCGCTGAATTTGAAGCTGCCCGTGGCATATCGGGTTAAGATGACGCCCCGTGCCGAGCGGGACATTGCCGGTATTTATGCGAGGATTCAGGTGCCCACGTCCGACGCGGCTCTGAAATGGTACCTAGGGCTCCGGGACAGCATTCGCAGCCTTCGGGACTCGCCCACGCGGTGCCCTCGAACCCCAGAAAACGATCAGCTCAGGCACTTGCTTTATGGCCACAAGCCGCATATCTATCGAGTGATTTTCCGTATCATGGAGAAACCCAAGCAGGTCGAGGTGCTCCACATTCGCCACGGGGCCATGGACAAGTTCGGAAAGGCAGAGCAAGGAGATGAAGACATAGTTCGAAACATTTCTCATCTCAGTAAATGGCAAAGAGTCGTGTGTAACCGGACCCTATTCATATTTGAGTGCCACGGTTGGGTCAACCCTAGCCGCTCGACGAGCGGGCCCAAGGCAAGCCATCACCGCCACCACCGCTAAAACCAACGCAGCCCCAATCAGCGCCACGGGATCGCCAGGCTTCACTTGATACAGAACCGTTGCGAGGAACCGGGCAAGCACCGCAGTCCCGGCCAGCCCCAGTGCCATTCCCGTGGCGACGGGCCGCAGGCCATCCGCTAGAACCATCGCAGCCACCCGGGCAGCACTCGCGCCCAAAGCCATCCGAATGCCGATCTCATGCGTCCTCTGAACAACACCATGCGCCACTACTCCATAGATCCCCACTACGGCCAGAAACAGAGCGGACCCTCCGAAGAACATGAGCAGCAACATCTGATAGCGTGGCTGCCCGACGGACTTATCCACATGCTGCTCCATAGTGCTGATGTGATCTGGCGATAGCTCCGGATCGAGCTGCCGCACCGCGCCGGTAGTGGTCCGCGACATGCTTAAGGGGTCGACCGCGGTCCGCACCACCACGTACATCCGAGGGTTTGCATCTTGGATTTCCGGCGTATAGAACTGGGGCATGGGCGGAAGGTCGAGCGCTCCGGTCCGGACGTCACTAATCACGCCAATGATCGTGAGCCAGCGTGCTCCTGGTTCTGGAGCGCCAAGTAGGATTCGCCTGCCGACCGGATCTGACTTTGGAAAGAAGCCGCGCGCCAAGGTTTGGTTAATCACCGCAACGGGTACGGAATCGAGCGTATCGCCCTTGGAGAAGGCACGGCCCGCCAGAACCGGAATTCCCATCGTGCGGAAGTAATCGAGCCCGACCGTCCCGGTATGGGCGATCTGCCGGGCGGAGGCGTTTGGGTTCCAGGGACTTCCGTCGATAGAGAACGGATTTCCGTTTCGCGTGTCCACTCCCACCGTGAACACTGGAAGCCGGTCCGTGGCGCTCACCGAGGCGACGCCTGGCAGTTGTGCCAGCCGCTCCTGCAGGTCCGAGAAGAATTGGATTCTGTCGCGCGGTTTTTCATATCGCGTCCTGGGCAGCTCTATCAGCATTGTCAGGAGGTGATCCGTACGAACGCCCGGATCGATTTTCTTGAGTTGGAGGAAGCTCTCCAGCAAGAGGCCGGAGCCGACCAAAAGCATGAGCGCGAATGCCACCTCCGCCGCGATCAGCATGCTCGAGAGGCGACGACTGCGAATTGGTCCGCGCAAACTGCCGTTCATTTGAGCCGAGAATGCTGGAGCCAAAGAAAACAGCAGGCACACGACAGCCGAGAGAGCGAATGTGAATAGAAGAGCACGCCCATTCACAGCCAAGCGGACGATTCCCGGTAGCTCTGCCGGACTCAACGCCTTCAGCAGTTCGACGCCAAAGACGCTCGCCGCCGCACCAGCCGTTCCGCCAAGCATGGTCAACAGAGCAGCTTCGGTAAGCCATTGTCGGATCAGCCTGAGCCGAGAGGCGCCCAACGCCCGCCGGATAGCGATTTCTTTTTCTCGCGCGGCCGTACGGGCCAGCAGCAGATTCGCTACGTTCACGCAAGCTATCAGTAAGACAAGCGCAACGGCACTCATCAGGAGGAGCGTGCCGGTTCGAAATTCTAGCAGGAGTTGGTCATGCAGAGAAACGACTCGGGCGCGATATCCGCCATCCTCGCCGTTCGGCCCCTCATAGGGGTGAATTGTCTCCTTGAGCCGCTGGGCCGTCGCTCCCACCGATGCCTGTGCAGCTTCGATACCGATCCCCGAACGCATCCGAGCCAGCATGCGGAACTGTCCTTTCCGAAGGTCCTGAACGGGGGGAAGCGGAGTCCAGACTTCTACGCCGCGTGCCCCCAAGCTGAATTCGAAGTCTTTCGCCAATACGCCTGCCAAGTTGTAGACACTGTCATCGAGCCGAATTGTCTGCCCAACCACAGCGGGACTGGCTCCAAAACGCCTAAGGTAGAGCGAATAGCTGATAATCGCGACTTGGGCATGAGTTGCTTGCCAATCGTCGTCTGCGAAGCCCCGCCCCACTGACGTGGACGCCCCAAGCATTTCGAGCAATCCGGGCGTCGATGCGACGGTTGAAACACGTTCAGCCATGCCTGACCCGACCAAATTGCGGTCTTGCTCCCTGAATGCCGCAGCCTTTTCGAAAACATGGGTGTCGGCGCGAAACGCGTCGAAATCCACGGCGCTGAGGGACATCTGCCGCACACCGATTTTCGTCAGTTCGTTCCAGACCATTACCAGGCGCCCGGAACTTGGGTAGGGAAGCGGCCGCAGCAATAGGGCATCCGCAACACTGAAAATCGCGGTGGTGGCACCAATCCCCAGGGCAACCGTCAGCAAGGCGGTCAAGCTGAACGCCGGAGTTCTTCGCAACTGACGTCCTGCGTACCTTATGTCCTGGATGATCATCGAAAGCTCCCTTCCACAATTGACAGCGGACACGTTAATGTGTAATTATTCACATGACTGCATAAACATTCAGTCGCTGGAGGAACAATGGCCGCATCCGCCCGCTTCGCCCAAACCTTGAACATGCCTGCCCGCATCTCCTCCGGCAATCTTACATCCGATCTCGATCTCAAGCACGAAGAGCTGCTGAGCCTTCTCGATCTCACGGCCAAGCTCAAGCGTTCTCCCGCCCGCTATGCCAAATCTCTCGTGGGCCGCTACATTAGTCTCCTGTTCGAAAAACCCTCGCTCCGCACCCGGCTTACTTTCGAGCTCGCCATCAAGCAGCTTGGCGGCGACGCCGTCGTTAGCACGGGCGTGATCGGCGACCGGGAGCCGCTCAAGGACATCGCCCGCAACCTCGACCGTTGGACCCAGGCCATTGTAGCCCGCACTTTCTCGCAGAAGACCATCGAAGAGTTAGCCGCTTGGTCCAGCGTCCCTGTAATCAACGCGCTGAGCGATCTGTACCACCCCTGTCAAGCGTTGGCGGATATTTTCACCCTGCAGGAGCGCTTCGGCGATCTACGCGGACGCAAGCTGGCCTTCGTTGGAGATGGCAATAACGTCGCCCATTCGCTCATGCTGTGCGCCGTTCGCCTTGGCATGAACTTCGCCCTTGCGCACCCGCAAGGCTATGAAGCCAATCCCGATATCCTGCGAAAAACCAGAGCGCTGGCGACCGACTCGGGAGCTGAACTGATCGTCACAAACGACCCTGCTGAAGCGGTTCGCAACTCGGATGCGGTGTACACCGACGTTTGGACCAGCATGGGTCAAGAAGACCAAAGCGCCCAGCGTATCGCCGATTTTTCTCCCTATCAAGTCAACGAGGCTCTCTTCGCCAATGCCAAGCCGCAGGCAGCTTTCATGCATTGCCTACCTGCGAAACGCGGCCAGGAAGTTACCGATTCCGTGATCGAGAGTGCCAACTCGGTGGTGTTTGATCAGGCTGAAAACCGGTTGCATGCGCAAAAAGCGATCCTCTCCATGCTTTTATCATGAGACCCGCTCTGATCTTCTGTGGGGCAGGCAATCCTGCCTGCAGCCGCCTTTTAGGCGGCTCTCTAGAGCCCCGCTAACAACATGAAGCTCTGGGGCGGAAGATTCGAAACGGGTCCGTCGGAGATTTTCGAGCGCTTCTCCGAATCTCTCAGTTTCGACAAACGCTTAGCCGATTGCGATTGCAGGGGTTCGCAGGCGTTCGCACGGGCGCTGATGCGCGTTGGAATTCTGACCGAAGCGGAGTGCGCGCAGCTCGTAGCCGCATTCGAAACCATCCGCCAAGAAGCCAAACAGCCGGACTTCTATCAAGGCGCGACCGATGAAGACGTCCATACTCTCGTCATCCGCAAGCTCAAGGAACGCGTCGGCCCGTTAGCCGATAAGATTCACACCGGACGCAGCCGGAATGAGCAGGTGTCGCTCGATCTTCGTCTCTGGCTTCGCGAAGAGATCGATGCTGTCCACGCCCGGCTGAAAGGTCTCCTCGATGCCCTGCTCACCATCGCGCGAGCATACCCGGGCGTCGTAATTCCTGGATACACTCACACGCGCCGCGCGCAAGCGGTGCTATGGCCGCATTACATCCTGGCCTATTTCGAGATGTTTACCCGCGACGCTGAGCGGCTGTCCGATGCGCGCCGACGCACAGACGTGATGCCGCTCGGATCGGGCGCGCTAGCCGGAAGCGGATTCCCCTTTGATCGACATGCCATCGCCGCCGATCTGGGCTTCGCGGCAGTGACGCGGAACAGCATGGATGTATCGGGCGATCGCGATTTCGCCCTCGATTTCCTCTACGCCGCCTCCATGATCATGCTGCATCTCAGCCGCTTTTGCGAGGATTGGATTCTATATTCGAGCGAAGAGTTTGGCTGGATTGAGCTTGGCGACGAGGTCACCAGCGGTTCCAGCCTGATGCCCCAGAAAAAGAATCCCGATTCCCTCGAACTGATCCGAGGCAAATGCGGACGGGTTTATGGGGCGCTGAACTCTTTGTTCCTTACCATGAAGGGACTGCCGATGACGTACAATCGCGACATGCAGGAGGACAAGGAGCCGCTTTTCGACGCAGCACGGCAAGTCGGCCTTTCCATTAAAATGGCGGAAGCCGTGATCCGGTCTGCCAGGCTAAATGAGTCAAAGCCCGAGGCTGCTGCCGAGGAAAGCTGGGTCGTCGCAACCGACCTCGCTGAGGAACTCGCGCGGTCGGGTACGCCGTTCCATCAGGGCCACCAAATCGTGGGCCGGCTGGTGCTCGAAAGCGTTCGGCTTGGCAAGAGGCCGTCGGATTGGACGCCAGAAACGCTGACCACGTTCGCTCCTGAATTCAAGCCGGAAGCGGCGCGCTTGCTCCACCCGCGCGAGGGCATGAAATCCCGCGAACTCCAGGGCGGGACGGGTCCCCAAGCTGTCGCATCAGCCCTGGACGAGGCGGAAACCCGGCTGGCTGCTCTGAGTCCATGAACAAGAGCTACCGCCAAGGCCAAATCCTGAATGTGATCAAAGCGCAACCTGTTTACACACAGGAAGATCTGGCCATTGAACTAAAGCAACGGTTTAATATAAATGCAACCCAGGTAACTCTCTCGCGTGACATGCGGGATCTGGGACTGGTGAAGACCTCCGACGGGTATCGTCAGGTGACCCAAGCCACTGGTCCCGATTTTGGCACGATTGCATCCGAGTTTCTCTGGGACGTTAAAGCTGCCCAAAATCTCGTCGTTCTGAAGACATCGCCGGCACACGCCAGCTCGGTAGCGGTAGCGCTCGATCAGCAAGAGTGGGCGGAAGTGGTCGGAACGCTGGCTGGAGACGACACTGTCCTGGTGATCGCCACTGACAGCTCTGCAGCCAACCTGCTTCGGGATCGGCTGCTCGCCTTTTTGCGGACCGAATAGGCTACAATCACCTAGTTCCTTAAAATGCCTCTGGCCGTCAAAAAGAATCAACGAACCGAGAAAGTCACGCCCGCTCAAATCGATGAGGAGCCTTCTCCGGCTTTAGACCAGGAGCAGCAGGCTCCTCCGCCGAAGGTGACGGCACTGGTCTATTCATACGACAATGCGGCGGGTCTAAGGCGTTGCCTAGCCGCGCTTGAGGCCTCCACCTTACGGTCGGTGATGGAAATTCTCGTGGTGGACAAGGGTTCCCAAGATGAAAGCCCTACGCTCGACGCGGAATTTCCGAACACGACTTTCCTTCGCATGCCGCGCAATTTCGGCAACACCAAAGCGTTGAACATCGGGATGCGGACGGCGGTGGGCGAATTGATGTTTTTCCTCTGCCCCGAGATCGAAGTTGCACCCGAGACCGTAAGTTTGCTCGTGAATCGGCTGGAGTCGGACCAGGAAGCGGTTGCTGTTTGCCCCATGATCGTAGACGAGACTGGCAGCCCTATTGAGCAGGCCTACCGCTTGCCCTCTGCTGCTACCGGAGCAGACCTAACCCCTGTAAGCATTCTTTCGGACGGAGCGGCCACGGTCGAGTATGCCACCTTTCAAGCTATGCTTGCACGCAAATACTTCATCCGAGGCATTAACTACCTGGATGATCGTTTTGGGGAATTCGGTGCCGATGCCGAGTTGTGTTTTCAAGTCAAGCGTGCTGGACGGGTAGTTCAAGTACACCCTGAGATAAAAGTGATCCGCCACGCAGTTTCTTTGAGAAGATCTGGAGCCGCCGAGAACTTACTCAAAGCGGACCGAATCCACGGCACGGCGGTCTATCTGACCAAGCACTATGGATTCGTCTCCGGTTTAACGTTTCGAATTGGCGCGATTTTAAAGGCGCTGGCCGGCTTTCGATTCGGATTGTTGATCTCCCTCTTGGGGGGATCTAAGGTCGACGGTTCCCAAAGCGTCCGTTTGTAAGATTATGATGGTGGTAAGAAAATGTGGACCGAGAGGCCTACGTTTTTGGGGCTCGATTACCGATGAATACCCTAGGTATGCAAGTTGATGCGTTGATCTGGGTTCTTTTGCCTGTCTTTGTAGCGGCAGGTTCGGCTTTGTTGTCCTATTCCATCATGCACGCTCGCATGGAGGTGGCGATCGCCCGCGAACGCGCAACCCTGGCCGAAGCTCACGCTTCCATCAACACTTACCGCATCACCATGGAGGAGCGCATCCGTGCCGCCGAAGAGGAAACTCGCCGCAAAGCCTTGAACGACTTCATGCAGGAGTTCCGCGTGGAGGAGCGCCACTACACGCGCGAGAACAAGACCGCTTCCATGCGCCGCAAGACCATGATTCTTCAGGAGCGGCTTTTCTTTCGAAATATCCCACTATCAAATTGGGTGGAACACGAGATGACCATGGAAGAGAACTCCAGCCAATCTCCCGAAGAAGCGCTCGAGCAGCTATCTTCCTTTAGCGCGAAAGCAATCACGCAGTCGGGCGAAGATGTCCCGCTCGCCGGACTGATAAGTTAACACACGTAAACCAAATCCGTTGAGCCTCGTCCTGTGGAATGATGGGCGTAATGGCGGAGCGCCTGGAGACTAAGCTGCAGCCCCAGGGTAAAGTCCGGGCCGAGGCTCGCGAATTCGGATCGTGGATGGTATCCGAGCAGAAGCGCATCTTTCTTCTGTGCCAGCGCATGCTACGGGATACCGAAGATGCCGACGCCGCCACGCAGGATACTTTTCTGAAAGCGTGGCAAGCTCTGCAGAAGTCGGGAGACCTGGATGATCCCGACAAATGGCTGACCCGGATTGCTGTAAACACCTGCTTGGATCGCTTGAGATCGCGGCGCTGGCAGTTTTGGCGCAAACGGCCCTCGGCTGAGGATGAGGCTGGCATTCTACAACGCGCGCCTTCCTCGGGCCCAAGCGCTGAAGATCGCATGTTCGCCACCGAGATTGAACAGCGGCTCGCGGCGGCGCTCGAGAAATTAACAGACCGGCAACGCTCGGTTTTTACGCTGAGACACTATGAGGACCTGAGTTTGGCCGAGATCGGAAATATACTCAATCTGGATATTGGAACGGTGAAGGCCCACCTGTTTCGGGCTCTCGGAAAATTGCGCGGCGAACTAAAGGACTTGTATTTTTCAGAGCGGGAGGCTAAATGACACATTGGACGGATGAACAAATCACTCACTGGCTCTATGGGCTGGAGCCTGAAGCTGCCCACCTGGAAGAATGCTCTGACTGCCGGGGGCGTGCCGAAAACGCCGCCGCTCGAAAGAGCGCAGCGACTACGAAGCCTGAGGTGTCGTGGGAATTCCTGGCTGAGCAACGCAGGAGCATCAATAGACGAATGGAACGGCCCCTATACGACTGGCCGCGCATTCGAGCCTTCGCCTCGGTTGTGATGCTTTTGCTGGTTGCCGTGCTCAGCTTTAACCTGCTTCGGCCGCCTGCCGCGACCGTACCCTTGGCAACTCCGGCGGACGAGCGGCTGTTTTCAGACTTGGTTGCGATCGACCAAAGCACCGAGCCGCGCGCTGTCAAGCCGATTCGAAGCCTATTTGAGGAATAGTCCCGCAATGCGCGCAATCGCAATTCTATTAGCGTTTTCCCTGTCTTTGGCCGCCCAGCTTCCGAAGCCGTTCTATCCCTGGTGGAGCTCTCCAGTGGTCAAGGATCTGAATCTGAATCAGGACCAGAGGATTCAGGTTCGCACCACGATTCGGGGTTATCGAGGCCGCCTGCTCGACTTGCGCAGCCAGATCGAGGCGGCCGAGCGAGATCTCGAATACCAGTTCAACCAGCAACAGGTGGACGGTGTGAAAGCGAATGAAGCCATCGAGCGGCTGGCCAAGGCGCGGGCCGATTTGACGCGAACCCTGTCCCAGATGAGCCTGAAGCTTCGGGCCGTGTTAAGTCAGCAGCAATGGCAGGAACTGCAGAAGAGACGGCCGTCGAAGGGCCAACCCACAATTTCGCCCGACACCGATCCAAGATAATGCGGATCACCCTGTCAAAGGATGTAAAGATCGAATTAGCGCCAGCGCCTCCTCCTTGGTTCGGACCCTTTCCTCCATTTGCGCATCCTCCGCTGCCTCCAACATTTTTGAAAATTTCGGCGAAGGCCGATACCCCGCAGCGATCAAATCGGCCCCTGTAAGCAGCCTCGCCGGGCGAATCTGCTCGGGCGGGGAATTCTCGTACCGATCCTTCATGAACTTGTAGTTTTTCAAATGCCCGTGGCTCGAGGTGCAATCCAGCCGATGCAACTCCAAATGTTCCTCGAAACCGCCTAATCGAAGAAATCGCTTGATCGTGCTCTCGCGCATCCGGTCCACGTCCCCGAAGCGCATATGATTCCCGATCAGAGCTAAAACCTGGCCCGCGTCGTCGTTCGAGAAACGCAGCCGTGTCAAGATCTCTCTCGCGATCTTTTCTCCCGCCTCTACGTGACCGTCGAATCGTATGCGTTCCGCAATCCGAAACGTGGGCGGCTTGCCTACATCGTGCAGCAACACTCCCATGGCCAGAGTCGGCGATGGATCTCGCATCCCCTCCAGCATGATGAGCGTGTGCGTCCAAACGTCGCCTTCAGGATGATACTCAGGAGGCTGTGCGACTCCCTTCATGCTAGCGACCTCGGGGAGAATATCTTCGAGCAGGCCCGATTCATCCAGCAGCTCGAAGCCGCGCCGGGCGCCTCCCTCCGTCAGGATGCGCACCAGCTCGTCCCGCACCCGCTCCGGGGCAATCCGGTCGATACGGGTGTGCAGGTTTTGGATGGCGGCGAACGTCGCAGGATCAATTCGAAACCCGAAGCGTGCAGCGAACCTGATTGCCCGCAGCATCCGTAGGTGGTCCTCTTCGAAGCGGCGGGCCGGATCTCCGATTGCGCGGACAATACCGGCTTCGAGGTCCGCAACTCCACCAACGTAATCGATGACTGCGAGCGGGTCAGTCTTGAAAGAAAGGGGGTCCAGCAACAGCGCATTGATGGTGAAGTCCCGGCGCAGCACATCTCTTCTAGGGTCATTCTCGAAAATGACCCTGCCGGGATGCCGCCCGTCCGCATAGTCCTGGTCGCTGCGGAAAGTGGCGATCTCAACTCCGTTCACCAGCACCACTCCAAAATGAGCGCCGACTAGCTGAGCCCCGGGAAACAATTGAACCACCTCGCTCGGGGTGGCATCCGTCGAGATATCGAAATCCTTCGGGACGCGTCTCAGCAACAAGTCACGGACGCAACCGCCGACCAGAAAGGCCTGGAAGCCCTCGGAGAGCAACTTGTGCGCGATCCCGCGCGCGGCGTCCGATGTGGTGAGTGCCATCCTAATGATCGTAGAATAGACTCTGGGAAACCACTCTGGGAAACTACTCTCCGAACACATGGCATCTGAGATCGTAAAATCTTCGCCTATGGCGAAAGTCGTGGTTGCGACCACGGTAGCGCTGTCTTTCATCAGCTTCTGGCGCGGCGCATCCATCGTTCTGGCCGATCTGGCCTCGTCCGCTTTTTATGCGGGGGGAATTGCAGAAGTTGCAATCGGCCCGGCTGCCCCGTGGTTCGTGCTCGGAGTGATGCTGTTCAGCTTCGCCGTGCGATCGGTGTACATGGAAAGCTGCAGCATGTTCGTGCGCGGCGGCGTGTACATCGTCGTGAAAGACAGCATGGGCGACTTCATGGCTCGGCTCTCAGTTTCGTCGCTCGTCTTCGATTACGTCCTCACGGGTCCCATCAGCATCGTGACTGCGGGCCAATACCTCGGCAGGCTCCTCAACGAAATGGCCGAGCTCGCGCACCAGAAATATACGGTTGATCCGAACACGTTTGCCGCGTTTTTCGGCGTGATCTTCACCGGCTATTTCTGGTGGACTAACATCAAGGGAGTCCACGAATCGAGCGGCAAGGCACTTCGAATTATGCAGATTACCACTGTCATGGTGGTGATTTTCCTGCTCTGGTGTCCCATCACGATCCTGGTTCGAGGCAACATTCATTTCCCCCCTGCGCCGATTCCCTCCAATTTGAGGTTCGACGACACATCGTTAGGCTGGTTTAAAGGAACGTTTTGGCCGTCGATACCTGCAATAGCGATGCTCATCGCGTTTGGGCATTCCTTGCTGTCCATGAGTGGCTTCGAGACGTTAGCGCAGGTTTACCGCGAAATCGGATATCCGAAGATGAAAAATCTGAAGATCACCGCGAATATCGTGTGCTGGTACGCCGTAATTTGCACTGGGGTGATCACTTTGTTGGCGGGCATGATCATGAGTCCGCAGGACATTCGGGATAAATATTCGGCTAATTTGCTGGGCGGCCTGTCAATGCAGTTGGCGGGACCGGAGCTGCTGAAGCTTGGGTTTCATATCTTCGTCGTGATCGTGGGCACGCTGATCCTGTCGGGTGCCGTAAACACGGCCATGATCGGCGCGAACGGGATTTTGAACCGGGTTGCTGAAGACGGGGTCCTGCTGGACTGGTTCCGAAAGCCGCACCGCCGCTTCGGCACTACGTCCAGGATCATAAACGCGGTCGCGATCCTGCAAGTGACGACCATTATTTTGAGCAGAGGCGACATGTACGTCCTGGGGGAAGCGTACGCGTTCGGCGTCGTCTGGAGTTTCTTCATGAAGTCTCTCGGCGTCCTAGTGCTTCGCTATCAGCGCCACGATCAGGAGTATAAGGTTCCTTTCAACATCAAACTCGGGGGCGTCGAGATCCCGATCGGCCTGGGACTCACCACCATGGTGCTCGGCTTCGTTGCAGTCGTAAATCTTTTTTCGAAACAGGTTGCGACGAAGTGGGGCATTGCGTTTACATTAGTTCTCTTCGTAGTATTCACAATTTCCGATCACATAAACACGAAGCGGCGCGCAGCTCAGCATCTTGAGAAGAAGCCTCTCGAAGAATTCAATCTTGTGCATCAAGCGCAGATCAATACCCAAACCCTGCACGCTCGGACCGGATCCGTATTGGTGGCGGTGCGGGACTATAGCAATATGGATCATCTCAAGATGGTGCTCCAGAAAACTAATCTTCGACGACACGACATTGTAGTGATGACGGTGCGCACCATTTCTACCGGCGCGGGCGAGTACGACCTCGCTGACGACCAGATTTTTTCCAGCTACGAAAAAGAACTGTTCACCCACGTAGTGACGATGGCCGAGAAAGAAGGCAAGCCAGTGGAGCTGCTAGTGGTCCCGGCGATCAATCCCTTCGACGCCATGGTGCAATCCGCCTCCAAAGTGAAGGCGTCGCGGCTGGTCACAGGCGTGTCCGAGAAGATGCAATCCGAAGAGCTCGCGCGCGCGATCGGGCTTGCCTGGGAAAGCCTCCCGGAGCCGAGGCACCCGTTTTCGCTCGAAATTATTCGGCCGGATCGGGCTTCCATGTACGTAAACCTGGGTCCCCATCCGCCTCGGCTATGGCCTGAGGACGTTGAGAGACTCCATGACCTGTGGCTGGAACTCAGCGGCGCGGAGGGCGTGGGATCGCGCTTGCATCATCGCGATGTAGTCGGCCTGGCGCTTCGCAGGCTCGAAAAG
This sequence comes from Bryobacterales bacterium, assembly GCA_038225555.1. Taxonomy (GTDB): domain Bacteria; phylum Acidobacteriota; class Terriglobia; order Bryobacterales; family Bryobacteraceae; genus JANXQZ01. Next base: position 28,913 of record JBBRRB010000018.1, read on the forward strand.
GAACTTGACCAAAGCCGGGCCCATGTTCTGGAAGATCTGCAGCACGACCTTCGGAAGCCTGAGTAACAATGCCAGAAAGCGTTCTTGCGGACGGTCTGGCCTTCATCTTCGATCTGGATGGAGTGGTCATCGACTCGATGCCCCTGCATACGGAAGCGTGGAAAGTCTATCTCGACCGGCACGGCATCTCCTCCGATGAAATCGTGGAGCTGATGCACGGGCGCCGCAACGACGAGATCGTGGGAAAATTCTTTGGGTCCGGACTGGCGGCGGATGAGGTCTTTCGACATGGCGCAGCTAAAGAAGCCCTCTTTCGCGACCTGATGACGCCGTACCTGGAACAACATCTGGTGCCCGGCGTGAAAGAATTTCTCAGCAAATACGACCTCGTTCCGACGGGGCTGGCATCCAACGCGGAGCCGGCCAACATCGACTTCGTGCTTGACCGGGCGCGTCTCCGTTCGCGCTTCGATGTGATCGTCGACGGTCACCAGGTTGCCAATCCCAAGCCCTTCCCGGATATTTACCTGCGCGCTGCCGAACTCTTGAAAATCGCCCCCCAAAACTGTATCGTATTTGAGGACTCGCCCACCGGCATTGAAGCCGGATTGCGGGCAGGCGCTCGCGTCGTCGCAGTGCAAACCCTTACCGCCAAACTCCCCGCCGTGGACTTCCTGATTCGAGACTTCTCCGATAAAACTCTGGAGTCATGGCTGCAAACGCTCGAGCCGCGATCCTAGCATTGTGGTCCGGGTTTCCCTTCGCTGAAACTCTGCCGCCCTGGGTGGTTGCCGTCGGCTTGCTGTATGCAGTAGCGCTGCTAGGACTCTGGTGGCTGCGGGACCGCCGCATGCAGGGCGAGCGCTCCACGATGCAGATGGCGAACCAAGTCGCCGAGGAGATCGCTGCGGCAACCTCCGCACTCGATATACTGGCCAAGCTCAACAGCGCGCTTCCCAAAATTTCGGACGGTCTGCGTGCTTCGCTCTTCGTTTATAATCGCGGAAGCAAAAGGCTGTCCGCCGTGACGGCCACTTATAGTCCATCTGCTGCTTCCAAAATGGCCGATGCAGCGCTGGATGGTGTCGGCATTGGCGTGGGACTCTGTTTTCAGAACGGCACCCTGATTAACGTGCCCGACACTCGGCGCAGCCCTTTCTTCGAGGGCAGCGAGAAGAAGAACCTTCCAAAATCCTGTGTGTTCGTTCCAATGCTCGCCCAGGCTGATTTGGCGGGAGTGTTGGAAATCAGTCACCAATTCCGTCTTGGCTTTTTCCACGAAGCCGAAAAGACGGCTTTCCAGCACCTGGCCAACCAAGCCGCCATAGCGCTCAGGCTGCAAGAGCAAAAATCTGTCCGGGAGCGCTTGTTTCAGACCGAAAGACTTGCGGCAGCCGGTCAGCTCATTTCCGGGATTGCTTCGGAACTCCGGTCGCCGCTCGGTTCCATCATCGAACTTACCGGATCGCTCAAAACGCGCAAGGGGACTCTGCAAAAATCCGAAGTAGATCTCATCGAAGCAGAAGCCTTGCGGGCGTCGGAGATCGTCAGCCGACTAGTAGCATTCGGCAAGAGGGATCGATCAGAAGCACAACCCGTGGATATCCATGGGCTCCTCACCAGGCTTGCGCGGACGCGCACCCCCGAGCCGCGCTGTCTATTTTCAGCACAGCGAATCACGGTACTCGGTTCGCAGGCGCAATTGGAGCAGGTCTTTCTCAACTTGCTGGTGTATGCGGAACAGGCCGCGATCGAAGATCCTGACCGGCTTATCCAGATCTCGACGAGCCTGTTGGCGAGACGCGTTCTGATAGAAATCGGCTACGGCTGCGAGCCTGCGGAAGTTCGAAAGGCCGATCCGTTTGAGAATGGGGGAAGCGAGAAGGGAGCCATGGGACTGGGCTTTTGCCGGAGCATGATTCAGGAGAACGGGGGAGACGTTCGCTTTGTGCGGGGCGGAGCGGGGCAGTGCCGTTTTGAGGTGGAATTGCCGGTGATGGAGAGTGCTCAAGGTCGGCCAGGCACGTCGATTGAAGAGGCTAGATTTGTACGCCGCCAATTAACCGCTCTGGTAGTGGAACCGGATACGAAAACGCAAAAACAGATTATTCAGCTTCTCGGCAAGCGCGGTGATCGGGTGGTGCCGGTCTCGAGTGCCGAAGAAGCCATCGATTTGGCCCAGCGTCTGCGGTTCGACCTGACTCTGTGCGCGGTGCGGCTGCCAGGACTGAATTGGGTGGAATTCTTCGAACGCGTCCGACGGCATGTCGGAACGTTCGTGCTTTTGACGCAGGGGCATGACCCGGATCTAAACAAGGCGTTCCACCACGGCGAGGGATTCGTGCTCAGCAAGCCGCTGGATGAGAAGCTGTTAAACGGCATATGCGACGGGGTGGCAGACCGGACCGCCCACTAACCGTAGAGGAAGGTTGAACGACCGAAAAGTCATGCATGCGGTGCTGCGGCATGAACTTCAAACCGCACGCCTTCGGTCAGACGCAATACGGTTAGGATGCTGGAAAGGTTCTGAGCTGAGGGGCTTCCTTTCGGGCCCAACATGCGCATGAGGCTCTTGGAGGGAATGCGCGTTCGTTTCTCCAAGTCCTGAAACCCCACGGTTGCGTTGACGTAGTCGCGAAGCACAGCCTTGCCGGTCGTCAGATCGCCGTTGAGAAAGCATTCGATCGCGTCGCACAAAAGAGCTTGCCGAAAATCAGGGTCGGCTTGCACCCGGGCGAGAATTGTTTCTTTAAAATCATGAGTAAGGGGCATTGCTCCACTCCTGCTTTTTGTTACCATAATGCCTGTTCAGGCGCATTAGTGTCCAAGCAAAAATGATCGGCCCGCAGATCTTTCCCATTCTGTGTGCTGTTCATCCGCGAACTGGATAAAACCATCAGGCAACGAAAAGTCGCTCTCTGGATGGGCCGCGATCAGCCCCCGCAACTCCTCTGGATCCTTCGCCAAAATCACCGTCGCCACTGGCGAGGTCGAATCCAAACCGAACCCGGCCAAACGCTCCCGAAAAATTGGCAGTTCAACTTCCAAACGATTGAACTCGGCCACGGAAACAGTCACTCCGAGGTAACGAAAATCGAGCGGGAGCCTCGCCGGATCTGGGTTCGTTTTGAAAAAACAGTACCGGACATGCCGAAGCGGGAGCGTCGAGGACACAAATTCGTCGTCGGGAGCGACAATGATCAGGTCGTTCGACCGGTGGAGAGAGGCGTACGACTGCAGTCCCGCAACCGAGGGCATCGGGTGCTCCGAATGGTACGGCAGCGTGGCGAGCTTGATCGCGGCCAACACTGCAAATACCCACGGTAGAGGCGCGTGCCCGCCCAACAGGCACAGAGCCGGAATCAGCAGCAACAAATAAGAGGTGTTGCGATATCCAAAAGCCAGGAAGGCCAGAAAAACGACGGCAATCCAGGCGGCCAGCAGACGGTTCCGCCCACGGATCGCGGCAGCAATCCCGCCAATCGCTGCGACGCACAGCAGCGGGTCGGTAACTGCAAGCCGCTTGAGGTAATACCAAAGCTGGTTCTCCTGCGTGCTCTGTTCCGGCGCAGCCACGGCCCAAGTGAAATTTTCCGTGACGATATATTCAGTCCAGAACCAGCGCGTGTGGACGGCCAACTGATAAACGTGCCAGGGCGCAGCAACAAGAGCGGCAATCCCGCACACCTGGGCGAAACGCTTCAGCCCAATGCGAGAACCGGCCAGCATCATTAAAGGGAGCAGTCCCGCGACCGATTTGGTCATGATGGCCGCGCCCACCGCGCCGCCTAAGATCCAAAGCGAACGACGGCGGGTCAACTCCGGATCCCAGTGAACGGCAGCCATCGCGATCACAATGAAAAGCACCACCAGCATGTCGGTAAGAACCAGCCGCGCCAGAACGTGAAAGAGGCGATCGGAAACGAGAAGTAGGCTCGATGCGACGGCGGCGGCCAGCGAGCGGGCGCCCCACATCCAGGCGAACAGCAGCGTTGCAATGGCCGAGCCAGCCAAAAGCGAGGGCAAACGCAGAGCCCATAACGACGGCCCGAAGAGTTTTGCCGACAATCCCGCAACCCAATACAGCAGCGGCGGCTTGTAGAAGGCATACCTGCCCAGGAACATGGGCGTGAGCCAGCCGCCGGATTGAGCCATGTGCATGGCCGTGCTGGCATACACCGCCTCATCCTGCGCCGGAATCTTCGCGACGGGATCGACGTACGTTTCGGCCAGCCCAACCTGATTTACGTGATAGCCAAGAACGGCCAGCGAGAGCAGAAAAACCGCGGCAAGAACTAAGCGAAAGGCCACACGCGTTCGATCGTCTTGCTCATCATCCACGTCTTATCTTCGTCGCTTAGAAACTTCATCTCGTCCCGAACCACCGTGAGCGCCTGCGTATAGCTGGAGACGTTTTCGACGATTGGCCAATCAGTCGCCCACATGAGCCGCTGCGGTCCAAACGCGTCGTAAAGCCGCTTGACAAGCTGCTGCGAATCGAGCCAGGGGTAGGGCTGCTTCGATAGCGACCACGTATGCGAGATCTTTACGAATAGCTTCGGATGTCGTTTCAAATCGATTAGCTTTTGCAACTCCTCCGGCCGGTCGACCGGGCAATCCGCCATATGGTCGATCACGATTGCGAGATCCGGGTAGCGGTCCATCAGTTTGCCAACATCCGGCATGCGGCCAATGGGCGCCAGAACGGTCATCGGGACCTTTAGCTTCTCGCAGCGCTCCCACAAAGGAGGCATCAAAGGACCGCGAATCCAATCTCCGGATGCTTCGCCGGAAGGGCTGAGGCGCACCCCGCGGAAGTGCTGCTCCTCCGTCAGTCGCGAGAGGTGGTCGGCATTGCCGGGATCGAGCGGGTCCACTCGGGCGACACCTTGAAAGAACTGCGGATACTGTTTCAGCACGTCGGCCAAGTAGCTGTTGTCGTACTTGTAGTGAATCACTTGGATGATCACTGTCTTGGCCACTCCGTGCTGCTTCATAAGATCGAGCAGTGTTTCGGGAGCGGCATCGCGCGCAGGGACTTTCTGGCCTTGTGCAAACGGATATTTGGAATCGTGCTTCCACACGTGCACGTGCGGGTCAATGATTCGCGAGTTGGGGAGCGCGGCTGCCATGGCGAGTTTCAGGATCTTGCGGCGCGCGGGGTCAAACATAAATCGGTTCGAGCTTGCGGACGACATAGGATCCGCAACGCTCGTAACTCGCGCGAGGGCCGTTCCGCGCTATGTCGAGATCGACGCAGATCCAGCCCTTGTAACTCATGCTCTTCAAAATGCGATGGCATCCCGGGAAGTCGATCTCTCCATCGCCGAGATCGTAAATGTTGGACTTAAAATCCTTCTCGAGACCAGCTTTCTTGGCGTCCTTATAGTCCAGGAAGGTGATGCGTGACTTGTGCTTGCCGAGCACGGAAACGACATCGCCGCCGCCTAAATGGACGTGCGCGGTATCGGGCGAGAAGTGGAACAGCTTGGGATCGGTCAGCGCCATGCAGCGATCGATCTCTTCGGGAGTCTCCACCATTTGTCCCAAGTGGTTATGCAATCCCGCTTGAAAGCCCATCTCGCCGGCTGCCTCACCCAGGCGGTTGTAGAAGGCGCACATGGTCTTGAAGGCCTCTTCGCCAGGACCTCGTTTCGGCGAGAAAACGACCAGGTTCTTGGCTCCGAACTGCTTGAGAAAATCCATGGCCTGTTTGGCGCTCGTTATGGCTTTGTCATGCTGCTCGGGATCGTTAACCGGGGCATTATATGAGATGGTAACAACGTGCAGGTTGCGCTTCGAGACTTCGCGCTCGATCTGAGTTGGCGTAATGTCGTAGGTCTTGAGAATGCCGGGAAACTGAGTCATGCGAATTCCGATAAATCCGGTATCGCGCATGACGTCCAGGATGTCGGTGAAGGGGACGCGCGGGAAATAGTTCCAAAGGTTTGCACCGAGCGCCCAGCGCACATTCTTGTTGGCAGGAATTTGTTCGGCAGCGCGGGCCGCAGATACCGCGAGCGCGGCGAGGAAAGCTCTTCGATTTAGCACGGCACCCAGTATTGTAAGTCTTTCTAAAACAGAACTTCTTTCGCGGCCTTGACCGTGTTGCAGTGGATCGTCACGGTGTCGTTTACCTCGCGCGCATACCCGCCTGCAAGCACCACCGCAACGGGTGCGCCGTGTTTCCTCGCGAGTTCGAAGACCAGCGCATCCCGTCGTTTCAACCCGGCGATGGATAGCGCGAGTCCGCCAAGTTGGTCCTCGCGATAGGGATCGGCACCCGCCACGTACAGCACCAGATTCGGCTCGAATGCGCTAAGCAGTCGTTCGCAAGACTCATTCAGCAGCCCCAGATACTCCTCATCGCCCACCAGATTCGGAAGATCGATATCCACGGTGGAGGGCGGCTTCTCGGTGGGGTAATTATCGAGCTGGTGGATCGAGAGGGTGGCCACGGTGGGATCGTTCGCGAAGATGGCCGCCGTGCCGTTGCCATGATGGACGTCGCAGTCCACCACCAGCGCTCGCTGAATCAGTCCCTCATTCTGCAAAGCCCGGATCGCGATAGCAATGTCATTCAGCGCGCAAAAGCCCTCACCATGCGCGCGAAAAGCGTGATGAAAGCCTCCACCCAAATTGAAGCCCATCCCGTCCCGCAAAGCATTGCGCGCGGCCAGAATGCTTCCACCTGCGGCCAGCCAAAACGCGCCTGCCGTCTGCCGGGACCAGGGAATTTCGAGCTTCACGAACTCGGCATACGCGAGCGTGCAATCCCTCAATCGTCGAACCCAGCCCGAGTCATGAACCAGCAGGATTTGCTCGTCCGAGGCCGCTTCCGGCTCCTGGAAATCCTCAGGTCCCGCGAAGCCCTCGTCCATTAACCGTTCACGAATTAGGCGATACTTGCGCGACGGGAATACGTGCGATCCCAGATTCAAATCGTACCCGGGATGGTACGTCAGCTTAAACGGAAGCATTGATCGCCTGAATCGCAGTCACTACTGCCGTGCAGTATATATCGTCGACCGAGCAGCCGCGCGACAGGTCGCTGGCTGGTTTGGCCAGCCCTTGCATGAGAGGTCCGAGCGCCATCGCGCCGCCCAGTCGCTCTACAAGTTTGTAGGCGATGTTGCCAGACGCCAAATCTGGAAAGATCAAGACGTTGGCGTGTCCGGCCACTGGGGAGCCCGGCGATTTGATCTCACCGATAGACGGAACCAACGCCGCGTCCGCCTGAAGTTCTCCATCGATCAACAGGTCCGGGGCTCGACGTCGAACGATGGCGAGCGCCTCCGCGATCTTGGAAAGCACCGGATGACTTGCGCTGCCTTTGGTGGAGAAAGACAGCAGCGCCACTCGCGGCTCTACCTTTAGCAGTATGCGAGCGGTGGCGGCACTGGCCATTGCGATCTCGGCCAATTCAACAGGCGAGGGATCCACCGTGATCGCGCAATCGGCGAAAATCAGCAAGTCCGCGTGAACAAGCGAAGCCATGATGAAGCAGCCCGAGACCACGTGAACGCCGGGCGCAGTGCCGATGCAGTGAAGGGCCGCTCTCGCCGTTTCGGCAGTGGTGTTCGCCGCTCCGCCCACACAGCCGTCTGCGTCCCCGGTGGCCACCATCAGCGCGGCGCAATACAGCGGCCTGCGAGCGATTTCGGCGGCCTGTTCTTCGGTGATCCCCTTGGCGCGGCGGCGCTCATAATAGAGACGGGCGTACCGGGGATCCCGACAATTGGTTTCCTTGGTGACCAGCAGCGGCTCAATCAGACCGTCTGCGGCCAATCGCTCTGCAGCGCGCCGCACGCGCCAGTCGGCTCCTTCGGGAAAGACGATGCGGGCCTTCGGCTCCGTCTGCCGAAGCTGTTGCACCAGTGTCTGAAACCATGCCGCAGCGGACTCTGGAAGCGACATTCCTCGCTATTGCCGGCCGTTCCGATACTCGCGAACGTGCTGGTTGTGCTCCGCCAAGGACCTGGAAAAATTCGATCCGCCGGAGCTGCCTGGCCGCTTGACGAAATACAGGTAATCCGTCTCGGCCGGTTTCAGCGCGGCTCGCAGGGAAGCCAGCCCCGGATTCGCAATCGGACCGGGGGGCAGCCCCGCATGCCGATAAGTATTGTAGGCATTTGCGTTATCGAGATCGGAGCGGTGGATTACTCCTCGATAGCGCCCTTCCAGCAGCGCCGCGTAAATAGTCGTCGGGTCGCAATCGAGCGGCATTCGGAGCCTGAGTCGATTTGCATAAACGGACGCCACTGCTGGACGGTCCGATGGAATGCCCGTCTCCTTTTCGATGAGAGATGCTAGGGTCACAATTCGGCTCACATCGCTCCCGTCTCCTTCCGCGCGCACTTCTTCCCACCGTTTGCGGAATAGATCCGTCATCATGCGGCAGACTTGTAACGCCGTGGTGCGGCGCGTGAGACGGTAAGTTGAAGGGAAGAGATAGCCTTCCAGGGATGGCGCGCCGGGTGCCAAGTCCTTAATCATCGCGGGGTCGCGCGCGACCTTCAAAAAGTCTGCGCCCTTGATGAAACCAAGCCGATCGACATCTTTCGCGGCATCGAAAATATTGCTACCTTCCGGGATCGTGACCTCGTAATAAAAAACATCGCCACGAACGATGCGGTCGAATACTGTCCAAACGGAAGCCGGATTCGAGAATCGGTACTCGCCAGCTTGAAGCCGTGCCTTTGGCTGCAGTGCGCGAACCGCCAGGAATTGCCAGTCGCTTCGAATCACCCCCGCCGAAGCAAGCTGGTCTGCCATGTCGGCGGTGCTGGTGCCTTTCGCGAAATCGAGGAACGCCTCCTTTCCGAACCCCTGGTAAGGTTGGGAAAGCAGATAGACTCCGGCTCCCGCAGCCGCTAGTAGAAGCACTAGTGCCAGCAGGAAGAGCCGACCGAGACAGCCGCCTTTGCGTCGACGTCTCATTGATTGAGAGAGTCCAGATAGCTCTCTAGAAGAATCACAGCGGCGAGCCGATCAATCGCTTTGGCGCGCTTTTCGATGCTGATCCCGCTCTGCTTCAACACTCGTTCGGCTTCCTTGCTAGTCAACCTCTCATCCCAGAATTTCATGGGCAGGCCCGTAACGGACTCCAGCCGGGCCGCGAACTCCCTTGTGTACTCAGCCTGCAGGCTGTCGCGACCGCTCATATGCAGCGGATGGCCCATTAAAATCAGAGACACGTTTCGGTCCTGCGCCAGCTGCGCCAGACGGGCGAGGTCTTGCCGTATAGTCGTGCGCTGGAGCGTTTCCAAACCCTGCGCGGTAATGCCCAATTCATCGCTTACGGCCAGCCCGATGCGGCGCTTTCCCAGGTCAAGTGCGAGCACGCGTCCATTCAACATTCTAAAAACGATTGCCGTGCAGCACGATTGGTTCCATTATAGAAGTAGCGCAGGGGCAGCCAGCAGTGTAATGACAACTCTTCATCCAACCCTCCCGGTCCGAAAACCGGCTAGCCCGGGAGTTACCGTCCTGGCCTTCGGAGCCACCATCGCACTGCTCTATTTTGGACGCGTGTTTCTCATCACGCTCGTAATTGCAATCATAATCGCTTTCCTGCTCGATCCGGTGGTGATGGCGTTTGTGAAGCTGCGCCTGCCTCGCCCCGTTTCGAGCTTCATCGTCTGCAGCGCCGCGCTTTCGATCATCTACCTTTTTGGACTGGGCCTCTACACGGAGCTTTCGGGATTGGCCGAGGAGCTGCCTATGTACAGCCAGCGCATTAATGCCATGGTGGATTCCATCGCGACGCGGGTGGATCAGGCGGAGAAGTCCGGCTACGAGCTGCTGGTTCCCAAGCGCTTCCAGGACATCGATCCGAACGCGGCAAGCGGGCTGATTGGGAAGAACACTCGCAAGAAGCGTCCGGATCCGACCGTTCCTCCTCCTTTGCAGGAAGTGCGAATCCATCCCGAACCCAAGCCAATCTGGACTTACGTTTACGGCTACATCGTCTCCTTCTACGATGTGCTGCTGATGGCCAGTTTCGTTCCATTTCTGGTGTACTTCATGCTGAGCTGGCGAGATCATTTGCGTCGCAGTTTCCTATATTTGTTCGACGGGGAAAATCGCCACATTGCCGGAAGGGCCTGGGAAGGGGTAGCTGGCATGGCGCGCGGGTACGTGCTGGGAAATTTCGTCCTTGGGCTTATTCTGAGCTTGATCAGTTGCGCCTTTTTCTTTTTTATCCGCCTGCCCTACTGGCCGATTGTCGGACCCGTCAGCGGCTTTCTGAGCCTGGTTCCCTATGTAGGGTTGCCAATGGCCATCGTGCCGCCCATCCTCTCGGGCCTGACGCAGTTCGATCAGCCCGGGATTTATTTTGTGATTGCGATCGTGGTTGCGCTCCTGCACCTGTTCGCGATGAACCTGCTGTATCCAATGGTGGTGGGTTCGCGGGTTCATCTAAATCCGCTGGCCGTTACGGTAGCTCTTATGTTTTGGGGCACGCTTTGGGGCGGCATCGGCCTGCTGCTGGCAATTCCAATAACTGCGGGCGTGAAGGCCGTTTGTGATAACGTAGGCAGTTTGCAGGGGTACGGAAAACTTCTAGGCGACTGATGCCCACCAAGCAACTGATGCTCTTTGTCGGGATCGGAGTAGTGGTGCTTGCCGCCGTGGTCTTTGGAGTTTTCACCGGAAACAAGGGCTCTCATTTAGAGTTGAACGGGCAGGTGATCAAGGCCCGCACCGGCGCTCTCGATGAATCGAACAGCGTCGCGTTGCTCGATTTCCGCATCTCCAATCCATCGAACGTGTCCTTTGTCGTCCGCGAGATCAAGGCGACTCTTGAGAAAGCGAATGGAGAGAAGGTGGAAGCGCAGTTAACATCCAAGGGCGACATGAAACAGTTGCTTGAGTACAACAAATTCCTCGGTGCGCAATATAACGACACGCTTAGCATCAAGGACAAGGTACCGGCACGCGGCCAGATCGACCGCATGGTGGCCGCGCGGTTCGAGGTTCCGCAAGCCGAACTCGATAAAGGGAAGGCGATTGTGTTGTGGATGCAGGACATGGACGGCCCCGAATTCACGACCACGTATAAAATCCGGTAGTGCTACTCGTACCGGAGCGCGATCACCGGATCGATCCGTGTCGCGCGAAGTGCTGGAAGCCATACGGCCAAAAGGGCCACCGCGGCCAGCAAAATTGGAACCGTGATAAAGACGAGCGGATCCCAAGTCTTAACGCCAAAGAGAAAGGTTGCGATCAGGCGCGTCAGACCTAGCGCCGCTGCCACCCCAATCACAACCCCTACTAGCGTCAAGCTCATTCCCTGCATCACGATCATATTTCGAACCACGCTCGTTTCAGCCCCCAGCGCGAGTCGGATCCCGATCTCCTGAGTCCGCTGCTCCACCGAATACGCCATTAAACCGTAAATTCCAATTGCGGCCAGCACCAGCGCCGAGCACCCGAAGATGGTCAGCAGAAGCATGTTGAAGTCCGCGCGCGCCGTTGATTGCACCACCACTTCGTCCATGGATCGAACACGCGCCACTGGCAGTCCGCCGCTCGCTTGCCGCAGTTCGTTCTGAATCGCCGTGCTCAACGATGCGGGCGTAACACGCGTTCGAACGATCCAGGAAATTGGCCCGATGCGGGCATTGAGAGCTGTTACTCCATCGCGTACCTGGGAGACGGGCACATACATTGTGGGTTGGGGATTCCGATTCAGGCCGCCGTCGCGAACGTCGCCAGTGATGCCGATAATCTGCCGCGCCGGCTCTTCGAACTCAGGACCCACTCCCTTGCCTATGATCAGTTGACCGGTCAGCGCATTCCCCTTGTCCCAGAATTTGCGAGCCATCGCCTGGTTGATGATCACCACCGGAGTGGAACCTCCGTTGTCACGGTCGGTGAATGAGCGTCCCCGCAACAGCGGTATCTTGAACACATCGAAGTAGCCAGGCGAAACGGTCATCCAGCCCGCTCCGCCATGGGCCGGTCCCTTGTCCAGCGGGCGGCCAACGACAATAAACGGCAGCCCGAATCCCCCTTCGAGCGGCAGACAGCAAGTCGTACCCGATGCAGCCACTCCGGGCAGAGCATTTATGCGCTCCGCACCATCATGGGCAAGTTGGGCGACCCCGGCGGTCTTTTCGAAACGCGCTCCCGTAAGCGACATCTGCATCGTCAGAACGTTATGGGCGTTAAAGCCGGGATCCACCGCACGTAGAGCCAAAAACGTGCGGACCAGCAGAGCCGCTCCAATTAGAAGCACCAAGGCAAGCGCAACTTCACTCACCACCAGCAGCGAGCGCGCCTTGTTCTGTCGGAAGCCGCTGCCCGACCGGCTGGTGCTCTCTTTCAGCGTTGCGCTCAGGTCCGCACGCGATGCATCGAGCGCTGGAATCAAGCCGAAGAGAATACCAGTGCCAATTGAAACCAGAACCGTGAAGGCAAGCACGCGCCAATCCATGGAAACGGCCGCGCCATGTTCTCCGATGCGGGGAATATTTCCCGGGTTCGCGGCGAGAAGCGCGCGCACGCCAACCAGTCCCAGCAGCAGACCGAGCGTGCCGCCTGTAACTGAGAGCAAGACGCTCTCGGTCAGCAGTTGACGGATGATGCGGCCCCGGCCGGCTCCCACCGCGGCGCGGATCGCGATCTCTCGTTTGCGACCGGTGGCGCGCGCGAGTAGGAGGTTAGCCACGTTCGCGCAGGCGATCAACAGGACGAAGCCGACCGCGCCCACCAGCACCAGGAGCGAATCGCGAACATCGCTGACAATAGCGTCTTGAAGGGGCTGCACGCTGAATCCCTCGTTCGGCCCGGTTGCGGGATACTTGCGGCGAAACTCCTCCGCCGCGAGTTTCAGTTTGGCATTCGCCGTAGCAATATTCACGCCGGGTTTGAGGCGGGCAGCAGCGATGAAGTAATGCGCCTGATCATTGCTGTTCGGGTCGAATTGAAACGGGATCCACACGTCTGCGGGCGGATCGATGGCGAAGGCTGACCCTACGATTCCGATCACGACGTAAGGTTCGCCGCCAAGAGAGATGCTCTTGCCCACCATTTTCGGGTCCGCACCGAATCGGCGCTCCCATAGTCCTTGGCCGAGCACCACGACGCGACCTCCTCGGGGCAGGTCTTCCTCGGTCGTGAACGTTCGTCCCTGGATCACGGGTGCTCCGAAGAGGCGGAAGTAGTCGGCGGTTACGTGGAGACCTTTGATCTGTTCCGGATAGGCGCCGCCGGTGAGGTTGAGTCCTGGACCGCCGAAGTCATAGGCCGTGACATCCTGAAAGACGCTGGTCTGCTTACGCCAGAGGTTGAACTTGGTGACGGATGCGCCGGCGCTTGACCCGTTCGGCGAAGTGAGCAGGAATTGTACGATCCGGTCCGCGTCGGGATAGGTTAAGGGCTTCAAGAGAACGGTGTTCACGACCGAAAAGATGGCCGTGTTTGCTCCGATTCCGAGTGTCAAGGCAGCCACGGCCGCCAGTGTAAAGCCTGGACTTTGGAAGAACATGCGAAGCGAATGTTTAATGTCGTTCAGGAGGGTTTCCATCGTTGTAAGGTGTAGACGGCCAACGGCGTGGAAGGTTCCTAGCGTCATGCTAAGATCGAAGCTGGCCTCTTGGGAGGTCGTCTAATGGTAAGACTGCGGCCTCTGGAGCCGCGTATCGGGGTTCGAGTCCCTGCCTCCCAGCCAAACTTTCTGACTAGCGCAACTGTGGATTCTTCGGCAAGCTAATCATGTTCGCGAAGATCCTGTACGCGCCCGGCACGCCTTCGGGCAGTTGCCGATAGAAGGCATAAGCGTTGTAAACATACACGCCCTTTCCGTACTTCGCGTACAAGAGTCCGCCCTTCTGCGGATCCTGCCCCTCATCGTGGGTTTCCAGCAGAGCTTCATATTGCGCGTCCCAGGATTTCATCCACTTCGAACCGCGCTCCTCCACCCAGCCCTCAAAATCTCGTTCCGTAATTTTGTTCGGCCAATTGAATATTGGGTTCGATGGATTCAGGATTTGCACCTTCGATACTTCGTCGGTCACTTCTTCGGGATTCGATCCCATTACGTACGGAAACGGGCCATAGTTGCGGTCGAATTCGGGAGTGTTGTATTGAACGATGACAACGCCGCCGTTCTTCACGTAGTCTAGAATGCGGTTATTGTACGTTCGCAAATCCTGGCGGGCCGCGTAGGTGCGGACTCCTAGCAGAAGCACGTCGTATTTGCTCAGATCGCCGGTGGCAATGTCTGCCGGACCCACGAAGTTTACTTTCACCCCTAAGTGTTCCAGCGATGACGGAACGTCGTCGCCGCTGCCCATGACGTAGCCGATCTTGAGGCCAGCGGCGATTTTCACATCCACGCCAGAGAGAGCATACGTGGCTGGCCGATACAGGAACTGCGATCGCAACCCTGAGTAGCCGGTGGTCTCGTAGCCCTCGCTATAGCTCCGTCCGTTGTACTCCGACACAGCGGTAATCTGGTATTGCTTCTCCGCGAGATTCGCTGGCGTAACCTGAAACGTTACGGACTGGTCTTGGCCATCGTCAGAGGTGGCAAACGGAGCTGACGCGGGCTGCGACGTCCAACCCGACGGAATTTGGAGGCGAACAATTCCTTTCGCCGGCCCTTTCACGTTGCTGTGAACCACCGCCGTCACCGGGAAGGATTTTTCATTTAGCGGGACCACGCCAGCGCGCGGCGAAATGGCCACGCCAATCGCGGGAGCAGCCACCAGGGGTTCGAACACGGTCCCCTCGCCGGTGACGCGCTTTACTGACATGACGTACTGGCCGATGCGAATAGGTGCGCTCTCATATTCGAAATCCGCCCAGGCGGCTAGCGGGTAAGGCGCCAAGGGCCGATTCAGGAAGCGCTCGTCAGCGAGGCTATAGTACGACTGCTCGATATCCGGTCGGATGAAATAGGGACGCGTGAAGGTGGCGTTGTTCGGGACGTTCACCGTGAAGCGCGTTTCGATCGGTTTTGCGTTTGAAATGGCGATGGCTTGGTTGGGAGCGGCCGGAGTTACGGACCAGGGCTGCTTCTGCTGATAAGATTCGACGCTCGTGCGCACTAGAGTTGCACCAGCCGCGCTTTGATTTACGACGTGAACTTTGACCCCGAAGCTCTGTCCGGGGATGGCCACGCGGAAGGTTTCAGGATCTCCGAAGAACATCGCCATGCGGGGATTGGGTTCCGCAGCGGGGGCGACCGTCGCGGTCAACGCAAGCCCGAGCGCCTGCGCCAGCCCGTTGTTGAATTGCACTCGCTTGATCTCGAGCTCATGGCGGATGTTGTATTTCTCCTCTGCCGAAAGCGCGCTCTTCTCGACTTGCTCCATAAGCGCGATCGTATGCTTCAGACCCGTGGCCAGAGCAGGCGCAGCAAGCTCAGGTTGTGGGGCGGAAAACTTCGCCATTGCCTCTTCCACTGCGGCGTTGATCCCGCGCAAGCCTTCCTTCAAAAAACCAGTGTCGCCCGCCTTTGCTAGAGTGGCGATACCGAGTAAGGAGACGTCAATCCCGTCGAAGAACGTTTCTTCCTTTTCGGCTGATTTCACGTTCGAACCGAAGCGGTGGTAAGCGCTCATTACTTGCCCGGCTTTCGGAATATTAGCGCCTCCGTTTTGCGATTTTTGAAACCCCAGGCCCTCTCGCGAGATCTGGACGTAAGACATCCCGAGCACGGGATCGTAGGTTCCCTCGGGAACTTCCAAATTTGTGGAGAGTGTGTTGCC
Source organism: Bryobacterales bacterium (assembly GCA_038225555.1). GTDB lineage: Bacteria > Acidobacteriota > Terriglobia > Bryobacterales > Bryobacteraceae > JANXQZ01. The sequence goes on from JBBRRB010000018.1 coordinate 44,635, forward strand.
GCCTCGTGCGAAAGGAGTGCGGGCATAGTCCTTCATGGGCGTCCAGGGTTTAAGACCGGCCTGGATTTGATCTGGAAAGACGTTTGGATCACCAGCAGCTTTGAAGACTTCTTGCGCCATCGCTCCGGCCGTCTGGTGGTTGCCATGTCCGTCGCTCGGCCCGCCGACGAATACCGAAGTGATCACGAGCGGGCGGACCGTCCGGACCACCCGAACTACGTCGTACAGCACGCGGTCCTGAGTCCATTTCCCGATCGACTCGGCCTTCGTCTTGGAAAAACCGTAATCGATCACGCGGGTCCAATACTGATCCACGCCGTAATACCGTCCAGCGGAGAGCAGCTCCATCGTTCTCACGAGTCCGAGAGCGTCGAAGTAATCGGGCGACATCACGTTCGCTCCGCCCTCGCCTCGATTGAGAGTCAGCAAGGTTACGTGCGTACCGCGCCCGCGACTCTCGTATGCAAGCATGCCGCCATCCTCGTCATCAGGATGCGCGGTGATCATGATCAGGCTAGCGCGCGTGTGAAGCTTTTTAAGGCTCTGCCACAGCGCCGCCGACCCACGATTGGCCGGAATCTCTTGAACGACGGAAGCGGGCTCGATCACGGTCGCGTAAGGGGTCTGCCCGCAGGCGCAGGCCGCAATCGTCAGTAGGATCGGCAACTTCATGATCGCCAGCTAAAAATACAGTTTCAACGCGAACTGGATTTCGCGGGGATCGGTCACCGTATTAAAAATCTTCCCGAACGATCCAATAGATGCAGGTGAAATGCTCGCGCTTGGATTGGTGAAATTCGGATGATTGAAGGCGTTGAAGAACTCGCTTCGAAACTCGATTTTCCAGCGCTCAGTCACGGCGAACTGCTTAAACAAGCTCAGGTCCACATTCTCCAATCCAGGCCCGTGAAACGCGCGCGGCGCGCAGGTTCCAAACGTGCCCGCAGCCGGAATCGCGAAGGCTGCGGGATTGAGATAGAACCCAGGCGCTCCGCCGCCGACGATCCTGGAAGGATCGGTCGAACTGCCGGCATACGGGTCCGAGATGCAATTGCCGCGATTCTGATGACTTCCGCCGGTGGAGCTCTGATCGGGAGCAGTCACCGTAAATGGCGTTCCCGTTTCAAGAGTGACAATGCTATTCAATTGCCATCCGCCGATCATCCTGCTGGCGAGTCCTCCGTCATTCAGGACCATGCCGCCTTTGCCGATGGGCAAATTCCAGATCGCATTGCCCACGAAGCGATGCCGCACGTCGAACGGCGAATTGCTCCGTTCCAAGCTGTAGTTGTAGGCGTTCGCGGGCGTAGAGCCGCCGGTCAAGTTGTCCACATAGTCCGAGAAGTTGTGGCTCCAGGTGTAGCTCAAGCCGTATGCTACGCCCTTCGAGAAGCGCTTTTTCAACGACACGAGCAGTCCGTTGTAATTGGTATCGCCGTCGTTGGTGGCGTACTCGAGAAACGCGTGATTGCCGCTAAGGCTATTCACGTTCGTATTGAGGTTGGCGTAAGGGAACACGGTAATGGGTGCTCCAGTGGAACTGAAGCCGGTGACCAGACCCTGATTGGCGTTGCGGAGGCGATTTTCTTTGCGACCGAAATTGCCCACATACGAAGCATCCAGCACGGTGCTTTGCGACAGCTCGATTTGCGGCCCGAAACTGACTTGTTGCACATAGGGGGTGCGCTGATTCGGGTCCTGCGCATGGATGGTGGTCTTGGTCAGGTCGAAGTTCGAGGCGCTAAAAGCAGGAAACCCGTTCTTGAGGATAAACGCGGGCGTGGTGCTTCCGTTCGATTGCGCAAGGGACTGATCCACGTAGTATGGAGGGTTCTCCGCGAGCACACTCTCGGAACCGATCCTCACGCCATGCTGATAGAAAATGCCATAGCCGCCGCGAACCACAACCCGCTGAATCGGCTGGTAGCTGAAGCCCAGCCGCGGAGCCCAGTCGTTCTTATCGGGATGGACCAGCGAGCGCGCAAACCAGTCACCGCTGTGGGCGGTGACAATTCCACCGCCGTTGGCCGTCGTAAAGTTCGCCACTTGGTTTTGATGGTTGAGGAGGGGCGAGAAAAGCTCGTAGCGAACGCCGTAGTTGATCGTTAAATTCTTGCGCAAGCGCCAACTATCCTGCGCGAAAAAGCTGTAGCCGAGTTGGTAATTATGAACCACCGTCGGCGTGGTAAACGAGGCGGCGCTCACGTCACCCAGCAGGAAATCGGGAACACCCAACCCGCTGTTGCCCGTGTATATGCCGCTTGACGTGATCTGTCCCTGCAGGGATTGAGCATCCAGGAAATTATCGCTATTGTGACGGTGCTCAAAACCGAACTTAAAGCTGTGGTCGCCCTTGAGCCAGTTCAAAGTATCGAGCAATTGCCAGACCTGGGCGATTTGCACCTGAGGACGCCAAGGCGCGGTTCCGAGTCGCTGAAGGCCGCTGATGTTGATCGGCGGGATGCCGGCATCTTGAGAGCCGGCGGGAATTCCGTTCAGTCCGAACTTTGAAGCGAGCGAGGTTCCCAGTTGCAGTCCGATAGGATCGCTGTGGGCGTAATCACGGCTGAATCCGCCGCGCACCTCATTGAGCAGCGACTGCGAGATCACGTTCGTCCAGGACAGCGCGAGGGACTTGCCTCGAATGCGATACTGCGTTGCGAAGTTGCCGTTTCCAGCAGTCGGATCGCTGGTCCATGCGGGATCCTGACGGTCCACCGTGAAGTTGCTGTAGCGGCCGAAGATGCGATTGTTCGCGGTGAGGTTGTGATCGATTCGAACATCGTAGGACAGAGTGTCGGTCGGGACCGAAGGTTGGTACTGGTAGTTCGGCGCGCCGGTCCAACTTCCCACCACCCCCTGCCGAGCCACCGCCGACGGCACATTCGGATTAGGGAAAAGCGCCGCTAGATTGACGCCGACCGGATCCAGGCAGCGAGTCGCGATGATATTTCCGGCGAGGCACCCGCCCTGACCAGCCACTTTCGAATCTTGAAGCACGGGCTTGAGTTCCGTGAGGTTTCCCGTTTTCATCAGCGGCGTGGGAACAGTGGAGAGGACCGAGGTGGCCTTCCGGCTGGTGAAATCCTGGGCATCGAAGAAGAAAAAGGTCCGGTTCCTCAATATCGGACCGCCGATGGTTCCTCCAAATTGATTCTGGCTGAAGTGTCCGCGCCCGACGCCGTTCAGGTTGTTGAAAAATGAATTCGAATCGAACTTGCTGTTTCGCACGAACTCCCAAACGTCGCCGTGAAACTCGTTGGAGCCGCTCTTGATAGAAGCATTGATTACGGCGCCTGCCGAGGTCCCGAACTCCGATGAGTATGTGCGCGTCTGCACGCGAAACTCTTGAAGCGCGTCGGGCGGAGGCTGCACGGTCTGAACTGATCCCTCTTGCAGGTTAGTGGATCCCGAGTTGTTGTCCACGCCGTCGAGCGAGAAATAATTTTGGGTTTCGAGATTTCCGTTTGAGCTGAAGCGATCGGGCGCTGTATTGTTCGTATTCGTGAGGTTTTTCTGAATGCCCGGCTCCAGTAAAGCAAGGTCCGCATAGCGCCGCCCGTTCAGCGGCAGATCCCGAATCTGACGCTCTTGAACTACCCCGCCCACGTCGGTCGTCTGCGTGTTGAGCAGGGGGGTGACGGCTTGGACTTCGACGGTTTGCGTCACGTCGCCTACGCTCAGGGTGAAGTCGATGGATGGCCGAGACTGGACGTGAATCTCGACGTTGCTTACAACCTGGGCGGTGAACCCGCTCGATCCCGCTCGCACCGAATACGTTCCAGCACGCAAGGCGCTGAATTGGTACTCGCCCGCGTCGTTGGTTGCTGTGGAGAGAGGGACATTGGTGGCGATATTAGTGGCCGTCACCGACGCTCTCGGGATCGCAGCGCCGCTTGAATCCCGGACAGTGCCAATGATGGAACCGGTATCTATCTGCGCGACCGCTGTAATCGCGATTAGAAAAATGGTGAAGCGTGAAAAACTACTCCCAATTTTGCGAGTCATGCGAGGGTCCTTTCCCGTCATTATATGCCGTCCGAATACACTGTTCTTATGAGAATTTCTGATATTCGGGCGACCACGGTGACGGTCCCGCTGGAAGCGCCGCTGCGGCATGGGAACGGCTGCCACTGGGGCCGCTTCGTGCGAACCATCGTGGAGGTTGAAACCGACAATGGAATCATCGGACTAGGCGAGATGGGTGGGGGTGGAGAATCCGCCGAGGCCGCGATTCGTGGACTCAAGAGCTACTTGATCGGCCACGATCCGGCCAAGCTCGAAGAGATGCGTTTCCGCATCGCCAATCCCACCGCTTCCCTGTATAACAATCGCACCCAACTGCTGGCCGCCCTTGAATTTGCGTGCCTGGACATCATCGGACAAGCTTGGGGGGTTCCCGTGCATCAAATTCTAGGCGGCAAACTGCGAGACCGCGTTCCATTCGCCACCTACTGCTTCTGGCGTTACCCGAATCCTAAGACGGGAGAAGGCGAGGTGCGCACGCCCGATCAGTTGGTGGCCTTCGCTCGATCAATGAAGCAGAAATTTGGATTTACGAGCCACAAACAGAAGGGTGGCGTGTTTCACCCCGATTACGAACTCGAAGCGTACCGCGCTCTGGCCGAGGCATTTCCGAGCGAGGGCTCGCGCTTCGATCCCAATGGGGTTTGGTCTGCCGAGCAGGCCATTCGGTTCGGCCAGGCCATTGAAGATCTGCGCGTGGACTATCTGGAAGATCCCGTGTTCGGAATGAACGGCATGCGACGGGTGCGCGAGAAGGTGCGGGTCCCGCTTTCCACCAATACCGTTGTGGTGAACTTCGAACAATTGGCGGCCAATATTCTAAATTTGGCGGTGGACGTGATCCTGCTCGACACGACGTTCTGGGGCGGGATTCGGCCTTGTGTCAAGGCTGCCGGCGTGTGCGAAACGTTTCAACTGGGCGTGGCGGTCCACTCCTCGGGCGAGTTAGGAATTCAGCTCGCCAGCATGCTGCAACTCGGGGCTGTGGTGCCGAATCTCTCGTTTGCCGCCGATGCCCACTATCATCACTTGACGGACGACGTTATCGAAGGTGGGCTGATGAAGTACGAGAATGGCTCGATCGCCGTGCCGGAGGCTCCGGGTCTGGGCGTGAAACTCGACCGCGAGAAGGTTCGAGAGTATAAGGAGCTGTATCGCGAACTCGGCAACTATGCGTATGATCAAGATCCGCTACGGCCCGGCTGGGCGCCGATTCTGCCGAATGATCGGTGGGCTGACCCGAAAGATGGTCGCGTGCCGAAGCTTATTTAGGTTTTTTGCAAAACGAACCCAATTCCAGGTGCTATGACGGAATCAGGGCTGTCAAGGCTTTTTGGGCTTCCTGGATGGTTGTGGCTTCGATCAGCGCATCCTCTAACGAGCGGAGTACGGTGACATCGGTCGCCAAGTCGAGAGACTCGGGAACGGCAAGAGAAGGGAAACGTCTGGTCAGAAGACGTCGGACGAAATCACGGGCTTCGGTGAGCTGACCTTCTTGCAACCCTTCTTGCAACCCTACTTGCACGCCCTGATCCCGAGCTTCTTGAATTTCGCGTTTCCCCAGTGGCGACAGCGGATAAATCTCTTTAAAAATCTTCTCCATTATTGCGGCATTCATTGGGGCCTCCTCGAAGAATCTCTCGACTCCCACCTCATCATACTTGATTTTCGCAAAGGTCAAAAACCATCGACGAGCATCCACCGTTCCAACCTGATATATCCGGCGCGCACCCTCAATCATTTGTTCCCGATTCGTTCGCAGAAGCGGGAGTGCCGAGAGAAGGTTCGGTTTGTCCAACGCGAGCACTCTCTCAGCGTCGATCTCCCAAAGCTTAACCGTTCGGAACCGAATCGACATCAAACCCGCGATCTCCAGGGGTGGCAACTCGTCGTAGCTTTTCGGGAGAGTGTCCGAGCTTACCAATACCATCGTGCACCGGACCGGCAGACTCCGGTCAAGATGCATCATCAGCGCGTAATCCAGAATTTGTTTGCGGGCGCTATTAGAATACTGGGCCTTGAATTCGAAGATGTCGACTCGGCTTTCCCCTCCATGTTCGACGAGGAAACCGCAATCCAAAATGATCCTCTTCGATGCGAGTTCTTGAACAATTGGTATGATCGCTGCATTGGGCGGTGGCGGTTCCGTTTGCAGCAGATAGTACAAGACGCGCGGATCGTCGGCTGCGAGAGATTTCAAGTACCGGTCGTAGGGCTGGGTCATTTCTGCCAAGCCGGCTACCTAGCCCGAACAGCCGTATTCAGTGTTCCGTCCCACTTGGCGTCACCTTGCGGCTTGTAGTCTGGAGGAAGCTTTCTCCAATCCTCGCGGGACAAGCCGTTGCGGTCCCAAACCACCAGTCCGTCACGAACCGTCAGTTCACAGTCAAGCCGCTGAGTTCCTGTCATTTTGGCCCCATATGAGTCAACGAAGCCGAACACTCCATGCTCCAGGCGAAGCACCGCTACATCATCTGGGGAACCAACTCCGAGATTACCCAGATCCTCATGTTTGATCTCCTTCGCGGGATTCCAAGTCGACTCCAGAATCACCTTGGTCAGCGGCAGGCCCATATTTAGAAACTTGGACATGACGTTTAGCATGTCCTTCATCCCGGCGTTCATGCTCGAGATATGAATATCGGTCGAGATGGAATCGGGAGTAAAGCCTTGCTTGATTGCGGGAACGGCCTGACGCCACAAGAAGCTGCCCGCACCGTGGCCCGCATCGAAAATCACTCCACGCTTGCGCGCTTCCAGCAAGTAGGGCATCAGTCTGCCCTTCGCGTCCAGCATCGGCACTGCGAAGAGATACATGTGGGTTGAGATATCGCCCGGGCGCAGCTTTTTCAGCACCAGATCCTGGTATGGACGCTCAGGCCGGAAGATTCCAAAGTCCACCATTACGGGGATATTGGCTATGGTTGCGGCCTCCACCGCTCGCTCAACGGGGGTCCATTCGGGTCCGGCATAATGCGCGGTCTTGATGCCAACGATCAAGCCGGGAAATTTCCTGGCCTGTTCGGCTGTCGCGGCCGCGTCCATATCGGTGACGTCTTGCTCGATGGCTCCGCCGCCCATGCCCTTTCCCACGATGTTTAGAAACGCGACAATCCGAGTCTTCGAGCGGTCAATCACTCGGTCCTTGAAGTCGGGAAAGTTGCGCCAGCCGGAACTGCCCGCATCCGCTACGGTTGTTACGCCGCTGCGGAAGGTAAACCCGTCGGGATAAATGCTGTTGTCGCCCGAATAGGCGCCCCGCTGGCCGGTGCCTGCGTAAACATGGACGTGAATATCCACCAAGCCGGGAGTGACGTATAGTCCTCTCGCATCGATAACTTTCGCCGCCCGCACGGCTGGAATGGCGGGCTCCACTGCCGCTATCTTATGGTCGGCGATGCCAACATCCCGAATGCCGTCGATTCCATTCTTGGGGTCGATCACATGACCCCCCTTGATTAGCAGATCGTATTGGGGCTGAGCGAAAGCCGAGTACGCGATTAGAGTGAATAGGACTGTTCTCACTCTCGATAGTCTACTGGAGTGCTGCCATAATCGAGAAGGATGATTCATAACTCGGTTCGTACGCTTCTATCAGGCCTGATCGATTACGCTGGACTTTTCCCACCGGCGGGGCTCGATATGAAAACTGCCGTGCAGAACTATCTCAACTACCGGAAGGGCGAATTTGGCTGGGTATTGGGCCGATTCGTCGCGCCGGTATCGAGTTTGGAAGAAGTTCGAGCCGCAGCCGCCGGACAGCCAGTGGGAATTACCGCCCTGATCGTGGGCGATGCAGATGCCGAGATCCAAGCCGCTAAAAGCGCCGGCGTGGACTCGATCGAGATGAAGGCCGGGACCCCGGCGCAGATTCGGGCGGCGGCCGAGCGGCTCCCTGAAGGATTGACCTGCTACATGGAGATTCCGCTGGCGCAGGATCCGCGCAAGAGCGTGGAAGCCATGGCCGAAGCCGGTGTGCGCGCAAAGGCCCGCACCGGAGGGTTAACGGTGGACGCTTTTCCGGGATCGCGCGATCTTGCACGCTTTCTGCAGGCCTGCGTGGATGCGAACGTCGAGTTTAAAGTGACGGCGGGACTGCACCATCCCGTACGATCCTTGCAGGCGTTAAGCGACGAGCCCGATAGCCAATCGGTTGAAATGCACGGCTTCCTGAACGTGTTTCTTGCGGCTGCTTTCGTGCGGGCGGGAATGGAATCGGTCCAGGTCGTTCGCATGCTGGAGGACCAGCGGCCTGAATCGTTTCGTTTCGAGGAGGGCGGGGCAAGCTGGCGGGATGAGTATCTCGACGCCGGACAGTTGGCCGACACGAGAAAAAACGTCGCCATCGCTTTCGGATCCTGCTCGTTTGACGGTCCCATCGCGGAGTTGAAATCGCTTGGAATTTTATGAATGAAACGCTCGACACCGGCTTGAAGAGCTGGGTGGAAACCGCCAACGATCCTCTTACCGATTTCCCGATCCAGAACTTGCCGTTTGGAATTTTCAGGCGTCTCGGCACGCGCGATGCGGGGCGCATCGGCGTCGCTATCGGCGATCAGATTCTCGACCTTGCCGCCGCCGACGGAGGCGAGCCTCAATCGAGTTTGAACACTCTCATGGCGCGCGGGTCTGAATATAGCAGCGCGCTCAGGATGAAAATTTCGAGTTGGCTCCGTTTTGGCTCGAAAGATCGGGATCGGCTCGCAGCAGCGCTGACGCCCATGGAAGACTGCAAGATGCTGCTGCCTGTGCAGATCGGCGACTATACGGATTTCTATGCGTCTGCCTTCCACGCGACGAACGTGGGGCGGCTTTTCCGGCCCGACAATCCGCTGCTTCCGAATTATAAGTACGTGCCGATTGCCTATCATGGGCGAGCATCGTCCGTAGTGGTCAGCGACACGCCGGTCACCTGGCCCAGCGGGCAAACGAATCTATCGGCTGATCAGGCCCCGCAATTCGGCCCGAGCCAGCGGGTGGACTACGAAGTGGAACTTGGGTTTTATATCGGCACTGGCAATGCGTTGGGGGCGCCTGTTCAGATGGCCGACGCCGGAAACCGGATATTCGGATTTTCGTTGGTGAATGATTGGTCGGCTCGGGACATACAGGCGTGGGAGTATCAGCCGCTCGGTCCGTTCCTGGGTAAGAGCTTTGCCACCTCTGTGTCTCCCTGGGTGGTGACAACGGAAGCGTTATCGGGATTCCGAAGGGCGGCAAATGCGAGAGCCGAGGGCGATCCGAAGCCGCTCGCATATCTGAGCGACGCGCACGATCAGCAGCACGGAGGTCTCGACATCGTTCTCGAGGTTTGGATCGAAACCGACGCAATGAGGCAAACGGGAGCGAAACCTGTTCGCCTCAGCCGAGGCAATTTTCGCGACATGTATTGGACTGTTGCGCAGATGGTGGCACATCACACGAGCAACGGCTGCAACTTGCGCACCGGGGACTTGATTGCAAGCGGCACGGTTTCAGGGGAGGCTCCTGATGCACGTGGCTGTTTGCTCGAGTTGACTCGCGGGGGGGCGGAACCGATTCAACTTCCCGCAGGTGAAACGCGCCGATTTTTGCAGGATGGCGATGAGATCATCTTGCGGGCACGTTGCGAGAGGGATGGCGCGGTGCCGATCGGGTTTGGCGAATGTCGCGGGAGAGTTACCAGCAAGCCTTGGTGATTCGGTTGTGATATCTTCCGTTGCAGATGGGGTTATCAATGCATTTAAAGATACTGCTTCGGAATTTTCCGTTCTTGCTCGTCGGCCTACTCGTCGCGCAGACGAATCGCGGCGGTATCAGCGGAAACGTGACGGATGCGAGCGGGGGAGCCGTTCCCAGTGCCGCCGTGGTCATCGTCAACGCCGGAACGAATGAGACCCGTAGGCTCAAAACCAGCGACCAGGGCAGCTTCATCCAGGAAAATTTGGATCCGGTCACTTACCGTATTGAAGTCTCGGCCCCCGGTTTTAAGAAGGCTGTCCTTGAAAACGTCAAGGTCGATACCTCAACCGTGGTAACTGCCAACGTCGTTCTGCAGACCGGCGATGTGGCCACCGAGGTCACCGTTACAGCGAATGCCGCGGTGCTCAACACCGAGTCCGGAACGCTTGGTCAAACCATCAGCTCGCGCCTTCTGAACGAAACGCCGCTACCTACCCGCAGTGTTCTTGACTTGGCGGTCACCATCGGCAACATTACCGGCGATGTGGGCACATCGGATCCTCAGTTGAGCGGGGGCGCGCCGCTCCCAGGGTTCAATCTGCAAGCGAACGGCGGCCGAGCCGGCAGCACAAATCTGCTCGCGGATGGAATCAATAACACGGGTGTCGGACTGGCGCGCGAGGCCGTCTCCTTTTCGCCCGAAACCGTGCAAGAGTTCACGGTTCAAACCAACGGTTTCGACGCTCAGTATGGCAAAAGCGGCGGCGGAATCATCAGCATCACTACTAAGTCCGGAACGAACGACTTTAACGGCTTAGCTCTCTGGTACAACCGCAATCCCGCCGCTAACGCTTCGCCCTTTACGCAAGCCACAGTGAATCGGCCAGTAAACAATCTCCGCTGGAATCAATTCGATGGGCAGCTAGGCGGTCCCGTCGTCATCCCGAAACTTTACAATGGTCGGAACAAGACTTTCTTCTTCTTCGCCGGCGAGCCGCGCTATGAAAGCGACAAGCAGCAGCAGCTAGCCACTGTTCCAACCGATGCCATGCGCGCCGGCGATTTCAGCAACCTGGTCCAGCTCAACGGTCAGAACGCTTATGTCCCAACCAGTCTCCAGAGCAAGTTTCCTGCGGCGGCTTTTCTTCCCAATAACAACACCAAGATTTACAACCAATTCGTTCAAGCAGGCAATCAGTTGTTGATCGCTCCGCTCGCCACCGGAGCCATTTATCCGCAGTTTCCCGGCAATGTAATCCCGGCTTCTTTGCTTGACCCAACGGCTCTGAAACTTCTGAAATACGTTCCCAAGTCCAACACTCCCTACTTTCTGGATGGTAACGGGACCTTGCAGGACTACGTCACTTATCAATACTTAAGCAATGACAGCACTCGTTACAACACTAAAATCGATCACAATTTCGGCGATAAGAATCACCTCAGTTTTCGCTGGACCACGGTCCCGGTAGTCGGTATCAGCGCGAACGACCCGGCTTATCCGACTAATGGAAACAGCGGCTCCTATAGCAGGTCAAGCCAGTACACGTTAAGCGATACACAGATTATCTCGCCGACCGTAGTGAACGAGCTTCGGCTTGCGTACACCCGAGCCGATTTCAGCGGCCAGTTATCGCCTCAGTACGACGTCAATTCCGGACAGAATCTGAGCCGTGAGAACGGGCTTCCGAGTCTGACAAAGGGTGGCCTGCCGTTGATCAATATCTATGACAACGGGAACAGTCCCGCCAATATCGGATCGCAGCCATCGACGTTAGGCTATAGCTTGGAGCAGCAATATGAAATCGCCGATAACGTTTACGTTACGCGCGGCGCGAGCACCTGGAAATTTGGCGTGGATCTCTCTCGCGCACTCCTGAACGCCGAGTCGCTCTACAGCATTGATGGCGGTAATTATCAATTCAGGTATGTCCAGACGGATCAGACTGGAGCCGCTGGCACTCAGTCGGCCATCGGCGGAAACCCGGTTGCCAGCTTTCTTCTCGGCGTTCCACAGTCTATCGTTCTCGCCAACACGGCCATTCCTTACTATTATCGATGGAACGCCGCTGCAGGGTACGTGCAAAATGACTGGCGCATGAGATCGAATCTCACGGTCAATGTCGGCCTGCGCTACTCGCTGCAACTCCCGCGCATCGAGAAGAATAACCTGCAGGGTTTCCTCGATCCTTCTCAGGCCAAGACCGTCCAACTGCCGACACCTTGCCAGCTTCCCGATTGCCTTCCTGCTTCCGCTTCCACGGGGCTTCCCGTAGTTACGCAGGCTTCGGTGATCCCCTTCGCGTTTTCTGGATATGGCGGCCGCTCGCCCTACCTCACGCCGATTCACTGGCTTGATTTTGAACCGCGGATCGGCTTCGCGTATAGCCCCAGGCTCTCAATTTTGCAGAACTGGGTGGTCCGCGGCGGCTACGGAATCTCGCACTCGCCTCTGACTGGCCAGAATCGCAATCCGGTTCCCAACTTCACCTCCGGCGCGGCCAATTATGGCGAGACTGCTGGACAGACGTACACCACGCCGGTGGTCGCCAGCGACGGAACAACGGGTATCCCGGTCACCCGCCTGTCTTCGAATCCGCCGTATGTCCCGGCCATACAAGTGAAGCAGGTGTTGGGACTGAATGACAATCCGAGCGGCCTAGTCTACAATGCGGCAGTTAATTTTCCGGGCAGCACCCAGACCGGTGAAACGGCCATCCCTTATGTACAGAATTGGAGTCTTTCGCTGCAACGACAAGTGGGATCGCGCGGACTCCTGGAACTTTCTTATGCGGGGGCGAAGGGTACGCATCTCTTCATGCCGTCCGTGGTCCTGAACAGCCCGCCTGCCAGTTACCTGGCGTCGTTGATTTACCTGAATGTCAAAGCGAGCACTACAGTAGCCGATCCCCTCGGGCGAAAGAATTCGAGCGGCGGAGCGCTGACTGTTCCGCTATACTCGCTCGACTCGCGCTATCTCGGCTATTCCGGGGTCAGCAGTTTTGGCGATGCATCGGGAAACAGCAGTTTCAACTCGGCTCTCGTGAGTTATCGCTGGCAAGCGAATCATCTTACGATGTACACCAATTTCCGCTGGTCCAAGTCTCTCGACAATGCTTCGGACGCCAGCCCGGACAAGAACTCTCTGACTACGGGCAGTGTGGGCGGGGGGCAATACAGTTTTGGCGCAACTGCCGCGAGCGACCGTTCGGTATCTACCTATAATATTCCCTACGCCTGGAACCTAGTGGCGGTTTACGACCTTCCGTTTGGACAGGGTCAGCCGTTCGGAGCCAACGCCTGGAAGCCTTTGCAGTTCGCGCTGGGCAACTGGAATGTGTCGGGCGTGGAGCGGATGACGACCGGCTATCCCTTTACTCCCACGATCGCGACCGACACTTATATAGACACTACTCACACACATGAGATTCGTCCGAATATTGTGGCGGGAGTTCCGCTTATCAACCCGGACTGGAAGCGCAGTTGCCCGACTGGCAATCTATGCGCCCCCTATGTGAATTACTCCGCCTTTGAATTGCCTCCAGCCGGTCAGCTCGGAAACGCTCCGCGCACCATTCCCGGCATAACCGGCCCACTTGTCCAGACCCTGGATTTATCCGTGCAGAAGAATTTTAAGATTGGCGAGAAGCGCAGAATCCAGTTTCGCGTGGATGCGCTGAACGCACTGAATCACCCAGTGTTTCGCACAGCGGCCAATGTGGGTGGCGGCACCGATCTGTTCGGCAATTATCCCAGTTTGACGTGGACACCGGCGACTTTGCAGACCGTGTACAACTTGTGGGCTGCCGCGAATCCGGCCACTGCCTTTCCGATCACGGATCCGCGCGGGGCAGCCGCCCTGGCGAGCTTTCAAAATACGGTGCTCTCGCAGCAGAACGCTAACAATGCTTTGCCGAACAACTACTATACGACTCAGCTTCCCGCGCACTTCAGCAGCACCTTGGCTAACTCCTTTAATATTCTCGATCCCACCGGCAATGGCTTTAAGTATTATGAGATTCGCAACAATCTCAACTCCGGCAACTTGATCGGCGGAGGACTGCAAAACAATACGCGGTTGAACCAGCAGCGCTATCTGCAATTCGGAATTAAGATCTACTTTTGATCGCATGCGTCACCTTCAAACATCGACCATTTGCGTCCTGATTGCGGGATGTGTTCTGGCCGGCGCAGCCGATGAGCCGCCGAAGACTTGGGTTGATCCGGATACCGGACACCGGATCGTTCGCCTGACGGATGAGCCGAATAGCGCCAGTCTCTACTTCAATCAAAACGGATACACGGCGGACGGGCTGAAGATGGTGTTTACCACGCCCGAGGGTATCTCTTCTCTCGACCTCAAGACAGGTGTCGCCAAATCGGTTGTTACCGGAAAGGTTCGGGTAATCGTAACCGGGCGCAAGACGCAGAACGTTTACTATCTCAAGTTTGGATCTGTGTTTGGGACTGATGTCGATTCCGGTGTGACGCGCGAGATTGCAAAACTCCTTCCCGGTGGATCGGTTGCAACTGTGAATGCCGACGAGACGCTGCTGGCGGGAACTTACATCGAAGGACCACGCGCAGGAGCCCCAGGGCAAATAAGAGCTCCTGAGGGACCTCAGATTCTAGACCAGCCCTTGAGCAAGGGTCAGATGATGGAACAGCGCTTGGCGGCGCACCTACCGATGGCCATGTTCACCATCGACGTAAGAACGGGCGAAATGAAGGTGCTCCATCAGGCGACCGATTGGTTGAACCATCTGGAATTTTCGCCTACCGATCCCCGTCTTCTTATGTTCTGCCATGAAGGCCCGTGGCATAAGGTGGACCGCATCTGGACCATCCGTACCGACACCGGCAAGATCACTAAGATCCATACTCGAACAATGGCCATGGAGATATTCGGTCATGAGTTCTGGAGCGCCGACGGCAAGACAATTTGGTATGACCTGCAGACTCCGCGCGGCGAAGATTTCTGGTTAGCGGGGTACAACGTAGAGACTCAGGAACGAACTTGGTATCACTTGCAGCGGAACGAATGGTCTATCCATTTCAACGTCAGCCGCGACGGCAAGTTGTTCTGCGGAGACGGAGGAGATCCAGGGCAGGTGGCGCATGCGCCGGACGGCCAATGGATCTACCTTTTCCGCCCCGAGTTGGCCGCTCTGAAGGGTCTGGATGACAGGAACTTCGTGAAGCCAGGCGTTTTGCATGCCGAGCGCCTGGTGAACATGGCGAAGCATCGCTACCGGCTGGAGCCCAACGTCAGCTTTTCCCCCGACCAGAAGTGGATCATCTTCCGGTCAAACATGTTGGGGCCGACTTACGCCTTCGCCGTCGAAATCGCCAAAGCCGACTCCGCTAAATAGGCGGCCAGCGGATTGGGTCGTAATTGCGCGAGACCGGCGATCACCCAAGCCGCGTTCAGTTCCGCGCCCGCGAGGGTAGTGTGCGTGTGCTCGTCGGCGAACAGGGACTCTACCCTTTCCGGCCCGAGCTCTTCGTAGCGCTTGGCGATGAGTTCATTTAAATCCAGGAAAGGTACCTCTTGCCGGCTGGCGACTTCGGCCGCCCATCCAGCGTACGTGTCTTTTGATCGGACTACCTTGCCGTCCTTCCAAATCTTGCGAGGTATTGGCGAGCAAACCACCGGCGTGGCACCCTTCGCTTTCGTTCCGGTCACGAACTGATCCATGTACCAGCCGAAGGTATGCACCACCTCGTGCTTTTTTGTGATCGGGTTGTCGATCTCCCTGGTTTCATCGCCGATGCCGGGCAGGGAACCTCGCGCTCGGGTGGGCTCGTCAGGGGCGCTGCCGTCGTTGTGGCCGAATTGCATCATGAGCACGTCGCCGCTCTTGAGGGCGGCCAGCACTTGCTCCCACTGTCCGCCGGTATAGTACGTGCGGCTGCTGCGTCCGCCGAGAGCACGGTTCATCAGCTTGATCCTGGTTGGGTCAAGGTATTGCGCCAGCGGCTCGCCCCAGCCCCATTGGCCGTTCGCTCCATCGCCCTTTCCATTGCGCACCGTGGAGTCACCGATCAGGATGAGCGAGGGTAAGTCCTGCGCCCAAACGCGGTTCACGCAGAGCATGGGAAGCGTAGCAAACAATCGTCGACTAATTACCATAGGGTTTCGAACTTGATGCTGACGGGCTCGCCGGGACCGCGAAGTCAGCAATAGAATCGGGATGCGCTGGATCGAATGGCGGCACGTCGCGCGCGAGGTTATTGCGCAGGTCCAGCTCGCTTTTCCGGATGCCTTCCACGACGCAGCGGGCCAGCTCATAGCTGCCGTAGTTATTGTGGTGCGTCGCGTCGCCCGGTGCAAACGCCTCCCGCGCGTGCGCCGGGCCGATCGCCTCGTATAAGGTCTTGCTCATTGCATTCAAGTCGATCAGAGTGACCTCGTCCTCCCTCGCGATCTGCCGGACCGCGTCCGGGAAATCTCCTAGCGAGTTCGTAATCTGGCCTTCCGGATCGAATGTAAGCCGTTGGACCGGAGTGATCAGGACGGGTGTTGCGCCGTGCTCGCGCGCTCCCGCTATCATTTGCTTGAGGAATGCGCTGTAGCTGGTGAAGGCACCGGCTCCGGGGGACTTGTCCTTTTGATCGTTGTGACCCATTTGGATAAACAAATAGTCGCCAGGCTTGATGACGCTCGTGATCTTCGAGAACCGATTCTCCCCGATGAATGAGCGCAGGGACTCACCTGATTCGCCGTGATTGGCGACGACTACTTTGTCATCGAAGAAGCGGGTGATCATCTGGCCCCAGCTATTGAACGGCTCCCTCGGCTGATCCGTAGAGGTGGAATCGCCCGCAATAAAAATGGTCGGGACATCGCTGACAGGTTCGATCAGGATCTCGCGCACGGCCGGATGAGTTCCGCCGAATTCCAGAGTCAGTTTATTGTCCCAGGCCCACGCCTCGATGGTCTTCTCGCGATCCTTGAGTTTCACTGTGCCGCCACCTGAAATCTGAGGAGTTCGGACATTCACCAGGAAGGTTTCTCGCTGGATTTGCCCCGGTTCGGTGGTTACATTCTCCAGCATAAGACGCCGCAGTTCCGCTTTTACCGTAGTGCGCGACTCGCGAGTCTCGTCCCCGAGCGCGAGGGTGACGCGATAGTTTCCTTCGGGAACCGCAACGGAAAAATAGAAAGTGGAATCGGTTGTCAGGCCGGGCGTGGGTTCAAACCCGAATCCACGTTCCGCTGTGTAAGGGGAGCGGGGCTCACCTGAACCGAATGTGAAACGCAGCGGACCGGCTACGCTATACCCGGTCGCGACATAAAGGACGGTTGCCAGAGCCAAACCTTGCGGAGGCATATAGCCATAGCATAGCTTCAGAGTCCGATGGATGTCGTGAGAACCAGCCCTTGAATGCCCACATGGATGCGAGAATTTGCATACTCTCCTGACTTGAGCGCACTGTCCTGGACGCTTCGGCGGGTGGTTGGATCGAGGGTGTAGGCGAGGTCAAAGCGGCAGCGCCCGCGGCGAACTCCAGCGCCGGCGGAAAGCCTGTCTTGAGTAATCGCTGCTGTGAGCGGCGATAAAGTTGCGTCTGGAACGAACGCATTCGAGCGCGCGTACCCGGCGCGCAGCACCGCGTTTTCAAGCCAGGATCTTTCAATACCGCCCCTGAGTATCACCTGATTGCGCCACTTCAGAGGGACTGAATCACGGATAACGTTCGTGCCCAGAACTCCGTTGATGTCACTGTTGTTGCCGTTGGTCAACAGAACCGGCAGCTCGGTGAAGGCCTGTTTCCAATTGACCCAATCCGCCTGGCCCAAGATGCGAGTACGCCAACTCGCCTGCCAAACCGCATGAACTACAGCCGATGCAGGAAGAGTGTCATCCACCCTCGCGTCGTAACGGAAGTCAGGACGTGCCGAGCCGAGTCCGATTCTTGCGAACTGCAAGCCGGCATTTCCGGTCGCCTCGCCGCGAGTTACGATTGATGTCCTCGATTGGTAAGCGGCGCCGAACGAGAGCCTGCGCGAGAGACGGTAGATAGCGCCCGCACTGCCGTTCCACCCGATGCCTTCTACTCGCAGGTCGAGCAGAGTCTTCAGTCCGGCAAGCGCCGGATTCGATTGAAACACGTAAGCTGTTTGGAGAATATTGCTGTTGTAGACTGCCCCGACGGTTGCCCCAACTTGCAACTTGGGCGAGACACTCCAGCCAGCACCGACAGTAAACCGCATGGCGAGGATTTCCGAGTTGTGATCGATCTCTCCATAACTGACGCTGTTCACGCCACCCGGCGGGTCCGTGTAGCGCCACTTTGCTGCGCTGAGCAACTGCGGTACCGCAGCCACGCCAAGGCTGAACCGGCTGTTTCCAAGAGGCATTCCGAAAGCAGCGTAAGGTATTGCACCGCTGGCGCTCAACGTCCCGTTGGCATGCTGAGCATTGGTAAATCGACCGCGCGCGAACAGTCCGGCGACGCTAAGCTCCACGGTGGGCCGCCCCAGGAGAGCCAAACCTGCCGGGTTGATCGCAAACGCCTCCAAGACGTTTTCCGAGGTAGGAATGTAAACCCCGCCTGTCGCGATGGAGCGGGCGCCCGAGGCACTGGACAGAAAGTCGCCGCCGATGGCAGGGCTTCCAGTAAATGACCCGAGGACCGCGAGAACAATCGAAATCTGAAAGAGTCGCATTAGACCAAGTTCAGAGAGAGCTGGGCAAGGTCTTGCGTCGCCAAAGCGGCCGCGGAAGAAGAATAGCGCATCGCTTCGAAACAGTCGCCGTCCAGCGCGTGCGGCGCGTCTTTCTCCATGATCTGAAACACCGTCTCCAATGGAAGAGCGTCGCGGTAAGGACGTTTCGCCGACAGCGCATCGTAAATGTCCGCGACCACCAGGATCCGCGCGGGCAATGACAAGTCGCTCCCAGTCATGTTGCGAAAGTAGCCGCTCCCGTCCAGTTTTTCATGATGCGAAGCGGCCATATCCGCGATATTCCCGAATCCCGGAATTCGTTTCAGAATTTCGAGCGAATAGCGCGGATGTTTGCGCACGGATTCCCACTCCGCGTCCGTAAGCTTGCCCGGTTTGTCGAGGATACTATTCGATACGCCAAGTTTGCCGATGTCGTGCAGCAGCGCAGCCCGCCGGATCGAGTTCACTTGCGCGGGTTCCATCCCCAGAGTCTCGGCAATAGAGACGGCGGCACCCGCAACGCCGAGAGAATGCTGGTAGGTGAACGGAGACTTCGCATCGATCACGTCAGCGAAGGCCAGGCAGATGCTATCGAGCGCTGCATCCGTGGCCTCGACGGCATCCTCGGCCGGCGCGAAATCCAGAACCCTCGACCTGGCATTTTCCACATCTTCCCAAAGGGACGGCTCCTTGGCGAGCGAAAGAAACGCGCGAACCAGATCCGGATCGAACCACCGGCCGCTCCGCTTGCGGGCTAATTCAATGGCCTTGACCGCGCCGAATTTCGTGTAAAAGACATCGATTGTCTGCGCCAGATTCATGATGCGCGAGAAAAGAGGGATTGCTTCGCCCCGGAGACCCTGCGGGTAGCCGCCGCCGTTCCAGAGTTCGTCCAAATGATGAATCGCAGTGGCGGAGCTTTCAGAAAGGCCAATTCTCCTGGCGATCGCGGCTCCGCGCTCGCACCGGATCTGCACCATCTCCTTCGCATTTCTTTTTTGATTCAACGCCACTCCAAAGGCCGCCTGAACTCTATCGAGAAACGGAGCTCCCGGCCGGATGTGCGATAAGGCGAATTCGAGAGATTCCCACCCGAGGCGTGTCCAGTCAATCGTCTTTGCGTCCGCCTTGGCTTGGAGGTCGTCACTGCCCAGCAGGAGCGTCATCTTTGAAGCGTTTGTGCTGCATCCCGCGTCCTTCATCAGCAGCGCGTAGTAGAGCTGGCCCATAAGATCGCGAGATAGGCCGATCTGCCGAGCGATCCGCATGCCGATGACGCAACTGCGAACCGAGTGCCCCATCGGCTGCCCTTCGGTCAGATCGAGTGCGAACGAGAGAGCTGAAATCACCTCTGACGTGCGGATCGGCGTCCCCGAATCCCGGACATCGGAATCGAAATGAGGAATTGCTCGAGCTGGCGTTGTGAGGGTTCCTGGCATGCTTCTCATATCGGATATCCAAAAGTATTCTTTAGGCGGATAATAGCCCAATGAGATCTGACGGGACGGGGCGTCGAGCGTTCTTGAAAAGTGCAGCTTTAGCAGGGGCGCTCGGCGGCAAACAACAAGGCGCGACGGGGCCGCTCTCAGCGGGTGCGGGATACGCTCGTATCTATTCCGGCAACCAACTCCGCATGATCGCTTTTCCGCTGGGCGGCGTAGGCGCGGGCAGCATCAGTCTGGGCGGTCGGGGCCAGTTGCGCGATTGGGAGATCTTCAACCGGCCCGATAAAGGGAATGCGCCGCAGTACGCGTTCGCTTCCATCTGGGCCCAGGCGGCGGGAGCGAAACCGATCGCGCGTGTTCTGGAATCGCGCTTACAGCCTCCATATGAAGGACCCAGCGGACTAGGGTCCAACAATGTGCCCGGTCTTCCGCGCCTGGAAGCGGGTACCTTCACGGGCGAGTATCCGCTGGCGCGCATCGATTTCCAAGACACCGTGCTGCCCGTGAAAGTCTCGCTGGAAGCTTTTACGCCCTTCATTCCCCTCAACGCCGACGATTCGGGTCTGCCGGTCGCGATTCTGCGCTATCGCGTGAAGAACACCGGTGCGCGCAAAGCCGCTGTCGCGATCGCTTGGTCTATCGACAACCCCGTGGGTAAGGAGGGCCGTTCGAATGCGCTTAAGCAGACCAGCGGACTTCAGGGATTGGTGATGACTAATCCGTTCCTCTCGAAGGCGGACCCGTTTCAAGGCTCCTTCACGCTGGCTGCGTTCGATGTTCAGAATGCCAAAGTGTCTACCCTGCGGGGTTGGCGGAGCGGCAGCCGTTGGAGGGTGGGGCCGCTCGCGTTCTGGGACGACTTTTCGGCCGACGGCTCGCTCGGTCCCGAATCAACGCTGAAGGATACAGTCTGCTCGCTCTGCATCCAGCGTGAAATCGAGCCGCGCTCGGAAGCCGAATACACATTCCTGCTCGCTTGGCACTTTCCGAATCGGACTCCTGAACGCTGCGGATGGCGCGCGCCCAAAGGCCAGGAGCGGTCGATTATCGGCAATTATTATTCGAAGCGTTTTGCCGACTCTTGGGCAGCAGCGGAGTACGCCGCGAAGCATCTCACGGCCCTCGAAGCCGATACGCGCAGGTTCGCTGCGGCCATGCGCGAATCCACTCTGCCGGCCGTCGTGCGCGAGGCTGCCATGGCAAATCTCTCGACGCTTGCGACTCCAACTTGTTTCCGCACGGCGGACGGGCACTTTCATGGATTCGAAGGATCCAACAATCAGAGCGGATGTTGTTTCGGCAACTGCAATCATGTTTGGAATTACGAAGTAGCGTCATCCTGTCTCTTTCCAACGCTGGGACGCTCGTTGCGCGAGGCATCGTTCGGCTTCTGCACTGACAATCGCGGCAAGATGGATGTTCGGCAACTTCTGCCTCCTGGCGTCGAGAACTACGAATATGCCGCAGCCGATGGTCAGATGGGCCAGATCATGAGGCTTTATCATGACTGGCGGCTGTCTGGCGATCGTGAGTGGCTGGCCGAGTTTTGGCCCGCTGCAAAGCGCGCCCTGGAATTCGCATGGATCTCGGGGGGATGGGATGCCAATCGCGACGGGGTGATGGAAGGCGTCCAGCACAACACTTATGACGTGGAATTCTACGGGCCCAATCCCCTCTGCGGCATCTGGTATCTGGGCGCGCTGCGAGCCTCGGAGGAAACGGCTCGTGCGATGGGCGACACTGGATTCGCCGATGAGTGTCATCGGTTGTTTCAAAGCGGCAGCCGATGGGTGGACGCAAATCTGTTCAACGGCGAATATTACGTTCAGAAGATACAGGGCGCGGCTCGAGAAAACATCGCGCCTGGGCTCGTCAGCGGCATGGGAACAGCGGACACGACGAATCCCGACCTGCAACTGGGCGATGGGTGCCTGATCGATCAATTGCTTGGCCAGTACTTTGCACACATCGTGGATTTGGGTCCGCTGCTCGACCCGGGCCACATCCGCAAGGCTTTGCAATCGATCTATCGGTATAACTACAAGCGCAACTTGTATGACTGGGAGTCCGTTCAGCGGGTATATGCGCTTAACGACGAAGCAGCTCTTGTGATTTGCGACTATGCCAATCGAGCGCGTCCGGAAAATCCGTTTCCGTACTTTGCCGAAGTGATGACCGGTTTCGAGTACGCCGCGGCGGCCCTTATGATGGCCGAAGGGATGGTCGCGCAGGGGATCGAGGTGATTCAAAACGTGCGGAGGCGCTATGACGGCGAGCGGCGGAATCCCTGGAACGAAGCCGAGTGCGGGCATCACTACGCGCGCGCGATGGCAAGTTGGAGCGCCGTTCTGATGCTGAGCGGCTTTCAGTATGACGGGGCCGCCAAACGGGTGACAGCTCGGCCTCGGCTGAATCGCAGGAAGTTTCAGTGCTTCTTTTCGACGGCTAGCGGGTGGGGCAGCTTCTCCCAGACGCAACAGGCGCAGGGGACGGTCTTCCGACTACAGGTCGATTCTGGATCCGTAGGCTGCGCCAGCATCCGGCTGGATAAGCCCGCCAAACTGGCCGCGAAATCTTCGGTTTCATTGGGAAGAGCGGATCTTCGCCACAGCCTCGAGGCTTCGGAAAATATTGTGCTCATCATGCTGGAATCACCGATTGAACTGAAGGTTGGGGATTCTCTGATCGTCAAGTTGTAAGGTGGTGACTGCGCAGTTCGTTGTATCGAACCAAGGTGAGGAAACGTCACCGTACTATACAGATGGCAACCACGCTAACCGCTGCGCCTCCCGCCAGCGCCGAATACTCTGAATACGTAAACCCGCAGTGGGTGCGTCTGCTGAACCTTTTGCAGATGAATGTCCGCTACCAGCGCTGCTCGGGCACCGAGCTGTTCACCGATGACGGAAAGGTAATCCTCGATTTTCTCTCCGGCTACTGCGTACACAACACCGGGCACAACCACCCCGCCATCATTAGGGCGATCAAGGACGAGCTCGACCGATGCGTGCCTGCGATGCTGCAGAGCCACGTTCCGGATCTAGCCGGCGAGCTTGCGCACCGCCTCTGCTCGCTGGCGGGCGGCAAACTTGAGAATGTGTTCTTCGCCTGTTCAGGCAGTGAAGGTGTCGAATCCGCCATCAAGTTCGCGCGCAAGCGCACGGGGCGCACCGGACTTTTGTATGCCGAAGGCGCGTTCCACGGGCTCACTTGCGGAGCGCTCTCGCTGATGGGTGACGGCTTCTGGAAAGATAAGTTCGGACCCATGCTCGCCGATACCGCGGGCGTACCCTTTGGCGATCTTGGAGCGTTGAAACAGAAGCTCGCAACCGGTCGCTACGGCGCTTTCTTCGTGGAGCCTGTACAATCCGAAGCTGGCATTCGGGTACCCAATAGCACCTATCTCGCCGAAGCCGCGCAACTCTGTCGACGCTATGGCGCGCTGTTTGTGCTGGATGAAGTGCAGACCGGCCTGTTCCGCACCGGAACGTTTCTCGCAGCCCATCAGTTTAAGGTTGAGCCGGATATGGTCATCCTCGCCAAAGCGCTAAGCGGCGGCTTGGTGCCCGTCAGCGCCGTGTTGATGACCGGAGAAGTCTATAATTCCGTCTACGACTCCCTGAAGCGGTCCATCGTGCACACTTCGACATTCAGCGAGAACGCGATCGCCATGCGCACCGGCATTGCAACTCTTGATGTTCTCGAGAAGGACCGGCTCGGCGACCGCGCGCTTCGTATGGGCGAAGAACTTCGGGGCCGTCTCCGGAAATCGCTCAGCGGCTTCGAAATGGTAAAGGACGTTCGCGGGTTGGGCATGCTCTCCGGCATTGAATTCCAGACTCCGTCCAGCCTGAGACTGCGGCTTCCGTTTGAGGCTTTCCATGCAATTCATGGCGGCATGTTCGGGCAAGTGATCGTCATGCGGATGTTCCGAGATTGGAGCATCCTCACCCAGATTTGCGGCAACAATTTTATGGTGCTGAAGGTTGCGCCTCCACTGGTGGTCACCGAAGAACAGCTCGACCGTTTCGTCGAGGCGATCACAGCAGTGGTTGACCTGATGCACGCGTCCGCATCGTTCTGGACCGAAGCTCTTGGACTTGCCCGCCGCGCGGTGAACGTTTAAAGATGGCGCGGGCTGTCCTTGTCCTGCTATGGGTGGCGGCGGTCGCGAGCGCTACCCCTCTTGAGCAAGCCTTCCGGTCGATGTATAACCTCGACTTCGCAATGGCCCGCCAGATCCTGCGCCAATATGAGTCCGCGCAGCCCGCTGACCCAATGGGTCCAGTGTCGGACGCGGCGGCGTACCTATTCGCCGAATTTGATCGCTTGAATATTCTTCAGTCGGAGTTCTTCTCGGAAGACGAAAGCTTCTTCCGTCGCCAGCGCAGTCTTGAACCCGATCTGGCTGCAAAACGGAATTTCGAAGCCGCTCTGGCCCGGGTCGATCGGGTCGCCTCCGCTGCGTTGCGCCGAAACCCCGACGACGAGAATGCCCTGCTGGCCAGGCTGCTTCGCACTGGCTTGCACGCGGACTACCTCGCGCTGATCGAAAAGCGCAACCTTCCAGCTCTCTCGGAAGTGAAGCAGAGCCGTGCTTTGGCCGAGTCGCTGATTGCAAAGCATCCGCAGTGTTACGATGCCTATCTAGCAATCGGAGTCGAGAATTACATGTTGAGCCTTAAGCCGCTGCCGGTTCGCTGGATGTTGCGGCTCGGCGGCGCGCAGACGGATCGCCAAGCTGGTATTGAACGGCTGCGCATCACTGCCGAAAAAGGCCACTACTTGCTGCCCTACGCGCGTCTTCTGCTGGCGGTGGCTGCAGTGCGCGACAAAGACGTCGCAACGGCCCGCCGTTCGCTCGCGTGGCTCGCCTCAGAGTTTCCCCGAAACCGCCTCTATCGCGAGGAGTTGGCTAAGCTTAAATGAAAGGACAAAGATGAAGATCGTCGGCGCGGCCACGGCATTTCCCGAAAATTACTATTCGCAGGAAGTGCTGCTGGCCGCCTTGCAGATGTATTGGAACGGCAAGCTGGAGAACCCGCAAATGCTCAGTCGATTGCATTCGCGGACCGGCGTTGACGGGCGTCATCTCGCTCTCCCGCTCCTCGAGTATTACAACCTGAATTCCTGGGGCGACAACAATCGCGCCTGGTTTCACGCGGCGGAAGAGTTGGGGAGCAGGGCGTTGTGCCGGGCCACGTGCTCCATCGGGCTTGAACGGGATCGGATCCGCGCCTTGTTGTTCATGTCGATCACCGGGGTATCGAGTCCCTCGATAGATGCCCGTCTGATCAATCGGCTCGGTCTCTCGCCCCAGATCCGCCGGCTTCCCGTTTTTGGTCTGGGCTGTGTGGGAGGCGCGGCGGGAATCGCTCGGGCAGCCGATTACGTGCGCGCCTATCCTGATCAGGTTGCGGCACTTGTCAGCGTCGAAACCTGCTCGCTGACCCTGCAGCGGGACGACCTATCGGTAGCCAACCTGATCTCTTCGGGCTTGTTCGGCGACGGCGCAGCCGCTGTGCTCGTGGCTGGCTCCGATACAGAACTCCCCGGTCCCGAGATCGTCGGCTGCAGGTCCACTTTTTATCCCGGCACGGAAGACGTGATGGGCTGGGAAATCACGGAGAAGGGCTTTCGCATCGTACTCTCGCCGCGCGTTCCCGACGTCATCCGCGAAAACCTGGGCCGCGATGTGGACGCCTTGCTCGCCGAACACGATCTCCAGCGGTCCGATATCGGGACATGGATCATGCATACTGGCGGACCGAAGATCCTGGAAGCCACCCAGGATGCTCTCGGTCTCGTTCACGGCGAACTGAAAGCATCGTGGGAGAGTCTGCGCAAGGTGGGCAATCTTTCTTCGGCGTCCGTGCTCGTGGTTCTGGAGGAGTTCATGACGCGCCGACGTCCGGAGCCGGGCTCGTGGAGCGTGCTGGGCGCGATGGGACCGGGCTTCTGCTCGGAGTTGATTCTGCTGCGGTGGTGATTCAACCAGTCATGTTCGACACCGATGTTTTTGTTTTAGGCGGTGGGCCCGCTGGACTCGCCGCGGCAATCGCCGCCCGCCGACACGGATTCGACGTTACGCTTGCCGATGCCGGCCAGCCTCCCATCGACAAGGCCTGCGGAGAAGGCCTGATGCCGGACTCGCTTGCGGCGGTGGCTGAACTTGGGATAAGGATTCCCGCTGACGTCGGGTTCCCCTTTCACGGCATCAACTTCGTAGGACCGGAGCACTGCGTTGCCGCTCCGTTCCCGCTGGGAGTTGGACGCGGCATCCGCCGGACCATTCTGCATTCCTTGCTCGTCGAAGCCGCTGCTAACGCTGGCGTGCGAATGCTCTGGGGAGTTTCGGTCTCAGGCATCGAAGACCATGCGGTTCGGATGCGACACAGCTCGATGAGCGCACGTTGGATCGTCGGAGCCGATGGTGCCCAATCACTGGTCCGCCGCTGGGCCGGGTTGTCGAAATTTCGGGACGAATCACCCCGCTTTGGCTTCAGCAGCCATTACCCGATCGCGCCTTGGTCGGAGTACATGGAGATTCACTGGGGCGATGGCTGCCAATGTTACATCACGCCTGTAGCCTCAGATGAAATATGCCTGGTGCTCATGTCGCGCGACCCGCGCATGAGAATCGCCGACGCTTTGCCACACTTTCCGGCGCTATACGACCGACTAAGAGGCATTCGCGCTTCGACGCCTGAACGAGGTGCCTTCGCTGCCACCCGCCGCTTGACGCGGATTACGCGACGGCACATCGCGCTGGTAGGTGACGCTTCGGGAACGGTCGACGCCATCACCGGCGAGGGTCTTTGCTTAGCCCTGCAACAATCTTTAGCCTTGGCGACGGCGCTCAAAGCTGGCGACCTCAAACGCTACGAGATTGAACATGCCCGACTCGCGCGCCGCCCCGTGTTGATGGGAGCTTTCATGTTAACCTTGGATCGCTCAGCCTGGCTGCGCCGCCGCGCTCTGGGAGCCCTCTCGACGCGACCGGAGTTGTTTGCAAATCTCCTGGCTGCGCACGTGGGACGGCTGAATCTCGCTCAATTCGCCACTGCCGCCGCTACCCTGGGTTGGGAGATTGCTACTGCATGAAACTGCTTTCCATCTTCGCTCTCATCGCGATCCCTGTCATGGCGGAACGGATCGATCTCGAACTCAATCCCGCGACTACCCAAGTAAACTGGACTCTGGGCGGCGCGCTCCACACAGTGCACGGCACCTTCAAGCTCAAGAAGGGCGACCGGCTCTGGTTTGATGACAGCAGCGGGCAGGCTGGCGGGCTGCTGGTGGTAGACGCTATCAGCGCAGAGAGCGGAAGCAGCGCGCGCGACAGCCGCATGCAGAAGGACGTCCTTGAGAGCGCTCGTTATCCCGAGATCACGTTTGCGCCGGACCGAGTTGTTGGCAAAGTCTTGCGAACCGGCGATTCTGAAGTTCAACTGCACGGGATGTTCACGATTCACGGCGGGACGCACGAGATTCTGATGAAAGTGAACAGCCACGTCGATCAGCAGAAGCTCACGGCGACCGTCTCGTTCACCGTCCCCTACGTGAAGTGGGGCATGAAGGATCCCAGCAACTTTCTACTCAAGGTGAAAGACTTGGTCCAAATCGACATTCAGGCCGCCGCGAGAATCAAATAGGATACTGACTTCTTAGATGCCCGATGACGACGACTTCGATCCAGGCGACGACTCCGGACAAGATGATCTTGACGACCAGGATAACGTCGATGACGCCGTAGAAGAACCTGACGACGGAGCCTCCAATAACCAAGATCTGGATGACTACTTCGGCTCCGAAGATGATCTCGTAAATCCCGGGGACGATGTCTTCGCCGATGCGTCCCAGTTCCCCGACGCGATACCGGAAGATTTTCATGACGATCCAGGCGACTGGTCGCTGCAAGATTATCAGGAATCGGCCCAAAACCTCTTTGGGGGCCACGAGTTTTTCGGCGATGACATGGTCCGGCAGAGGACCGACGAAGGCTATACGCCCTTTCAGAATCCGGCGTTCGGCAGCGGCTTCGATAACATCTTTCCCGGCACATCCGAAACAGTGCATCTGTTCGAGCGCAATGGCCAACTGGTCGCGTTCGGTTTTGTCGCTGCGTCCGTACTCGAGATTTTGAGAGCCCGGTACCGCGGCATCGATCTAAGCAATCTGGACGTCGCCGTTCCTCAGAAGGGCGACCCCGTCGAGCCCCGGCCGCTGCCCCGCGCATTCGCCAACATCCGTGAAATGGATGCGGTGGACCTCCGCAAATTCTGCTCGCCGGTGGGCGATCAGCAGCAGACCTCGCGCTGCTCCGCGTTCGCCTGGACGCATGGAGTCGAGCTCGCTCGCAATCTGCTGTTCGACGAAAGCCAGCAGCTCTCCTGCAACTACACGATGCTCCAATTTCAACGCCTGCAAGGAGACGCGCGCGATTTCTCCTACGCCTACAGAGGCGGCGACGGAACGATCAACGGACCCGAACCGGGCGAAACATTGGCCCAGAAAGGCACCTGTAGGCAGGAGTTATGGCCTGACAGCGAACCGGCACCGCGCGTACAGGAGCGGCAGTTAGAGGCGGATGCCATGGCAAGGAGGCTGGAAGGCGTGCCGCTGCCGATCGCCCTGGAGGATGCTCGCAAGGTGCTCAGTGCGGGTTGTCCGGTGCACGTGTCCATGAACACGGGCGTCAGTTTCTCGCAGGTCGGCCGGGACGGACTGTTCAATGCGGCCGAAGCACCGAGCGGCCGGCACGGACGGCATGCCATGCTGATCGTCGGCTATGTGGGCAACTTCTTTATCGTTAAGAACTCCTGGGGCGCTGACTGGGGAGATAAAGGCTACTCCTATATTCCGAAGAACGTGCTGGCTTCCTCGGATCCGGAGTTAGTGGCGATCCTCTTGAAGCGGCCCTAAAATTATTGCCTGCGTGCGTAAGCCTGAGCGGGTGGCGGAAGGGGCGATTGCTCCACCGGCGGGGCGACCACTTTCTTGGGCCGCGCATCCAGTCTCGCCGCGATCAATCCTTGCTTAGCCTTGTCGTACTTCGGCGAACCGGGCTCTACGCCAGCGGCCAATAAATCGCGCTCGGTAACCTCCTGAGCCGCTGGCAAATACTTCTGCAGGTAGTTCTTGATGCGGTCCTGCACCAGGCGCTCGCTCGAATGCAGGAGCAAATACAGGATTTGGTCGCCGGGCTTCTTCGCCAGCAGATTGTAAAGCTGAGATGGCTTCTGCAGCCCCGCCGTATTCAGCTCCTTCTCCAGTTTCTTCGAGCGCGCCTCCAGCTTCTGCCAGTTCTCGATGTCGAGCTTGTCCAGTCCCATTCCCTCGGCAAACTTACCCTTCTCTAACTGAGTCAGATTCTCCGTAAACACGTTAAGAAACACGCTGAAGTTGTCCAAATGGAATTCGGTCCCGTAAGGCACCATCAGCTTGACTCTCTGCAGCTTTTGCAATCCGGTCATGTTCAGCTTAGACCCGCTGAATGCCGGCGAATAAAGGCTAAGAAGCTTCTCCTCATCCAAGACTCGCACTACTTCAGCCACGTTCTGCTCGCTGGCGATTTTGCGCAATTCATCCAACAGCGCCGCGGGCGGAATTTGCGATTCAAGGCCCGCCTCGCGAGCGTTGGCGTATTGAGCAAGCGTGCGCTCAACAATCTCGAATCCAAGACGGGTTTTGAAGCGATGGAGCCGCAGAAGCCGGATGGGATCGTTGTAGAGCGTGTAGTTGGTAACCGCGCGGAGTTCCTTGCGCTCGATATCGCCGACTCCGTTATTGGGGTCCAGCAGCAACCCGCGCGAGGCGGCATTCAACGATAATGCGATGGAATTCACCGTGAAGTCTCGCCCTCGAAGATCTTCATGGATGCTGCCGGGTCGAAGTTGAGGCTTCGATCCAGGTTTAGAGTACTTTTCCTGGCGCGCCATGCCGATAGTTGCGCGCGTCCCGTTCGCGAACGTCAGTTGAGCGGACTTGGCCGTTTCGTCGAAGTTCAGCAGCTTTGCGCCCCGGACTGTTCGCGCTAATTTAACTCCATCGCCCTCAACCGTGAAATCGATGTCGAGGATCGGGAAGCCCGCCAGCATGTCGCGCAAAGCCCCGCCGGTTAAAAAGACATTGACTCCAGCCTCCGACGCGGCGGTCTGCACCTCGCTCACCACGCGGCTCTGGTCCGCGCTCAGGTGACTTTCGAGCATGAACATGTAGTCGCTCATGAATCGTGTGTCGATGTCCTTTTAGGCTCGCGGGTGGTGGTCATCCACCGTCTGGCGCAGCCTGGTCCGCATTACGTGCGTGTAAATCTGAGTCGTTGAAATGTCGGCATGGCCCACCATGGTCTGCACGCTTCGAAGGTCGGCTCCGCCCTCCAACAAATGCGTGGCGAAGCTATGTCGCAGCGCGTGTGGTGTCAATCTATGAAAGATGCCGATTTTCTTGCCATGCCCTACAATCAGATTCCAAAATGCCTGCCGCGTCATGGCGGTTCCGCGCGCCGTCACAAACAGAAATGGGCTCGACCGGCCCCGCAGCAACAGGTTCCGCCCGTTCATGAAATAACTCTCCACCGCGCCCAGAGCGACTTGGCCCACCGGCACAATTCTTTGTTTGTTGCCTTTGCCAACCACGCGAACGTAGCCGAGGTTCGTTTCCAGGTCGGATACCTGCACGCGGCACAGTTCAGAGACGCGCAACCCGGTGGCGTATAGAAACTGTAGCATGGCCCGGTCCCGCTGGCCAGTGGGCTTGATGGAATCGGGAGCTTCGAGCAATGCATCAACTTGCTGACGATTCAGATACTTGGGGAGCGTTTGCCAAGCCTTTGGAAGCGTGAGCAGGCTGGTCGGGTCGACAGCGATGATGTCCTCCTGGAGCAAAAAGCGATAGTAGTTGCGGAGCGTAGTGATGTGCCTCGCCACTGTCCGGCTAGCCAGCCCGGCTTGGTACAGCGAATCCACGTAGCCCCGGATTAAGTCGGTCTCGTCCGTGGCGGACTTCCCCTGATCCGTTGCGGAGAATCGCTCAAACCTCTTCAAATCAAGCTCATAGGATGCTATGCTGTTGCCAGCCAAGCCCTTCTCGATTCGGCAATGGTTGAGGTACGATCTTACCCGCCCGGACATGGACGACCCTGGCTGCATAGTGCCTAATGATACAATAAGCACGAAATTGTTTGGAAGCAAGTTTGGGCCAATCCACTACTAAGAAGGTCCTGGTTTCCCGTTTCGACCGTGAAACACTGGCGGGGTTCGTCAATCCTCAGTCTTATCTCCGTTCCGATGGTGTTGAACTGTTGAGCACCGGCGGCGCGCTGTTCATTGTTCCATTCCCTGAAATACGGTCGGTTTCGTTTGTGCGCGACTTTGGCGACGGAGAACTGCGGAAGGAACGGCGGCTGTTCAATGGACGGCCCAAGCTGGAGGGATTGTGGATTCGAATGTGGTTTCGCGACGGCGAAGTGATGGACGGCGTCTTGTCGAGTGACCTGCTGCAGTGGGAGCCGATGGGATTTAACGTAGTCCCTCCCGACTCGGGATACCAGAATCAACGCGTATTTGTTCCAAGAACAGCGCTGTCGGAAATTCTCGTACTCGGCGTCGTAGGCGCAAGGCTGAATACCCGCCCAAGGAAGAAGTCGGTGAAAGAACAATTGGACCTCGGATTAGAGATGTTCGGGCAGGCCGAAACCCCAGCGGAAAATAAGGAGAAATAAGGCAGCTCCCGGAGGCTGGAGGAATGCGGTTGACATCAGCCCTGAAATACGATCAAATTGGTCTTATATTGCTGGAAAGCATTTGAGAACTGAAAACACGGCATTTAGAGCAGTCCAATCAACGAACTAAACGGGCCCCCACGGCAAACTTTTGGCGAAGCACCGTGGGGAACCCGCTCAATCGACAACCGAAAGGCTGGCGACCTCTCTATTCTAGTCGGTTCGCCTGCCAGGAGTTTAAGGAGAGTATGACAAGGAACCGAATAGAGACAAAACACGTTTACGCGATCGCCCTGGGATACTTTGCGCTGGTGCCTGCAGCGTGGCCGGGAGAAGGGCCATTCTTTATCACCTACACGCACCAGATGGAAGAGCCAGGGAATCTGGAAATCGCGACCAAGAACGTCACGGGGCGACCGCGTGACGGCAACCGGTTTCTCGGTGCCACGACCGAGCTGGAGTACGGAATCAGAGGTTGGTGGACCACCGAGCTTTACCTCGATTATCAAGCTACCAGGCATGAGAGCACAATTCTTACGGGCTATCGCTGGGAAAATCGCTTTCGACCGATCCCCGGTGAGCACTGGATCAATCCGGTGCTCTATGTAGAGTTCGAGAACATCAACGGAGCCGATAAGGGCTTGCTTGAAATCGTCGGTCATGACGGCCAGGACGACTTCGCCAACCCTAATGCGATCGCGCGGCTAGAGAAAAAGCGTGAGCTCGAAGCCAAGTTGATCCTAGGCAGTCATATGAAAGGATGGACCATTTCCGAAAACTTTATTGCGGAAAAGAATGTGCGGCACGCTCCCTTTGAATTCGGTTACGCCGCAGGCGCGAGCCGACCGCTTGCATTCGCTGCTCGCCCGGAGCGTTGCAACCTGTGCCCCGAAAACTTTCAAGTAGGCGCTGAGATGTACGGCGGATTAGGGACGCATCAGTCATTCGGCATTCACGAGACTTCCCATTATGCCGGTCCAACAGTTGGATGGACACTGGCCAATGGCACTAGATTCACGTTTTCGCCCGCTTTCGGCATCACCGACACCAGCGCTCGGCTCCTGCTGCGATTCGGCGTCTCGTATGAGGTGGCGCAGTTCGGCAGACTGGCGAAGAGTCGTCCGTGAAAAAGACCTTTCTTTGTGCCGGGTTGCTGCTTGCCCTCACCGGCAGCGGAGCAGGAGCGCCCGGGAGTCTGCTCAGCCGTGGGCATGGAGCGAAGCAACTTGTAAACCCTTACCAGGATAGCGACGAGGCGGTAAAAGCGGGCGCTAAACTCTACGATCGCGAGTGTAGTACATGTCATGGCCATGGCAAGCCTCGGATCAGGAGGGCGCCTGCCTTGGACTCGCAGTCAATCCAGGGCGCTTCCCCCGGAGCTCTATTTTGGGTCCTTCGCAACGGGTCATTGCGGGTAGGAATGCCTTCTTTCGCGCATCTGCCTGAGGCGCAGCGTTGGCAAATTATCGCCTATTTGAAGAGCCTGCCCTACAAATAGGATTCAGGAAGATAGTGCGCTTTTCTCGATCGTAGTGAGATCGCGCCAATGGCCGGGCAGCAGGTCGCCGAGCTTGAGCGGCCCAATTGCCACGCGAACCAAACGAAGCGTGGGCAGTCCCACAGCCGCTGTCATCCGGCGAACCTGGCGATTGCGACCCTCAGTAATCGTAAGTTCCATCCAAGCCGTAGGGATGCTCTGGCGATACCGGATCGGCGGGTCACGCGGGGGCAGCGCCGGTTCTGCATCCAGCAGGCGTACTCGAGCGGGCTTGGTCTTCCAGTCCTGAATCTTTACTCCTGCAGCAAGCTTGCGCAAGGCTTCGGCATCCGGCTCCCCTTCCACCTGAACCAAATAAGTTTTCGGATGTTCGAACTTCGGATGGCTTAAACGATGCTGCAGCTTGCCGTTGGTGGTAAGCAAGAGCAAGCCTTCACTGTCCCGGTCGAGCCGGCCGACCGCATAAACATTCGGGACTGGAATAAAATCCTTCAAAGTCCGAGCGTCGGAGTCCAGCGGAGAAGTGAACTGTGTCAGGACGCCATAGGGCTTGTGGAAGAGGAGAGAGCGGTGCATTGCGGGCACGGGCAGATCTTGCGCAGATGATCGAACGAATAGATCCCGGTATTGTGGCCATCGCTCCAAAGAATGCGGATAGCATAGTGGCCCATCTCTTCCACGCTGTTCATCTTCAACGTGGGCTTATACATTTGGAACGGGGCCGGAGGTGCGGAATAGGAGCTCTTTTGAGGCTCGGTGCCATGCGCTCCGGAGCAGGATGCGCAGGGGCATTCATCGCGCAGATAGGCGACCGTATACTCGCTGCGGTGGCCGTCGTTCCAATCGATTTTCAGGCCCTTCGATTTTGATATGGCGATATGTTCCGGGTCAATCATAGTCACAATGGAATCCATAGTAGTCGCGATCGGCTCATCGTTGATCGGAGCATGGTCACGAGACTCTGTAAGACGCCTACAGTGTACCGCTGATCGGCAACGACCCCATGACGGGTGGTTCTCAACTGGACTTCCTTTCTGAGGTGAGAAACGGGTCTCAAGTACAGTTCGTCTCTTCCGACCAGATCCAACTGCAGCCGCCGCGCTCTGATGTCAACCCACGTATTTGGCCAAATCTACCCTCTACGCTCGTCCATCAGCTCAAACCCGCGGCGAAACCCGAGGAGGTTGCCACTCTAGTCCTGTGCAAATTTCTGTTTCCTTGGATCGGTGATGTCATAGGCGTAAACCAATACGTTGGTATCCAGAAAATCAGGAGCGTGCATACAAATCCGCTCGTTGCCAGCGCCGCTCCCCTACGCGAAACCGGAACTGCGCGAAACTGCGCTCGAGTGCTTCACGCTCGCGCAACCCACGTCCCGAAGATGCGTTCTCCGCGGCCAGCCGTTCCAGATACTCTCGCACCAACCCGGTCAGCGTCGTATCCTTTTCGACTGCAATCTGGCGGATCTCCTTCACCAACTCGTCCAAGAGAGAGTGTAACCTTCATGCACACAGCATAAGGTAAGTCCCTAAAGCCGTGTCAAGCCAGAGACGCCGCGCCGGTGGGAGGCTCCGGCTGCCCGAAAGCCTGCAGAGTCAAAATCGAGCTTATCGCTCGCGGTTATAGAAGGGACCCATCTTTTTTAGGTGTAGCGATGGATGGGAAGGATTGGCTGAGAACAGCCTGTATGCCTTGTCTGCTTGGCTTCGAACCTCATCAGGAAGCGCGTTGTATTGTTGCCAAAACTCGGGTGTGACGTAAGATACAAGCGTCACTTGCGCTTGTGCTGTTGTTCAACGCAAAACTCTTCAATGGGTCGAAATTTTCCTGCAGCTATGTCGGCTTTGACCTTTTCCAGCAAGTGCTCGCCGGTCCCTCCCGCAGAGAAGTCTCGTGCCATCTGCTTGTCCCAGTCGTCGTAGTCAAGTCCATTGAGCCATACGCCGAGAGAATGCCGCTCCGCTTCCGGCAATCCCATAATCGACTCTTTGAGAGATCCCACGGCCATATCCAAAACTTAGATTCCTTGGAGCCCTTCGGCAAGTTCGCGACCCATCGTGTCCTCACGAAATCTCCGTATATAGAGCTGGACGGGCTACGGTATGCGCTCCACATCGCGGATGCCGGAAATGCGCCGGATAGCTGACAGCACCCGTTCGAGTTGCTTCTTATCCTTGACTTCAATTGTCATGTCGATGACTGCGCCATCGCCGTTGCGTTTATCGTCTGAACGCGCCTCCAAGCTGCGGATATTGCTCAGCTCGGCGAACAACACCGAGGTTAGCTGGTTCAGCAAACCAGGCCGATCGTCCGTGTGGATTGTGACCTTCACCTGGAACGCCTCAGCCGTCGCGCGTGCCCACTCCACGTCGATCTTCCGCTCCACTTCATACATCAAGTTCTGCACGTTGGTGCAGGTGGTGGAATGCACGGCGACGCCTTTTCCGCGAGTGACGTAGCCGACGATTGCTTCGCCTCGAATAGGGTTGCAGCACTTGGCTCGGTAGACCATCAGATCGTCAATACCCTTCACCTTGATGACCAAGTCTTCCGTGTCGCGCTTCTGATCGGGCGTGAGAAGCGTCGGCTGAGTCTTGGGCAGCTCGGCGGGCTCGTCTTTGACTTGATCGGGTGCCAGTTTCTGCAGCACTTGCCGGGCTGAGAACTTGCCATACCCCAAAGCGGCATGCAAGTCCTCGATTTTGCTGCAGCCGTAATCGCTGGCGACGCGCTCCATGTCGACCCTGGAAATCCTGCTCAAGGCCACGCCGAGTCGGCGAGCCTCCTTCTCCAAATACTTCTGGCCGATCTCGACCGCTTTCGCTCGCTCCGTGGTGTTGATAACGTGCTTGATCTTGTTGCGAGCGCGCGAGGTCTTCACCACCAGCAGCCAGTCTTTGCTGGGCAGGTGTCCCGGCTGAGTTAGGATCTCAACCACTTCGCCGTTCTTCAGGATGTATTTCAGCGGAACGATGCGCCCATTGACCTTGGCTCCCACGCACCTGTTGCCCACGTCGCTGTGAATGGAGTAAGCGAAGTCGATGGGCGTGGAGTCGCGAGGGAGCACCATGACCTTGCCTTTGGGCGTAAAGGTGTAAACTTCCTCGGGATACAGATCCACCTTGAGCGTGGACATGAACTCGCCGGCATCGGGGGTGTCGCTCTGCCACTCCACCAACTGACGCAACCAGGCGATGCGTTGATCGTCGGCCAACGCGCCCTTCTTCCCCTCTTTGTATTTCCAGTGCGCCGCGATGCCTTCTTCAGCGAGACGGTGCATTTCCTCCGTGCGAATCTGCACTTCAAATGCGAGCGCGCCTGGCCCGATCACGGAAGTGTGCAGCGATTGGTATAAATTCGGCCGCGGAATGGCGATGAAGTCCTTGATGCGGCCTGGAATCGGGTGCCACTCGTTGTGGATCACGCCCAGCGCGGCGTAGCAGTTCTTCACCGAATCCGTGATGATGCGCAGCGCCAACAAATCATACACTTGATCGATGCCGATCTTTTGCCGCTTCATCTTCTGGTGGACGGAATAAGCTCGTTTCACCCGCCCTTCCACCCGCGCCGGAATGTTTTCGCGAGCGAGGTGGACCTCCACGTCATGCTTGATTTCCTGGAGCGCCTTCTCATGGGCCTGCCGCTTCGATTCGATCCCGCGAACCAGCTCGGCGTGCGCGTCCGGCTCGATGTATTTGAATGCTAAGTCCTCGAGCTCGCCGCGAATTTTGCCCATGCCCAGCCGGTGGGCGATGGGCGAATAAATTTCGAGAGTTTCCTGGGCGATGCGCTCCTGCCGTTCCCGAGAAAGCGAACCGAGCGTGCGCATGTTGTGCAGCCGGTCGGCCAGCTTCACGATCACTACGCGAATGTCCGTGACCATGGCCAGGAGCATCTTCCGGACGCTCTCGGCTTGCCGCTCCTCGCGCGAGTAGAAATGCAGCTTCGTGAGTTTGGTGACGCCGTCGACGCAGCGGGCCACTTCCTCGCCGAACTCCTTGCGGATCTGTTCGACCTTGACAGAAGTGTCCTCCACCGTGTCATGCAGCAGCCCCGTTTGCAGGCACACCATATCCATCTGCATATCCGCCAGGATCAAAGTGACTTGCAGGGGATGTACCATGTAAGGCTCGCCGGAGCTGCGCACTTGGTCCTTATGCGCGCTGGCCGCCAAGCGATACGCTTTTTCCAGGCCGGAAAGATCTTCTTTGGGACGGAGCTCCCGCACCTTGGCGGCGAGTTCGTTATAGAGTTGCTCGACGACCGGGGCCGGGGCGACTTCAGTGGGCACTATCTTCTTAGTTTACCCGGGTCGCGAACTTAGCTCGGCCCCTCTTCTATTGGCGGCTTCATGGGAATGCGGATCAAAACATATGCGATTGAGGCAAATCCGATCAGAGACAGCCACCCGCCCCAAGCGTTATAAAATCCAAACTGTGCCAGCGCTGGCATGCCCGCCAGGAAAACAACGGCCAACAGTATCCCGATGATCGCCTCGCCGGCAATCAGGCCCGAGGCGAGCAGCGTGCCCTTCTCCTCAATGCGTAGTTTGCCTTCCGCTGTCCGATTGCTTGAGAATCGCTCGACGCAATACTTCATGAGTCCTCCCACGAAAATAGCCGAGGAGGTATCGAAAGGAAGGTACATCCCGACCGCGATCAGCATGGGCGCGCGCGCCCCGCAGAGCAACAGCACCACTCCAAAAGCCGCCCCGATGCCGAGCAGCCCCCAAGCCATCTGTCCGCCCACGATTCCCTTGGCAAGCTGCGCCATGAGTCCGGCCTGAGGCGCGGGCAACGCTCGGCCCCCAATGCCGCCGGTGGAGAGATTCGCTTCGTGCAGGGCGATGATCGGACCCATTAGAAAGAACGCCAAGAGGATCACGGTAATGATCTCGACCACTTCCATCTTCCAAGGCGTGCCGCCCAACAGGTGTCCCGCCTTCAAGTCTTGAATCAACGAACCCGAAACGGAACAGGCAAGAGCAACGACGGACGCCACGCCCAGCACGGCCGCAACGCCGGAAAGGCCCGTCACCCCGATGGTGATCATCATGAGTGCGGCGATAATCAGCGCGGATAGCGTGAGTCCGGAAAGAGGTTGATTCGAACTCCCAACCAAACCCACCAGGTAACCCCCCACTGCCGAGAGCAGAAAGCCAGTGATTGTCATGACGATGGCCGCGACGATTGCGGAAAGCCAGCCATGCGTGAAATAGAAATAGATGCCAGTGATGGGAGCCAGCAAAATAAGAGTCGCCAGCACCACCCACTTGGATGGAATGTCGCGCTCTGTGCGATCGACTTGCGTAGTTATGCGCGCGGTCGTCCTTACGCTGAACACGCCTCGCAGGGAACCGATCAGCGATTCCCGCATCGAGAACATAGTGTTAGCCGCCCCCACCAGCATGGTGCCGACCGCGATTGGCCTCACGATGTTGTACCAGACCGTGTAAGCCGCCAGGCTCGGATCGGTGGAGCCGATGCGCTTTGGGAAATCCGGATCGAAGAACAGCAGCAAAGGGATGAGAATCCACCAGGCGAGCACCCCTCCCGCCACGTTGATGGATGCCAGTTGCGGGCCGATGATGTAGCCGATCCCGATGAGGGCAGGGGAGAGGCTCGGAGTGGACCACGGGATGCCTCCCTGGTGGATCACGTCGCCGATGGGCTGTTTTTCGAAATTGAAGTGCCGCACCAACGATTTGGGGAATGCGAGGAAGCCCTCGGAGTACTCGCGGAAAATCTGAATGCCCTTGTCGGATTTTAAGATTTGGATCAGTCCGCCGAAAGCCATCGACCCGAAGACGTAGCGGGGAGCGTCGCTCGCGCCCGCGTCGCCGGCCTTCACAATTTCGTAGCTGGCGACGCTTTCGGGCCAGGGGAGGTTGGCATCCACGCAGAGGGGCCGCCGGAGCACGATGATAAAGAAGATTCCGATCAGGCCTCCCACCAGAAGGATCAGAGTCGCCTCCCAGTAGTGCGAGCGCAGGTCGGTCCAGAGGCGCTGGCCATTGATCTCGACCATCATGAAGGCTGGAATGGTGAAAATGGCGCCCGCGACGAGCGCTTCGCCTACGCTGGCTGCGGTCCGCGTGATGTTCTGTTCGAGTATGCCGCCTCGAAACGCGGGGATGCGGAAGAGCGCCATCGCGATCACGGCTGCCGGGATCGTGGCCGCCACGGTTTGCCCGGCGCGCATGCCGAGGTATGCATTTGCGGATCCAAAAACAAAGGCGAGAAAAATGCCGAGCAGGACCGCCTTCACGGTCATTTCAGGGGGCGTTTGCTGCTGGGCGCTTTGCACTCAAGCATCGTAGCAGGTGCTATGGGCTTGCATGGTTTAGCCCCTAGGACAAGATAGGAGAAGAGAATTCAGCTATGCCAGTGATTGGACTTTCTGACGAGCAGGCAGCGTCGCTTAGATCTGATGTCCTAGGCCTCCAGAACTAGAGTCATGAACCGGCCTAGCCCTCGAATTCGGTACTTCCGTTGGATTCAAATAAGCCTCTTCCAACGCATAATCAACGAAGAGGGATTTTACTTGACCAAACAATTCACACTTTGGCTGTCTTTGACTTTGAGCGCAGCCTGCTTTCCCCTGGCGGCCGGGACCATCACGGCCACTCTGCCAGAGTTTAACGGCGCATTGATTAACTCTGGATTCCCGCAGCCATCGGTGAATATCGGAACGTTTTCATACTCGATTCCTAACGGACAGTTTATTACTTCGGCGGTTTTCAACTCTACTTTCGGCAACAGCATCATAGCGAACACAGCAGGCGTCGATGTCCAGGTAGGTGGTATCCTAGCTGGCTCCTGTCTTCCCCTGGCGGCTTGCGATACAGGAAATGTCCTAACATCTTTCAGTTACGTTTTCAAGCCGGCCGATTTTGCGGCGCTCGCATCCGGGTCGGTTGCGGTTACAGCGAGACAGACCAGCGGCAACATTATTCGGCTGGGCACTGAGACACTGACCATCACTACAGGCACGCCCGAGCCGGCATCCGTCATGCTCTTCGGCTTGGGTCTCGGCGCACTCGGTGTGCTTGGGCGTCGGCGGCACGCAGCTTCTCGCAGCTGACCTGATGGCTTGATCGGCAGAGTTGCGGGCACCGCTGAGTCTAGCCGGTGCCCCTGGAGCTTCTATGCGGACAGGCGGGGCGGCAGTCTCAAGCTGTGGCTTCGGGAGCTGTATCTTGAGTAAAGATTCTCCTCCTGCCAGCTTTTTTCTTCCCGGCACCCTTCCTTCCGGTCCCTGGCGTTTTGCCTGCTGCCGCATTGTGGGCCGCCCAGCGACGCCGAGCCGCTTCTGCGATCCGTTGGCGTCCTTCCTCGCTCATTTTGCGCTTCTTCGGCGCAGCGCTTCCCGCTGACGCCGCCCGTCCTGGTCCCGACTTCCTGGTTTGAGCCGAGATTTCGCGCAATGCCGAGATCGCCCGGTCGATAGCAGCCCTATCAGCTTCAAGTTGAGTGATGATGCTCTCAATGTTACTCAATGAGTCTCCTTTTTCCGATCAACTTTCATTTCTACCCGTTCACCCTCGATGCCTCTGACTTAATCTGTCTCACAGGTGAGACTGATTTGAGTATCGCAGATGAGACTCTGTGGGGGTTAAGCTCGTGAAGAATTGAATGAGCATGCGCGGCACAAAGGATAAT
The DNA here is from genome assembly GCA_038225555.1 of Bryobacterales bacterium. Lineage (GTDB taxonomy): Bacteria > Acidobacteriota > Terriglobia > Bryobacterales > Bryobacteraceae > JANXQZ01. The sequence goes on from JBBRRB010000018.1 coordinate 85,322, forward strand.
AGGGTCTCAGGCGCTCATGGATATCAAGGATCAGGTCAAGTCGGCAGTCGATATCGTGCAAGTGATCGGCGAGCATGTTCGGCTTAAGAAGCTTGGCTCCTCCGGTCGCTATGTTGGGATCTGCCCCTTTCACCAGGAAAAAAGCGCCTCTTTCTCCGTCCACGCCACGCTCCAGTTTTATAAGTGTTTCGGCTGCGATGCCAAAGGCGACGTTTTCAAGTTCGTTCAGGAGATGCAGCGGGTCACGTTTTTCGAGGCGCTGCAGATCCTCGCCGAACGCAGCGGGATTCCGATGCCGAAACGCGCTGAATTCAGCGATCCCGAGACGAAACTGCGCGGCGCTCTGCATGAGATGCACGAAATCGCCGCTCAGTTGTTCCGCAACAACCTTGCCTCGCACGCTGGGTCCGATGCCCGCGCCTATCTTGCGAAGCGCGGTGTAGCGCCAGAGCATGCCGAAGAGTTTGGGCTGGGGCTTTCTCTCGATTCCTGGGATCAGTTAGCCCGCCGACTTCAGGAAGGCCGCTTCCAGCCCGATCAGCTTGAACAAAGCGGGCTGATCATGAGGCGTGCCGAGAGCAGCGGCTACTACGACCGGTTTCGCGGCCGTTTAATGTTCCCGATCCACAATGAGGCAGGCAAGGTGATCGGCTTCGGCGGCCGCGCTCTCAAGACGGGAGACGAACCGAAGTACATGAACTCGCCCGAGACGCCTCTCTATCACAAGAGTTTCGTCCTCTACAATCTGCACCGAGCCAAGAGTGCCGTTCGCACCGCGGAGCATACCGTGTTAGTGGAAGGCTACATGGACGTGATCGGTGTGTACTCGGCGGGAGTGCGCGAAGTAGTAGCAAGTTGCGGCACCTCGCTCACCAACACGCAGGTCCGCGTGCTGAAGAAGCATTCCGACGCAATTGTAGTCAATTTCGACCCGGACGCTGCCGGCGCCAACGCCACCGAGCGCTCGATTCAGATCCTGATCGAGGAAGGCATGCGCGTGCGCGTTCTGGAGTTGGAGGGCGGGCTCGATCCAGATGAGTATGTGAAGGGCAACGGTGCCGACGCATATCGCGAAAAGCTTCGGCAGGCGTCGGGCTACTTTCACTGGCTGGCTGAACGGGCGCGCCGCAAATTCGATATGCGTTCGTCTGAAGGGCGCATCGCTGGGCTTAAATTTCTGCTGCCGGCGATTCAGCGCGTTTCGGACAGGCTGGAGCGTGCAACCATAGCCGGGGAGGTAGCCGCCTACCTGGGCGTGGACCGAGGATTGGTGCTGGAAGAGTTTCGCAAAATCGCCACGGACAAAGGTGCGGCACCTACCCGTCGCGCCGCAACTCCGATCCCTGCTGCCGAAAAGCTGCTGCTGAACGCGCTCCTCGTGAGCCCCGAAGCTCGCGCCGCTGTGCTTCCCCAGCTCTGTGCGATGCCGATTTTCGAAAGGCTCACGATCCGTCCCATTTTTGAAGCGCTGGAAGCGATGGCAAACAGGGGCGAGTCGTTTAGCTTTGCGGATTTGGAAGCGCGGCTCAACGATCGCGATCGGGACCTATTGGCAAGCTTGGTTTTCGCCGATGAAATAAGGGAGGAAGTTAGTGCACTGGACCAAGCAGTGGAATGCCTTCGGGCGATCGGAGCCCAGAATCGAGAGCTATTACGGTCGTCTTTACGGGATAGTATAAAAGCCGCCGAACGAAGCGGCCATTTTCCAGAGGCCATGCGTCTAATGGAAGAACTAAATCGGCTGTCCGTGAAACAAAACCATTAGAAAATACACTCATTCTATGTTGTAAACTGAATGGGACCGTGTAAATTGATGCTGGCTTTTTGGGGCTCCAGTGGCAACAGATGACAAATTCGGTCGAATGAAAGAACTCATGGATGTCGGCAAAGAGAAGGGCTTCGTCCTTTATGACGAAATGAGCGATGTGCTCTCCGAGGAGTTTCCCTCGGGGCGAGAGTTCGAGGACCTCCTGTCCGATCTCGACACCGCGGGCGTGGAAATTCTAGAAGAGCCAAAACTGGACTTCGAGAAGAAGGGCGAAGACGGCGAGGATTTTGCCGATCTCGATCTGGCCATCGAAGCCAGCGACAAGACGAACGATCCCGTACGTACGTACCTGCGCGAGATGGGCACGGTGCCCTTGCTGACTCGCGAAGGAGAGATCGAATTGGCCAAGCGCAATGAGCGCGGTCAATGGAGCGTGCGGAAGGCTCTCTCCCGCTCCCCCATCGTCATCCGTGAAATCGTTCAGCTCGGCGAAGAACTGCGTAGCGGTTCAGTTTTCGTTCGGGATGTGATTGTGCTTCCGGAATTCGTCATTACCGATGAGGACTTCGCGTCGCAAACCGATCAGTTGCTTGCCAAGATAGTCGAAATCGAGAAACACTACACGAGATCGCAACAGTTCCGCAACAAAATGCAGGCGGTTTCCCGAAGCATGAAGCCGAAACAGCACCGCGGCCTGCGTTACGGCTTGGCTCGCGCGATGGTTCAAGTTTCCCGTTTGATCCGGGGAATTCAGTTTGGCATCGCTATTCGCCGGAGCTTGGCCGGAAAGTTGCGCTGCGCGGTGGATGAGCTAAGACCGCTCGAGCGCGAGATTGCTCGCCTTCAAAGGAAGATTGAAGAGCCCTCGAATGGGCATGGGTCGGGCTCGCGTGATCTGCGCAAGGATCTCCGCCAGTGCAGCCAGCGCATCCAGCAAATCGAAGAAGAGTGCGGCGCATCCTCAAGCGAACTGCGGCGGACCCTGCATATCGTCGAGCGAGGCGAGCAGGAAGCCGACGTCGCCAAAAAGCAACTGATCGAGGCGAATCTGCGGCTGGTGGTTTCCATCGCGAAGCGCTACACCAATCGCGGGCTCCAGTTCCTCGATCTAATTCAAGAGGGAAACATCGGCTTAATGAAAGCGGTGGACAAGTTCGACTACCGGCGCGGATACAAATTTTCGACGTATGCCACCTGGTGGGTTAGACAGGCGATCACGCGCGCAATCGCGGATCAGGCTCGTACCATCCGGATTCCGGTGCATATGATCGAAACGATCAACAAGCTGGTGCGCACGCAGCGGCAGTTGCAACAGGATATGGGCCGCGAACCGACCACCGAAGAGCTTTCCGTGAAGCTGGATCTGCCGGTGAGCAAGATTCGAAAAGTGTTGCGCATCGCCCAAGAGCCGATCTCGCTGGAAACACCCGTGGGAGAGGAAGACGAATCCCATCTGGGGGATTTTCTGGTGGACCGGCGGGTGGTGTCGCCTTCGGAAGCGGTGATCAATCTGAATCTCAGGGAGCAGACGGCGGAAGTTTTGAAAACATTGAGCCCGCGCGAAGAGAAAATCATTAAAATGCGGTTCGGGTTGCAGGATGGCAGCGAGCACACGTTGGAGGAAGTTGGCCAGCACTTCGCCGTCACTCGCGAGCGCATCCGCCAGATTGAGGCTAAGGCTTTGCGAAAGCTGCGCCACCCCAGCCGTAGTCATCGATTGCGCACGTTCCTGGAAAGCACCAGCGCCGAGTAATCCAGGCCTATTTGTAGATCGCCCGGACCTGCTCAATAATTGATTCTGGAATGAGTCCGTCGCAGCAATCACCTCGGCGGATACGCTCCCGCACCTCCGTTGAGGACGTGTCATGATGATTGCGGGCGAGATCTAAAGGGTGAACCTGCTCTCGAAATTGCTCGGGAGGGAAATATTCCTTTTTTCGAGCGGCCACAAGCAACTCGAACTCCTTCAGCATTTCGGATGCGAAGTCAGGCCGACCGTAGTCCCAATCGATAATGCGCTCGGCGGCATCAGCACCGCACAGAAAGTAGAGCTTTGCCAGTGGGCCGTAATGGGTCCGGCATTGGCGCGCGATGTCGATGAAGAGGCCTTGGTCGGCGATCGCAATTGAGCAAGGCAATTCGGCAAACGTCAACTGGAGCATATGGACGCGTTGATCCAGGGTTGCGCCGAAGTAGCCCTTATGCGGGAATGCCCGCGGCAGAACGCAAACGATTTCATCCACATGGTCCCTGCCGGCGCGAACGAGCTCCTGGTGCGCCATTGTGGGCGGGTTGAAGCTGCCCGCTAAAATGCCTATTTTTGCGGGCTGGCTGACAGGACACCTCTGAACGAACTCCACGCTCTCAGCCTATCTCGTATGCAAGCTCGTATTCAGGCTCAAGACCGCATACCCAATCTGTCCGTGAATATTCTCATCCGGCCTGGGCACATCGCCTCCCCCGAACCAGACTCGCACCTTGTCGCCTTCAACCAGCACGGTTGGGTCGCAAAGCACCTGAAAGTTCCACGGCTGATCGCCCTTGATCACACTAGGCAGCTTGTCCCAGTGGACGCCATCTGTGGAGCGGGCGAGTCCCAATCGGCGCTGCTCGCTGTGCGCGCGGCCAGTATAAAGTAGCCAATAAAAGCCTCGCGCCGCCCACACAGCCGGCTCGCCGACACCGTTCTCGTCGAACTCGCCATACTCGGCCAACTCTAGAATCGGGTTGGAAACCAACTTGGACCACAGAATTCCATCCGCGGACGTTGCCACCCCAAGCCGCTGACGCCGGGCCCGGTCTAATCCAATGTAGTAAAGGTACAGTCTGCCCCCAATTTCGATCACGTAAGGATCCGCCACGCCCCGTTCGTCCCAACTGCCATAAGGACCAGGATTCAAACCGGTTGGCGCTCTAATAGTCCAGTTCACAAGGGAAACCTCGCGCGCCAGCTCAATCCGGGGCGTTCGCCCAGACTGGTAGTAGTACAGTAGCGACCCCCGAAATTTCAAAACGGACCCATTTGCCGCGATGTATTCCCTGGGAGAAAGGATCGGCCCGCGCTTTGTCCAAGCGATCCCGTCTGGCGAAGTGGCTACTCCGGTCCGCCACAGCTTGCCGTCGAAGCCCGAGTACAGGTTGAGATACCCGTCAGCGGTCTTGATCACGGACGGATTGAGCACATCCACCGAATCCCATTCGCCGGGTTTGCCCGTCGATAAAACCGGGGAGCTTCGCGCCTCCCATCGCACGCTGATCGACGCCCCACTTCCTGGCAGGGACGGCAGCGAAAAGTCGCGGTACCCTCCACAGCCAAACAGAAGAAGAGGTACCAGAATCGCCAGCCATCGTCTCATATTGCCAGGCGGATGATCAGCCCGGCACCTTGGCCTGGCTTGGAATCGAGCAGCAGTTCTCCCCCTAAAGTTCGAACGCGGCGTTTGATGCTGCCCGGTCCGAGACGAAGCAGTTCAAGCTCCTCCAGCGTGTACTTGCCACTGAACGGGAATCCCTTTCCGTTATCCTCAATCGCGATCTCGAGGTAGCGGTCATTTTTGTGGGTCCCAATGGCCACGCGAGTTGCTCCGGAGTGTTTCTGCACGTTGTAAAGGGCCTCCCGAACGATTTGGAGCAGTTCCACCGATATCTCGGGATCGGCGGGATCGACGAACTCGGCACTCACAAACGATGCGGGTATCCCGCTATCGCGCTGAAATTGCTCAATGACGCGTCGGAACGAGACGTTTAAGCTGCCTTCCATGTCTACCGGGCGCATGCTCCGAACGAAGGCTCTCAGCTCCGACACCTGGGTTCTGCACAACTCCTGCAGTTGAAGCAATTCCTCCTCGGCAGCGTCGCCCTCGCGGCCCATCAGCTTCCGAATGATCTCGAGCCGCATTTGAAAACCCACAAAACTTTGGAGCGGACCGTCGTGGAAATCGGCAGCGATCCTTTGTCGTTCAGATTCACGCGCCTTTTCAGCGTCGTAGCGATGCAGCACGCTTTGTCTCGAGGTTTTCGCTAGACGGTCTTTGAGAATTTGGCGCTCCACGGACACGGCCGAACTCAGAATGCCCGCGCACGCCAGCGCCGGAAATAATACGGGATAGTGCAACGGCTGTGTGATATTGAGATCCACAATGCATAAGGCGGCGATCACAACGGGACGCCACCACTCATGGCGGATGATCGCGATCGAGAGAACGAATGAGTAAAACAGCAGACTAATAGTATCGAAATAGCCAGCGTTGTTCGAAAGCGCGAGCAAAAGAAAAGCGCTGTCTATTATCAGCGCTACTCCGGGGTAACCCGACTCCTCTAAATTCCACCAGAACGAAGTTATGATCGCATATAGAAGGTATGCGGCAAACGGGCCAATCACCCAGGCCCGTAAAGGGCTCGGATCGTAGTACAGCGCCGCAACACAACTCAGTGCGAGGATAACGCGAACGGCGCAGAGCATCCGCCGCCAAACGAGCGGTAGCATTAATATGTCTATATAGTACTCGACTTACTGGGAGACCCGAACAAGGGTGGTCTAATTTGTTCCTAACAGGATTGGATGAAGTTGTTTCTAGGATGTATCTTACTGAGCCAAGTACAGCCGAACAGGGTTGCTGGCTTGTCCTTCGACCTCAACGTATAGTTCGGCGGATCCTTGATTAACAATGGCGGGGATTTCCGCTTCGATCAAATAATAGCCGATGTAGCCAGGGGCTAGAATCGCCTGAGTAACTTCCAGGGGAATCCGGTCCATGTAGACCTTCACCTGGGCCACCACCCGAGGCGGATCGTTCAGAGGGGCAGCAACTCCCGCCGGATAGTCGGGTCGCACGCGCCCCAATCCGGTGGCCAGTATCTGGACGCGAGATTTTGGACGGGCTGGCTTCGAGCTGTCCAGAAGCACGCCGGAATCCGAGTCGAGCACCAAGGGCGAGCCGTCCGGATCCACGAAAATAGCCGGTGAAGCACTCCGCAAGGCGAAACCCATGCTGTATCGGCCCGAGGCAGCGTTTATCGAGAGCGCAACCGACGATCCCTGTGCGTCGAAAGGAACCTGAATCTGGGACGCCAAATCGGAAGCGGCAAGCACTGGCGCTGCGGTGGAGTTAGTTTGAGCCGATTGAACTCGCGCCCCGATCACGCTGAGCAGCCCTCCTGGCGCAGTCGCCCGAGAACTGAAATCGGCGGCATTCACCACTCGAATGTCGCGAATGCGATGAGGAGCGATGGTTGCGTATACTCCCAGACCCTCTAGAGCCACAAAGAGCTGATTGCCGCCCGCGTCAAGTTTCACGTCTGCAGCCGCAGCTCGAGGCAGTTTCTCCCCTATGGAAAGCCAACTCGTTGGCGTGCCCGCCCTAGCCAGATCGGTCACCGTCATAAAAACACCCGCGTCAGTAGCCACATAAATGGCTCCCCCGGTCGGATCTGCGGTGACCCCATGGGCGGCTGAATCGGGCAGGCTGGCAGTCATGTCGTCCCAGAAGATCCCGCCGTTCATGGTGCGCAGCACATGGGCAGCTTTGGTCTGGACATTCGCGGCATCGCGTCGACCGAGAGCTGCCACGGCGATGCGCGGGTCTTTTGGATTGACGAAAATCGATTCAACGGGGGCGGCCAACCGATCAGATGGAGCGCTCCAACTCCAACCCTTGTCCGCCGAGGACCACAACTGCCCCTCTGCGCTGCCCGCGTAAAGATATGTTCCGGAAACCCCAAACGCGGTGACCGATACGCCGAACGCGCGTGAAAGCGCAGACTTCACACTGGCTTCCTGAGACACGTCGGCGTTATCCACAATTCGCCAAGTCAATTTCTCGCCGGGCACCCATTCTAATTCGGAAGCTCCAGGCGTACCGAGGAGGATTCGCAATCCCCTAGTCCCGGAGGGCAGAGCCAAAATGCGGCTCACTGGCAGATTTGGAAGAAACAGATTCAGGCCAGACCACGAGAGTCCGCCATCAGCAGACCTCCAGACCCCTCCCGCGCCAGCCACCGCGAGTTCGTCCGGATCGCGAGGCGAGACAGCCAAGTCCGAAAGCCCGGAACCAAGCAGCGAAGATCCCCGATATTGCGTTAAATTCGACCAGCTAACCCCGCTGTCTTCTGAGCGGTACGCCGCTAGCCCAAGCCCGTACATGCGGCTACGCGATGCCTGCCGGATCTTCGCGGCTGGCTCTGGAGCGCTGATTGCCGGAGCAGATTGCTCCACCGGCGGATCCAAAGGGTTGGCCAAAGATCGCCACCTTTCGAAATCTTCGGTCTCAAATGTCTTTCCAGAGCGAGTCCGCGCGAACAATCGCAGCCCGTCCTCGGAGTACCAGACACGGTCCACCGGACCGGTAGCCACCGAAGATAAGCCCAAATCGAATGCAGCGTTGCCGATGTGCCGCCACTCGCTTGGCTCGGTTTGGGCGTGCAACGATATGGCCAGGGAAAGTACCCCCGCCATCACCGCGACCAGCCGGCTCGTGACCCTACGACACATGTATCGAGTCCATTGTATCCTCTTTCGCTCGAAATCCCTCACCCAAGATGTACTATCGACAGGAACAGGCTCATCTTTAATGAAGGTAGTCTTCTTGCTCAGGAAATTTTGGTGCTACACTCTAGGTTCTGCTGAAGTCGAATTTTTCTCAGATCTGTTGTGAGAAATATTGCGGGATTTGGCACTGAGTTTCTTATGGTTCACCGGCTTCGGACAGGCAGGCGCGGGACCAGTTTAGGCGCGGCGATATCGATGATCGTCATGGCCCAGGTAAGCTACGCCCAGATGGTACCTCCTGCCCCGGAGCTCGCGGCCAAAGTCCTGAAGTTGACGGGACAAGTTTCCGTTCTTCACGATTCCGAACCCTGGGCTCTCAATGTGGGCGACTCGGTGCAAGTGAGACAGGTGATCGTCACCGGCCCGGACGGGTTTGCCCAGTTTCAGGTCTCGGACGGAAGCACTTTCGAGGTTTATCCCAATTCGAGCATGGTATTCCGCAAGAATCCGACGAATTGGCGCGACTTGCTGGATGTTTTCGTTGGCAGGGTCAAGATCCACATCCAGAAGTGGGGCGACCAACCTAATCCAAATCGCATTCATACGCCCACGGCGGTAATCTCGGTGCGCGGAACCACGTTCGACGTCAGCGTCGATCCGATTGACGATACTACCTTGGTATCCGTGGAAGAAGGCCAAGTGGATGTGCGCCACGCTCTGAGAGGTGGCGAGGCGAAGATCTTAAATGCTGGCGAGTCGATTCACGTCTACAAGACTCAGCCGCTGGCGTCTCGGATGATCGACAAGGGAATGATTGCCAAGCGTGCGCTACAGGCGCTCAACGACGCGCTTTTCACAATGTCCACAAATGGCCGCCTGCCCGGAAAAATCCCCAGCACGGGCCCAGGGGTTAGCGGACAGAAGATTCCATTGCCGCCGCCACCTCCTCCCCCGCCCACGCCTGCTCCGCCGCCTCCGCACTAGGTTAGGCAGCCGCCAAAATGCGAGCGGCTCTACAATATGCGAATTCCGTGTGAATGAAGACCAGGATAGTTTTTAGGCCTTTAGATATTTTCGAATTAGCGAATCATACGTAAAACCGCCCAACAATCCGCCCAGAACCGGTCCGACAATTGGAACCCAGAACACCAGCGTCCCGTCTGTCAGCCCATTATTCTTAAAGCCCGCCAGGACGGTAAACAGCCGCGGCCCGAAGTCGCGGGCGGGATTGATCGCATACCCGTGTATGCCGCCGAAAGCCATTCCGATCACCACCACAATCAGGCCTACCATTAAAGGGCCTAGACCACCCGGCGGCTGATTGCGTTCGTCCGTGACGGCGAAAATCAGTAAGATCAGGAGCGCGGTGCCGATCGTTTGGTCGAGCAACCCCGCCAGCGGATCGCCCGGGAACGCGGGGAAAGTGGTGAAAATTCCGGCCGTGTGGTCGAGCGCCGGATCAGCCTTCATAAACGCCGGATGGTAATTCCAAAACACGAGCGCCGCAGCCAGAATCGCGCCTGCGATTTGAACGAGGCAATAGGGCGCCACCTTGCGCCAAGGAAAACCCCGGTAAGCAGCCATGGCGATAGTGACTGCGGGATTCAAGTGCGCGCCTGTTATCTTGCCTGCGATGTAGATTCCCATCGTCACCCCCAAGCCCCATGCGACTGTGATGTTCGTGAACCCTCCATTCACCACTTCGCCCGGGAGTCCGTGCCCAAAGAGCACCACCATCGCAACCACGCCGTTGCCAAACAAAATCAGGACCAGCGTGCCGAGGAACTCCGCGAGGAGCTCGGCAGTCAGAGTTGTCTTCATAAGCATGGGAATTCTATCACGCGCCGCGCGTTGTGCTACATTGCCAATGATCGATCTCCGCCAGGGAGCGCAAATTGACGACGACCAAAGATTTTATCTGCCTGATCAAGTGCCGCGTGCTGGATTTTGGCCTTCCGTTCGCGAGCAAAGTAATCGGCATTTTGAAAGAATTCGCCTAGAAACTGCGCGCCGCCCCATGCGACTGAAGACCGCCGCATACTGGACGATTCCGCAAATCTTCTCCGTTCTCCTCTACTGGCCTGGCCTCCTGAGCTGGTTTCAGATGGATGACTTCGTCTGGCTAGGTCTTCACGGCATGGTCCACAACTGGGGAGATTTTCGCACCGTGATGCTGCAGCCCTACGCCCAGGGCACTCTGCGCACGTTTAGCGAGCGCGCGTTCTTCCTTGTGTTTCACGTGCTATTCGGGATGAACGCCTTGCCCTATCGAGGCTGGGCGTTCCTGACTCAAGCAGCCAATCTCGTATTGATCGCGCTAGTCTGCGCCAAGCTCACCAGGTCCCGCGCCGCCGGATTTTGGGCTGCCATACTGTGGACGGCGAACAGCGTCATGGCATTCGCGCTGGCGTGGACGGCGATTTACCACGAGCTTCTGTGCTCCTTGTGCTTCCTTGCGGGCATCTGGTTTCTGATCCGTCGTGCCGAAACTGGCCAAACCCGTTACCTTGCCGCGCAATGGATCACATTTCTGTTCGGGTTCGGCGTTCTGGAGCAAAATGTGATCTACCCGGCCTTGGCGCTCGCTTACGCGCTGTGCTGCGCGCGGCCCCTCTTGCCCAAGGCGGTGCCTATGTTTCTCGTCTCCGCTGTCTACGCCGGTTGGCACTTGAGCCTCGCGCGCTTCCGGCCAGCGGCGATTACCGGATGCACTGGGACCTTACGATATTTTCAACTCTTTGGACCTACTGGAAAATCGCCCTCGGCCCGAGCAAACTTATCCTTTTGTCGATTCATCCCTCCCTGGGCAGGTCAGCTCTCACGGCGCTGCTGACTGCCGGACCGCTGGGCTTTCTAGTCTCAAGAATTCGCGACAGGCAATGGGCAGCATTATTTTTCCTCGCATGGTTCGTGATCGCGCTGGCACCATTGCTGCCGTTGCGCGACCGCATAACCGATTACTACCTCACGATTCCCGTCGCCGGGTTAGCGATGTTGGGCGGGTGGGCGTTGGCATCGGGCTGGCGCGAAGGCTGGCCTGGCAGGGTTGCTGCGGCGTCGCTGCTGGCAATCTACCTGTGCGTTTCCATTCCGCTGGCTCGCGTGAACGTCCTTTCATTTTACAAGCGCAGCCAAGCCGTACGCTCGCTGGTGCTGAGCGTTGCAAGCCAGAGCCGGAGCCGCCCGAAGAAGACCATCTTTCTAAGAGGCGCGGACATGAACATGTTCGTGGCCGCGATCTCGCAGCGGCCTTTTCATCTATATGGAATCGACCGGGTCTACCTGCTCGCCAACCCTGCCCTCGAAGCAGGGCTGAGTCCTTCCGACCGCCACGACTTTCTTCTCAACCCAGGCGAATTTCAGTCCGCGGTCAACCATCATCAAGCTGTCGTGTACGAGATCTCGGGTGGACAAGCGCGAGATGTCACTGGTGAATACCAACCCGCCCAGAGCGCGCTACAATAACGTCCTACCATGCTTTTCAGACCGCTCTGCACGCTTGCTCCTTTCCTGCTGTTAACTTCCACGTTGGGCGTCGCCGCCACGCTCCCGACGCCCGAACAGTTTGCCGGCTTCCGCATGGGGACCGACAAGAAGCTCCTCCGTTGGGACAAGATCGTGGATTATATGAAGCTTGCGGCGGCATCCTCGCCTCGAGTTCATTTCGAGGAGCACGGCAAGACGTCGATGGGCAACCCTTTCGTCACCGTCACCATCAGTTCGCCGGATGCCATCGCCGACCTCGCGCGTTACAAGGCGAACCAAAAGCGCTTGGCTTACCCGCGCGATCTCGAAGAGGCGGAGGCAGAGAAAGTGATCGCCGGGAACAAGGCGGTCCTGTTCATCACTTGCAATATTCATGGCAGCGAAATTGGATCCACGCAGATGGCCCCGGAGCTGGTCTACCGGCTCGCCACTGGCGAATCGCCTGAAATTAAACATGTTCTCGACAACGTCATCTTAGTTCTGGTCCCGTCGTTCAACCCTGACGGTCAAATCCTGGTAAGCGATTGGTACATGCAGCATGCGGGCACGCCCTGGGAATCGAGCCCTCTTCCCGAGCTGTATCACAAGTACGCCGGGCACGATAACAACCGCGACGCGTTCATGAACACTCAGGCGGAGAGCCAATACTTCAATAAGCTCGCATTCAAGGACTGGTTTCCGGTTGTTTACTTGGATGAGCACCAGATGGGCAACAACGGGCCGCGCATCTTTGTGCCCCCGTTCATGAATCCCATCAACATGAATGTCGACCCGACCATATGGGAACTGAATGGTCTATTCGGCTACGCGATGGGTTCGGCGCTGCATGCCAAAGGCTTCACCGGGATCATCAACGATGCGCAGTATACAAGCTGGTGGCAAGGCGGTTTCATGATGCAGGTTTGGTGGCACAATGCGATTGGACTGCTCACGGAAGTTGCGAGCGTGAACGTGGCTAGCCCTACCGATCAGGCCAAGGCGAAGTACGGTGAGGCGGGGAATACGCCCGAGTTGACCTTTGAACAGATGCGGCGCATCGATCCCCGCAAGCAACTCGCGGCACCGCGCGATATCACGCCCCGGAACAGTTACCCGCGACCGTGGTTGGGCGGCTCTTGGACCCTCAGAAACATCGTGGATTACGAACTCACGGCGACCTTCGCGCTGCTCGATTCAGTAGCCAATGAGCGCATTCTGGTTCAGCGGAACTTCTATCGCCTGAATCGGAAGCAGATCGAACTCGGCAAAACGGAAGGGCCCTACGCCTATGTGCTGTCCGGAAATCAGCATGATCCAGCTTCGGCAGCGCAGCTGGTTCGGCTTTTGGATGAGCAGGGCGGGGAAGTGCAGAAAGCAGTGGAGCCCTTCCAGGCGGGCGGCGTGTCGTATCCGGCGGGCAGTTACGTCGTTCTCATGGCGCAGTCCTTCCGACCATTTGTAAAGGATCTCCTGGAGAAGCAGACGTATCCCGTGCAGCGGCAATATCCGGGCGGTCCGGCGCAGCGGCCCTACGATGTTACGGGTTGGACGCTTCCGCTCATGATGGGCGTGGAATCCGTCGAGGTGGCGAAGCCGTTCACGGCCAAGCTGGAGAGAATGACGAGCTTCGCTGTTCCAGAAGGCCGGTTTGCGCCGGGCACGTCGCCCATCGCATATGAAATCTCGCACAATTCCAACAATTCCGCAATAGCGACCAATCGGCTGCTGAAGGTCGGGGCGGTTGTGAGTTGGACGCCGGAGGGCGGCATCGTGGCCCGCTCGCGCCAGGATCTGGGTCCGCAGGTGAAGGAGCTGGCGAGGACGCTCGGAGTGGACGTGAAGGGTCTCGCGACTCTGCCTGCCGGAGCGCGTCAGGTGCATGCTCCGCGCATCGCGCTCTACTGGGCTCCCCAAGGCGTGATGGACGAAGGCTGGACGCGTTGGCTGCTGGAGCGCTATGAATTTCCCTACACACGCTTGCGTGCCGACGAAATTCGGAAGGGGAGATTGCGCGAGCGCTTTGACGCGGTTCTGCTACCGAATCAGCCAAAGGAGCAGTTGCTCAAGGGGGCAACGGAAGAGTGGATCCGGCCTGAGGACCGCGGCGGAATCGGCGACGAAGGCGTGGCTGCGCTGAAGCAGTTCGTGATCGATGGGGGCAGTTTGATCGCGCTCGGCAGTTCCGGGCTGGTGCCGGTGGAAGAGTTCCCGCTGCCGCTCAAGAATGCGCTGAAAGGGCTGAAGCCGGATCAGTTCTCATGTCCAGGATCGATCTTGAAAATATACGTCGATAACAAGACCCCATCCGGGTTCGGAATGCCGGAGAAGGCCTCGGCGGTTTTCTACAACAACGTTGCCTTTGACTTGGCGCCTGCCATGAATGATGCCAAAGTGCGCGTTATCGCGCGCTATCCTTCGAGCGGAATACTGGAAAGCGGCTGGATCGGCGGGGAAGAATACTTGGATGACCGGATCGCGGCGGCGCAGGTGGATTACGGCAAGGGTCATGTGATTCTCTTAGGATTCGCGGCGCAAAATAGGGCTCAGCCGAATGGGACTTTTAAGCTGTTATTCAATTCTCTGCATTACTCTGCATTGGAGGGTCTGTAACGCGACCGCGCGACGTGTAGGCCCGCCGCGCCATTACGTTTTGAACTAGTCCAGTACCGGATGTCCATTGGCGCTCGCAAGCTTTCGCCGTACCTTCGACTTAGCCTTTCCGCTACCCGGAAATCGCTTGTTCGATGGCGACCATTACCCGCACAACTCCAACCCTTCGGGGGATCGAAGTCTCCAACCGCCCCGTCGCAACCGTTCTTTGCCTAGTTCTTACAGATAGTCTCTCCTTGCTCACATCGGTAGGCCTCGGCATTCTCGCCAAGGCGGCCATCCATCGCGATCTCCACCTGGAAAGCTACCTGCGCCTGTGGCCTCTGCTGTTCGTTTTCCTGATCGTATACGCCGCGATCGGGTTGTATTCCATCGTGGCGCTCAGCCCGCCCGAAGAGTTGCGGCGCGGGACCACTGCGTCGGTCGTGCTTTTCCTGCTGCTCGGCGCGGTCACGATGTCTATGCGCAACGCTCAGCAGCAATTCACTTGGACCCTTTTTCTGGCGCTCGGGATCAGCGTCGTTCTCTTTCCCCTGATGCGGGCGTCCGCCCGGCAACTGTTCGCATCGAGAGACTGGTGGGGATTCCCAGCCGTCGTCTTCGGCTGCGGAAGAGCAGCGGAACGAATGGTCAAAACCATGTCGGATGACCCCTCCATCAGTTTGAAGCCGATCGCTCTCATTGACGCAACCTGCCGTCAGTTTCAGGTCAATGGCGTCCCGGTCTTCCGCGACTTCAGCCAGGCTTCCATCCTGCTCTCGCCAAAAAGCCACTCCTACGCGGTTTTCGTCGCGCAGGATTTATCGGCCGCCACTCTGAACACGCTGCTCGATCAGCATCGCTCGAGCTTCTCGCACATTCTCGTGATTCCAGAGCTGACGGGAATGTCCAGCCTGTGGGTGAGTTCTAAGAATATAGGCGGAATGCTTGGTCTCGAAGTAAGTCAGCATCGCATTCATGACCGGCTGAAGCGCGCGCTCGATATCGGCCTCGCCCTCGCATTTGGACTGCTCGCCGGCCCGCTCTGCCTGCTCCTGGCTGTATTAAGCAAGCTGGATTCGCCTGGCCCGATCTTCTACAGCCAGCGCCGGATAGGGCTGAAAGGCAAACCGTTTCAGGCCTGGAAATTCCGCTCCATGGTCACCAATTCGAAGGAGATGCTGGAGAGCCACTTGGCGGCTCATCCCGAGGCGCTGCGGGAATGGAAGCGGTCCCAAAAGTTGAGAAACGACCCGCGCGTGACGCGCATCGGGAAGATCCTTCGGAAAACCAGCATGGACGAACTGGCCCAGATTTGGAATGTTCTGAAGGGCGAGATGAGCTTCGTGGGGCCGCGCCCCATTGTGGATAACGAAATCCATCACTACGGCGATAACTTCGACCTATACACGCGTGTTCGGGGAGGCATCACGGGCCTGTGGCAGGTTTCCGGCCGCAGCGACACCTCTTATGAAGAGCGAGTGAGCTTGGATTCGTTCTACGCTCGCAATTGGTCGGTCTGGCTGGATCTTTGCATTCTCTTTCGCACGTTTTCGGTAGTCCTGCTCGGGAAGGGTGCCTACTGACGGCGGGTCCGTTGATGATAGGATGAGCTGCGATGAAAGCTAATCGACTGACGACTATCTCCGCGGCATCGTTCGCGATCGTGGCGCTGGCCTTCGCCCAAGCGCCGGCCCAGCGTCCCCAAGTGGTTTCGCCAGAGGTTCAGTCCGATCGGCATATTGTATTTCGCATCGTTGCGCCTCAAATTGAGACCGTCAAGGTCAGCGGCGGCGACATTCCCGGCAACGGACCGGGCACTCCGATGACCAAGGGTGAGAAGGGTGTCGGGAAGCCACGTTGGGTCCCGTCGGCCCCGGCGCGTACCGCTACATTTTCAACGTCAACGGCGTGACCGTGATCGACCCCCGGAACCCGCCATCAGCGAATCGAACTCGAATGTCTGGAGTCTTGCGTATGTGCCCGGTTCGGATTTCATGGATACGAAGGACGTTCCCCATGGGGCCGTGGCTTCTGTCGTTTACTCGTCCAAAATCGCTCCGAGACAGCATCCCGAAAAACGGTCTGAATCCAGCGCAGTTTTTTCCGTGGACCTTATGCATTGCCGACCGCATGGCCATCTCGATGGCTTCGAGGTCCAGTTGACCGGACTTGCGGCGGCCCTGAAAGACGATGCGGAGCAGTTCGCTTACTTCGCGTTCGATTTCCTGATGGATCGTTTCCGCCGTTTTTTTTCCTGGGCAGTCAGGATGTCTTCCACAGGGCGCAGACGGCAGATCTTTTCATTGACTTCTACAAAGGCGCGGCTCAGTTCCTGATATTTGCGGAACTCGGCGATTTCCTGCTCTGCCTCCGTACCGATGAAGGAGTGGGCAGCGCTTCGCTAATGGTCTTGCCGTGCACCTTGTAGGTCAAACGCAAGGTTGGGCCGTGACCGGGATCGTCCGGCTGAGCGCAAGACAGGTCGGCTTGCCGCAACGGCGTACGATTCCAGTGACCGACCCGGGGCGGAGGTCGCCGAGCCGGGCAAGTTGAAATCCGAGTTGGGAACGTTGCTGTTCGAGGCTGGTTAAGGCTGGGGGCAAAGGGCACTTTCCTCTGCACGTAGTATATACGTTCAGAAAGACCTCGCAAAAAAACAAACCTGACAAAGCCTCACTTCTATGGCGCGCGCCCGTTCGTAGGCATGCCGCAGGATGTCCTCGCGGTAAACCTTGTCGTAAAGCATGTAGAAGCGATATCCCGGCTCATTCTTCGCCTTGCGATACAGCTTGATCTGAAGCTCTCGGATATTACTCTGCGTTGTCAGACTCATCGTCAATCACCGCTCCTTCACTCCTTCACAAACACACCAGAAGTCAGGGTCCTTTCCTCCGCCGGAGTTACCCGGCCTCATCGGTGGTACGACCCTGTCCGTCACCCACCTGAGCCACCGCTCCTATAGAGCGATGTTGCGGTGCGACCTGCGCCCAAGCCGGGCTTCCCCCAATTACCCAGACCACCTTCTCTGCATGCCGTCCTCACTACCCCGGCGGACCCAACAGGTGCTTTCTTCGGTTTCTTCCCTGTCGGCGCGGCCTTCCCCGTTTCTCAGGCGGATCGGCATCCACATCTTCACTTTCGAGGCCTGCTCAAGGTTCACTCACGTTACGGCCTGCAAAGTTGCTCATCCGCCTATCGCGGGCTTCGTCACGAGGCTCCCATCCTGCGCCGTTACCGGCACCGAACAGCTCGTCAGCTACCACGTCTTACCGATATCTACATGGGTGGATTCTTCATCCACTGGTGATCTGCGCCTTTGGGGCGCACTGAGAAATGCAGGCTAGCGCACGGCTGGGAGATCGCGACAGAAATGCTCCACCGAGGGTTCGCCATCATCGATCACGAGCAGTTCGCGGTTGGGGTATGTCTGGCGAAGAAAGCAGCGCAGCGCCTGGGGTATGAATCGCGTGCGATTGCCAGTTGCCATCACGCAGGAGACAAGCGGAACGGAGTAAAATTCGATCATGGCGACACAAACGCTGATGACCGCCAAGCAATTCGATCGGCTTCCCGTTGAGGACGGTCGGCGATGGGAACTGCTGGACGGAGAACTGATCGAGATGGCAAGCGCAACACCTGAACACAATCATATTGCGGGGAAACTGAATGCAAGGCTTTTTGTGTTTCTCGAAGCGCACCCTTGCGGCGTGGTGATTCCAGAAACAGAGTTCGCGACCGGACCGGAACGTCGGCAACAGCCCGATCTGGCCGTGCTTTCACTCGAAGCATGGCAACGCATAGATCGCCGCAGGGTACCGGTTATTGAGATGCCGCTGATAGCCGTCGAGGTGGTCTCACCCTCCGAGGGCGCCACTGCCCTAAACCGAAAAATCAAAGCCTATCTCGAGGCTGGCGTAAAGGAGGTCTGGGTCATCTACCCGGAAACCAAGGAAATCTACATCTTCGATTCTGTGGTTGGCCGCCATTTTCAAGTCGGGCAGATGTTGGAAACGCCGCTCCTCCCAGGCTTTTCGCTTGTAGTCTCCGATCTGCTGCCATGAGTTATCCTGGATATTAACGTCAACGAGGTTTCAGCAATGTCCGGACATTCCAAATGGGCGACCATCAAGCATAAAAAAGCCGCCACCGACGCGAAGCGCGGGAAATCGTTCACCCGCATCATTAAAGAGATCATGATCGCAGCCCGCAGCGGAGGCGACCCCGATATGAACCCGCGGCTGCGAACCGCGATTGTAGCCGCCAAGGCGGTCAGCATGCCAGCGGACAATATCAAACGCGCCGTAATGCGCGGGACTGGCGAACTCGAGGGCGGCCAATTAGATGAGATTTTGTTCGAAGGTTATGGTCCAGGCGGCGCGGCCGTTATGGTCAATGTGGCAACGGATAATCGCAACCGCACCGTCAGCGAAGTCCGGCACATCTTTTCCAAGAACGGCGGCAACCTCGGCGAACCGGGCAGCGTTGCCTGGATGTTCGAGCGCAAGAGCCAGATCCTGATCGAGAAGGACAAGGCGGAGGAAGATTCGCTTATGGCGTTGGCGCTGGACGCCGGTGCGGAGGATCTTCGCGGCGACGACGACAGCTGGGAAGTAATCTCGGCTCCCGAAGCGCATGACGCCGTTCTGCAGGCCATCGAAAAAGCCAAGATCCCGATTCTGGAGGGGCAAATCAGCATGCTTCCCAAGAACCTCATGAAGTTGGAAGGCAAGAACGCCAACGCCATGATTCGGCTCAGCGAGGCGATGGAAGAGCACGAAGACGTGCAAAGCGTGTATTCCAATTTCGACATCGACGAGAAGGAAGTCGAAGCTCTAGCCTAGACTTGCGATGCGGGTTCTCGGCATCGATTGCGGCACTGAGCGCACCGGCTATGGAATTATCGAGAGCGATGGCCGCTTCCACCACATGATTGCTGCGGGGGCGATATGCACCACTCTGCGTTCGCCGCTTGAGAATAGACTGCTAACGATCGCGCAAGGACTCCGAGCCATCATTCACCAGCATGCGCCGGACGCGGCCGCAGTGGAAGAGGTGTTCTATTCTTTGAACGTAAAGACCGCTCTTAAGCTATCTCATGCCCGCGGCGTTGCGCTGCTTTTGATCGCTGAGGCGGGGTTGCCGCTCGGCGAGTATTCACCGCTGGAGATTAAGACCAGTGTTGTCGGCTACGGCCGAGCTGAAAAGCGGCAAGTTCGAATGATGGTGCACTCACTGCTTCATATCACGACGGAAATCGAATCCGAGGATGCCTGCGATGCGATTGCAGTCGCTATCTGTCACGCGAACCATCGGTCCTCTCAAATTCGCCTGAATCAAAAAGCGAGCGCCGTATGAAATTTGCGGTTTCCCTGGTTTTGTGCGCGGCCCTCGGCGCGGCCACCTCCGGCGGAGGTCCTACAGTTTTCTACTCCAAATACTTCAAAGGCAGCGTGCCCGAGTATGTGGATATTACGGTGGAGAAATCCGGCAAGGTCACCTTCCGAGAAGCTGTGGATGACGAACGGCCGATCCATTTCGACCTGCCCCCGACGCAGGCCGCCGAAATCTTCGAACTCACCGACAAGCTGGGCCGCTTCTCCAAGCCGCTCGAATCGCCTGCCAAAGTCGCCCACATGGGCATGAAGACGTTCCGTTACGAAGACGCTCCGGCGAAAACGGAAGTAAAATTCAACTTCACGGAAGATCTGGATGCACGCATGCTGGCCGACTGGTTTGAACGCATCGTCGAAACCGAACAGGGGTACGCCAACCTGGAGCGGGCGGTGAAGTTCGACAAACTCGGCGTGAATCAGGCGCTGCTGCAGGTGCAGGTCACGCAGGAGCGAAAACGGCTGATCGCGCCCGAACAGTTTCTTCCGCTGCTCGATCGCGTGGCTAAGAACGAAGGTTTCATGCACATGTCTCGGGAGCGCGCGGCCAGCCTCGCCGAAGCGTTTCGCAACCCTCCGAAGATGGAGAAGAAAGGCGACCAATGAGAAAGCTGCTCCTTACTGCGGCGATCGGCGCGGCATGCCTCATCGCCCAGTCACCCCATAACCAGCCAGCCCCGCCAGCGGCTCCGGTCGAATTATCGCAGGCCGAGCAAGACAGCTTGCGGCAGGCTTTGGGGGAGGCCGGGAACAGTCCTGTGGATTTCCTGCGAGCGATCGAAACCCATCTCGGCAAATATCCAGATTCGCCTCGGAAGATCGAACTCGAACGTGCGGCGATCAAGACCGCGACCGATCTCAAGGACGATGACCGCGTTATCAAATATGGGGAGCGCGTGCTCGAGAAGGAGCCCGACGACGCGCAGATTCTGGAGAGGGTCACCACGGCCTTGCTTCGCAAGGGCGATAAGTCGGGAGTGGAACGGGCTCTGAAGTACGCCAAACACTTTCAAGACCTTTTGCAAACGGCGGGCGCGGAGAAGGCCGGCAGCGCCCGTGAAGAGCTTAAGATTCGCGAGGGAATGGATCGAGCCAACGCCCGGGCGCTCATGCTGCGGGCCCGGGCCGAAGGTCTGTTGGAACAGCTCAACAAAGCTTCCGACGATGCCGAATTAAGTTTCTCCGTGTATCCGAGCGTGGAAGCCGCGCGTGAATCCGCACGCTGGCTTGCTGCCAAAGGGAAAATCGAGGAGGCGGTCCGCTACCTCGCTAAAGCCTTCACCATAGCCGAGTTGAAGGCGCCCGATCCGGAAGCGGCTCGCGATCGCGCCAGGATCGGCGAACTCTACAAGAAGTGGAAGGGTTCGGAAACGGGCCTGGGCGATTTGATCCTGCAGGCATACGACCAGACCTCGGCAGCGTTCTCAGCGCGTCGCGATCAATTGAAGCGCCTGGATCCGAACGCTGACGCGCAGGACCCCATGCAGTTCACGATCTCGGGCGTGCTGGGCGATAAACTTCCGCTTGCTTCGCTAAAGGGCAAGGTGATCGTGATGGACTTCTGGGCCACGTGGTGCGGCCCTTGCCGGATTCAGCATCCGCTGTATGAAGAGGTCAAGACCAAGTTTAAGGACCGCGACGACGTGGTATTCCTGGCAATTGATACAGACGAGGACCGGACAATAGTTAAGTCTTTTCTGGAACAGGCACAGTGGAGTCAGAAAGTCTACTTCGAAGACGGGCTCAGCCAACTGCTGCAAGTTAGCTCCATTCCGACCACGGTGATCTTTAACAAGAAGGGCGCGGTCGCCAGCAGGATGAACGGTTTTTTGCCGGAGCGGTTTGTGGAAATGCTCAGCGACCGCATTCGCGAGGCTTTGGACGAGCCGCATTCGCCTGCGGTGGCTTTGAAGTAGCTCTTAGGCGTCGCGTCATAACAACTTGACGATATTCCTGGAGTATGTTCTAAAGGGATATGAAGGATGCGGCCGAACTGGCGGCAATGTGACCGGGGCCAGCGGTATTGTAGCGCTGCCTGTCGAGGACTTTTCCCCCGTCCTTCGGTAGTACGCAGTCATAAACGTAGTTGTCGACCCCGATAAACGTGCCCACGAGTGCCATAGCTGAAGTACGACGACCACCTACGTAACATCCGATTCAGCTGATCTCGTACCTGCGGCCATGCCCCCTTGTTGCCGGGCACCAGAACGTCGCCCACTTTTTTATATGCCAGAAAGCTGAAGCGTTCCTTGTCCTTCCCTCCCGTCTTTCCCCGTTTCCGTCGCGCTCTTCGACCCGGAACCTGGAGCCACATCTTCATCAGACGCAACACATTCCGATCGACGATTCGACGGGCGATACACTGCATAAAAGCGCAGTGTGGAATCGTATCCCAAGTATTTGGACAGATCAGCGTCAACCACATCCGTGTAGCCTTCACAAATCAGCTTGTGTACTTCCCGAATCGCGTCGTGCGCGCTCCGCTTCGGCCGGTAGCCATAAGCATTCGGCTCTAGGTCCGCTTCGAAAATCGTTTCGATCACCAGCTTGGCGGCTACTCGATCCTTTATACAAGGAATACCGAGCGGCCTCTCCCCGCTCCCGGGCTTTGGGATCAACACCCGCCGCACCGGTTGTGGTTGATACGTTTGATTGCGCAACTCCTCTCGGATACCAGACAGCCATTCCTCCAGCCCTTTCGACTCGATCTCCTCGAAACTCTGGCCATCTACTCCCGGCGCGCCTTTATTAGAGCGTGCCAGTGCGTATGCAAGGGCCAGCATGTCTGCGCGGTACATCTTGTCGTAGAGCACGTAGAAGCGGCAGTCGGGTTCGCTCGCCCGCCACGTGATGATACGTCAGTTTCACCAGCCACTCTTCACCGCATTACAAGGCTGACTTCCGAAATCCGTAGCCGGCGCTTGGCGTCGAGGTTCTCGTGATCGTGATCGTATCCTTGTTGCACAGGTCGACTGGGAACTCCTTCTCGAAGGCGTCGAGCCCGTGACTTCGATAGTTGTTCTCGTACGTATCCCGAAGTGCGATTAGGTGCCCCACGGCGTATCGACGTTTGCGGCCGGTATTTAATAGGGCAGTTCAACGGCGAATTTGGGTTATTCCATAGGGTTGGCCGCATCGACTAGCGCTGATAGTGCGGAAGTCCAGCGGTGAACACAATAGTCATCGGATCAGTTTCATCCGATGTCTCATCTAAGAGAAGAGAAGTCCGGACGGCGAAGATGACTGATGCGGAAGCTCGCGGGGTGAAAAACGGAACTCAGTAAGAGTTTTGGTGCGGAAGGAGAATTCGATCCGCTCATGCCCTTGCGGCCGCAGCCACCTAAAGGCTGTGAGTCTGCCGATTTTCGCCACCTCCGCTCTTTGCAACTGCTGTCTTGGATGAACTTAACTCAAACTCCCAACTCAAGCGGAGGGGTCTGCGAATTTACGACGTTCATTCTGGTTGACCCGATTTTTTCGAGTTTTAGGAGGCCAACTCGATCGGCTGGCATTCTGCGTCTGGTTTTCGATGACTTACGGAAACACTTTAATGCGTTACGGAGATCTCGGAAAACGCAAGACAACGCTAAGTTATCGATTAGATGCAGCGAGAGGGGGGACTCGAATCCGCGTGTCCAGCTTGGGAAGCTGGCGTTCTGTTTTCGTGGCGGACGCCGGGGCACTCTGGGCCACCTAAATCCCGACTTCAGCGGAGTTGTGGAAATATCCGGCTACAAGACCTATTCCATAGCGTCTCCACTCGTTGTGCTTTGAGGAAATAGCAGCTACAAAATCGACTACATGCGTGTTTCATGCCTGTAGATGTTAACGATCAGCAGAAAACGTCGTTTTCTGAACTCTCGCCGGGACGAGGGGACAATATCATCCCGCGCCGCAGGCGCGCGTCATCTGTTCAATCGTTGCGGAACCCGTGTATGTTGATGAGGTGAGGGCGACGCACGATCATATCGAAGGCCTTCGGCCACGCCGGTGCATGGAACCAAGCTGTGGCGCAATATTTGCGGTCTGCGCCAGTTGTGACCGCGGCCAGCGCTATTGCAGCGAGCAGTGCAGAAGCCGGAAGCGGCGCAACGAGGTTCATGCAGCAGGCAAACGCTATCAGGCAAGCGAGGCCGGAAAGCAAGCCCATTGTCGAAGGCAGCGAGCCTACCGTAAGCGTCGCGCCGAGGCTCCGGTGACGCATCAAGCTATGGCACCGATCACAGCGTCGACCGCTGCCCCACGTGGTTCGCTGATTCATTGCGCCGTTTGCGATCTGTTGAACCGCTGGATCAACCCATACTATGGGCTCGTTGGGCACCGCAGGCGGCGACTACAGTCGGCGGATGTTCAAATTTCGACGTTTTCACGTGATCGCTAATAGTAGACGGTCAAGTGCAAAGGATTGTATTTTCAGCAACTTAGTAACGGCTCGTATTTCGGCATTCTCTTGTCTTGGGCACAGAGGGTCGTCCGCGCTCTTACCAGCAAAATCAATCAGTTGTGAATCCCATCTTGTTGAAAGTAGTGAATTTGAACAGCTATAGATATCTAGGACGGTCACCTGTCGCCACGACAGGTGACCGGGTGCACTGAGGATCCCAACGCTGGGTCCAGCAGCACTTCGGCGCTTGGCAAAAGTGACCCAGTAGGGCTTGTCTGAAGTGACCCGGATTGGGAACGGGAGTTGGAAACGGGGCCTGCATCCACGCCGCAGGCGTTGCTGTGGGGAGTAGAGGATCAGCGATATCATCCACGCCGA
>JBBRRB010000019.1:0-100888 GCA_038225555.1 Bryobacterales bacterium
ATGCGTTAGCTCGCCTGTCCGGTTCGATGAGCGGGGTGTGAAAACGGAGCAGGATGGAGTTAGTGAGGCACCGACATTACGAAAGGGTCGGACAACAGATAGGCCCCATCTAAACCACCGCGTCACACCTCGACTCTACAATCCTAGGTAAGGGCGGAGCTTCTTACGACGGAGGACGTTCACAGGCGGATCGCTTCGGCCCCCGCGAAGTAATTTGTTCCGTGGAAACTCCCGTTACCAGGGTGGTCGAAAGCTTAGGGACATACGCGTTGTAGCTGCCCCATTACCACGGTGTACTTGCGAGTCCTCTTGTTCCAACCCGTTTACCGGGTTCGTGACAGACCGAGAGCGCGGATGCGCTTGTGCAGATTGGTTCGTTCCATTCCCAGCACCCTGGCGGCGGCTGAGACGTTCCAGTTGGCATCCTCAAGCGCGCGCAGCACATGATCGCGCTCGGCCGAATCGCGGGTTTCACGGAGGTTGGAGCGAGGCGTATTGTCCTTCAAATGCCGGATCTCAACTGGAACCGAATCGGCCGTGAGCTGATCGCCTGGCGACATGATCGCCATGCGCTCGATCACATTGCGGAGTTCGCGGGCGTTCCCCGGCCACCCATAGGCTTGCAGGATAGAATCAACTCCGGATGCCAGCTTCCTAGGCCGAAAATTATTTCGGCTGCAAAACTCCTGGAGAAAATACGAAGCCATTGGTGGTATGTCCTGCGAACGCTCGCGCAGCGATGGAACCTTAACCGGCACGACGCACAGGCGGTAATACAGGTCCTCCCGAAAGCGCTGTTGCGAAACCATTTCGGAGAGGTTGCGGTTGGTGGCCGAGACAACCCGAACCGCCACGCGGATGCTTTGCTCGCCGCCCACGCGGTGGAATTCTCCCTCTTGCAACACGCGCAAAAGCTTGGCTTGCGAGGCTGCTGGAAGGTCGCCCACTTCGTCCAGGAACAGGGTACCGCGGTCGGCCAATTCGAACTTGCCTTTGCGCGTGGCGATCGCTCCGGTGAAGGCTCCCTTCTCGTGTCCGAACAGCTCGCTCTCAAGCAAGTCGGCTGGAATCGCGGCGCAATTTACCTTCACGAACGGACCCGCAGCGAAAGGGCTCTCCTCGTGAATGTGGGCCGCGAGCAGCTCCTTCCCGGTGCCGGATTCGCCGATGAGCAATATCCGGGCGTCGGACCGCGCTGCCATCGTGGCTTGCTCCACGATCCGAACCCAGGCCGGAGTGGTGCCGATCATCTTCGGACCGCCGCCGATCAGCTCGCGGAGCTGCTCATTTTCGCGGCGTAGCGAGGAGTGCTCCAGCGCGTTCTTGAGCGACAGCAGCACCTTGTCGCGGCTGAGCGGTTTTTCGAGGAAGTCGAAGGCTCCGGCGCGGGTGGCCTCGACGGCGTCGGCGATGGTGGCATGCCCGGAGATCATAATCGCCGGCACGGTGGAATCTTTCTCGCGGAACTGTTTGAGGAAGTCGATCCCGCTGCCATCGGGAAGCCGAACGTCCAGGAGGAGCGCGTCGGCGGTGTCAGTGAGGTGGCGGGCTTCTTCCAAAGAGCCAGCGGTCATCACGGCGTATCCGGAGTGCTCCAGGATCATCTGGAGGGAGCGGCGGATATTAGGCTCGTCGTCCAGAATCAGGATGCGTTTCATGCAGCGGGCAGGAGCACGCGGAAGCCTGCGCCGCCTAGCTGGCCTTCCACCAATTCGATCTCTCCGCCTGACAGCACAGCGCTCTTGCGGGCGATTGACAGCCCCAATCCCATGCCTCCGCGCTTGAAGGAGATGGTCGGCTCAAACAGGGTTGAGCGGGCCTGCGGAGTAAGTCCGGGACCCGAGTCGTGCACCTCGATCTTGACCCTGCCCTGTTCCATTGCAGTGATTCCCAGGACGCTGGTTCCGGCCTGCGCGGCGTTTTCCAGCAGATTGGTCAGCACTCCTTTAATGAGGTCCTCGTCGGCGATGGCCAGCGGACGGTCTAACGCCAGATGCATGTCGTAGCTGACCTCGGGGTGGGAAGACTTGAGGAAAGCGATGCGCTCTTCCAGCAATTGATTCACGTCGATGCGTTTCGGGCAGACCGGCGGTTCGCTGCCAAGCTCCGTAAACGCGCGAACCCGGCGCTCCAGTCCGATCACTTCATCCACCACGATTTGACTGGCCTGCTGCATGAAGGCGCTATTGTCTTGCCCTGAGTAGCGGGCCGCGATCTCTTCCATCGTGAGGCGGATGGGGGTGAGGGAGTTCTTAATCTCATGCGCCATTTTGCGGGCCAGCGCCTGCCAGGTCTCCAACCGCGTGACGTAAACCAAGCGCTCGCGGGAGTGGCGGAGCTGGTCGGCCATGTTGTTGAAGGCGGCGATCGCGCTGCCCACTTCGTCCTGTCCGCCAAATTCGACGCGGTGCTCCAGATTTCCAGCGGCTACGGCGGAGAGAGCGGCGGTCAAACGGCGGATAGGGCGGCTGATCCGGTGGGCCCAATAGATCACCGCCAGCAACGACATTACCCAGATCACGGCAGCCGTCGCGATCATCGTGTAGGTAAGGCCTCGGCGCAGATCGCGTGACGCGGTCCGCTCGACCACAGCCCTCGCTCGGCGGATCTGGCCATCCAGGATATTCATTTGGATGCCATGCAGGCCGGCGGAATAGATCGAGACACCATCGTCCCGGCGAACCAGATAATCGAGGCGGCTCCCCCCATCGCCCGAGAGAACGAAATTCTCCGGCTCCTCGGCGTTCCAGAATTCGCTGACCGCAGCCGGCCAAGAGCCTCGGGCGTTGATCTGGTAGGTTTTAGGAGCAAGACGGCCAGCGTCGGCCTCCCGCTTCAGCTCATCCCGAGTGTGCTGGTACAGTTCGCGGCCTGTATTCTCGAGCGATTTGGATATCTCATCCAATTCCCGCGGCGACGAGTAACTCAGGCTGTAATGCAGCAGGGAGACCGAAATTCGAACGGCGACCAGCAACGGCAGCAGAGTCGCGATGGCGAACACGAGGATCAGCTTGCTTCGCAGAGTGAGTGTCATCGGCGCAGGTCCGCCATGGAGAAGGGTCCGGTTTCGAGCGCCCAATGATCCTGCGAGCCGCGCGTAGGACGGCTGAACGCGTCAATCAGAGTCGCCAAGCTGATCCCGCCCTCATCCTGAACGGCTAAAGCCGGCTTCGATTCCGCGCTGCGAATCTCGATTCTTACCCACAGGCCCTTGTCGGGCGGAATGCTGGACGAAGGGATCGAAACATTCTCCAGGCACCACGCCTCGGCGGCGGCTGCGGTGAGATGCGTGCCCGATACGCGGGAGTTCTGCAAGCGCACCACTTTGAAGCGCTCCTCCCACAAATCGTAGCTGACGACAAATCGCTCCAGCGCCCGTTGCAGCGCTGGGTTGCCTTTTCCAGCAGAGACGCTGAGCTGGAAATCGAACGGCACAGACGCCCCGTTGCGCAGCCGTTCCAATGACTTGCCGGTGAGGAAGTGCAATTTGGGCGCGGTAACTAAGAGTCGATCACCGATCCAGCGCGGGGTCAGGTCTTCGCTGGACGAGGTTAGGGCGACGAGACACATGCAGAACAGAGCAGCCGCCAAACATCCCGCGACCGCGCGACGCAGTTGGCGCGCCCAGATCAAAAATTCATTCCCGCGATGAGCATGGGTTCCATGTGGCCGCCCCGAATCGGGAAGGCGACCGCCAGCAGCAAGGCGTTTTTACCAAACAAACCCAATCCCGTGTTCACGCCTACTCCGGCTGAATGCTTTTCGTCGCGGTGCTTGCCGCTGTCCCAGACCGAGCCGGTATCGTAGAAAACGCGCATAATGTGGTAGCCGTAGGTGACGGATGCATGCGCGGCCCGGTTTCCGCCGAGCGGGTCAAGGTCGTACTTGTTCCAGCCGCGCAGGGTGGTATTGTTGCCTAGCACGAAGCGCTCGAACAGCGGGGCGCGGCCATAGATGACGCCGGCCATCACTGCCACTTCCACGGACTGTTGGGAGTGGCGCCAAGCGTAGCGGGCGTTGACGGCATGACGGGTGTAGGCGAAATCCGAACCGAGCGATGTGGTGGCCGCGCGCAGCCTGTAAGCTGCGTCCAAATCCTGCGAGTTGGCGTCCGACCCCCCCCAACGGTCATGGTAGCGCAGAGTGGTGGCTATGGCGTTGGCGGCGTCGGGCCTCGCGGCCGGAGAATCGGGTTGCATGCTCTCAAAGCTGAGGCCGACGGTGAGCGTCAGCGGCTTGGCGAGAACAAAAGTGGCGCTGGGCTCGAAGTTCTTGCGGGAACTATAAGCTCCAGCGCCGAGGGAAGAATCGGATAGAGTACCGCCGTATTGTTCGCGAAAATTGTCGAATTCGAACCCCAGACGAACGCGGCTGGTGCCGACCTGAAGCCGGTCATACCGGACGCGAATGCCCGAATAGCGCTCCACCAGATCGTCGCCGTTGCTCAGGCCAGCCATGGTGATGGAGTTCGCGCCCGCGGTCAGCGTGGCTTGGCCTGTTCCGGTCCAGCCCTCGCGGGAGTTATAGGTCAAGTTCGACAGAGAGATATCGAAGTTGGTGGGCCGTTTCTCGACTTCGAAGGTAACGCGCACTTGGGCCGGCTCCAGACCGCGCGAGACTCGGAAGGTAACGGATCGAGCGCGGAGTTCCTGCGTGATGCGCTGCGAAAGGCCGTTCAGCGCATCCATATTGAGGCGCTCGCCTACCAGGCGCTGCATTTCGTCGAGGACGGTGCCGCTGAGCTGATATTGCTGGGAGGAGAGGGCGACGCTCTCGACGGTGTACCGGCTGTTGACGTTTAGGTCGGGCGAGGCGGACTCTTCGCCCGCGTCGGCCCTGACCAGGGATGCCGTCGCCAGGAGGGCGGCGAGCAGGACATGCTTCATGGGGATCTGGGGTAGCAGGTGAGATTCCAAAGCTATGTCTTTGAAAATAAAGAGCATGGAACGGTTGCAGTGTGACGGCTTGGCACAGGTGTGCACTCGATTCGGCGGTCTGCGAATGCCTCCGCCGCAGACGCGTCCATTGTGATATGCTAATCGGCTGTCATTGACCCTGATCATTTAAGAGGTGTATACATGAAATCGCCAATAATGACTTTTGCTCTAGGTACGCTGCTTGCGGCTGGATTGCAGGGAGCCACCATCCAAGTCAGTTTTACAAATCTTGCGCCGCAGGGCGGCACGTGGATCATGCGCCCCTGGGTTGGTTTTCACGATGGTAACTACCAGACCTTCACAGTAGGCCAAACTGCGAGTGAAGGCGTCCGCCACATCGCGGAGGATGGGTTGGTCGGCGATCCGAACAACGCCTTGCCGCCGCACGATGGCTGCCCGTACCCCGGCGGAACGTGCCAATTTCAATCGTTTCCCCTATATCCGAACCACGGGCCGGAAGCGTCAATCGGAAACCCGACTGCACCCGGACAGACAATTTCCCGCATCTTCAATGTGGATCCCACTGATCCAAATAACCGCTTCCTAAGCTATCTTGTGATGATCGTTCCCAGCAACGATGCATTTTTCGGAACAGATTCCGCCCATCCCGTGCAGCTTTTCGATAGCAGCGGGAACTTCCTCGGGTCCAAGACATTTACAATTTTCGGTTCCAACATTCTTGATGCCGGAACTGAGGCAAACACCGAAAGTGCAAGCGATACGGCCTTCTTCGGTCAAACGGTGCCTGGCACTGGCACTCACCCGGATCCGATAAGCTCCGTTATTCACCCCCATCCCGGTTACATACCGAATGGACCGATTCTAACGGGGAGCACCGTTTTCCTGGGAAACCCCTACACGTTTCAAAACGCGAACTTCACTCAGCCTGGCTATCAGATTGCCCAAGTCACCATCAGCTTGGCGCCAACGGTGCCCGAGCCGGGTACGTTTGTAATGCTTTGCCTCGGTGCCGTGGCCTTGCTGGGCCGCCGCAACTTTCGCCGAAACTCGATTTAGCGAGGAAGAAAATCGCCCAGGGGGCCAAAGAACGACTGCACAAAATTAATCGCCGATTTCGTCGCGGCATCCTCGTTCTTTTCGACGACCGGAACCACCACCCGGACTAGCGCCGTATCCGTTCGGTTGTAGCGCAGCGCATCGGCGACCACGTAGACTTTCGCCATGTACTCATTCGCCACAACGCGATCGCGCGATTGGTACCAATAAAGAACTAAACTCTTCTGATCACCCTTTTGCACGATATATCGATTTACCAGCAGCGGCTGGGCACGGGCGGGAACAGGAACCGGGATGACGTCGGACACGGTCCAGATCCAGCCCGAACCGGGCAGACAGTTTTTCGGCGAATGCGGAGCTTGGCCGTAGCGCTGGCTGCTGAAGAACGCTACAAAAAGATTCGCTCCCTGATGCGAGACTAGATCTCCGTAGGAGCGCGTGATGTAGTCATTAGCCCTGAGCACGTCTTTGACTTCCGGCTCCATCACTCCCTGCTGGATCATCTGCCAGGAGCCAAGCTTGGTCGGGAACTGATCCAAGGGCCGATACGATGGAATCTTCTCGCCGCGTGAAAAGCCGTAAAAGACCGCTGCCTGCGTAAGCAGCAGGATGGTCAAAATCATTGCCGGGCGACCGCCGACAAATCTAAACGGCTGGTGAAAATTCGGGTTTTTTTCCATGGAGCAGTCGGTAGATCCAGTTAACAGCCTGGTGGAACAGAACAAGGAGAGCGAGTGCTACCAGGAACAGCACCCATCCTTCTAAAGTGTGGAAAAAGCCCTGGGCCAAATCCGCACGTACCTCACTCAGCACGCCTGTCAGCGTTACGCGCGCTGCGTTGGCGGCGATCGCGATTGGAATGGTCCCGAACAACAAGGCCCAACGCATCCAGACCTTGGCATCGAAGAAGTAGGCGTAAATGAGCGACAGGAAAGATAGCGAAAGCAGTGAGCGGATCCCGCTGCATGCCTCCACGACGGAGAGTTTCTGACTAGCCAGCTCCAACACGTTGCCGTCGCGCAGGACAGGAATTCCCAGCCAGCCTAGAATAGTCTCCGCCACGCTTGAGGCGAATAACTGGAGCGGCAGCGTGATCCGAGCATAGATGATGGCCGGAATTGGAATCATGAACGCTAAAAGGCTGAGTGGAAACGCGAGCGCTCGCAAAACCTTGGTGCCTCCAAGATACAGGATCACGCCCACCAGCGAGATTAAAAACGAAGTTCGGGCTAGAAAGAGCTCGGCACCGAGGGTCCCCAGCATGAGTTGCACAGCACCCCAAAGGAGCAGCGCCAAGCCCCAGTTGTTCGGTTCCGGCTTAAGGGCACTCAATGCCGCTCGGCGCTGCCAGATAATGTAGCCCGCTACCACGGGCACGAAGAAGCCATGACCCATGTCTTCGTCGGTGATCCATTGCAGCACCAAACGGTATAGCACCGGGGCGTAGCACAGAGCGAGCAATCCGCCGAACCAGAGTAATTTGTTCCAAGGCAGTTGGCCATCGTGCTCGGACGCCGCATCTTGCCCTGGGATGCTATTGACGTAAGTCGCCATCGTTATCCTGCTGCCCACCCTTAGCTAAACACAACGGAAACAGAGGAACAATCCCCCGATGAGTCTATTCCGGTTAGCAACGGAGATTATGGGAAATCGCTGTTCCGAGCGTCGATGTGACTTTATCTTAACATCGAAGTCGCAAGGCCCCGATTATAAGAAATTTGCCGCGCAAGCCGAGGCGTGCTTAGCAGCCAGCGGATTAACGGGTTCATCGTCCGCGAATGCGGTAATCGATTGATAAACGCCGTCGCGAGGCTCGCGATGCACTATGATGCGGCGTCCATTCACGTCGAGCACCCAATAATCCTGAATTGCGGCACGCGCATACAACGCGGCTTTGCGGGTTAAGTCTACTGCGAGACTTGTGTCGGAGACCTCGACTACTAGAACAATGTCCTCCGGGTTGGCCTTGTCAACGAACTTATCGTAAGGGTGGCTCAGCACTAGCGCGTCGGGTTCGGGGTCGCTGTACGGCGTATCTCGGGGAGCCAAGTGGATCGACGGCTCCTGGACCACGCAGACTGGGCCGAAAACTTCCCTGAGCCAGTTGCATAGAAGCAAAAGCGCACGTACATGCGGGTGGATCTTACTCACTTTTTCAACTAGCTCGCCTTCGAGTAGTTCGTAGCGTTGAGGATCGATCGCTCCAGATTGCACCAGAAAATCGCATTCTTCGCGCGTCCACATTTTCCGCCGGACAGGTTGACTATCCGTATCGACAAGCGGACCATGGATGGCGACGGGCATTGGATTCATTATCGCTCTTCACTCAAATGAAGGAGGACTAGAATAGGCTTGTGGCTGCTTTTCGAGCGTTAATTTTCCTGCTTCTCATATCAAATCTTTTCGCTATTAGCGCCATATTTCCATTGAAAGACATCCGGCCCGGCCAGCGCGGGATCGGGAAGACGGTGCTTTCAGGCGATAGAATCGAGGAATTCCAGTTCGAGGTCTTGGGAGTCCTAGATAACATCGGGCCGAAACAGTCAGTGATTCTGGCCCGGCTTTCCGGCGCTCAACTCGAAAAAACCGGAGTAATCCAGGGTATGAGCGGCAGCCCGGTATACATCGACGGCAAGTTGGTGGGAGCCGTGGCCCTGGGTTTCTCGTTTTCCAAAGATCCTATTGCCGGCATTCGTCCCATTGAGGATATGCTCCCGCTGGGTGCGCCGATTCCGCCCGCTCAGCATCTCGCGAGCGCTCCCAAATCGGCTATGCGCGATCTGGTTGAGATCGCCACCCCGCTGTCCTTCGGCGGATTTACCTCGGGCACGCTAGACCGCTTCTCCGAGGACATGCGCAAACTCGGACTGGAGCCTCGCCAGGGAGTATCGAGCGGCGGGCACATCCCCCCGAAGATGGGCGACCCAGCCCAGCTCCAACCCGGCGGCATGATCACCGTGCAACTCCTTTCAGGCGATCTAAGCATCGGCGCGGATGGAACAGTCACCGAGATCGACGGCAATCGCATCTTCGCCTTTGGACATCGCTTCCTTTCGGTCGGCGGCACCGAACTTCCGTTCGCACGGGCGAGCGTGATTACTGTTCTCGCGAATCTCTCGTCATCGTTTAAGATTTCGTCCGCCAGAGAATGGATGGGAACGATCACCGAAGATCGAAGCACCAGCGTATATGGCGAGCTAGGCCGGCGCGCTTCCACCGTGCCCGTTTCGATTGAACTGCATGGTGCGCGGCACTCGCCGTTTTCCTATCACATGCAAATGGTGAATGACCGCATTCTGTCCCCCTTCATCTTGCAAATGGCCGTCTTCTCGGCTATCGACGCAACCGAACGTACACTGGGAATGGGAAGCTTCACCCTCCACGGCGAGGTCGACTTTCAGCAGGGTGTTCCGCCGCTCAAGATAGACAACACCTACGCTGGCGATTTCGGGGTTGCGCAACAAGCGTCGTTCGGGGTGGCATCGCCCCTCTCGTACATCATGAGCGCGGGGTTCGACGCTCTCAAGATTAAAGATATTCGGCTCGCAATCGATGTCTCCGAAAAGAAACAGATTGTCCAAGTCGACCAGCTTGCCGTTTCCAAAAGAGAGACTCATCCAGGGGATACAGTAGAACTCGCGGTGACGCTAAGCGGAGAGAATGGCCTCGAAATCCTTAGGACGCTCCACTATCGGGTTCCTGTGGGGGCTCCGGCAGGAACGCTGCAGTTTACCGTATCGGACGCGACTTCGGCCAACCTCGCCGATTTTCAGCAGACGATTGGCGTGCAGCCCAAGTCGCCCTCTCAGGTGATCTCGTTCTTGAACGCGCTCCACTCCAATAACAAAGCCTATCTGCGCGTGTGGAGAACCGACGCGGCGTTTCAAGTTCAAGGGGCCGACCTTCCCGATCCGCCGCCTTCCGTAGCTTTGCTGCTGGCCAAATCCCAAGCCACTCCACAAGCCGCTTGGGTGGGCCGGGGATCGACGGTTTCCCAAACGCAGATCGATACGGGGGACGCGGTAGTTCAGGGATCGAAGACAGTGCAGGTGGAAGTAAAGGAATGAGATTGCTCGCGCTTCTGTGGCTTATGGCGGCTTCCCTTTCAGCCGCCACCACGACCACCTGGGAAATGAGCACCTACCAGGATTTCATCAAGGGAAAATTTCACGACGTGGCGCTGGACCGTGACGGACGCCTGACTCTCGCTCCGAAGCTCGACTCCATCTTCTCCTCCGGCCAGCCGATGATCTGGAGTATCGCGCAAGGTACGGATGGATCCATCTACGCGGGAACCGGGCATCGCGGGCGGGTCTACAGGATTGCACCCGGTGGCGCTAGTTCTCTGGTGTGGAGTTCGGACCAGCCGGAAGTGTTTGCGATCGCGGTGGACGCCGCCGGCGTGCTCTACGCGGGCACGTCTCCAGATGGGAAGGTTTACCGAATTCAAGACGGGAAAGCGACCGAGTTTTTCGCGCCGAAGAGCAAATATATCTGGTCGCTTGCGTTTGCGAAGGACGGCAGTCTGTACATCGGAACGGGCGAGCCGGGGAACGTCTATCGGGTCGATAAATCTGGGAAGGGCGAGCTCTACTATGAAACCGGACAGACCAATGTAACGAGCTTGGCTTTGGACCCTCAGGGCAGAGCTTTGGCTGGTACGGAGCCGAACGGCATCCTGTACCGAATCAGCGCCAAGGACAAAGCTTTCGTCCTCTACGACGCGAACTTGCCGGAGATCCGATCGGTGGTTGCCATGGCGGACGGCACCATCTACGCGGCCGCGCTTGGAGGATCCTTGGCAAGCCGGTCCGGACTGATCTCAAATTTGCCGGGTTCGATTGGTTCGGTGACCGTTACTGCGCCGTCTACGTCGATTACCGTTACCGACAGTGCTCCGGCTCAAGGCGGGACCGAGATCAAGCCGAAAGTGGACGCGAACAAGCAAACCCAAACTGCGGCCCAAACGCCGACAGCGACGCAAACCGGGCCGATTGTCGAACTCACCGGAGTCGATAAGTCTGCTCTGTATAAGATCAACCCCGATTCAACTGTGGAGACGCTTTGGACCTCCAAGGACGAGAATATTTATGATCTGGTGGCGCATTCCAATGGCGAGCTGTACTTCGCCACGGATGCGCAGGGTCGGATTTACCGATTGAACGCCGATCGCAAGCCAGCCCTGATCGTGCAGACGACGGAAGGCGAAGCTACTCGTCTGCTGGAAAGCAAGAATGGGCTCGTCGCAGCCACGGGCGATATGGGCAAGTTATTCCGGTTGGAGGATGCTGCTACTTCCGTAGGCAGTTACGAATCTCCCGTTCACGATTCCGGCACCGTTGCGCGCTGGGGAAGGATCAGTTGGCGCGCTCCCAAGGGCACGGTGAAAATCCAAACACGGACTGGTAATTCGGCGCGACCGGACAAGACTTGGAGCGACTGGTCGGCTCCGTTGGCGGATCCGGAACGATCTCCCATTCCCAGCCCAAACGCCCGTTATGTGCAGTGGCGCGCCGAGTTAAGCGGCAGCGGGGCCGTCGTGCAAAATATCACAGTCGCGTACCTGCCTCAAAACACTCCGCCGGTGATCCGCAGTGTAAATGTGAGTACGCAGGCAGCGGTGGCAGGAAAAGCTGCTTCGACCGCTTCAGGGTCCAATTCGGCGGCTTACAGCATCACAGTTACCGACACGGGTGAAAGCTCGGCCTCCGCCGGCACCCCGACCCAAACGCTTTCCCGCAGCAGCGGGTCCCAAATTCAAATCTCCTGGCAGGCCGACGATCCTGATGGCGACCGTCTCGTCTATGCGCTGTCCTTCCGCGGCGAGGAGGAAACCCAGTGGAAGTTATTGCGGATGAACATGTTTGAAAATTCGCTTCTGCTGGATGGCGACATTCTTGCTGATGGGCGGTACTATTTCCGCGTGGTCGCCTCGGACCGGCCTTCCAACGCACAGGAGTCCGCGCGCCAAGCGGAACTGGTGAGTTCACCGGTCTTGATCGATAACACCCCCCCGGTGGTCACATTCGCAAAGCCGCTAAGGTCGGCGGACGGGCGATTTGAAGTGACTGTGGATGCGGTCGATCAGACGTCGCCGTTGAAGCGCTGCGAATATTCGTTGGACGCGGCGAACTGGTTGCCAGTTGAGGCTGTGGATGGAGTAACGGATTCTCCCCGCGAGCAGTTTCGGGTGTCAATAGATCGGTTGAGGGCGGGGGAGCATTTGTTGGTGGTTCGGGTTTACGATACCGCTAACAATCCTGGTTTGGCGAAGCTGGTGATCCGCTAGACGCTTCACAAGGTGTAAGGAACATCGACAAAATCGAATTGGTTTGGCGGAAAATCCTTGATGTTGCGAGTTACTAAACGGAGCCTATGATGATGAGCTATCGCAGCCTGGAAGGCATCCGGCAGTTTCCATTTATGTTCGCGTTTCAGATGCGCGGCCAAGTCGGCGATAGGCGGATCGATCATCAAGCTCGGGAACGCATTTAGCACCAAGAGGGCTGGTCCGGCTTTCGTCGGGTCAAAGCCAGCCAGCACTTCGGCGCGGGTAACTACCGAAATGGCCAAGTAACCTCGTCCGGCGCGGAGGTAGTCCGTAGCTTGAGATATTCCGTTAAAATGGTCAATCAGAATGACGGAATCGAGTAGGCGATCTAATCCCACTCTTCCCGAGCCCGCTGCTGGTATTCCAGACCATCCCCTTGCGTCCAGATTCCGCTGGTCTGGTTCAACAGGCTGTCGAAAGTTTTTTCTTCACTCTCTCGGAGTTTCTTCACGGCGGTTCGGATTATGTAGGACATAGATTTTCCTGTTTCGGCGGACTTCTTTTCAAGCCACTGTTTGTCGTCGACATCAAAGCTGACAGGTGATCTCGGCATGTCCTTATGATAGCACTATTGGGAAGGATGTCAAACTATTTGTTGGATCACTTGACCTTGAATCTCCGTCAAGCGCTCCTTGCGGCCTTGGTGCAGAAAGCTCAAGTCGTTCTGATCTAACCCCATTTGATTCAGGATCGTAGTGTGTATGTCGCGGAAATGATAGGGATTTTCCACCGCTCGCAGACCAATTGCGTCCGTCGCGCCAACCACTTGGCCGCCTTTAATACCCCCGCCTGCCATGCACATGCTAAAGCCTAAGTTATGGTGATCGCGACCTTTTCCGCCTTGCGCCTCGGGTGATCGGCCAAACTCGCCGCCCCAGACCACGAGCGTACTGTCCAGCAAGCCGCGCCGTTTCAGATCTTTAATCAACGCCGCCACCGGTCGGTCCGTCTGGGACGCCATCCGGATGTGATTCTCTTCAATGTCATCATGCGCATCCCATTGCAAATTTCCGGGACCGCCCCCTGCTACCACCGTCACGAATCGAACGCCTCGCTCTACGAGTCGGCGAGCCAGCAAGCAGCGGCGGCCATAATCGTCCGTGTGTTCTTTGCCCACGCCGTACAGGTCCAGCGTTTCCGGCGTTTCTTTGGAAAGATCGAACGCGGCCGGAGCTTCGGTTTGCATCTTGAACGCCAAGTCATAAGCGCTCAGGCGCGCACCGAACTCGTCGTCATCGGCATCCATATTGGCCTGATCCAGTCCTTTAATCAGGTTCAGAGTCTGGCGGCGCTGCTCGAGCGAAACCCCCTTCGGCAGGTCCAGGTTCATCACCGGCTTGGCACCAGGGCGGAACATCGTAGGCTGGTAAATCGCTGGGAGGAACCCGTTTCCATACATCGGCTGCCCTGCCTCCAGTGCGCCGTGAGGGTCAGGCATTACCACGTACGAGGGCAGGGAGTCGCTAACCGAACCCAATCCGTAGAGCATCCACGAACCCATGCTCGGAAAGCCCGGCAGAATTCGACCCGTAAACAACTGGTACTGAGCCGCGGAATGCACCACCATGTCGCCGTGGCAGGACCTGATGACGGACATGTCGTCGATGCACTCCGCCATATGTGGCAGCAGGTCCGAAACCTCAATCCCGGATTGCCCGTACTTTTTAAACGTACGCTTGACGCCCATTAAGCGCGGATCGCTGGTGATGAATTGGTACTTCGCCTCTCCGAACTCTGCGGGTCGCTTTTGTCCGTCAAGCTTGTTCAGGAGGGGCTTAGGGTCGAACGTTTCCAGATGGCTGGGGCCGCCTGCCATAAACACGAAGATGACTGCCTTTGCTTTGGCGGGCTTCGGCGGAGTCTTTGCAGCTAGCGGGTTCACGGTGCCGGCCCGCAACATCGAAGCCAGCGCCAAGGTGCCGAACCCGCAAAAGGCGTCGGTGATAAACTCGCGCCGATTGCGCGTAAACCGGATATGTTCGGGCATCATTACTCCACGTACAGAAATGCGTTTAGATTCAACATGGCCAAGGCGAACTCTGCGAGCGGCTGCTTTTCCAGGAAGCCGAGCGCGACCAGCTTTTCTTGCTCGTTCGGCGAGCGACCGGCCACCAGTCGATAGGCCAAATCGACTTGCTTGGAAGGGCTGCGACCGGCCTCCTTCGTCAGGCGCTCCGCCAGTTTGCGAGCCATCTCGTTAGACAGACTGCCGTTCATCAGTTCCAACGCCTGGGGTGCGTGGGTGCTGGATTCCCGGCGAGGGCAGCTTGTCTGCATATCCGGCGAATCGAACACCTCCATCATCGGAAGGCGCAGATTGCGCTTGGCGATCAGGTAAATGCTGCGGCGGTCGTGATCCTCGGGATTCTTATTCACCTGCCACTGGGAAGGCTTGTAGAGCAAGTGGATCAACTCGTCATCTACCGGAACCATCACGCTGGGTCCGCCACCCTTCAGATTGAGACGACCAGCGATGGCCAGTTCGGCATCTCGGATCTCTTCGGCGTCCAGCCTTCGGCGCTGGAAATGCCACAGCAGTTTATTGTTCGGGTCTTTCGACTGCCCTGCGCTCCACAGAGGTGTCTTGTAAGCCTGCTGATAAGTGTTGCTCATCAGGATCTGCTTGTGCAGAGCCTTGAAATGAAAGCCATTCGCAACAAATTCGTTGGCTAAATAGTCGAGCAGTTCGGGATGAGTGGGCTTGGTGCCCATGCGCCCGAAATCGTTAGGCGTGGCGACAATTCCCCGTCCAAAGTGGTGAGTCCAGATGCGATTTACGATCACGCGAGCCGTCAGGGGGTTCTGCGGATCGACGATCCAGTCGACCAATTGCTTGCGCGGGTTGGGGACGTCTGGCGGAAGTTCGGGGATGCCTTCCGATAGAAGAACGCCGAGCGGACGGGGCGCCACCGCATCGCCCTTATTCTGATAATCGCCCCGTGCGAGGACGTGGATTGCCGAGCGTTTTGCTGGATCGTCGTTGACGCTAAAGAGGGTCGGCAGGGGTTCGGGCAAGCTGTCCTGCAGATCCTCAAGCTGTTTTTCGGCGGCGGTTTTCTGCGCGTCGTCCAGGTGTTTCATTGCCTTCTTCAGGTCGGCAATCTGTTTTTCGACGGGGGCAGCCTTGGCTTTCCAGGCAGCCTGTTC
Organism: Bryobacterales bacterium; assembly: GCA_038225555.1. Taxonomy (GTDB): domain Bacteria; phylum Acidobacteriota; class Terriglobia; order Bryobacterales; family Bryobacteraceae; genus JANXQZ01. Next base: position 15,433 of record JBBRRB010000019.1, read on the forward strand.
GTCGGGACCGGCCAGGGGAACATCCTCTGGCTGCGCCTCCGCGAAGTACGCCTGGATGCGATAGTAATCCTTCTGTCGAATCGGATCGAACTTGTGGTCGTGGCAGCGTGCACATCCCAGCGTGACGCCGAGCAGCGCCGAACCCACGATGTTGGTCATCTCAGTAAGTTGCTCGTTGCGGCTGCTGGCCACTTCTTGATTGCCTGCGTTTTTACGAAGCGGACCCAATCGGTTAAAGCCCGAGGCGATGCGCATTTCTTCATCGATTTTGCTGATCTCGTCGCCGGCTAGTTGCTCTTTCAGGAACTCCGCGTAGGACTTGTCGCGGTTGAAGGACCGGATCACATAATCGCGATAACGCCAAGCATCGTGCCGGTGGGTATCGTACTCAAAGCCGTCCGTCTCGGAGAAACGCACTAGATCGAGCCAATGCTGGCCCCACTTTTCGCCGTACTGGGGACTGGCGAGCAGGCGATCAATCAGTTTTGCATTGGCGCCGGACGATTTGTCGCTCAGGAAGGCGGAGATCTCAGCCGGAGTTGGCGGAAGGCCTGTTAAGTCGAATGTAAGGCGACGAATGAGAGTGGCGCTGTCAGCCTTTGGAGCTGGTGCGAGATCGCTCTTCTGAAGTACGGCCAGGATGAATGCGTCGATGGGGTTCTTCGTCCAGGCTCGGTCCGACGCGGTTGCAAATTGAGGGATTTCCGGCTGGGTGCGGGGATGGAAGGACCAATGCTTGCGTTCGGCGGGAGTGTAATGCTCGTTCGGGATGGACGATTCGGCGGCGACTAGCGCAGCAGCGATGAAGAATAGGCAGGAAAATAGGTTCCGGGGCACTTGCCCTCCCTCATTTTGAACTATGCCCCATATTACCGCGATCAGCGCACCGCAGCTACGGTCAAGCAACGACGCACCGGAGGTTTGAGCTGCACTGAAACAAACCAAGGATTCTGTTCTTAACCAGACCGTCGATCAAATTGATCTCCGGGGGCGTCCCGCATTCGGCGCAAGGCCAATTCTCCTGTCGCACCTCCTCTTATCAGCTACTAAAAACTTCGAATTCCCGAATTTATCAGCCGCCTTTCGAAGTTTCCTCTTGGTTCAGGGCCACGTCAACGGCGGGCAGAATTTTGCTTGCGTCAAACCGGCGAACATCTGCTCGCCCTTAACGGCCGGTACGCGGAGTTGTTTAATTTGCAGCTGCCGGGTACCGGTAGCGATCTTGCATCACCAATGATTCGGAAGCGGGCGCGCCTGAAACAGTTGGCGGATTCCGGCAGCCCGGTCTATACTCTCCGCCCACAACCGCTCAGTGCCGCGTGCATAACCAAGCTCGTCAAGAAGGTTTCCGGCAGACACTTCGAACCGCTCCAATTCATCCGCTAGCAAAACCGATCGCCAATTCCGCAATCCGGGCGTGATGGGAAGTGCTACTCGCGCATTGACAATGCTCCCATCGCGGACGTGCCGAATCCGAAAATTATCTTCATGGCGCAGCATTCCCTGCTCGAAAGGCACATTCAGAAAATTACACAGTCTTACGCATTCGTTCTCCGGTTCGGTAACCAGCGCCTCGTACCGGATTTCACAGTACTGGTTTGAGTCAAGTAAGCTTCCGGCTTCCCTGCCCAGGCGCACATTCCATTCCCACCACAGCGCAAGTGTGGTTACTTCATCCTCATGCCAGGTTCTAAATTGGGGAGCTGTGGTTTTGTCCTTCCACTTGTCTCTTGCCGAAAGCAAAACATCGCGGCCATCACGGATAATGTGAATGAACTTCGCCCCGGGCCAAAGCCTGTGCATCGCTTGAATTCGCCGAACGAAGCTAGGAGTCTTGTTTCCCACCAGCGGCTTTCCCCGTGCCTGGCCGTAGCGATCACACAGAATGGAAATAAATTTCCCCCATGGCAGCTTCCCGTGCCCGATAATTTCCGCCAGCTCAGGAGCACCAATTCCAAGGTCTATATCCCTAAATAAGCGCCGGTTGGGAAGCAGCAGGGCACTCAGTTCAGGCGTGACAAAGCCTTCGGCGTCGACGCCTATGCGCTTTTCCAGCCAATTCATGAACCAGGGGGTTTCTAATAAGAAAGCAATCTGCGAGTGGCTGTCGAGAATGTGTCTCAGCAACGTAGTCCCCGATCGAGGATTACCGACAATAAAAACAAAAGGATTCATCTGTTCTGTTCGTTAAGGGCTATTGCGCTATTTCTTACCGGCTGATGCCAACCGTTTCTGGTGCTGTTGCCAGGACAGATTCGAATAAGACGCGGATCCCGGCCGCTTCGTTCATATCCTCTGAGCTTGGTGTTCCTATCCCTCTTGGATACCCAAGCTGATCCATCAACTGCCCGCCCGCTGCTTCAAATCGTCCAAGCTCAGACTGCGTCATATCCGTGCGCCAGTCCCGTAGCCCGGAAGTAATCGGCAGGCCTACCCTGGCATGAAGAATTTTTCCGCCCGGTCCCTCCCGCGGTTTGAAATTCTTCTCATGCTTCAACATGGCGCTGTCAAATTTCACACCCAGGAATTCACACAGCCCTAAGCATTCATCGTATGGTCGAGTGACAAGCGCCTCATAGCGCATCTCGTAATATCTTCCCGGCCCCAGCGCTCTGCCAAACTCGCTTCCTAATCGAACGTTCTTCTCCCACCAGAGTGCTGTTGAAATTACCGGGTCCTCCTTCCAGGAATCGAAAATGCGGTCCGGAGACTCATAAAGAAGGAAGGGAAATCCTTGAAACCCGGGCTTCCCTTTCCATCGCTCACTGGCACATAAGCAAACATCGCGGCCATCCCGAATAATCTGGATGAACTTTGCATCTGGCCAAAGATGGTTCAGCGTAGGGAGGTGCCGAAGGTAATCGGGGTTCTTTGTGCCCGCCAGAGTTTTCCCTCGGCTCGCCCCGAAACGGTCGAAAAGAGAAGAAATAAAGTCGCTGTAAAGCATCTTCTCCCGGCCCTCCAGTGTTTTCGCCAGATCTTCAGCACTCACCCCGAGATCCACATTCTTCGAAGTACGCATCAACCTCGGAATCAGGTCCGGTGTAGCAAACCCCTGGGATGTAACTCCCATTCCGTGTTCATACCAGGTGCCAAACCAGCCAGCCTCCTGCATAACCGCAACATCTGGATGACTATCTAGAATATGTTGTAACAGCGTGGTACCCGACCGTTGGCAACCTAAGACAAACAGGAATGGATTTCTCATGTTCTTGATAAGCTCGACGTAAACTCCACAAATTGTGATTTAGCGGCCGTCTCTTCCGGTGAAAGTTCAACCCCAAGAGTGAGACCGAATTGCCGTTGCCTGAACGCCATTTTCAATACGTACCCGTGACCGAATTGCTCTTGACCGGGCCTGCTCCACTGGAATGACGCATCGCTATCGGGCTTAACCCAGGCGGAAAGCCGGTTGGTACTCCAACCCCGCGCACCACTATCCTCATAGGGAATAAGCATTCCACAACCCTCTCGCAGCAAACAAAGATAGTCGGGCGATAAGCCACACTCAACCTCCAGTCCATTTAGACGTGGGGGCAGCGAGTACCCAACGTGAAGGGAATCTTCTTCATAGGAGGGAAGGCTGACTGTTTTGATCAAGCCGGATGCCTTGCTGCCCGGCTGAACGTTGACCATCTCAGCGCCGACAAGCCCGTCGTTCACCAAAAGCCTGGCCTGATAGGAATCATGCTCGTACTGTACATCGGCCAGTGCGCCAGGATGGTTACGCGGCACATCCATATACCCGTTTAAATCTTCTTTCAGATTCCAGTCATCGCTTGGATTGCCCACCACCATGAACCCGTCTTCGCCGGAGACTGAGAAGAGAGCGATTAAACGGCCGCCGTGCTGCGGAGAGAGGACTGCGAACAAACGCTCGTTCTTCAGCATCAGTTCTTCTTCGCCGTCGTTGTCTATATCGCAAAAATAGCAATGGGACCGGCCGTCTTTGTGCGATTGCCAAAACGCGGCTTCAGCAATCACCGCTGCGTGGCGGCTGTGCGAGGCCACCGCCCGGCTTGAACCGCTTGGCCCCCCATCGCTATTTGCATCGCCGTGAGCCCCCACCGCTGGGGTATGCCATGCCGTCTCCCAACTTGATGCAAGCAGGTGTTTCTCCGCCAACGCAATCAGTCGCGCATTAGCTCCAAGTGCGTTTAAGCGACTCACGCGGCCCTCAGACCATGCAAAATAGGCGCGGTAAGCATCCCAGCGGCGGTCGAAAATCCATTTCTCATATCCCTCGCCCGCACCGAACTCAACAGCAAGTTCCCGGTAAGTGCCCGGTTCGATAACCAAACTCGGTGCAATCCGCGCGCTCGCCGCCCAGTCGGAGATCTTGACCGGTTTCACCCACCCGTTTACTTTTATCCACTTAAGGAATGTCTCAAATTGAGACGGTCCAGCGGCATCCCAGCCGATTGAGGCGGGTTTTTCCATATCATCGCCGTAGATCGCCAGAAAGTCGGCCCTGTGTTGAGCGGGGTTTAGCCCCCGAATCCATGTCAGCTGCTCCTCTATCCGCCTCAAATCCTCAGGCGTCCTCGGCGGGATGCAGTGCCGAAGGTTCCCGGCAATCGGCAGGGCCGTAAGGCCATGCCCGCCCGCTATTTTATAGCCGTGAAACAGTGCCGGATCCCACTGGCCCGTCAGGTCATGGAGATGCCTCGGCGAAGGACTGCCGGCATCCGAATACAGAATTCGATCGTCTACAATCACGTAATCGAATCCCCCATTTACCAAAGCGTCATCGCGCAGTGCCGGGCTCATCAGGCGCGTATCCCAGACCCGTTCTGGAGGCCAGAAAGACTTGACGCAAGAAGGATCGACGCCAAGGTGGCGGCGATACGATTCAAGACCTTCATTTAGCTGGCACACATTGTGGCGGTGGCTGAAGAACCGCATTATATTCTGGCCGTAGGCGCTGCCGACAATTTCGAGCAGTCCGTCCAAATACAAATCCCTGAAGAGAGCCAGGCAATCTGGTTCATGCCACGCGATAGCCTCTAAGAGAGTTCCGCTCAGATGGACATTGGCACACACCTGATATGCCCGATGAAGCTCAAGAATATAGACAAGACCCCGTCGCTCACTGACGGACCCGACTACGGACCGGATGCCAGAGCGGTTTAAATACCCATCGGAGATGATGCACTGGTTGGCATGATGTACGATTGCCAACCCGACCGTCGCTTGGCCCGCGTCTGCCGCATCCCGCAGGTGTAGCGTTAGATGTTTTGGCTTCACGATATTCCTTTCAAATAGTACGACGGCCACATGGAGCCGCGGCGTTTCGCTGCTTCGGCATCCATGAACAAAGCTTATTGTTAAAGTGGCATTCATGAAAATGCCCGGGAACCGGTCTCTTGTTGAAAAAGGGGAGTACGGCAAAGGTATACGAATTCTTAAACCCCGGTTGTTTTTTGTCATCTAAGGATCGGATCTCTCCACCCTAACGGCTCCGATTTTACAGTCCGGCGCGCCTCCCGGTTTGCCTTTAACACTGAACGGCGTCAGCGCAAACCAAATCGCCAGTATCCTGGCATCAACCGTACCAGCCGGCACCGCGAACATCACTGTGACGAACAATGGCCAGAGTAGCGCGCTGCTTCCATCAAAGTTGTTGCAAGCGATTTTCGGTATACCGTCCCTCGTTAAAAATGTCACACAATTAACGAATGGTTTAGAAAATCAAAGAGAATAAGAGAATGAACTGGGCTCACGCGGGAACGGCCGTTTCCGCTGCATTTCTGGCGTCTCTGGTCGAATTTGTAGAGGCTCTCACTATTGTCCTCGCAGTCGGCACAATTCGCGGGTGGCGCTCCGCTCTGATTGGGGCCTCTGCGGGAGTGGTGCTGTTGGGTCTACTTGTGGCTCTGTTCGGACCTGCGCTCGAACGCGTGCCACTGCATACTCTCCAGTTAGTCATCGGCATGCTCCTGCTGCTCTTCGGAATGCGATGGCTCCGGAAAGCTATTCTGCGCTCGGCAGGAGTAATTGGCCTGCACGATGAGACCGCGATCTTTGCGAAAGAGACTGCCGAGCTGCGGCACGATCCTTCTATGGCTGGAGCGCGCACCAGATTGGACTTCGTAGCGGCCGCGACCTCCTTCAAAGCTGTCATGCTCGAAGGCTTGGAGGTTATCTTTATCGTGCTCGCCACGGGAGTGGGTGGGATGCTGATACCTGCTTCTTTGGGGGCCGCTGCCGCAGGCTTCCTCGTGATCCTGGTGGGCTTCGCGCTGCGAAGGCCGCTGGCACGAGTCCCCGAAAACATGCTTAAATTCACGGTCGGGATCCTTCTCTCGGCTTTCGGGGTGTTCTGGGTTGGGGAAGGTCTGGGATTTCCGTGGTGGGGCGAGGATCTGGCGCTCCTTGGACTGGCGGTAGGCTTTCTTCTGGTTTCCGCCGTTGCAGTTGTGGCGGCAAGACGCGCAAGCTCGGTCGCGGCAAGCCTATGAAGGCGATCGCTGCGGCAGTCCGGGAGCTCTGGGGGCTGTTTGTTGAGGACGCGAGCTTCACGGTGGGTATCCTGGCCTGTCTCGCACTGGCGATCTATGCTTTTCCGGGCCTCGTTGGCGCGCACTGGCGGGGACCGCTGCTGTTTGGCGTTTTGGCAGTGATGTTGTTCGAGAATGTCCACCGGAGCGCGCGTCGGTGAGGAAAGCTCGAATAACGTAACCCTAGATTTGTGGTAAACACGCCTGTATGTACGCTCGCGTGCTGTGCCTTTTTGCAGTGTTGCTCGACGGCGGACGACCGCTAGCCAGTAGCGAATTCGAGGGCCGAATTCCAAATCACTCCATCGGGCGCAGTCGTGGCTGGCGTAAGAATGGTCCCGGTAGTGCGCCAACGATCAGATCAACATTCTGACGCCTCTCGACAACCAACAACGGAATCTCAAGCGCGCCGTTTTCCGCAAACCTGAAAGTGCTGCCACACCGGGCGAAACAGTGGTGGTTTACGGGGTCGGGTTCGGGTTGCCCGGAAGCGCGCTCGCGAATGGGTAGCGATCAGGGCTCCAAGGTGAAATTCACATCCACTTGGGTGACCACTTCCACGGGCGATCCGTTCAGCAGAGTGGGTTTGTAGACCCACTGCCTGACCGCCTCCTGAGCAGCCGAGACTAGCAAAGGATGGCCGCTGATCAATTGCAAATGGTCAACTCGTCCGTCGTTGCCGATCACAACTGAGAAGCGAACTGTGCCCTGGATGCGGGCTTGCCTGGCGAGCGACGGATAGATCGGAGGAACCTTGTAGATCAAATTGGCCGCTTCAACGTTGGCACCCACTCGAATGCGTTGGGGAGTCTGTCCTGTGGCCTGTCCTGAGGGCGGTGGCGGAGGTGGCGGAGTCAAATTGCCGGAGGGTGAATACCATTTGTCCGCCTTCACTTTTTTCGCCGCGAGCGCCTTTTGCACCCAGTCATCGGCCATCGTGATGTCCCGCTGATACTCCATCGGCGAGTCCGCTAGGTCGGCCCGCTCGCGGAATAGCAAATTGAGATAAGCCATGGCATCGTCGTAGTTGGGATCGATTCGCAAGGCCTGTTCCAGATTCGAAATGCCTTCATCGATGGTTGGTCCATATTGGCTCTTTAGCGGGAGACGTACTGAGCTAATGGACAGCGGTCCAGGGTCCTCCGGGTTCATTCCGATCTGCCTTCTGGCTGCCATTCGGGCGGCATACGCCTTCGACCAGGCAATCACACCCAGTGCGTAGGGTGCCTCCCTGTTCTGCGGATCGGCGTCGGCCAGCTTGCGATACAAGTCGCGGGCTTCATCGAGCTTGCGTGCCTTCTCTTCTACTTGACGGATTGCTTGGGCTTGTTGATATTTTAGCGATGCAAGCGAGCCAAGCGCTTGTGCGTTAGAAGAATCCAGATCCAGGACCCGCCGAAACTCCGTCTCGGCGTTCGTCGCCACCAGTGCATTTTCAGAGCTGTCCGCCCCCGGAATGTACTGGCTCAAGTAGGCAGTGCCCAGGTAGAGATGGGGAACCGAATCGTTCGGATTGAGGTCCACCGCTTTCTGAAACGCGGCAATCGCCTCCGCGTACCGGGCGTTCTTGAAGGCGCTAACGCCTTGGTTCATCCAATCTTGAGCGCAAAGAGCGGTCAAAATAAACAGGGAGAGAGGGACAAGACGCATAGAGCCTCCGGGTTACTGTACGATGTAGCGTTCGGCCTCAAGCAAGCGGTTGGCCAGCTTGCGGCGCAGGCCGATCGAGTTGACCGGCTCAAATTTAGTAAACCGTTTCAACACAGCCAGGTTCGTCCGCAACGTATCGCCTTCGGAACTGGCGGCCAGCACCGCTCTGGCGGCAGGCTCGATCAGCTCCAGCGCTTCGCGGCAGAACACGCTGCACATCTCCGAGGCGATCTCGCCCTTTCCTCGGGCAGCCAGCTTTTGGGTCCGCAGGAGCACGGATTCCATGGCGAAGGTATTCATCGCCATGTCGGTAAGTCCGGCCAGAACTTCCTGCTCTTCTTCCAGCTTGCCCATGAATTTCTGGAACGCGATGCCCAGGGTGAGCAGGGTAACCTTTTTAGCGTTCGCCACGAGCGCAGCATCGTCATTGCTAGTTGATAGGGAAGGTCCACTCAACAACTCGGCTTGGAGCTTCTTGACAGCTTCCACTAGCGGCAACTGGCCCCGCTGCGCACGCTTCAGCAACATGCCTGTGGCTAGCAGCCGGTTAATCTCGTTGGTGCCTTCGAAGATCCGATTGATGCGCGAATCACGGTAAGCGCGCTCCACGGCATAATCCTGATGGAAGCCGTAGCCGCCATGGATCTGAACGCCCTCGTCGGTGACGTAATCGAGCATTTCCGACGCGAACACCTTGATGTACGAGCACTCGGCGGCGAACTCTTCGACCGCCTTCATCTCGCGCTGACCCGCGTTTGGATCGTCCCAGGAGAAATTGGGCATCTCGCCATCGATTAGCCCCACCACGCGATAGCTCATCGATTCGGTAGCGTAGATGCGGATTGCCATCTCAGCCAGTTTGTGCTGAATCATCCCGAATTGCGCGATGGATTTGCCGAAGGCCTTGCGCTCTTTGGCATATTTCAGCGAGACCCGCAGCACTTCTTTCGCCCCGCCGATCGCGAATGGTCCGAGCTTGAGCCGGCCAATATTGAGAATATTGAATGCGATGATGTGGCCGCGTCCGATCTCGCCTAACACGTTCTCGACGGGAACTTTGACGTTATCGAGATAGATGGCCGTGGTGGAGCTGCCTTTGATGCCCATCTTCTTCTCTTCGGCACCGGGGTTCACGCCCGGATAGCTCCGCTCCACCAGGAAAGCTGTAAACTTCTCGCCATCGATTTTGGCGAATACCGTATAGAGGTCCGCGCCCCCGCCGTTGGTAATCCACATCTTCTGGCCATTGAGGATGTAGTGTTTGCCATCGGGGGTGAGGTCGGCGCGGGTCCGGGCTGCCAGTGAATCCGATCCGGCTTGCGGCTCGCTCAGGCAGTAGGCGGCGACCATCTCCGCGGTTGCGAGTTTGGGAAGATAGCGGCGCTTCTGCTCTTCGTTGCCAAACAGCAGGATGGGCAAAGTGCCGATGCCGGTATGCGCGCCGTGCCACGCCGAGTATGACCCATCGCGAGCGACTCCTTCGGCGACGATCATGGCTGACGTGAGGTCCATTTCCATTCCGCCGAATTTCTCCGGCAGCAGAACGCCAGTGAGTCCGAGCTGCCCTGATTTGCGCAGGATGGAAAGAGCGAGGCCGGGTTCCTGATGCTGAATGGCTTCCAGATGCGGGACCACTTCCTTGGCCCAGAAGTCGTCGGTGGTGCGGCCGATCGCGCGGTGCTCGTCGGTGAAATCTTCCGGCGTGAAGACTTCCTCCGGGGCGGTGCTCTCGAGCAGGAACGATCCGCCTTTATGTCTTACGTGGGCAACGGTGGAAGTGGCCATGAATTTAGTTTAGACCCTATTCAAGCGGGCCTTTTGCTTCTGGATACAGGAGTCAGCTTGCGGACGCGAGAGTTGAGCGTGTCCGACACGTATATACTTCCCAGCGCATCAACTGTCACCCAATACGGTTCATGCAGGCTGGCACGAGTCGCTGGGCCACCATCTCCGCTGAAGTCTTCGTTCCCGTCGCGCGCGTCCATGCGTCGAATGCGGTTATTACCAATATCTGCGATGAACGAGCTTCGATTGCAAGCCAACGTGGACTGTTCAGACTCGCGCGGGTAGCCGGGATGAGCCGGGGCGCTCTGACTGCTTGGCAAGGACTGTGCAACGGTGCAAAACTCTCGGCTGGAGAGCGCGTCCTCGCTCGCGGCCGAACGGCTTCGTTATATTCCAAGGTTCCACCGCCGTCTTGGAGCAGCGCCATCTGCGAGAGTTATGCGCACGTCGTAGCTCAGCGCGGCCAGCTATCGCCTGCGTCGGACGGGCTCGTCGACCTTGTCAATCGAAGACCACCGTCTTGTTGCCATAACACAGGATGCGCTGCTCCAAGTGCCAAGCTACCGCCCTAGACAATACAGCTTTTTCGATCTCCCGCCCCTTCTTTATCAGATCTTCCACTTGATCCCGATGCGAAATCCGGAGCACATCCTGTTCGATGATCGGACCCTCGTCGAGCGCTGCTGTAACGTAGTGGCTCGTAGCGCCGATCAGCTTCACGCCGCGATGGAACGCCGCGTGATAGGGTCGAGCGCCGACGAAGGCGGGCAAGAAAGAATGATGCACATTGATGATCCGGTCCGGATACTCCTGCACAAACTCAGGCGACAAAATTTGCATGTAGCGAGCCAGGACGATCAGGTCAATGCCTTCAGCGGACAGGATTCGGAGCTGCTCCTGTTCAGCTTCTTCCTTCGCATTGGGCTTCGGTGGGATGTGCCGGAACTCGACTCCATAGAATCGCGCGACCGCCTCCCCACCGGGGTGATTGCCGATGATCAGCGGAATGGAGCAGCGCAGCTCACCGGCTTGCTGCCTTTGGAGGATGTCGACCAGACAGTGAAGGTACCGAGAGACGAAAATCGCCACCCGCGGAACGTCAGACATCAATTTTAAGTACGATTGCATCCGGTGTTCCGCGGCCAAGGTTTGGAATTCCGCCCGGAATGCACTCAGATCGAATCCATCCATCTCCCATTCGACACGCATAAAAAACAGGCCCGCTTCGTGGTCTTGGTGCTGGTCGGCATGTGTGATGTTGGCGCCGTATCGGAAAAGAAGGTTTGCAACGCTCGCCACCAACCCTTTACGGTCTGGACAGTTGATAAGGAGAACAGCCGAATCGTTCATGGATCAGAAATTAGCTTAGCGCGGAGTCAGGATCAAAGGAATGAATTGATATGATGCTCCTAACCATGCAGCGCCGTCGATTCATGAACACTTTACTTGCCGCGCCCGCCGCATCCAGCCTGCTGGCCCAGCAGCCCGCGCCAGGAGTGCAAGCCAACCCAGCGCCAGGGATCCCTGTTAATCCTGCGCAACCGATCCAGCCGCCCGTTCGCCTTATGGCCGAGCTCCCCAAGATAGACGCCAGCGTTGCCGATGCAGTTAGCGAGCCCGTTCCACACTTCTTCGCGCCAGCCCAATTCGCCGCACTCCAAAAACTTAGCGATCTGCTGATGCCCGCCATGAAAAACGCACCGGGCGCTCTGGACGCCAAAGCGGCCGAGTTCCTTGACTTCCTCATTGGAGACTCGCCCGCTGACCGGCAGCAGATCTACCGCGCCGGGTTGGACGCCGTCAACGCCCAAGCGGCCAAACAATTCAAGCGTTCCTTCGCCGACCTGGATGCGGCCCAGGCGGCCTCCCTGCTTTCCCCGCTAGGCGCCGCTTGGACCTATGCCGAACCGTCCGACCCTCTGGCGAAGTTCCTGCGTGTCGCCCGGCAAGATGTCCGCACGGCGACCGTGAATTCCCGCGAATACAACGCTAAAGGTCCCGCGCCGGGTGGCCGTCGTTTTGGCGTGAACGGGTTGTATTGGTACCCTCTCGACTAGTCCCCCGGGGAAAGCGATGACCAAAGACTACGACGTACTTATCATTGGATCCGGCGCTTCCGGCGGCATGGCCGCGCACACGCTGACGAAGAAGGGCATTTCCTGCCTTATGCTGGATGCGGGCCCGCTGGTGGATTTCAACAGGAACAGGGGTCCGAAAGCCGTTTACGAATTGCCCTATCGAGGATTTGGCGAGCCGGGAAGGCTACCGCACGTTCTTCAGGCGAATGAGTTCAACGCCAACCAATGGGCGGACGAAAAGCAGAACCCCTACACGCACGATCCCAAGAGCCCGTTCAATTGGGTGAGAGTGCGGATGATTGGCGGCAAGTCGCTGTTCTGGGCGCGCATGTCGTTCCGCCTCAGCGATTACGAATTCAAGGCGAAGGATCACGACGGGTACGGCGAGAACTGGCCCATTTCTTATGCCGACCTGAAGCCGTTTTACGATCGAGTGGAGCCGATTTTCCGCGTGGCCGGTCGGAAGGAAGGATGGACACAGCTTCCTGACGGGGTATTTCTCGAAGACGAATCGCCCTGGAGCGGCGCTATGCAGCGCTTCATCGCGTCTGCCGGCAAGCAGAACATTCCCGTTACGAAGATGCGCCGCGCAACTGGCGTCGGACAGTTTGCCAGCTCCTTCAATTTGCTGCTCCCGGACGCTCTCGAAACCGGAAACTTGAGCATCGTTCCCAACGCAGTTGTCCGCGACATCACGATTGACAAGAACACCGGGCTGGCGAACGGCGTAAATTTCCTGGATCGGCATTCCCGCCGCGAGATGCACGCCAAGGCTCGCGTGGTGGTGGTTGGGGCGTCGTGCCTGGAGAGCACCCGGATTCTTCTAAATTCCAAGATCGCCAACTCGAGCGGGGTGCTTGGCCATTACCTGCACGATCAGCTGTACATCTCGCAGGGAGTGCAGGCCGTCGTGCCGGAGGCGAAGGACGGGAAAGCTCCGCGCGGCTTGATGGGCGGCGGCGGTTACTCTCCTCGGTTTGTAAACCTGAAAGACGGGAAAGAGAAAGACTTCATTCGGGGCTACGCGTATGACTTCAGCACCGGGGGCAGCCCGGATCAGAAATACATTCCCGGATATGGCGAGGAGTTCGAGAAAGCGCTAAACAGCTATCGGGGAGCGGGCGTTGCGGTCACCATCATGGGAGAGGTGCTGCCCCGGCACGAGAATTTCGTTGCGATCGAACAAGCAGGTGACGGACGCTTGGGGCATTCCCGCTCTGCATATTCAGGCCCGCTATTCCGACAACGAGTTCAAGATGGCCAAACACGCCATGAACACGTTCGAGGAGGTCTGCCTGGACGCGAAGTTTGAGGTGCTTGCCAAACACGATCAAATGTTCCCACCGGGCTACAGTATCCACGAGTTGGGGACCTGCCGAATGGGGGACAATCCGAAGACCAGTGTCCTAAATCAGTGGAACCAGAGCCACGACGTGAAGAATTTGTTCGTGGTGGATGGGAGCAGTTTTGTGAGCGGGGGATATCAGAATCCGACGATGACGATTCTGTCTCTCTCCATGCGTGCGTCCGAATACATGGCCGACGAAATGCGGAAAGGAAATCTTTGAGAGCTGTTGTTCTGTTTCTTGCTGCAGCATGTCAACTCTTGGGCGAGCAGCCCATCCCATTCAGCCACAAGGCGCATGCGGGCGCGCTGAAAATGCAGTGCAAGATGTGTCATCCCAATCCGGATCCTGGCGAAATGATGACGATTGCAGCGGCATCGAAGTGCATGCAGTGCCACTCGACGATCAAGGCCGATAGTCCGCCGATTCTGAAGCTTGCTGGCTATGCGAAGAGCGATCGCGAGATTAAGTGGTCGCGGATCTATCAGGTTCCTGGCTACGTGAGATTCAGCCACCGATCGCATATGGAGACGGGCAACTCTTGCGAAGAATGTCACGGCAAGGTGGCGCAGCGGGAGGAGTTAACGAAGGAAGGAGATGTGTCGATGGGCGGGTGCATGAATTGCCATCGAACGAAGAAGGTGAGCATTGATTGCACGTTCTGTCACGAGCCGCAGAATTAGAATCTCACGGCGACGCTAAATGCGCACGGAAATTTCACCCTTTCCCCAAGTAGTTTGCCGGCCCACTCCTGTGAATTGGCCAGCAATCAAATACGGGATAAACTCACGCAGTTCCCCTTCATACTCCGCTACTCCGACAAATCCACCTAGCGGATGACTCTGTCGAGTTCGGGTGCTGAAGCGCGTAACTTCCTTATGCCGAATCTCACAGCGAGTCATTGCAATTGCTTCCGCCCGACGCCCGAATTCCGCAAAGTCTATCTCTAGCGGACCTGCTCCATACAGTGCGCGCAGGATGCTCAGACGGTCCCGCAACCGCGCCAGCAACACGCCAAACTCGGGACGCTCAACAACGCCGTGGTCGGCCTTCAACTCCATCGGAGTACTGAAGCTCACTTCAACTCGCGGCACTGGCCTGCACCATGCCTCCAGACTCAGCGAGCAAGGTTCAATTTGTGATGCCGAAAGCGAGACGCCATCGAAGAGCCTCCGAACCACCTCGCCTGACACATCCAGCAGGTCTACGCTCGTTAGCGCGGATTGCGCACGCCCTGGACCAAGCCCCTCGCTCACTAACTGTACGAACGCCTGTACAAAATAGCCAATCACTAGCTCCTGCAAATCAAACAAATGAACGTCGAAATAGAAAGACTCGCCCGGCTGCACGGTGCGCCCATCCAAATGCGCCGCTCGAAAAACGAAGGGCCGCGGCGGATCTGCGAGCCCGCTTGGTCCTTCATCGCTCGCCCGCGGCTCGAAAACACGCGCATAGACGCAAGAATCCCGGACTTGGCACACCCTGCTGTCTACACACTGGGGAGCGCAGGCGATCTTACGAAATATCGTTCCGAACGCTCCTCGTAATACATTGGCCGCCTTGCCTCGTGCGAAATGCACGCGTCCCTTCGCGACGAAGTGGAAGCGCATTCGGTAAAAGCAAAACTCCATCTCCCAATGATGCCCCGAAGTACAATGAACGAGGAATATTCATGAGAACACTTCGTCGTGTAGCCGTCCTGGGAGCCGGGACCATGGGAGCCCGCATCGCCGCGCATTTTGCGAACGCAGGCGTTCCCTCAGTTCTTCTCGACATCGTCCTTCCTGGTCAATCCCACCGGAACGCGGCAGCAATCAAAGGCATCGAGAACGCCGCGAAGCAGAAGCCAAGCGGCTTCTTCACCGAGTCCGCGATGTCCCTCATCAAGCCCGGAAACCTCGAAGACAACCTCGACCAAATCGCGGATTGCGATTGGATCATCGAAGCCGTAACGGAAGATCTTCAAATTAAGCGAGATCTTTGGCATCGAGTCGAACTCATCCGCCGCCCCGATGCGATTCTCTCCACCAACACCAGCGGCATCCCTCTGGCGCGCATTGCAGAAGGCTTCTCTCCCAGTTTTCGGGCCCACTTCCTCGGCACGCATTTCTTCAACCCGCCTCGCTATCTGCACTTGATGGAGATGATTCCGGGTGCGGATACCGATCCCGACGTGATCCGCTTCGTCACCGAATACGCCGATCGCAAACTCGGCAAGGGCGTGGTGCCCTGCAAAGATACGCCTAACTTTATCGCCAATCGTATCGGCAGCTTCTTCGGCTCCACCATCGCGAAAGTAACGATGGAGGACGATTATTCCGTCGAAGAAGTGGACGCTCTCACCGGCCCTCTCATCGGTCTTCCCAACAGCGCCAGCTTTCGACTGCTCGACATTGTGGGTCTCGATGTTTGGGCGTTTGTCGGCAGCAACCTTTATGACGCTGTCCCGCACGATCCCTGGCGCGAGCGCTTCCTGCCCACGCCTTATCAGAAGGAAATGCTGCAGCGCAAGTGGCTGGGTGAGAAGACCGGCCAAGGCTTTTACAAACGGGTCGGCAAGGGGGACAACAAAGAGATCTGGGTAATTGATTGGAAGACCTTCGAGTACAAGCCTCTCCCGAAGGTGAAGTTTCCGTCAGCCGAGGCGGCGAAGTCTATTGAAGACCTGCCCGAGCGGCTTCGGACTCTAGTTAGTGGCAACGATCGTGTGGGCAACTTCCTCTGGAAGGTGTTCAGCGACGTGTTCCTCTATTCCGCCGCAATGATTCCCGAGATCTCAGACCGCATTGTCGAAATCGATCAAGCCATGCGCTGGGGCTACGCCAACAAGCTTGGACCATTCGAACTATGGGATGCGCTGGGCTTCAAAGCCGTCGTCGATCGACTCGAATCCGAGCATCGCCCCATCCCCCAAAACATCCAGGACGCGCTGGCATCAGGCGCAACTTCGTTCTACGAGCGCAAGCACAAGACTTACTTCGACTTTGCACGCCATCGCTTCGAACCGCTCGAAGAGCGCCCTGGCATACTGATGCTGTCGGATGTAAAGCAGTCCAATGGAGTGATCCGTCAGAATCCCGGCGCGTCTCTCATCGATCTCGGGGACGGTGTTTGCTGCGTCGAGTTTCACAGCAAGATGAACGCCATTGGCGAAGACAACATCGCCATGCTCTACGCCGGTCTGGATGAACTCAACACCAACTTCGATGCCATGGTGGTGGCCAACGATGGGCAGGATTTCAGCGTAGGCGCCAACCTGATGATGATGCTGCTGGGTGCCCAGGAAGGCGAGTGGGACGATCTGAACGCCGCTGTAAACCGTTTCCAGCAGGTCAACATGGCCATGAAGTACGCGCCTAAGCCGGTAGTCGCTGCACCATTCTCGCGGACTCTCGGCGGCGGGTGCGAAATCGCGTTGCACGCCAGCAAGGTGCAGGCGTCTGCCGAGCTCTACATGGGCCTGGTCGAAGTCGGCGTGGGTCTAATACCGGGCGGCGGCGGATGCAAGGAACTGCTCGCCCGCTTGAAGGATCCGCGCAAAGTTTTCGAACTGATCGGCTATGCCAAGGTTTCCTCCAGCGCCGAGGATGCCAAACACCTCGGGCTCTTGCACCGGACCGATGCTATCTCGATGAACCCTGAGCGTTTGGTGGGCGACGCTAAAGCTCTGGCCAAGTCGCTGGTGGCAGACTATACGCCAGGCACGCCGCGTCAGGACATCAAAGTTCATGGCGAAGCCGCTTTTGCCATGCTCAAAATTGGAATCTGGAGCGCCCGGCAGGGAGATTACATCAGCGACTATGATGTCGTGGTCGGCGAAAAGCTGGCGCTGATCTTGACGGGCGGACATCTCACAGGCGAGCATTCCGTTTCCGAGCAATACCTGCTTGACCTGGAGCGCGAAGCGTTTCTCAGTCTTTGCGGCAATCCCAAAACTCAGGAGCGGATGCAGTTTATGCTCAAGACAGGGAAGCCGCTCCGCAACTAACGAGGAAATATGACCGAAGCAGTAATTATCGATTGTCTCCGAACCCCCGTGGGGAAAGCCCCGCGAGGCACTCTGAAGAATTCGCGTCCGGACGATCTGGCCGCCTTGATTTTCAGAACGCTGATGCAAAAATACCCGCAAGTGCCGCTCGACGAGATCGACGACGTCATCCTCGGCTGCGCCAGTCCGGAAGCCGAATCGGGCATGAACATGGCTCGCGTGGCTGCCCTCCGCGCGGGATTCCCTGACTCAGTCCCTGGCGTCACCATCAACCGCTTCTGCTCCTCCGGCCTGCAATCGATCGCCATGGCAGCCGACCGCATTCGCTCCGGCGGTGCCCAAATCATCATCGCGGGCGGTGCCGAATCCATGAGCCTGCTGCCGATGTCAGGCCATAAGTTTGCGCCCAATCCTTACATGGTCGACCATTTACCGCAGATCTACATGGGCATGGGCCTGACCGCCGAACAAGTTGTGCGCAAGTACGATGTGAATCGCGAGGATGCCGACCGCTTCGCATATCAGAGCCACCAGAAGGCCCTCAGCGCGCAAGCAGCGGGCCTCTTTGACGACGAACTGGTGCCTGTTGAAGTGGAAACGACATCGCTTCTCAACGGCAAAGCTGAGACTCGCAAGTCCACTTTCTCGAAAGACGAAGGACCCCGCGCAGATACCTCGTTCGAAGCGCTCTCTAAGCTGCGCCCGGTCTTCCAGGCCAACGGCAGCGTCACCGCAGGCAACTCCTCGCAGACCAGTGACGGCGCTGCGGCCGCCATTGTCATGTCCGACAAGAAGGCGCGCGAACTTGGCCTCAAACCTAAAGCGCGCTTCGTCAGCTTTGGCGTGGGCGGCGTGCCTCCAGAGATCATGGGCATCGGACCGGTAGTTGCAATTCCCAAGGCGCTGGCCTTAGCTGGTCTCAAGATCGAAGACATCGGCGTTGTCGAATTAAACGAGGCGTTCGCATGCCAGTCTCTTGCCGTCATTCGCAGAGCTGGCCTGAACCCTGAAACGGTGAATCCCAACGGAGGCGCAATCGCGCTAGGCCACCCCCTGGGCTGCACGGGTGCCAAGCTGACGGCCAGCATTCTTCGGGAATTGGATCGTCGCCAGGCCCGCTACGGCATGGTCACCATGTGCGTTGGCGGAGGCCAGGGCGCTGCTGGCATATACGAGCGTCTGAACTAAATTTCACCGCCTATTGTGAGACCGCTTAGACGATCCGCCGCACGCCGAATTGGCTAGCCTCCACCAATGCCTGATGATCGAGAGTCAGCGGATGAGTTTCTTCAAACCTGAGCTGTTGATGAATCAGGCGAGCACAGGCGCGGGTGCGCGTAGAGTCCCGGCTGACAACGGCGGATGGCCGAAGATGGAGAAATGCAAGCCGCTCGGGGTCGTCCAGATCGCAGATTGACTCCTGCTCGTCGAGCTGGTATTTTGCGATCGCGCGAACGCTTCCGGGCTACGCCGGACTCCCTGCCAGAATAGCCTGCGACCACTCGGGAAATCGCCCGAAGGATTCGGCAATTGCTCCCGCAGCCGCCCCGCTCAAATAAAGTACTGAGTAGAGATCGGGGTTGTCGAGGCAACCGCCCCTGCGGGGAAACATACAGGGCACCTCCGGGCTCGTCAACGGCAGACTCTGGATGATAGGGGAATACACGATACAGCGCAGGCACATCAAACTAAGCGAATGCGCCCCGTGCATGGCAAGCACGTCGATCGGCCGAGCGCCGCCGAGGAGCGGTTCGGACCCGCCTAGACACATGGCCGCCGCCTCGCGCCCGTATACTCTCAGAATGCGAGTAAGTATGTCGTGAAGGTCCAGTATTCTGCGCCCCATCTCAGCGCTCACCGCCTCGGTTCCCGATCCCCAACGCGAAACCTGCGCCCGATCTGCGCCGAGCAGCCGCGCGGCCGCGTTCGTTCCCAGACCATCGACAACTCGTGCGAGTAACGGCCGCATGTCTGCCAACGCGTCGGCGCAGGGGCGCAGGCGGATGGTTCCGGCACCCGGCGTCCAAGTTCGTTTGGGGCGAGTACGATGAGTATCATTATGTCCGTTCGCGAACCTAGACAGCGCCCTGTTTCCTGGGCACAGCACAAGCAGACCATAAAGCACCCCTGGCTGGTGCCCTATCACGCAATCGAATATGCGGCTGAGTGGATTGCGCACGTTCTGAGCGGCTGGGTGCTGCTAGATGCGCTTGAATACCTGGGCAAGTTTTCGATTCTCGTGGCTGTTATCTTCTACTTCACCGAGAGCGGCGATCGTCAAAAGCAGAAGCATTACCAGGCGTGGCAGGTGATTAATACAGCGCAAGGAAAGGGCGGCAGCGGCGGACGGATCGAGGCGCTTCACGAACTGAACCATGATCGGGTGCCGCTCGTCGGCGTGGATCTGGCGGGTGCGTTTCTTCAGGGACTTGTACTAGAGCGGGCAAACCTGCTGCGGGCGCGCTTTCAAGGTGCAGACTTGCGGAACGCTATTCTCCGCGGCGCCAATCTAACTTACGCGAACCTGAGTTCGGCGAACATTCGGAATGGGAACCTGGAACGCGCGAATTTGGAAAACGCCGACTTGGAAGATGCCGATCTGTTTGCCGCCAATCTGTCTGAGGCGAAAATGGCGCAAGCTAATTTAGAACAGGCGGATCTACGAAACTCAGACCTACGTGGATTTCACTGGGAGAAAATAGCGAACATTCGGCTGGCGAATATCCATGGAGTTCGGAACGCGCCTGCAGGGTTCATCGGTTGGGCAGTGCGGAAAGGGGCAGTTGATGAGGAGTCGGATACGGCATGGAATGCGCTGCTGCCGGCCGCCCAATGAGAGTGGAGAAGTTGAAGCCGGAAAGGCTCCAACTCCTTCCAGAGTGCCTTTATTGCTGGCTACGGCCCTTTCCGATCACTGTGCCAATCGCTTCGCCGGAGACGACCAGTTCAACCCGTCGATTCTGCTGCCTTCCAGCTGCGGTTCCATTGTCGGCGACGGGCATTGTTTTGCCGAAACCCTTCGCGGTCACCGAACCCCCATTTAGGCCTTGCTGTACCAGATAAGCTTGAACGGTGGACGCGCGCTGCTCGGATAGCTTCTGATTGTACTCGTCGCCCCCTACGCTGTCGGTGTGGCCTTCCACTTCCAGCTTTAATCCAGGATGCGCCAACACGATACCCGAGATCTTCGCAAGTTTCTCGCGGGCGGCGGGCCTCAATGTATAGCGGCCTGTGTCGAACAGCACGTCTGACATATTGACAATTAGTCCGCGCGCTGTGTCGTGAGTTTCCAAAATCAGGTTAAGTTGGGTAAGGAGTTGTTGCCGCAACTCTTGCTGACCTTGTTCAGCCTTCAACCGGAGCCGATCCGCTTCCTGCGCGCGCTGGTCCGACTGCTGAGCTTGTTGCTGGAGTTGCTGCTGGGCTTGCAGCGCAGCGGCCTTGGCTGCCTCGGCTTGGGCGCGGTCAGCTTGAGCCTGGGCGGTAGCGGTCTCGGCTGCCACACGGGCGGCCTCGGACTGAAGTCTGGCAGCCTGAGCCTGAGCTGTCGCTGCTTCGGCAGCCGCTCGCTGACGAGCCGAGTCCTGCGCGGCCGCTTCGGCAGTCGCTCTCTGGCGAGCCGAATCCTGCGCGGCAGACTCCGCAGACGCCTGGGCCCGCTGGGCTGTCAACCGTTGCTCCTCCGCCATGCGACGCTTATCTTCCTCCTGGCTCTTCAACCTCGCCTGCTCGTCGGCGTCGGCTCTGGCCTTGCCCTCACGATCCGATGCGGCCTGCCGCTCGCGAGCCAATTCCTCTTCCCCTTGCCGCTTGATCGCTATGATTCGGGCATTCTCAGCGGTCTGCACCGCTTCGCGTGAGGTCATCGCGACGGGTTTACGCCCAGCTTTTCGAGCGTCGTAGTTTTCGGCTTGAGTCAGCAAATCTTTCGCTTTCAGGTAGACATCACTCGCATACTTGTCCGCACCGGCGTATTGTGCGATCTGAACCGCGTTCCGGGCTTCATACAGCTCGAGCGGCGTCTTGGAGAGATTCATGTTGAGCGGATGCAGTCTCGTTGGAGAGACGTTGAGAACATACTGACCGCGTTGCAGCAGGTCATATTTTGCGTCGACATACTCGAACTTTCCGACGGTGTCGTCGCGAATGATGTTCTCCATCACAACGACGTCGCTGGGCTGAGTCACGCCGAAATAAGGCTCGGCGGTCACGATGATGGCGAAAGCCTGCAGCTCAGTAGTGATGTCGAGCTTGAAGTTCCCGCTGTCATCCACCAAGACTTCGCCGAGGTTGTTGGATCGCCCCTCGGGAGTTACGGCCCACATAACATACGTTAGATACTCAGGACCGTACTTTGTTGCGGGCGCCAAGTGGTGCATCTGCGCCTTAACTTCGATGTAGCCCTTGCGGCTGTTCACGTCTGCATGGCCGGTGGCATCGGCGGCCAGGGCTGTGCCTTTCAAATCGACCTTCGTCCACCCGCTGCGATTCCGATAGCTGACAGCCCGGGTTGTTCGCGAAACGACGGTGACCCGGTAAATTGGCATCGGAGCATTCGGATCCGCTGGAGCGTTTCGGACGGTTGGATTTGGAACCTGCGCGCACAACATGCCAGCACCCGCTGCTAGCAACAAAGTTAGCTTCATAGGTATCTACCTCTCTTTCCGTGACCTTGCAGCAGTTCGTTTGCCAAACTGGAAATTCTTTTCGAATCAATCGCTTAGTCTTAACGGACTAGCCAAGGTCACGGGTAGAATTTACCAGATAGTTCCTCAACTACGGTCTGTCCTGCACCGGCGCGCCCCACTCGACTTCCTTCCGCAGTTTCGATTTCATGATCTTTCCACCCGGATTGCGGGGGAGCGGGTCCTCTCTAAACACGACATACTGGGGCACCTTGAAATCGGCTATGCGGCTGCGCGCGAAGGCGCAAATGTCGGTGGAGACCCTTATCGATCCAATATTGCCGGGCTTCAGAACGATCACGGCGCCCACCTTCTCGCCCATCATTGCGTCGGGGACGCCGATCACGGCCGATTCAAACACCGCAGGGTGGCCAGCGAGCGCATTCTCTACTTCCACGCTGTACACGTTTTCACCGCCTCGGTTCACCATATCGTTTTTCCGATCAACGATCTGGACAAATCCGTCAACATCCAGCCTTGCCAAATCGCCCGTATGCAGCCACCCATGAACGAAAGTCTGCGCGCTTGCCTCCGGCTTATTCCAATATCCCGGAACTACGTTGGGACCACGGACCAGCAGTTCGCCGACCCCGCTCTCCCGGTCTACTTCGAACAAATCGAGATCTACCACCGGTGCGGCAAGCCCCACCGAATCAGGTCGGGTGACGGAGAAGTCATGCGGCAGGAAGGTTGTTACCGAGGATGTCTCAGTCAATCCATAGCTGTTCGACACGCGGGCGTTTGGGAAGGCGTTTAGGATGCGTGCAACCAGATCCGGCGGAGTTGGCGCGCCTCCGTACATCACCCACTTCACGGTCCGCATGTCAAATTCGTGAAAATTCGGCTGATTCAGCGCGTACCAGAAGATCGCCGGGACAGAAGGGAGCGACGTGATTCCCTCCAGCACGATCGCGCTCAAGAATGCCTGGATGTCGAATTTGGGCAGAATCACCGACGTTCCGCCGTGCGATGCGGCAACCAGCAACTGGCTGTTGCATCCCGTCACGTGAAACAGAGGGACAGAGATTAGCGTGCGATATTCGTCGCTTTTCAGAATTGGCGAGACGCGGCGTACTGTCTCGATATTCGATAGGAAATTCTCGTGGGTGGTCATCGCACCCTTGGGGAATCCGGTGGTTCCGCTGGTATAGAAGATTGCGGCTAAGTCCGATTTAGCAAGATGCTCCGCCGCGAATGGACTCCCTTGCGGCAGCGGTTCGCCCGGCAGGAACGAGAACCGGGCGCCCGAGTCCGACAGGACGTAATCGACCTCCGCATCGCTGAAACGCATATTCACGGGAACCACCACAGCCCCTGCCATCAAAGTCCCGAAGAAGGCAAAGCACCAGTCGAGGACATTCGCCAGCCGGATCGCCACCCGATCGCCGTTTTCAACCCCGCCGGCTCGCAAACCGCCCGCCACCCGCGAGGATTGGTCCCATAATTCCCGATAGCGGATGCGCTCGCCGCCCACGTCGACGACCGCTTCAGAATCAGGCGACCGGTCCACTGTCTTCCGAAGCATCTCGACAAGGGAGCCAGGGAGATCTCGATACCGGGCGATCCCATCCTCGCCCCGCACGACTCCAGCTTGATCGAAAGGTTTCAGCATAATTGGCAATGATAAGCCAGGCGTTTGCCGTCGCCCGGAATGCAATGTAGAATGCACTAAGTGACCTCGATGCCGGAACGTCGGCACCTGAGCGTAACAGATGAGGAGATAAGCTATGAATAGATCGTTAACTTCTATCGTGTTCTTACTAACCCCTTTCTGGGGTGGCCTTAAGGCACAAACGTTCGATTCGAGCGCGAATGGAACGTTTAAGGGTTCGTACTACGTTCGGCAACTGCTGTTTTCCAATATCGACCCGACTACGGGGGCCGTCGGCCGGGCGCGAAGCCTGCTCGGAACTGCGACGCTGGATGGCAACGGCAATTACTCACTGAACGGCACCATGCGCGATTCGGACCCCCAAGCATCACTGCTAGCCCAACCATTTATTTTTACCGGCACTTATAAAATTTCGTCGAACGGTCTCGCCAAAATACAGAATCCGCTCGAGCCAGGGCAGACCATCAACGGGGGAGTGGGCTTAGGGTCATTCGCAGGAAGCACGACGGAGTCGAATTTCCAGGATATGTTCGTGATGATTCCGGCGAGTACCGGACTCGTGTCGAATAGTTCCCTGCAAGGGTCTTATCGCGTAGGATTTCTGGATTTCCCCCAAAGATCCCTTTTGGCTGTCCGCGACGCCTACTTCACGATGACGACCTCCGGTAACGGGAGCCTGAATGGAATCGTGGTGAGTGGCAGCGCGGCCGATCAGGGGAATACGAGCCTGATCCAGGCGGTAGGAGGTGCCAGCTATGCGTTGTTGCCTCGAGGATCGGGAACAATCACATTCCCCGCGGGCCAAAACGCTGTGGCTAATCGGTTCATTACAGGCACTAAAACACTTTTCTTGTCGGCGGACGGCAACATCCTGCTGGGGGGCTCGCCCAACGGGTTCGACATGCTTGTGGGTGTGCGGGCTCAGGAGGGCCTCAACACCGGGATCTCCGGCACCTATTATGCAGCGGGAATGGATCTCGACAATAGCAATCCCGACAGCCCGGTCACCGATGCATTCTACGGATCCGTGATGGGCACCGGAAGCGGGATGAACCTGTGGCATGAAAGGTTGAATTCCTTCGACACACAAACTTATGACCACACTTTTGCGAGCACAGTCACGCTGGATTTGTCGGGTGCGGCGACGAAAGCTACGGACCACTACGATGCGGGGGCGGGCGGCAGGGCATTCGTGGTGGTGGGAAGGGGCCCGCTGTATACGCTTGCCCTGGCTTTGCATGCCGACCCATTCCAAGGTTCTGGCTTGTATATCGATCCGCTCGGCATCGTTAGCGTCTCCAGCCATTCGCCTGTTACAAGCTCGATAGCCCCGGGTGAAATTGTAGCCATCGCCGGTTCGGGATTCGCTACTGACGCCGTGAATGCCGACACGCTACCCCTGCCGACCTCGCTCGCAGGCACCAGCGTGACGGTGAACGGCAGGCTGGCGCCCATCGAGTCCGTGAGTCCAACGCAGATTACCGTGGTCGTTCCAGGGAACATGCCTGAAAATTACGTCACGTTTCAGGTAAGCAGCCGAGGCCTTACATCCAACGCCGTGACGATGTATGCGAACAACACCGCTCCTGGCGTGTTCACTCTGAATGGCAGCGGTGCCGGACCGGGTGCTGTTCTGCACACAAACGGTACCCTGGTCAATGAAGCCAATCCGGCCAGGCCAGGGGAAGCCATCGAGATATTTTTAACAGGACTTGGCGAGGTGGTACCCCCAGTTCCCGACGGTGCCGGGGGTCCTGCCTTTCCTTTGAGCAGAGTTTCGCGGCCGATCAGCGTGTATATTGCAGGGCAAGCGACCTTCGTGGGTTTTGCGGCCCTCGCTCCTGGATTCGTAGGGATCTATGAGCTGTATGTGCTGATTTCGCCTTCTCTATCTGGCGGAAATCAGTTATTGGCAATCGCTACTCCGGACGCGTTCACTCAGCAGGCGACGATATTCATTGCGGGTCCATCAGGGGGCGCAGTCCGTGCTGATGCCCGGGAACAGGGGCGAGGCTCGGTTCGTGCGGTAGATACAGCGGGCACCGCGGAAAGCAGCGTAGCGCAAAATTCGGTGGCCGGCTCGGGGGATGGTTCACGCAGGGATTCGGGCGCAAATAAGGGTCCGGTTTCGCAATCGGCTTTAAAGCGAACTCGTTAACGCCGAATTAGCGATAAGTCTTGTCATCGACACGCCTGAGATCGGTACCGCTGTCGAGGACGCCGATTGTGACAATGGCGAAAGTGAACACTTGGGTGCCTGGTTCCAGGTGGCCGCCGAAAGCGTGGTCCGGGTTTGCCAGCGTCATGTGGGCGTGTATCTTTCCATCGATCACGTAGCCATTCATCGCGATGAGGTCCGCCGGAGCATTCGGGTCTTTCTCGTACATGTTCTTAGACGGAAAGGTCCGATTGCTCACTTGATGCAGATGATAGCTGATCACCGAACCCGCGCCGGCAAGAATCACGGCATTCCGGATCTGCTGCTCCTTCACCATCTTTTCAATCCCGGCGAGCAGGTCCGTCTGATACTTGAACCGCAGCACCACTACGCGCTCGAAGTGTCCGGTGATGGCGTAAGCGTCCGGCACCTTGTCGCTGTTTGGCTTGGCGTCTTCAGCAAGACTGGGCGCGGCGTTCACGATCTCTTTGCGCGTTTGCTGACCAGCCAGAATGCTGGAGGCGATCAGAGTGAGCATCGTCGTTTTCATTTTCACGTTCTAATGTTAATAGCATGAAACTCTTGGTCCTATCCCTGCTGGCCTTTGCCTCCCTTGCCCTTGCGGCTGACAAATCACATTGGGTGGTCACGTGGGGCGCGAGCCCCGCCCCTCAGCTTGCGGCTGACCAGATGACGGCAGCCAAGTTGAGTTTCAAGGATCAGACCATTCGAGAGATTGTCCATACCAGCATGGGCGGGAACATGGTGCGTGTGCGCCTGTCGAACGCGTACGGCAAACAGGCAGTTGAGATTGGTGCAGCTCACATTGGAGTGCAGGGATCGGGCTCCAGCATCCTCGCCAATTCCGATCGCGTCCTTATGTTCAGCGGGCGTCCAACGGTCTCGATTCCAGCCGACGCCATAGTTTTGAGCGATCCTGTGAAGCTCGATTTTTCGGCTGGAGCCAACCTTTCAATCAGCATGTTCATCTCGAGTGCTGCTGTGGGAGCGGGCGTTCACTATTCCGCCCAGCAGACGAACTACATCGGCCCTGGCGACTTAACTGGCGAGGACTCATTCAAGAATCCCTCAACCATCTCATCTTGGGTGTTCCTGGCTGGAGTGGACGTGCTGGCCCCGGCTTCGGCCGGAGCGGTGGTGGCATTTGGCGACTCCATCACGGACGGCGCAAGATCCACCGTGGATGCCAACCATCGCTGGCCTGACATCCTGGCTGGCCGTCTTCATGGGAAGGTAGCGGTGATGGACGCTGGGATCGGCGGTAACCGCATTCTGCATGATGCGTCCGGCAATGTCCGGTTCGGCGTGAATGCGCTTGCTAGGTTTGATCGCGATGTGCTTGCTCAACCCGGAGTAAAGTATGTGATCGTTCTCGAGGGCATTAACGATCTGGGCCACGCGGGAACGTCGGCACCGGCATCGGAGACAGTCAGCGCTGAAGACATGATTGCGGGTCTGCGCCAGTTGATCGAACGAGCGCATGAGAGAGGGATCAAGGTGATTGGTGCAACTCTTACGCCGTTCGAAGGCACCTCTTTCCCCGGATATTTCACGCCCGAGAAAGAGGTGAAGCGTAAAGCCGTCAATGAATGGATTCGGACCGGCCGTGCCTTTGATGGAGTGATCGATTTCGAGCAGGCGGCGCGCGATCCGGCGAATCCGAATCGCATGCTTCCGGCGTATGACGGTGGCGACCATTTGCATCCGAGCGACGCCGGGTATAAAGCGATGGGCGAGTCGATTGACTTGAAGCTTTTCAAATAACGATTAGGGATGGGAAACGGGCCGTTTGAGCTCGTCTTCGAGGATCGGCTTCAATGCAGCGAGTGAGATGGTGGCGTTAAGGTGTTTGCCGTTGACGTAGATAGCCGGAGTGCCGTTGACGCCGGCAATTTCGCCGTCCTTGGTGTCCTTCTGCACCGTCGCTTTATTCTTGGGCGAGTCGAGGGCCGCCTTAAATTTATCGGTGTCCATACCGAGTTGTTGAGCCCACGCCACCAGATTCTCACGCGTTAGCTGCTGAAAATGCGCGAACATCCGATCGTGCATCTCCCAAAATTTTCCCTGCTCTTGCGCTGCTAAAGATGCCAGCGCCGCCAAGCCGGCATGTGGATGCATGGAAAGGGGGAACTGCTTATAAACGAGCCGGACGTCGCGCGGGTAGGCGGCTAAGACGTGCCTCAGTTCCGCTGCCGCTTGGGCGCAGTAAGGACATTCGAAATCGGAAAATTCCACCAATAGTATGCGGGCCGCGGCCGGTCCGGTGGAAGGCGCTCCCGAAATTGGGATCTCGACTGCGTCGTCCAGAACCTTCGAAGCGGGGCGCGGGCGTCCCAGGGCGGACGCAGCCACTAGTTTCTTTACTTCACCCGCGCTCTTGCCATCCTTGAAACCCTTGATGATCATGGCCGCCAAGCCTTTGCTGTAGGTGCATGGCGGATCTTCCACCCGGCATTGCGCCACCTTCATTCCGCATCCACAGGTGCAGTCGGTTTCGCGCATCATCTTCAGCGCCCCGACCGTCTGTGCGGCAGTGAGGCCGGAAAGATCGATATCGGGCAGGGAGGTGGCCGTTTGCCAGGAGGGCGGCGGCTGCGCTGCCATGCTGCCAATCAGCAGGCCGAGGATCGCGATCACGCGAAAGAAACTCATATTTTCATTATCGATGAGTTAGGATATGAGCTTGCTGCGACGATTTTTTATCCCAATCGGCTTGACGCTCCTGGTCCTGCAAGCTCAACCGGCAAACAAATTTGCCCTCACCGTGGACAATATTATGCGGGGTCCGGGGCTCTTCGGGTACGAGCCCTCCGAAGTGCGCTGGAGCGGGGACGGCGAGCGGATCTATTTCTTGTGGAAGCATGCAAGCGATCCACTCAACGCGGACTTCGACACGTTTACCGTGAACCGCGATGGCTCCGGCCTGCGCAAGTTGTCCGATCAGGAAGTGAAGAGCGCGCCGCCCGTTGCAGGGGATACGACGAAGGATAAGCGCCTGACTATCTATGCGCGGGATGGCGATATTTTTATCTACGATAGCGTCGGCGGCAAGACGCAGCAGGTGACCAAAACTGGGGATGTGGAAGCGAATCCGCACTTCCTCCGCGATGGGAAGCGGATCTACTTCACCCGCACGAATAATCTTTACGTGTTGGGCCTGGATACGGGTTCGCTTTTTCAGATGACTGATATTCGAGCGGCTGGAGCGGCTCCCGCGGTGGGTGCTCCAACGGGCGGCCTCGGCCAGGGACAAGGGCGAGGAGGACAGGGCAGAGCGACCGGGGCTGTGCCAGAGCAGCAGAAGGGCACCGATAGCCAGGAGTTTATCAAGAAGGAAGAGCGCGACTTGCTAGATACGATTCGCGAGCGCGCGACAAAACGCGAACAGGATGAGGCGAAGCGTAAGCGTGAAAATCCGCGCAAGCCATTCACGCTTCAGGCGCGGCAGTCCGTGCTGGCGCTGCAGCTATCACCAGATGAAAAGTATGTCGTCGCTACGGTCAGTGAGAGCGGGGAAAAGACCAAGAACACGGTGGTGCCGAGTTTCGTGACTGAGTCCGCTTACACGGAAGATATTCAATCGCGCAATAAAGTAGGAGACGTTCAAGCGCGGGTGCGCGTGGCGGTTTTGAGCGTTGATACCGGGGAAATGAAGTGGGTGGATCACGGCCAGAAACTTACGCCTCCCGCTGGTGCGGCCAAAACGGAATCGGGCAAGGAGATTGGTGGCCCTCCGGCACGTGTGCCTGCCGAGACTGAGCGTGAACTGCAGCTATCTCAGCCGGTGTGGTCAGAAGATGGAAGCAAAGCGGTAATGATGGCGCGAGCGGGCGATAACAAGGACCGCTGGATTCTGGCACTGGAACCCGCTACCGGCAAAACTCGCGTGATCGTGGATGAGCATGATAGCGCCTGGGTGGACGGGCCAGGCGCGTTTACCCTGGGCTGGATGCAGGGCGACAACGCAATCTACTTCCAATCGGAGCGAACAGGTTTCGCGCATCTGTACACGGTTCCGTACGATGGCGGGGAAGCCAAGGAGCTGACTTCGGGCAAGTGGGAAGTGACGAGCGCTCGTTTGTCTAAAGACAAGTCGCGATTTTATTTGACGACGAGCGAGGCTGACCTGGGCGAGCACCAACTTTATGAGATGAGCGCGGAGGGCGGTCCCCGCACTCGAATCACGAAACTCGCGGGAGGTCACAGCGCGGTTCTGTCGCCGGATGAGCGCTGGATAGCGGACATTTACTCCTACACGAATCAGCCGCCCGAATTGTATGTCCAGGAGAATCGGCCCGAAGCAGCGGCTCGGAAACTGACAACTTCGCCCTCCACCGATTTCGCTCGGTATCCGTGGCAGGATGCGCCAATCGTGACTTTCCCGGCTCGAGACGGAGCGCCTTTGCGCGCACGGCTCTACAAACCGGCTGGCTTCCGCAAGGGTGGGCCGGCAGTCGTGTTTGTGCATGGCGCGGGGTACTTGCAGAACGTGCATAAATGGTGGTCAAGCTACTCGCACGAGTATCTGTTTCATCATCTGCTGATGGAGCGAGGGTTCTTGGTGATCGACGCGGATTACCGCGGGTCGGCCGGGTATGGGCGTGAATGGCGCACCGGCATCTACGAGCACATGGGTGGAAAGGATCTGGATGACGAAGTGGATGCGGCCAAGTGGATCGTGGCGCATTATGGGGTGAATCCAAAGAAGATTGGCCTGTACGGCGGCAGCTATGGCGGCTTCATCACGCTGATGGCGATGTTCACGCAGCCGGATGTTTTCGCTGCGGGCGCTGCCTTGCGACCCGTGACCGATTGGGCGCATTACAACCACTCGTACACGGCTAACATTCTGAACATGCCGCAAGGCGATCCAGATGCATACCGCAAGTCATCGCCGATCTATTTCGCAAAGGGACTCAAAGGATCGCTGCTGATTTGCCACGGCATGGTGGATACCAACGTTCACTTTCAAGATACGGTTCGGCTGGTGCAAAAGCTGATCGAGTTACGGAAAGAGAATTGGGAACTGGCGGTCTTTCCGGTGGAGAATCACGGGTTCGTGGAGCCGAGCAGTTGGGCGGACGAGTACAAGCGGATATTGGGATTGTTTGAGAGAACACTGAAGTAGATGGAGATACAACGGATAGCGGATCAGTTACGACGGGCGTATCAGGGACAGGCTTGGCATGGTCCAAGCTTGAAGGAGTTGCTGGCCGATGTTACGGAAGAGATGTCGGTCCGGCGGCCGATCCAGGGAGCGCATACGATTCAGGAACTGGTGCTGCATATCGCAGCATGGATGCGAATCGCTCGTGAGCGGCTCAGCGCGACGGAGGTGAGGGATGGAACTCTGGAGGAGAACTGGCCTGTTGCGGGCGCGTGGAGCGAGGCGCTGGCCGGGCTTGAGAGGGAGCAGCGCGCGTTGGAGGAGGCGATTCTCGCCTTCCCGGCAGATCGATTAAGTGAGCGGGCTCCGGCTACTGAGCGGCAAACGTTTTATGGGTTGCTGCATGGGGTGGTCCAGCACAATTTGTATCATGCAGGACAAATCGCCCTGTTGAAGAAGTAACAGGTTAATTTAACGCTCGCCAAGTGTTTTTGCGAGCTCTTCACCAACGACGACGATCCGATCCGCCGCCTCGCCAACGTACTGCCGCAGTCTTGCATCGTCAGTCAGGAGGCTCAAATCTTTGTCTTTTTTCAGAAGATGGTGATGCACGAAGTCGGGAAAACCTATCGAGCCAAGCAAGCCGGGCTCAATGCCAAAATATTCTTTGGCGGGGATGTAAAGCTCCGACAGGCCCAAAGACTGAATGGTGTCGAAAGCGGATTCGCAAATTTCGATTTGCTCGCGTTTGAGCGAGGACTGAGAACGGAAACGTAACGCTTCAGCCAGCCCCAGCTGGGTAAAATACCGTCCGTCAGCGCGCGAGGTGATTCGTTCGAAAGACTGAGTCCCGCCTGCTGCCAAGTTGGGGCGAGTGTCGTGGAGCAAAGCTATTCCTCGATCAGAGTTTTGAAGGCCGGATTGCTGAACGTACTGTAAAACAATCATTGTTTGAAGAGGGCCTGCATCAAACAGAAGACCCCGGCGTCCAACATTCTTTAGGCGGGACACAAGCTAATCGCGAGTCTCCAATGGCTCGGGAGGAATGTCGAACTTGAGCGAGAGGGATTGGCGCGCATCGGTCAAACATGACATGAGATCTGTCACTGTTTGCAGCAAGTTCCGACCAATCTCCTCCTGTTTCTCCGATAAGAAGTTATGTCGCGGGGCCAATCGAACCGCCAAAAGTTGATCCCGAAACTTATTCCACAGCGGCGCGATGACGTAGTGTGCACCAAGTTCGCCCGACCCATTAACCACGTGCTCCGCAATCCATTCCGTCATCATGGGCGAGGGTTCATCTTCTAGCAAAGCCTGAA
Organism: Bryobacterales bacterium; assembly: GCA_038225555.1. GTDB lineage: Bacteria > Acidobacteriota > Terriglobia > Bryobacterales > Bryobacteraceae > JANXQZ01. The sequence continues at coordinate 47,682 of JBBRRB010000019.1, forward strand.
CAGAGTCGGACACAAGCGCTCTAAAGTCTTGATCGGTTAGCAAGCTGTCAAAGAGATCTTGACTGGATTCGGCCAGCTCTTTCACTTGGCGATCGTGTTTCTCACACACGCTCGCCGATTCTTCATGGAAACGGAGGAATTGATCGAAATTGGCCGCTCTTCCGTAGGAAAAAAGTCGGGAGCGCACGGGCATGATTGCAAGCATCCGCCCGGTGTGCCACCGCCAACTGAAATTCCCATTGCGGAGCAAGGCTGCTTCGCTTTCCAAGCCGCTCAGCAGAGGGTTGATCGCAGTTTCAAACCATGCTCTCACAATGTTGGGGCCGAAAGGAGGAGTAGCTACGCTCGATACTGACATGCTCCGATTCTAGCTCTAGCGAAACTCGTCCTGCAGCTTCGCCAGTGCCCCCGAGCCGGGACACAGCTTTGCATACGGCAGCTTAGACAACGCGCCTTCGGGCGTTTGATTCATCTCATGCAAATCGCCCACGCTCTCATCCAGATAAAGCAGCCCGGTGATCACCTCGCCCTTCCCCGAATGATTCTGCAGGTAGTCCATCACCTTGCGCCGATCGGTCGGATCATAGTCATGAGGGACTGCCGTGAACCGCACGATGCTCCCATTGTGCATCGTAACCGTCGTGGTCCCGTTCGGAGTGATTTGCGCCAGAATCTCCTTCTCGGGCGGCACGAAATCCGCATTAGTCGCGCGAAGCTGATTTTTCCGCGTATACAAATAACTCTTAGTCGACCCCGCATGATCATTAAAGGTCACGCAAGGCGAGACCACGTCAACCAGCGCCAAGCCCCGGTGCGCGAGCGCCGCCTTCATGATGGGCACAAGCTGTTCCTTGTCGCCCGAAAAACTGCGCGCGATGAACGTCGCTCCCAGACTCAGCCCCAGCGTCACCGGATCGATCGGCGCCATCCGATTCGGTTCGCCGCGCTTGCTTTTCGATCCGATGTCGGCCGAAGCTGAGAACTGCCCTTTGGTGAGTCCGTACACGCCATTGTTTTCGATCACGTACAGCATGCGAACATTACGCCGGATGGCGTGGCAGAGCTGGCCGAGCCCGATCGATAGCGAATCTCCGTCTCCGGACACCCCGATATAAATCAGTTCCCGATTCGCAGCGTTCGCGCCCGTAGCAATCGCAGGCATGCGGCCATGAGCCGAATTGAACCCGTGCGCGCCTTCCACAAAGTAGCTGGGCGTTTTCGAAGAACAGCCGATACCGCTGAGCTTGGCGATCATATGCGGAGGCAGTGATAGCTCCCACACAGCCCGGGTGATCGCGGCGGTAATGGAATCGTGTCCGCAACCGGCGCACAGTGTCGACATCGCCCCTTCGTAGTTGCGCACGGTGAGCCCCAGATCATTCCGTTGCAGGCTGGGATGCGTGACGATCGGTTTGACGATGGATGGCATTAGCTTTTCTCCAGTTGCAGCAGAATGCCGTCGATCACGTGTCGCGCGCTCAGCGGAAAACCGCCATAGATCAGGACGGAACGCAGTTGCTCCTTAAGCACGGGCGTCTCCAGCAACAAAAGCGATCGCAATTGCGCGTCGCGATTTTGTTCGACGACGAAGGAGAATTCGTGCTCGCAAAGGAACGCTTGAACTTCTTCGTCGAACGGAAACCCTTTCACTCGCATGAAATCGGCTACCACTCCCTGCTTAGCTAAAAGATCCAGCGCCTCATGTACGGCTGGCGCGCATCCGCCCAAGGTGACGACCCCGAAGCGAGCACCGTCGCGTCTGCGAATTTCCGGTGATGGCACGAACCTGGAGGCAGCTTTATGCTTGCGGAGAAGACGGTCAAGCACTTCCTGATATTCATCCGGTGTCTCGGTGTATGCGCCGTATTTATTGTGGCCCGAACCTCTGGTAAAAAAAGCCCCTTTAGAATGCACGCCGGGCAGAGTGCGCGCCGTCACCTGATTTTCATCCTCGTTGGTGTAGCGCTGGAACTTTGGAAGGCTCTCGAGGTCTTGGGCCGTGAGCACGCGACCGCGATCCGGCTGATAAGCATCGTCCCAACTCAGGCGCGGAACCACCCAATCGTTCATGCCGATATCCAGATCGCTCAGCAGGATCACGGGCGTCTGAAATCTTTCCGCGAGATCGAAGGATTTTACCGCGAACTCGAAACATTCCGCCGGGTTAGACGGAAATAACAGGATGTGTTTCGTATCGCCATGCGACGCGTAAGCGCATTCCAGCAAGTCGCCTTGTTGCGTGCGAGTAGGCATGCCGGTAGACGGTCCCACGCGTTGAACGTCAATGACTACCGCCGGAATCTCCGCATAATAAGCGAGTCCAAGCAATTCGTTCATCAACGAAATTCCAGGACCCGATGTCGACGTGAACGAACGCGCACCGTTCCACGCAGCGCCGATCACCATGCCAATCGCCGCCAACTCGTCTTCAGCCTGAATGATCAGGTAGTTGTTTTTGCCCGTCTCTGGATCGCGTCGATACTTTGCGCAGAATCGTGTGAACGCATCCATCACGGACGTGGATGGTGTAATCGGATACCAAGCCGCTACGGTGGCCCCTGCATAGACGCAACCCAAAGCCGTGGCGGTATTCCCGTCGATCAAAATCTTGTCGACGTTGGCATCCATCCTTTCAAGACGGAATGGCAAAGGATCGAAATGCTTCTTGGCGTATTCGTAACCGAGCCGGATGGCCCGGCTGTTCGATTCGCGCAGTCCTTTCTTGCCGGAATATTTCTCTTCGAGCAATTGCTCAACAATCGGCATTTCAACGCCGAGAACGGCGACCAAGGACCCGGCATAGGCGATGTTCTTCATCAGGATTCGCTCGCGTGAATCCTTGAAAGCGTCATTGCACAATTCGGCGAGCGGCACGCCCAGAAACGTTACGTCGCTCCGATGCAGTTGCGGATCTAGAGGCCATGAGGAATCGTAAAGCACGTGGCCTCCCGCGTGCACTTCCCGGATGTCTCGCGCATAAGTCTGCGAATTCATCGCCACCATCAAGTCATAATCGAGGGCCCGAGCGGTATTGCCGTCCTTGTTTACTCGAATCTCATACCAGGTCGGAAGGCCCTGAATGTTCGAAGGGAAGAGGTTCTTCCCGGAGACAGGAATGCCCATGCGGAAAATTGCCTGCATGAGGAGACCGTTAGCGCTGGCCGATCCAGTTCCATTCACATTGGCCAGCTTGACGGCGAAATCATTTATGCGCGTAGGTGTAACAGCCGGTGTGGCTGCATCTGTAACGACGCTTGTACCTATGCTTGTAACATCGCGGATTGGCACGCTTCTGCTCCTGCGTACGAAATAAGAAGGTCGAATTTTTGCATGTCCCAGGCGGCGGTCGGGCAACGCTCGGCGCATAGGCCGCAATGGACGCAAACATCTTCGTCTTTCATCATGAGCCGTCCGGTCTGGGGCAGCGGCGCCGAGGCATATAGATCCTGCGTCAGATTGATCGCGGGAGCGGAAAGCCGTCCACGCAAGTCTTCCTCATCTCCGGCCCGGGCGATGGTGAGGCACTGGACCGGGCAGATATCGATGCATGCGTCGCATTCGATGCATTTGGGCGCAACGAAGACCGTTTCGATATCGCAGTTGAGACAGCGCTGGACTTCGCGCGCCGTTTGCTCGGGATCGAAGCCCAGTTCCACCTCGATGTTCAACTGCTGAAAGCGCCTCACCAGGTCTACATGCTGCATCTTCTGGCGGGACGCGGGATTGAAATCGTTGTGGTAGCTCCACTCGCTCAATCCCATCTTCTGGCTGATCAGGTTCATGCCATGAGCAGGACGGTCCTCGACGGAAATGCCTTGGCAATGATGGTGGATGGAGATTGCCGCTTGGTGCGCGTGCTCCACGGCCCAAATGATATTCTTCGGACCCCATGCCGCATCGCCGCCAAAAAATACTCCCGGGCGGCTGGACTGCATCGTGGTCTCGCTTACCTCAGGCAGTTCCCACTGATCAAACTTGATTCCAAGATCGCGCTCGATCCATGGGAATGAATTCTCCTGACCGATGGCGAGGATCACGTCGTTGCAAGGCAAGATTACGTTGTCGATCGTGCGCGAACGTCGGGCTTGCGCATCCCATTCCAGGCGCTCGAACTCCATGCCGGTCAGCTTGCCATTCTCGATTACAAAACGTTTTGGCGCATGATTGATCACGATCGCCACGCCCTCTTCTTCGGCATCGTCCAGTTCCCAAGGCGAAGCTTTGAAGAATCCGCGGGGCCGGCGAGCCATCACTTTGATGTCCTTGCCTCCCAATCGCAAAGAAGACCGACAGCAGTCCATCGCCGTGTTGCCAACGCCGATAATCAACACCCGCTCGCCAATCGAATCGGTGTGGCCGAATGCGACCGAATTCAGCCAGTCGATCCCGATATGAATGCGATCGGTTTCGTGTCGTCCGGGAATATCGAGATCCTTGCCCCTAGGAGCGCCGGCGCCGACGAACACCGCATCGAATTTCAACGAGAGAAGGGCCGCCATGCTGTCCACGGGCGAGTTGTAGCGAATCTCGACTCCGCGGTCCAATATCATGCCGATCTCTTCGGTGAGAACTCGCTCGGGCAAACGAAATGCGGGAATGTTAGAACGCATCAGGCCGCCGGGCTTGTCCAACTTCTCAAATATCGTGAGCTCGTATCCGAGCGGAAGCAGATCGTTGGCAACCGCGAGAGATGCAGGGCCCGCGCCGATGAGCGCCACGCGCTTCCCGTTCTTTCGCGCCGGAATGGGCGGCAAGAGCCCCTGAACATCGCCTCGCAAATCGGACGCCACCCGTTTCAGCCGACAGATCGCAACAGGCTTGCCCTCGTCGAGGCGTCCCCGGCGGCAAGCGGGTTCGCAAGGCCGATCGCAAGTGCGGCCCAGGATGCCGGGAAACACGTTCGATTCCCGGTTAAGCATGTAGGCGTCGGTGTATCTGCCTTGGGCGATGAGCCGGATGTATTCGGGCACATTGGTATGGGCCGGACAGGCCCACTGGCAATCGACGACTTTATGGAAGTAATTAGGATTGCTGACGTCTGTCGGTTTCACTGATCCGATGTTCTCTGGGTAATGCGGATTACAACGAGGTAACTACCCACGAGTTATTGTACATCCTTGGGGGGTGCGATTGCTCTCCGCGATCTATGCGGCTGAGCAGCCTGCCCTGGATTCCGCTCATGGTTTATTGTTACCCATTAATCGCCCGTGCGAAATCCTGGAAGATTCGCAATTGCCGGCCATCGGCGAACACCTGATCTTCCGGGTGCCATTGCACAGCCAGCACAAACCTCTTATCGCCACGTTCCACGGCCTCCACCACTCCGTCTTCAGCGCCGCGCGCCGAAACGCGCAATTCCGATCCAAGCCTCGCTGCCGCCTGATGATGTCGGGAATTGACCGGCAGCACCGGCGTGTCGACAATACGTGAGAGCAAGGTGTCGCGCTCCACCAGAGCGTCATGCGTGGCCCTGCTCTTGTCTTCCGTCCTGCTTACGTGCCGCAAGCAAGGGTTTAAGTTTTGAACCAGAGTTCCGCCATGAAACACGTTGAATATTTGTAGCCCCCGGCAAATAGCGAGGATCGGCAAATCGAGGTCCAGCGCCTCCCGGATGAGCCTGAATTCGATGGCGTCTCGCTCATCGTCGGGAGGCTCCGTGCACGCATGCGGGTCCTCTCCATAAAGCGCCGGGTTGACGTCTGGCCCTCCGGTTAACAGCAGTCCCGCGTAATCGCCCGCGGACACAGAAGCGCCGGGCAACACAAGCTCGGGTTCGATCCCGGCGGCTTCCGCGGCGGCGCGATAAGGACCTATTTCCGAAGGCTCGCGATAGATAACAAGCGCTCGCCCCTTCATGCCGCGGGCTGTTGAGTCGGCAAACGAGACTTGGAGTAAGCGCCAAATTCGATTTCGGGAAGTTCCTCCACAGTGCGGCGCAGCGAGTGTTCCCAGCGCGCATGGATCAGGTTCAGGTCCTGGTCAGCGGCGGAAAATCTCCGGTAACAGTCCAGGCGCAATGAATCCTTGTAGTACAGAAGCAGCTCGATCGGCGGCCCCACCGTGACATTTGACCTCATGGCAGCATCAATCGAGAGCAGCGCATACTTAGCGGCCGCTTTCAGGCTGGTGCCCGCGAACACTACGCCCCGGTCTAAGATGGGCCTCCCATATTTGCACTCGCCCACTTGCAAATAAGGAGAGTCCTCGGTCGCGCGCAACGGATTCCCCTGCGGATAGATCACGTACAGACCCGGCGGTTCGCCCTTTACTTGGCCGCCCAGAATCAAGTGTATGTTGAACGAGTACTCATCCTTTTCGAGTGCCGCCCGGTCGATATCCGAGACTCGCCTTACACAATCCCCCACGATGCGCGCCGCCGCGTAGAGCGATTCCGCCTGAGCCAGGCCGCCGCCCGCATTGAAGGCGTCGCGCAACAGAGTGACCACAGATTGGGTCAGGGACAGGCTGCCGCTAGTCAAAATAACAAAAGTGCGCTCTCCAGGCTGCTCGAAGCAGTGCATCTTGCGGCAGACGTTCACCTGATCGTAACCCGCGTTGGTGCGCGAATCGGAAGCCATAACCAACCCTTCGTGGGTCATTATGCCTAAGCAGTACGTCATGTTTCTCCAGCGGTTTTGAATTTGCGAGCTTAGTGTCATTGTATTCGGTAAACTAAGATTCATCAATGCAGATTCGTTTGGGTTACGACATGACCTTTGATGTGCCTGCGCCGGTGCCGATGGTCGCAGTGCTGCGTGTGCATCCCTCGCGAGAGCGCGATTTGCTCGAGCCCGAGGTGATGCGCATCGATCCCGGCATCGCGATTCAAGATTATCGGGACTGTTTTGGAAACCGATGCTCCCGTTTTCTCGCGCCGCAAGGCACCCTTCGCCTATGGAGTTCGACCCTGATCGCGGACTCCGGCTCGCCCGATCTTATCAACCTGGGTGCTCCTCAGGTCCCGGTGGAGGAATTGCCCCCTGAGACGCTGCAGTTTCTACTCAACAGCCGCTACTGCGAAGTAGACCTGCTTTCGAACACGGCCACTGAGCTGTTTGGCAACACGTTGCCGGGTTGGCAGCGCGTGCAGGCCATCTGCAACTGGGTGAACTCGAAAGTTACATTCGGCTACAACTTCGCCCGAGTTACTAAGACTGCCATGGACGTTTACATGGAACGAACCGGGGTATGCCGTGACTTCCAACATCTCGCGGTTACCTTCTGCAGGTGCATGAACATCCCCGCACGGTACGCCACTGGATACCTGGGCGATATCGGCGTCCCGGTGGTCCTGCCGATGGATTTCAGCGCCTGGTTCGAGGCGTATCTAGGCGACCGATGGTGGACCTTCGATGCCAGGTTCAATCAGCCGCGCATCGGACGCACGCTGCTGGCAACCGGACGCGACGCAGCGGATGTTGCAATTACAACTTCGTTCGGTTTGTCGAGGCTGAGAAATTTCACGGTGGTCGCCGATGAAGCGTAATTTGTGAGCGCGTCCGTGATGAAGGCAACAGACAGCATGCTGGACCGGAACGGATGCTGGCCTCCGAAGAGGCTGTGCATTATTAGTTGAAAGGAGCCGCCCCTATCCAAGTGCTCGCAACTGCGAAGACTAAGTCGGGCGAGGACGCTGCGGTAATGTTCACGGGCGCGTTTGGTAAAGGGAGGGTGTTCTTCAGCTCCTTCGGACACAGTGGGGCGGGTAGAAAGAATCCCGGCGTTCAGGCCATGATTCTTAGCGCCACCGGGTGGGCGGGAACCGGAGACGTCCAACAAGAGGCCACGAATCGGTTTGACAGCGGGCCGCAGTATTCGTTAACCTAAGATGAAGTCTCGAACGGAGAAATTCGGTCTGTATGAACACCCTAATTCCGTCCAAGGGGGAAATCGTGCGGCAGTGGCACGTGCTGGACGCTCAGGACATGGTCCTCGGGCGGCTCGCCAGCAACGCGGCCCTTCTGCTGATGGGTAAGCACAAGCCTACCTACACGCCCTTCTTGGATACAGGCGATCATGTGATCGTCATTAACGCTTCTAAGGTCCGATTGACGGGCCGCAAGGACGACCAGAAGATTTATCGCCACCACACCGGCTATCCAGGCGGATTGGTCGAGATTGGCGCTCGCAAAGTGCGTGCGACTCGTCCGATTCGAATGGTGGAAGATGCGATTTCTGGCATGCTCCCCAAAAACAAGCTCGGCAAGCAAATGTACCGCAAATTGCAGGTGTATGCCGGCGACAAGCACCCTCACCAGGCTCAGAAGCCCGTGGCGATGGAGCTTTAGACGGACGCCATCCGCGTCTGAATTGAGAGGTTATCGAGTTGGCAGCATCGTTAGTACAGCATTTAGGAACAGGGCGGCGCAAAAAGGCGATTGCCCGAATCTTCCTTCGGTCCGGCAAGGGCCAGATTACAGTTAACGGACGTGCTTTCGAGCATTACTTCGTCAGCGAGTCCGCGCGCGCCATGGTGCGTCAGCCGTTGCTGGCCGCTGAATTGGCTGACAAGTTTGACGTGCTCATTCTCGCCAACGGCGGAGGCTACAACGGCCAGGCTGGTGCCGCCAGGCTGGGGATCGCTCGAGCGCTGATTCTTTTCAATACGGAACTGCGCGGCAAACTCAAGGGGCTCGGCCTTTTGAGACGGGACCCGCGGTCACATGAACGCAAGAAGTACGGTCAGAAGGGTGCCCGCAAGCGCTTCCAATTCTCCAAGAGATAGTGGTTCGTCCGCGCTGGTCCGTTGTTTAGCGGACCAGCGCGTCCTGTCTCACTCCATCTCGACATCGCCTTGTAATTTCCGCATGCACAACTTCCGCTTTGGGCCGTGCGCGCGGATACACGCGGTGAAACCCGCAGCTAGAATCTGTAAGGAGGCATTTTGCCATCTATCTCAATGAAGGAATTGCTCGAAGCCGGCGTCCACTTCGGGCACCAGACCAAGCGCTGGAATCCAAAGATGAAAGAGTACATCTTTGGCGAACGCAACGGAATTTACATCGTAGATCTCCAGAAAACGCTGAAGCTTTTTAAAGATGCCATGCGCTACGTCGGTGAAATGGCGTCGCAAGGCAAAACGGTTTTATTCGTCGGCACCAAGCGGCAGGCGCAGGAAGCCGTGGCCGAAGAAGCTACCCGGTGCAACCAATACTACGTGAATCAACGTTGGCTGGGCGGATTGCTGACCAACATGACAACGGTTCAGAAATCCATCAAGCGGCTGAAGGAATTGGACTCGCTGGCGATGGACGAAAACTGGGTCGGTCGCGCCAAGAAAGAAGTCGGTCGGCTGGAACGCGAGCGCAAGCATCTTCAGCAGAACCTGGCTGGCATCAAGGAAATGAGCGGGCTTCCCGATCTCCTTTTCGTGATCGACTCAAATAAAGAAGCGATTGCGGTAAAGGAAGCGCGGAAGCTGGGTATTCCGGTAGTGGCCGTGGTGGACACCAATTGCGATCCCGACGAAGTGGATTACGTGATCCCGGGCAATGACGATGCATTGCGGGCCATCCGGCTTTTCACGAATAAGATTTCAGACGCGATCACCGAAGGCCGCGCATTGGCCACCGAACACGATTTCACAGGCAAGATTGTCACCGAGGATACCCCTGCGGAAGAGGCCCTCGAATTCACTCAATTCGATCCGCAGCAGCTCGATCAGCTCATGTCCGAGGGAATCTCGGATGAGGATCTGCCTTCGATGTCGCTGCCCCGCAAGGGCCCCGGCCAAGAGGCCCCGAGCGACATGGGGCGAGTCGGCAGTCGCGAATAACCCTACCCCGAAGCGCTGGCTTTTCAAGTTGGCGCTTCGAATTCAGACCCTAAAAAATCATGGAAATTAGCGCCAAATTAGTGAAAGAGCTTCGGGACCGGACCGGTGCGGGCATGATGGAATGCAAGAACGCCCTGAAGGAATCGGACGGCAATCTTCCAGAAGCGGAGATCATTCTCAGAAAACGCGGCATCACGTCTGCTTCGAAGAAAGCCACGCGGTCGACCCGCCAGGGCATGATCGGAACATACATCCACCCGGGCGCGCAGCTCGGCGTTCTCGTGGAAGTGAACTGCGAGTCGGACTTCGTCGCCAGAACGGACCAGTTTCAGAATCTTGTGAAAGAGCTGGCGATGCAGATCGCTGCGGCCGATCCGCAATTCATCCGCAAAGAAGACGTAACTCAGGACGCGATCGACAAGGAAAAGGATATCCAGCGAGCGCGGGCCTTGCAGGAAGGCAAGCCCGAAAAGATGCTGGATAAAATCACCGAAGGCCGCATGCAGAAATTCTATGAAGAGATCTGTCTCTACGAGCAGCCCTTTATCAAGGAAAACACGCAGACCGTGGCCGATTTGATCAAGACGAGCATTGCCAAGCTAGGCGAAAATATCTCGGTCTCCCGTTTCGTTCGCTTCAAGGTCGGCGATGCCGCCGTGATTGAAGAGACGCCCGAAACTTCCGCTCCCGCCGAATAGCGAAATTCGCACGGGGCATGCCGAAATACCAACGAATCGTTCTCAAAGTAAGCGGAGAGGTCCTGGCTGGCGGGACCTCTTTTGGCATCGACTCTCAGCGAGTGAAGGAGTTGGCCGAAGAAGTAGCCGAGGTCGCTCAGACCGGCGTGCAAATCGGCATGGTAGTGGGCGGGGGCAACTTCTTCCGCGGCGTGGCGGCAGCTGCGCGGAATATGGACCGCGTCTCAGCCGATCACATGGGCATGCTGGCAACTGTGATCAATGCGCTCGCTCTGCAAGACGCTCTCGAAAAAGCCGGAGTGCGCACTCGCGTGATGACCGCCATTGAAATGCATCAGGTGGCCGAGCCTTATATCCGCCGGCGCGCGATTCGGCATTTGGAGAAAGGCCGAATCGTCATCTTTGCGGCGGGAACCTCGAATCCGTACTTCTCGACAGATACGGCTGCCACCTTGCGTGCTTTGGAGATTAAGGCGGATGTGATCGCTAAAGCCACGCGGGTAGATGGAGTTTACGATATGGACCCGATGCTCCACGCTGACGCGGTTTTATACCCTCAAATCACATATTTGGAAGTGCTTGCGAAGGCGCTGAAAGTGATGGATGCCTCGGCGGTCGCCATGTGCCGGGACAATCAACTTCCGATTATTGTATTTAACTTGAATACGTTCGGCAATATCATGCGCATGGCCATGGGCGAGCCGATCGGCACGATTATAAAGTAGTTTGGCTTGTCCCGCAGTCGGTGAAATTTATTGGGCGAGAGACCGCGCAACGCGGAGAGCCGACTCATAATCCGGGTGGTCGGCCACTTCCTTCACATACTCCGCATGCTGAATCGTATTGTCCTTATCGACGACAAAAATAGCGCGGCTCTCAATCCGCAACTCTTTTATCAACGTGCCATAGTGTTCGCCAAACGAACCGTCGCGATGATCGGAAAGCATCTTGATCTTATCCACGCCGAAATTTCCGCACCAGCGTTTTTGCGCGAACGGAAGGTCCATGCTGATGGTGTAAATCTCGATCCCGGGAAGCTGGACGGCCTCTTCGTTGAAGCGCTTAGTCTGGGCATCGCAAACCGGCGTGTCGAGCGAAGGAACGACACTGAAAATCCGCACCGCTTGTCCAGTCTTTTCCAGGTTTACGGGCTGCATGGCATCGCTGACTACTTCGAAGTCAGGTGCCTTGTCGCCAGCTTTTAGCTCAGGTCCAATTAAAGTGAAAGGGTTGCCTCTCAAGGTGGTTGCCGCTGCTCTTTCCATGAGCCCTTATTGTAGCAACTCGGTCAACTTGTCTAGGTCGGTAACCGGAAGCTGACAGGTGTAATTTTCACAGACATAGGCCGTGGTCATGCCGTCGACCTGCTTCATGTCCGCCATGGCAGGACTCACTTTCGCGAGCCGCTCGCGAGTCTCGTCGGAATTGATCAGGAACGTGGAGCTGTTGGGAGCAAAACTATTTCGAACTTTGCGCAAGAACGCTCGGGTCCTCTCATTGTCCTTTTCGCCCGCGAGGATCACCTGCCGCCTCGGCGATAGATAATAGTTCAACGCCACCAGCATCTGAGGAACCGCAACCGACTGATGAGCCATGCGCGACGCTAGTCCATTAAGCGTTCTTTCCACGGCCTCATGCCCCAAGCGCATCAGATTCATCAGCGCGACGGAGTTGCCGGAAGGTTCGGCGCCATCGTAATCGTCTTTCATGCGCATTACTAAGTCGGCGCCCCCCTCGGCAGTGCCGAAGAAGCCTCCGCCCTTGCGATCTTCGAACAGCTCGATCATTTTGTCAGTCAAGCGGATGGCAAGTTCCCGATCGGAAACGCGAAATCCAGTCTCATAAAGATCCAGAAGAGCCTGGACGAAGAATGCGTAATCGTCCAGAAACCCGGGGATAGCAGCCTCACCATCGCGATAACGCCGCAACAGCGTGCCGCGCTGAGGATCATACATTTTGGTCAGGATAAAATCCGCCGACCGCCGAGCCGCCTCTTCATAGCTCGGCTCATCCAACACCTGAGCAGCCTTCGCAAATGCCGAGATCATCAGTCCGTTCCACGCCGTCAAGACTTTGTCATCCAAGTGCGGGCGCACGCGCGACCCTCGCCGTTCCATCAGCTTTTCAATTGACCTGTCCAGGTTGGCTTGAATCAAGTCCCGTTCCAGGCTGAATCGACTCGCGGTGTCTTCCAAGCTGTGCCGAATCGACAGGATGTTCTTTCCGCCGAACTCGTGGTGCGGATCGTGATGGACATTTCCATCAGTGTCGACTCCGTAGCGGTACGCAAAGATCGCCGCGTGGGGGTTGCCGAGTATGGAATCGAGTTCCTGGCGCGTCCAAACGTAGAACGCTCCTTCGCCTTTCTCGTGCGGATTGGCAGGGTCGATCACGCTGTCGGCATCTTCTGCTGAGTAAAATCCGCCACCCGCGTCCGTCATCTCGCGCATCACATAGTCGAGTGTGTTGCGGGCAACCTGAGCGTAATACGAATCGCCGGTAATCTGATAAGCCTCAATGTAGGAGACCACGAGTTGGGCTTGATCGTAGAGCATTTTTTCAAAGTGCGGAACGAACCACATTTCGTCCACCGAGTAGCGGTGGAACCCTCCGCCAAGCTGATCGTTCATGCCGCCTTCAGCCATGGCTCGCAGTGTCTTGAGGCTCATCTCCAACGCTTCTTCATTGCGCGTGCGGGCGTAGTATCGCAGCAGAAAATTAAGCGAAACGGGGCGCGGAAACTTGGGAGAGTCGCCAAAGCCGCCGTTCTTAGAATCGAAAGTGCGCCGGTAATAGTTGTATGCGGAATCGAGGATCGCGGAGTCGAGCGTGGCGGCTCGGGAGGGCTTGGGTTCAGAATGCTGAACAAGTTGTACAATGACCTCCTCGCTGGACTTGTCGATCTTCGCGCGGTCAGTTGCCCAGGCACGCGCCAGGGATTGTAAAAGGCTGACAAATCCCGGACGCCCATATCGGTTGTCGGGAGGAAAATATGTTCCACCATAAAACGGTTTGAGCGCAGGTGTGAGAAACACGGACATGGGCCAGCCACCGCTTCCGGTAGTCGCCTGCACGAAAGTCATGTAGATGCGGTCAACGTCGGGGCGCTCCTCGCGATCCACTTTGACAGGCACGAAGTGAGCGTTCAGGAAGGCCGCTATCTCATCATTCTCGAAAGATTCACGTTCCATGACGTGGCACCAATGACAAGTGGAATAACCGATCGAGAGAAAGATTGGTTTGTCCTCCAGCTTCGCCTTCTCAAAAGCTGAGTCGCCCCAGGGATACCAATCCACAGGATTGTGGGCGTGTTGAAGAAGGTAGGGGCTTTTCTCGGTAATTAGGTGATTGGGCATGATGCAGGATGATGCAGGCTTCTACCAGTCTAGATGCTGATAAACTTATCTCGAAATGAAACCACTACGAGCCATGTGGCTCCTCGGCTTGGCGATCACCTGGGTGACGTTCCTTGCTGCGCAGCCCCCACGTCAGCGACAGTTGCCCGAAGCACTTGGCAAAGATGTTACCCAAAAGGTCTGCGGGGCCACCTGTCATGGTCCTGAGATTGTGATGGGATCGGGTCGAACTCGCGATCAATGGACGGCGGTAGTGAACGCCATGGTTGAGCGCGGCGCGAAAGCCAGCGAAGCCGAACTGGTCCAGATCGCCGATTACCTGGCCAAGAACCTTGGACCCAACATGGTTGCTCCGCCCCCGCTAGCACAGCAGCGCGGACCCGCTAGAACCACCGGGCCTGGTCCCTTGGGAGCCGGTGCCGCTGATTCGCACATCGTGGATCTCGCAGGCGCCGATCGCGGCAAAACGGTTTACATCGCCGAGTGCATCACCTGTCATGGCAATAAGGCGCGCGGCGGTAATTCGAACCTGCCAGAGAACCAGCAAGGTGCAGATCTGGTCCGTTCCCTGGTGATTCTGCACGACCGGTACGGCAACACCATCGGACAGTTTCTCGCCAAGGGACATCCCCTGCAGAGCGGTCAGCCGAGTGCGTCCCTGACTGCAGCGCAAGTGGGCGATCTGGCGCACTTCTTGCATCAGAAGATGCTGGAGACCCTGCGCGGAGGCCCTTATTCGAAGGTTTTGAACGTCCTCACCGGTGATGCGAAAGCTGGTGCGGCCTACTTCAACGGTGCTGGCAGGTGCAACACTTGCCACTCGGTAAAGGGAGATCTCGCTGGCGTTGGCAAGAAATACGACCCCCCAACGTTGCAATCGAAATTCCTGTTTCCGCGCACCGTCGGATTCGGGCGTCCCGGCTCAGGCCAAGTTACATCCAAGCCCGTGCTGGTAACGGTCACTCAGCCGAACGGCGAAGTACTAACAGGCGTGCTGGATAAGTTGGATGACTTCAACGTCTCGTTGCGCGATGCGCAAGGCGAGTATCGGTCATTCAAGCGAACGGCTTCTCTGAAGGTGATCAAGAACGATCCCTACGCTCAACACGCCGCTCTGCTCGATCAATATACCGACAAGAACATGCACGACATCGTTGCCTATCTGGAGACGTTGAAATGAAGCTGTTCATTGCATCTGCGTTATTGGCCGCCTCGCTGCCGGGTCAAACGCTGAATCCAGCGAAGCTGATGGAACCGCCCACCGATACATGGCCGATGTTCAACGGCGATTACTCGGGCCGCCGCTTCAGCACGCTGAATAAAATCAACGACTCGAACATCAATTCGCTAAGCTTTGCCTGGGCATATCGGGCCAACGCGGGAGGGGGCTTCGGCGGCGCTATCAAGGCCACGCCCGTGCTGGTGGATGGCGTTCTTTACTTCACCGTGCCGGATCATGTTTGGGCCGTGGATGCCCGCTCGGGTCGCGAGATCTGGCATTTTGGATGGCAGTCCAAGGGTGGGATCCACATTGGAAATAGAGGCGTGGGCGTTTATGGCCGATGGCTGTATTTCGAAACGCCGGATTGCAATCTGGTCTCGCTGAACCTCAAGGACGGCAAGGAGCGCTGGCACGCGCCCATCTGCGATATGGACCAGATGTACTTTGGCACGGTCGCTCCCTTGGTGATTAAGAATCACGTGATCACGGGCGTGAGCGGCGACGATCTGGACATCCCCGGCTATATCGAATCGCACGATCCCGAAACTGGCGCGCTGCAATGGCGCTGGTACGCGCATCCTCAGCCAGGCGATCCGGAAGCGAAGAGCTGGCCCACGCTCGACGCGATGATGCATGGCGGAGGGATGACTTGGGGAGCTACCACTTACGATCCGGAACTCAACCTCTTGTATTTTGGAACGGGCAATCCTCAGCCCGTGATCGCGGGCAAGGGGCGCATGGGGGATAACTTGTACACCGAATCGATTGTAGCCGTCAACCCCGATACCGGCAAGATGGCATGGTATTTTCAGCCATCGCCGCATGACACCCACGATTGGGACGCGATCGAGACCCCGGTGCTGATTGACGGCGAGATCAACGGTCAGAAGCGCAAGCTCGTGGCGCAGGCCAGCCGCAACGGATACTTCTTCGTTCTGGATCGAACGAATGGGAAGAGCGTTTCCACGACCACGTTTGCCAAGGCGAATTGGGCAACGGGAATCGATGCCAAGGGCCAGCCCATTCCCAACCCGGCTAAAATGCCTCAGCCGGATGGTTCCTTGGTAGCGCCCAATCAGGCGGGTGCAGCGAACTGGCCGCCTCCCAGCTTTAGTCCGGCGACTGGCCTGTTCTATGTGAATGCGACCAATGCGTATAGCGTGTATTACATCTTCGACGATGACGAGAAGCCGGAAGGCTGGGGCGGCAACGATCGCGGCGGCTGGTCCGAATCCATGATGCAGGCGATCGATTATAAGACGGGCAAGGTCAAGTGGAGCCACAAATGGGAAGGCGCAGGCGGGCCTCGGTCGGGCGTATTGGCAACGGCGGGGAATCTCGTGTTTGCGGGAGATCCTTCAAATAACCTGGTCGCGATGAAGGCGACCACGGGGGAACCGTTGTGGCATGCGAATCTCGGTTCTGGAATGAGCAATGGGCCGATGACTTACGAGCTGGATGGCACGCAATATTTGGTAGTGGGGGCGGGGGACACGCTGTTTGGGTTCGTTATGTTGACCAAATAGCCGCGGACTGCACCCATCATCGAATACGATACATTGGTGGTATCGAATGTATCCTCGTACTGTCTACACGGTCCTGGAAGAAACCGCTACCGCTTACCCGAGACTCGCCGCCCTGAAGCAGCCTCTCGGCCAGGGCGAGTATCAAACGTACACCTGGAGCGACTTTCTGCAGGCTTCCAAAGAGATCGCCTGCGGCCTCCGCTGCAGCGGCGTTTCCAAGGGCGACATTGTCGCGATGTACTCCGAGACCCGCGCCGAGTTCTATCTCGCGGACCTTGGCATCATGGCTGCTGGCGCGATCTCTGGAGCGCTCTACACCAGTAATCCACTCCCCGACTTGATCGCGAATCTGCGAGCCACGCAAACGAAAACGGTGTTCGTCGAAGACGCGAAAGCCATGCGGGCGTTAGTGGAAGCGGCCGGCGAGCAAGCGTTATCCGTCCAGTTCATCTTGCTGGTCGGCCAGGATCCTAGCGCGATTTCCCTTGACCAGTTGCGCGAGAAAGGGCGCAAGGCGCTGGCGGGCAACCCGCAATATTTCGACCGCATTCGTGCCGAGGTAAAGCCTGAAGATCACGCGATTTTATACCTGACGTCCGGCGCGACGGGCGAACCCAAAATGGGCCTGGTCACGCAATCGGCGGTAGTGACCAACATGGATCACGGACCCGCTGTTCTGCCTTTAAAAGCAGGCGACCGAACACTCGTCTTCCTCCCCTCGGCCCACATTGCGCAACGGGTGGTGCTGGAGATGGTGGTCATCCGGCTGGGTTGCGAGATTTGGTTCTCCGAGGGCCTGGCCAAGATGCCGAACGAGTTGAAGACCATTCGTCCGACATTTTTCCTCGCGCCGCCGCGCGTCTGGGAGCGCGTCTTTGCCAGCATCAATACCGAGGTGAAGAAGAAGAGCGCGATCCAACAGCAGATTTTCCACGGCGCCGTGGGTCTGGGCTCGGAGGCCGCGCGGCTCCGCCAGCAGCGCAAGCCGGTGCCGGGTTGGATGTCCGCGGCCTTGAAGCTGGCCGACAAAATCGTGTTCTCGAAAATTCGCGAACGCTTGGGCGGAGAGTTGCGAGTGGCCGCGTCCGGCGCAGCCCCGCTTGGCAAAGAACTGGCGCAATTCTATGCCGCCATCGGGATGCCTTTGCATGAAGGTTACGGGCTGACCGAGGGCGGTATCGTTTCGTTCAACCCTACTGAACTTCCGAAATTCGGAAGCATCGGGAAAGCTCTCCCCGGAGTGCAAGTCAAGTTGGCGCAAGATGGCGAGCTGCTGGTCAAGAGCGGCGCCAACTTCACTGGATATTTCAACGATCCAGTAGCGACGGCGGCCGTGCTTCACGATGGCTGGCTCTCGACGGGCGATATCGCCGAGATCGACTCCGACGGGTATATCTACATAACCGGGCGCAAGAAAGAACTGATCGTATCCTCGAACGGCAAGAAAATCTACCCGGCTCGCATCGAAGGCCTGTTCAAGACCGATCCCCTGATCAACCAGGTGCTGCTGATCGGCGACAAGCTTCCATACGTCACTGCGCTGATCACGATCAACGTCTCTGCAGTCGAGCCGTCCAAAGGCGTGGAGGTTGTCGAACTGGTTCAAAAGACGGTCACGCGAGTGAATAAGCAGCTCCCCTCCTTCGAGCAGATCCGCAAGTTCCGCATCCTCGAAAAAGACTTCTCGATTGAGAGCGGGGAACTCACTCCAACCATGAAGGTGCGTCGCGGTCGCGTGCTGGAGAATTATCGTTCGGTGGTCAGCGAACTGTACATGGGGAAAGAAGAGAGTCAGTGATTCCGACGGCGAAAGTCGTGCCGAGGACTACTGAGATTCACGGCGACACGCGCGTCGACAATTACTCCTGGCTGCGCGATCGGTCCGACCCTGATGTTACTGCCTACCTCGAAGCGGAAAATTCGTACACGTCCGAGATGATGAAGCCCACCGAAGAGCTCCAGAAGCAGCTCTACGCGGAATTGCTGGGCCGGGTTAAAGAAGATGATTCTTCTGTGCCCGTGAAGGATGGCGATTGGCTGTACTACACGCGCACCGAGAAAGGCAAAGCATACACGATCTTCTGCCGTAAATTTCGAAGCGCCGAGGCCCCCGAAGAAATTTATCTCGATGCAAACCTGCTCGCGGAAGGGCAGAAGTATTTTCGGATCGGGAACATCACCCAAAGCCCGGACGCCAACCTGCTCGCGTATTCAACCGATCTGGAAGGTGACGAAGCCTATACCATCCGCGTTAAGGACCTTTGCACCGGGGCTCTGCTGCCTGACGAAATTTATAACACCTACTACACGCTGGAATGGGCGAAAGATAACCGCACCTTCTTTTACACCGTGCTGGACGAAGTGAAGCGTCCTTATCGCGTGTACCGGCACGAGCTGGGCACTCACAGCGACACGTTGGTCTATCAGGAAGACGATCCGCTCTTCGAACTGGACCTCGCCCGGCCACTGAGCCGCGAGTACATTTTTCTCAACATCGACAGTCCGCTGACTAGCGAAGTCCGCTACATCCGGTCGGACCAGCCCTCGGCGGAATTCGTGCCCATTCTTCCGCGCGAGCACGGTGTGGAGTACGACGTGGATCATCAGGGCGACTCGTTTTACATTCGCACGAATCACGCGGCGCAAAATTTCCGCTTGCTGCGAACGCCGATAGGCACGATCGATCTGACCGAAGTGATCGCCGGAAGGCCCGACCGCACCATTGAAAGCGTGGATGTTTTTCGTGACTACTTGGTGGTCTCAGAGCGAGAGCGCGGACTGGAGACCATACGGATTGCTCAAGCCGGTTCACTCGATACATTTAGCCCTGTCGAGTTTCCAGAGCCGGTCTACACTGTGTCAATCGCCGGCAACGCCGAGTACGACACGAAGATCGTTCGGTTCGTTTACTCCTCGCTGGTGACTCCCCCTTCTGTCATCGACTACAACATGGAGACCGGGGAACGTGAACTTAAGAAGCGCTACGAAGTAGTTGGATACGAGCCCTCCCAGTACCAATCCGAGCGGCTGTTCGCCCGTGCCCAGGACGGCGTGGAGGTGCCCATCTCGCTCGTGTATCGCAAAGGCATGCAGCGCAACGGGGAGAACCCCATGCTGCTTTACGCGTATGGCTCCTACGGCGCAACCACCGACCCTGGCTTTGGGTCTGATCGGCTGAGTCTGCTCGACCGCGGCTACATCTATGCTGTAGCCCACATTCGCGGCGGCGGCGACATGGGCAAGTTCTGGCATGATGACGGCAAGCTGCTCACCAAGAGAAATACTTTCACGGATTTCATCGCCTGCGCCGAGCATTTGGTCGGGCACGGCTACACAGCATCAGAACGGCTCAGCATTTTAGGCGGAAGCGCTGGCGGCCTTCTGGTCGGGGCAGTCGTAAACATGCGACCCGATTTGTTCCACGCCGTCATCGCCAAAGTCCCCTTCGTCGATGCCGTGAACACGATGCTCGATCCGACCATTCCTTTGACCATCGGCGAGTACGAAGAGTGGGGCAACCCTGAACACCATGAGTTCTACCGCTACATTCTGTCGTACTCGCCCTACGACAATGTCGAGCCGAAGCGGTATCCGGCGATGCTGGTAAAGGCGGGGCTCAATGATCCGCGAGTAGCCTATTGGGAACCCGCGAAGTGGGTGGCCAAGCTGCGCGCGCTCAAGACCGACGACCACATTCTGCTCTTGAAGACGAACATGGGGGCTGGTCACTTTGGACCTTCGGGCCGTTACGAAGGACTCCGGGAAACGGCGTTCGACTACGCATTTCTGCTCGCCCTGACATGACCCGGTTGTTGTTCCTGTTCGCGTTGGCCGTCGTCTGTTTGCCAGCGACCGAGCGTCTGCGTTACCGCCTCACGATCCCGGAACCCTATGACCCTCAGCAAAATTACCCGCTCGTCATCTGGCTTCACGACATACTGGGCGTTGGAGACGACAACCTGCGCCAGATCGAGGGCACTAACGCAGCGGGCGCACAGCTTTGGATGTCGCCCGAAAATCAGGCCCAGCATCCCGCCTTCGTGCTCGCGCCCCAGTGCCCGCTTGGGTCGCTATGGCTGAACTTCCTGAACCGCACTCCATCCAGCAAACTCCGCCTTGTAATCGAACTCGTGGACGACCTTCAGCGCGAATACTCAATCGACCCAGACCGTGTTTACGTGGTCGGCCAGTCCATGGGGGGATTTGCCGTCTGGGCTTTGCTCGCAGCTTATCCCAGCAAATTCGCGGCGGCGGTGCCGGTGTCCGGGGGAGGGAAGACGTCCACGGCGCACCGCTTCTCTCAAGTGCCCGTCTGGGCTTTTCACGGTCGACTCGATCCGCTCGTGCCCGCACATGAATCGAGGCGAATGATTCAAGCGCTGCGCAAAGCTGGCGGTCACCCGCGCTACACCGAGCTAGTCCGGCGAGCGCATGACAACGTCTATTGGAAGGATGTGTTTGCCGAGCCAGGCCTTGCGGACTGGCTCTTCGCACAGCGCCGGGGCCAATAATTTATCCGGCTGTCTTTCCAGAGTTCGGATGGATAGATTGTCGGCTCCCACCTTGCTCCGTGCATCTGCGACAGCCTGGCGTTCGGCGCTCGCCTTTCCGAAACGCCTGCGGGCATTCGCCAAGGTGAGATTGGCGAACGTCGCGAAACTGGCCGACCTCTTCAGCTGCGGGTCCGGAGAGCTGCGGATCGGTCCCCTGCATCTGCGTGGCGCACGATGAACACGGTCACTGCCGCCGAAACCGGCAGGCATGCCAGAACCAACAGCAGACTGAGACGGAGGGCACACATTGGCTCTACCATTATGTCCGCTCCCTCCTCGTTGCGAATGTCGCCGTAGCAGTGTCGCAGCAGACATTCTCTTACAGACATTCTCTTGACAACATTCTCCTACAACTTGACACCGCTCTTGTTGTCGTGTACAACTAGTGAATCGCTGATCCGGGTTGGTCTCAGGTTCATGCCTGCTGTCGTCCATGCTGAAGGATTAACTTCTCCCGTCTTCGGGCCACCGATGCAAATTATGTCCATTTGTTTCGAATCCAAGGAGATCCGATACCATGTCCAAAATAACGCTAGTGCCAGCCTGTTTTCTGGCCTTCCTAGCAACGAGTTACGGCCAGAACATCACCGGCTCCATCAATGGCCGGTTAGTGGATCAGCAGGGCGGCGTCGTTGTGAACGCCAATGTGACACTCACTGAAACCTCAAAGAAAACCGTGAACGTCCAGCACACCTCTGGTACGGGCGACTTCACGTTCACCGCTCTATTCCCCGGAACCTACAGTTTGACAGTCGAGTCGGTGGGTTTCAAAAAGCTCAGCCGCAGCGGTATCACCCTCTACGCTGAAGACAAGCTGGCGCTTGGCGATGTCGTTCTGCAGGTCGGGGCCGTCACGGACACCGTCGAAGTATCGGGAACCGCCGTGGTTCTGCAGACCGAAAGCGTGGAACGCTCGGCCACGATCACCACCAAGCAGATTGAGAACCTCGAAACCAACGGTCGCAATCCGCTCGACATGGCGAAGCTGGTGCCAGGCGTGAATTTCAACAATGGCGCGAGCTACGCGGTAGGGAGTTCCGGCACCGGTGCCAACCAGTTCTCCGTCAACGGCGCGCGGCCCAGCCAGAATCAGCTCAGCCTGAATGGCATCGGCAACGTCGATACAGGCAACAACGGCGGCATGAATGTCAGTGTCAGCAACGACTCGATTGCCGAGTTCAAGATCCTCACCGGCAGCTATCAGGCCGAGTACGGGCGCAGCGTCGGCGCGCAGATCTCGGTGGTCACTAAGAGCGGCTCGTCGCAGTTCCATGGCACCGGATACTGGTATCACCGCAACGACAGCTTGAATGCCAACACGTTTTTGAATAATGCCCGCCCCAGTTTCGGCCAGGCGTTCCTGCCCAGGCCCCTGTTCCGTTACAACGATCCCGGCTACACCATCGGTGGTCCGGTCTACATCCCTAAATATTTTGAGCGGACGCGCAATAAGGCGTTTTTCTTCTTCAGCCAGGAATATCAACGCCAGCTGGTGCCGAACACGGCCCGCAATGTACTGGTGCCCACGGCGGCTGAGCGCATGGGCGATTACAGCAAGAGTCACGACCAGAACAACAATCCGGTGACGATTCTCGATCCGATCTCGCGCCAGCCGTTCCCCGGCAACATTATTCCGGCGTCGCGCATTTACGGGCCCGGCCAGGCGCTGTTGAATATCCTGCCGCTGCCCAACACGTCGGCGTCCAACTACAACTATTCTTCGCAGCTGCCGGGCGCTTCCCCGCGTCGCGAGACGCTGCTGCGGGTCGACTACAGCATCACGGACAACCTGCGCGTGTTCGGTCACTTTGTAGATAATCAGCAGCCAACGGTTGCGCCGTACGGTTCGTTCGTGCTGGGCCTAACGGTGCCGATCGCCCCGATCGCCAACCCGATTCCGGGACGCAGCTGGGCCGCCGGGGCCACGTGGGTGATCTCGCCCTCGATGTCGAACGAAACAAACTGGGGCTACACTCACAACTCGATTCTGATTGACGAAGTCGGCGACACGCTCACGAGAACCAAGAGCGGCATCACGCTGCCGTTGCTGTATCCGAGCGCCAACCAGAAAGATTATATTCCGGCGGTGTCGTTCAACGGCTCGCACATCGCCGCGCCGAACGGGGCAGGCTTCGGCACCGGCAACGCGCCGTTCGTCAACTACAACACGACGATCGACCTCAGCGACAACTTCACCAAGGTCTGGTCAACCCACACCATCAAGGCGGGCATTTATCTGCAGCGCAGCCGCAAAGATCAGACGTCGTTCGCCAACGCCAACGGCAGCTATAACTTCGGCGACAATCCGGCGAATCCGTACGACACCGGCTTCGGCTTCTCGAATGCGCAGTTAGGCGTGTACAACACCTTCAGCCAAGCCAGCGCCTATCTCAACGGCATGTACCGCTACTGGAACATCGAGCAATACGTCCAGGACACCTGGAAAATTACGCACAACGTCACGCTGGACTACGGTCTGCGCGCAGCCTGGTACCAGCCGCAGTACGACGCGTCGCTCCAGGCGTCCACGTTCCTGCCGAGCCAGTACAGCGCGGCCAATGCTCCGCGCCTCTATCAGTCGGCCATCAATCCGGCGACGAAAGCGCGCGCCGCGTATGACCCCGCCACCAACACTTACCTGCCTACCTTCGACATCGGCCTCGAAGTGCCGGGCACCGGCAATCCGTTCCAGGCCATCTGCCAAGCGAAGACTTGTCCGTCCGGCAAGTACCTGTTCCCCAACCGCGGGATTCAATGGGGTCCGCGTTTCGGCGTCGCCTGGGACATCACCGGCAAGCAGAGCCTGGTGTTCCGCGCCGGCAGCGGTATTTACTACGATCGCATCCAGGGCAACCGCATTTTTGATTCGCTGGGCAACCCGCCCGAAGCGATCACGCCCACTTTAAACCAGAATCTGGTCTCGACGATCGATCCGAAAAACGTCCTGCTTGGACCCTCTGCCATCGCCACGGCCGACCCTACCGGCAAGGTCCCGACCACTTACCAATACCAAGCCAGTATTCAGGCCCGGCTCCCGCTGCAGACCATAATGGACGTCGCGTATGTCGGCAGCCAGGGACGCCACCTCCAAGACAATCGCAATCTCAACTACAATGCCTTCGGACAATGCTTCCTGCCGCAGAATCAGGACCCCGGTCTGACCGGCACGCCCCTGCTCGGGAACAATTGCAAGCAGGCGAACTTCCTCAAGCCCATCCAAGGCTATGGCAGCATCACGCTTTATGAAAGCGCCGCGACGTCCAACTACAATGCGCTCCAAGTGAGTGCGCAGAGGCGCGCCGTCGAGGGCCTCTTCCTCGGCTTGTCCTATACCTGGAGCAAGACCATGGCATCCTCGCTGAGCGGAAATGGCAATCTGACCAACGACAACGCCCCGGTCCGGCCGGATCAGTTCAATCGCTGAGCCAACTACGCGCCTGCGTCCTTCGACCGTCGCCATCTGTTGTCGATCAACTACGTGTACACGACGCCCAAATTCCAGGGCAATAAGTTCATGCGGATGATCACCAACGGCTGGCAGCTTTCCGGCATCACCCAGGTCGAGTCCGGCTCGCCGTTCACGCCGGGCTTCGCGATCTCGGGCGCGGGCAACCAGAACATCACCGGTTCTAGCACCGAACCCGCGCGAATCGGCGTGGTCAAAGGTTGCGATCCGTATACGCACTCTGGCGACCCCTTCAACCGCCTGAACGCGGCGTGCTTCTTCGCGCCGTCGCCGGGCAGCCTGGGTCTCGAGTCGGGCATCAACTTCCTCTATGGTCCTATGGTGGTCAATTTCGACACTTCACTGCAGAAGGAGTTTGCAATCCAGGAACGGGTCCGCTTCCAGTTCCGTGTGGACGCGTTCAACGTCTTTAACCACACCAACTTCTCGGGCTATAACGGAACGCTGAATTTCCAGGCGTATCCGCAGACCGCCGGTATCGTCACGGGAGCTCCGGCGCTTGCCACCAACGCGCTCGGACGCAACTCGAACGGCGTGGGCAACTTCACCGGCTTCGGCACGCCGACCCAGGTGGGTCCGGGCGCGCTCGGCTACTCGCGCATCCTGCAGACGGTGATTCGCGTCACGTTCTAGAGGGATTGCACCGCATTCGCAATAGTTCGCAACGAAATCCGCCAGCGAGGCTTGGTTATCGCTGGCGGATTTCTGATTTTCTGCGCCGGGGTCTCCACAGTGCAGTTGCAGTGCGCAACCTGCGATCCAAACATCGCCGCCAGCTTAGCCAAGACTGGAATGCCCAGTCCTTCTACAATCCGGATACGCGCATTGTCCCCTGCATGAAAAGTCCGCCACCTGCATCCAATTCCGGGTGGACGCATTCAGCCTGTTCAACCATCCGAAATCACGGGCCTGAGCACAACTCTGAACTTCACCTCTTACCCCAATCCCGTGCTTGCCAACAACGCAACGCCGTATAATTCGGCGGCCAGTTGGTGAACGTGACCGGATTCGGGGCGGTTACGGTTCCATCTCCGGGCAATGCCGGATCGGCCCGCATTCTGCAAACTCTGATCAGGATTCAGTTCTAGTTGATTTGCTAAGCAGGGCAGCCAAGTTGGGTCGCCCTGCTTTTAGACGCTGGACTTACTGAACGGGGAGCAGCACCGTTTGGCTGTCGGCGTATTTCGACAATATTGTCAGCTTCAGATCACCCGCAGGCAGATCTGTGGGAAGCTGCATGTTGATCTGGTAGAGTCCGACGAAGCCTGGCGCCAGACCAGAGAACGACAGCCTAGCATCCTCGCCCGCGACGACTACTCGGAACGGTTCTTTGGTGTTCGCAGGCGGGTTGGATGGAGCGCCCAAACCATCCGGGATGAAACGGTCCACAGGCCCGAGACCGGTCGTATACAGTATGATCACCTCTCCTAGGAAGGCAGGATTGTCGGGTCCGACCAGCGAGTAATCGCGACTGTGCAGTGCGACCGCGTAAAGCCGTCCATATTTCGGATAAGCAAAGATCCCTGGATCTTCAGTGAATGAGTCCACAAATTGCTCTGCCACTTGGCGACCGTAATCGAAGACTTGCACGTCTGCTGCACCCTGGCCGGTGTCCGTTCCCCACGGGACTTGGAAGCTGATCTGATCTTGGCCGTCAACATAGGCCACGCTGAACATGGGGGCTGGCACTCCATTCACTCGCACTGACACATTGGCGAGGACCAAAGGAAACGGGTTGGTGCCTGCGGAGACAATGCCGGTTACATCGCTTAGGTTGGTTCCGAACACCGTGGCCAGACCGCCTGGACTAACTCCTGGAAGAAAACTTGCGGCATTTACGACTACAGTTCCGCTGCCCGAGCGGGTTGCTTGCCGCGCGGCTTCCTTTGCCGGAAAATATTGCTCCTTTACTTTGGGAGTTGCGGCCCCCGCTGAACAGGCCAAGATCAAGCCAACACTAAGAAACTTAATGGCTTTTCCAAAAAACATACGAAGATCCTCCAGATATTCAGCAAACGTGTGTGCAAGCGAACTTCCGTTTGTGCCCGAATCCATCTGGTCGATCTGGGATAATCGAATGAGGACAGGCTCCCTGCCTCATTCCCCTTGGAAGATTCAATCCTGATCCGTGGTGCGCGAGTCCACAACTTAAAAGACGTTACTCTCGCGATTCCGCACAACCTGCTCACGGTAGTTACCGGCGTCTCAGGCTCCGGCAAATCGTCGCTCGTCTTCGATACCATCTACGCCGAAGGCCAGCGGCGCTACGTTGAATCTCTCTCCTCGTATGCTCGCCAGTTCCTGGAGCGCATGGAAAAGCCAGACGTCGACGAGATTCTGGGCATCGCTCCGCCCATAGCGATCCGTCAGAAGAACACGACGCGCAATCCTCGATCCACGGTCGCCACGTCCACCGAGGTGTACGATTTTCTTCGTCTCCTGATGGCGCGCGTGGGCCGCAGCTACTGCCCGAAGTGCGGCGATCGAGTGGAGCGCGATACGGTGGATCAAGTCGCGCAACAGATGCTCCGCCAGCCAGAAGGCTCGCGTTGGTACGCGCTGTTTCCCATCAAGCATCACGAGAAATCCGAAGCGCTTCGCGATCATCTTTTCGAACTTCGAAAGAAGGGTTTTAATCGTCTGTTCCAGAACGGGCGAATGTTTGAATTTTCCACTCCTGAATCGCTACTCGAGATTGATTTTGATCAGCCCCTCTTCGGATTAGTGGACCGCCTGGTCATCTCTCCCGAGTTGCATCAACGCATCGTGGATGCCATCGAAATTTGCTATCGGGAAGCGGGAGAGGTGCTCTTCGAGATGGCGAGCGGCGAAGAAGCGCTCCGTTTCAGCGAGCGCTTCGAGTGCAAGCGGGATGGCACTGAAATGGCGATCCCCGAGCCGGGACTTTTCAGTTTCAACAATCCCATGGGTGCTTGTCCGAGGTGCCAAGGCTTTGGGAACACCATCGACTACGACATGGATCTTGTGGTCCCAAACGCCGGGCTCTCGATCGACGAAGGCGCCGTGGATCCTTGGACCAAGCCGCAGTACTCGTACTATGCCGAGGATGTGTTTCGCAAAGCTTCGCGCGGAAAGGTCCGGCTGAATGTGCCTTTTTGCGATCTGAGGCCCGAAGAGCGAGCGTTCGTGTTCGATCATGTGCAGCGTTTCTTCGCCGACGTGGAAACGAAGAAGTACAAGGTGCATGTTCGTGTTTTCATGAGCCGATACCGAGGCTATGCGCGGTGTCCGGATTGCAAGGGGTCGCGCCTTCGTGCTGCGGCGTTGAACGTGCGCATCGGCGAGCGCACCATGGCCGAAGTGGTCAAGCTCAACATCGCGAAGGCTTACGCTTTCTTCGAATCGCCGGAACTCGCGCCGGAAGAGCGTGCCATCGCCGATAAAATCTTGGTGGAGATCCGGCAACGTCTCAAGTTTCTGAACGATGTCGGGCTCGATTACCTGACTCTGGATCGTCTGTCCTCCACGCTCTCGGGCGGCGAGGCGCAACGGATTCAACTGGCCACCTGCCTGGGGTCGCGGCTCGTGGGAGCCTGCTATGTGCTGGACGAGCCATCCATCGGGCTGCACAGCCGGGATACGGGACGCCTGATTCGCATCCTCGAAGAGCTGCGCGATCTAGGGAACACGATCGTGGTTGTAGAGCACGACTCGGATGTGATGCGTTCAGCCGATCATATTGTGGACATGGGTCCGGGAGCCGGCGAACTAGGCGGGCGCGTCATTTTCGAGGGTTCGTTTCCGAAGATGATGGAGGACGGCGCGAGTTCGCTGACAGCTCGCTACCTCAAAGGCGACCTCAAAACTGCCCAGCTATCTTCCCGTCGCAAGGTGAATCCAAAGCGCGAAGTGCGGTTTTTTGGAGCGCGCCTGCACAATTTAAAGAACGTGGACGTATCCATTCCGCTCAACATGATGGTGGCCGTCACGGGGGTTTCGGGCTCGGGCAAATCGACTCTGGTCCACGACATCATTTACAAGGCGCTGGAACGCAGGCTGCGCAAGGACGAGCCGAAAAAGCAACCCGAGGGCTTTGAAGAGGCCCCCGAAAAGGTGACCTGCAGCCGCGTGGAGCGCGCCGAGTTGCTGAAGCAAGTGGTCCTGGTGGATCAGTCGCCCATCGGCCGCACTCCGCGCTCGAATCCCATCACTTACATCAAGGCGTTCGATCAGATTCGAGATCTATTCGCCGCCACCAAGGAAGCCGAGAAGCGCGGCTACAACTCCGGAGCATTCTCGTTCAACGTGCCGGGCGGGCGTTGCGAGACTTGCCAGGGCGATGGAACCGTGACGGTGGAGATGCAGTTTTTAGCAGATGTGGAACTGATTTGCGAGGAGTGCAAAGGCACCCGCTTCAAGAGCAGCGTGCTGGAGATTCGATACAAGGGTCTGAATGTCCACGAGGTGCTCCAGCTAACCGTGAAGGAAGCGCTGGCGTTTTTCTCGGAGGTTCCTCGGCTGGTCACGAAGCTGAAGGTTCTCTCCGATGTAGGCTTGGGATATTTGCGGCTGGGCCAATCAGCAACCACGCTGAGCGGTGGAGAAGCCCAGCGAGTAAAGCTTGCCTCGCATCTTGCCCATGCGAGTTGCGAAGGAACGCTTTATATCTTTGACGAGCCCACTACCGGGCTGCACTTCGACGACATCGCCAAGCTCCTGGATGCGTTTCAGCGGTTAATTCACAATGGCGGCAGCATTCTTATCATCGAGCACAACATGGACGTGATCCGGAGCGCCGATTGGGTGATCGATCTCGGCCCGGAAGGTGGCGAGGCGGGCGGTAAGATCGTCGCCCAAGGGACTCCCGAGCACATTGCCGCCACGAAGAATTCGTATACCGGGGGCTATCTGATCTCGGCGCTCAAAAACGGATAGAGTCGCCTATCTGCAGGCCGTATTTTTTGGCCATGCCTCCACCCAGTTCGAGAACATACTGCGATATTTCATGGCCGCCGTAGTGGGCACATTTGCTGGCTTCGGTCTTGCACGGCTGGGCGTCGGCGATGATCTCGACAATGTGCTTCGACGAATCCATCCAGATAATGTCGAGCGGGATCAGGGTTTGAAACATCCAATAACTGAAGCTGCCTGGCCCCCTATGGATGAAGAGCATCCCGTGATCGGGTGCGCTGGACGAGCGAAACATCATCCCGCGCAGCATGTCGGTAGCATCGAACATGGCTTCCGCGCGGATGACTTGGCCGCCCGGCAGGGTGACATCCTGCGTATGGATGTCTTCGACGGTGGAGGGTTTGGTTCCTGCGCACGCGCATAGCAAGAGAGCCGGAATGAGAGCAAAATGCCGCATGAACTAAAATGGTAATCGAACCCGCAAGAAAGATGCTCTGGAATCGATTTCGCCTCAGTCTGGAGATGATCAAGTTTGAACACTCGGTGTTCGCGTTGCCCTTCGCGCTTACGGGGGCGCTCCTGGCTTTTCGCGAAGTCCACGCGGGCTTCACATTTGCTGCGGCGAAGGTGCTCTGGATTGTGGTAGCAATGATCGGAGCGCGGTCCGCTGCCATGGCGTTCAATCGGCTCTTGGATGCGGAGATCGATGGCAAGAATCCGCGCACCCGCATGCGCCATCTTCCAGCGGGGCTGCTCAGTTCCAGTTTCGCCGCTTGGTTCGTAGCAGGATCCGCGTTGGTGTTCCTGCTGGCGGCTTGGCAATTGAATGCGTTGTGCCTGATGCTGGCTCCCGTGGCATTGGCGATCGTGCTTTTCTATTCGTATACGAAGCGGTTTACGTCGCTGTCGCATCTCGTGCTCGGCTTCGCTTTGGGAATCGCGCCTGCGGCCGCTTGGATCGCGGTCACGGGATCGCTGGATCCGCGCATTCTTTGGATGACGGCGGCGGTCACTTTCTGGACGGCAGGATTCGATGTCATCTATTCATGTCAAGATCACGAGTTCGATGGCAACGAGGGGCTGTTCAGTATTCCTCGGCGATACGGGATCGGCGGAGCGCTTTGGATCGCGCGGGGCTTGCACGCGCTGATGGTGATTTGTCTGGTCGAGCTAGTGTCGAATTTTGGGCTGGGATGGCTGAGCGTCGGCGGGATTCTGGCTGTTGTTGCTCTTTTGGTGTACGAGCACAGCCTTGTAAAGCCCGACGATTTGACCCGCATCAATGCGGCGTTTTTCACGGTGAACGGTTACGTGAGCGTGTTATTCTTCGTGTTCTGGGCGGCCGATATCTATCTGCTGCGGGTAAAGGTTTAACTATGCAGACGTTTTTTGAAGATCAGCGGCTTGGGTTAATTGCCGATAAGGTTAAGGCGGGAACGCGTCTGGATTTCCAGGATGGGGTGACGCTCTACCGCACGTCGGACATCTTGGGTGTCGGCTATCTAGCAAATATCGTTCGTGAACGAAAGAACGGCAATGTCACTTACTTCAATGTGAACCGCCACATCAATCCGACGGATGTCTGCGTGGCGAGTTGCAAGCTGTGCGCTTTTGGCAAGCATAAGAAAGACCCGAAGGCTTACACTTGGTCGCTGGAAGAGATTTGGCACCGGGCTGCCGAGGGTTGGACGGAAGCGATCACGGAGTTTCACATCGTGGGAGGCCTGCATCCGGAGTTGACTCTGGACTGGTACTGCGAGATGCTGCGCGGCCTGAAAAAGCGTTTCCCTGAAGTGCATCTCAAAGCTTTGACAATGGTGGAAATAGGCTATTTGTCACAGAGAGCTAAACTGTCGATCCGAGAGACCTTTCTAAAACTGATGGATGCAGGCTTGGATTCTCTTCCTGGCGGCGGCGCGGAGATCTTCAATGAACGAGTCCGACGGATTATTTGCGATCACAAGATTGACGGGGATCAGTGGATTGACGTTGCCCGGACCGCTCACAAGCTAGGCTTGCGATCCAACTGCACAATGCTCTACGGCCATATTGAGACCGAAGAGGATCGGGTGCACCACTTTATGAAGCTGCGGGCGTTGCAAGACGAGACCGGCGGTTTTCAGACTTTTATCCCGCTGGCGTTCCATCCGGAGAACACGGCTTTGCATCATGTTCCTAAAACGAGCGGTTTCGATGATCTGCGTGCCATCGCGGTTTCGCGGCTGATGCTCGACAACATCGATCACATCAAGGCGTACTGGATTATGATGTCGCCCGGAGTGGCGCAGATCGCTTTGCGCTTTGGCGCCGACGACCTTGATGGAACCGTCGTAGAGGAGAAAATCTACCACGACGCGGGTGCCACCACCAGCCAGTCACTACGGCGCGGCGATCTGTTGCGGCTGATCCGTGAAGCTGGCCGCGAGCCAGTGGAGCGAGACACGTTGTATCATCCCGTGACTCGCACCGAGTCGGCGTTTACGGTATTGGTGTAGCGTTCGCTGCCATCGGAATCGAGATCGCATTACTAAGCACGCCGTTCACTCGAACCTGTAGTGTCGAGTCCACGATCTGTATTCGCATCGTGACGAGCCCAGTCTTCCCGGCCGCGGCACGGGACCAGTCCGCTTGCAGAACCTGACCACCAGAGAGTACATCCACTGGATCGGCGACCGCTGGTGCGGGATCAAAGGGGTAGAAGCCGTCAATCACCGGCGAGAGATACGGGCCGAATCCCGTCCCAAACACATTGATGCTTTCCCCCTGCGCAACTGGGTTATCAACGGTCACGGGAGTTCCATCCTGGTGGGTTGCGGTTGCGAAGAGCCCCGGCGCGTTGCGCGAGACCGAGAAGTCGCCGCTGACGTCAGGCTGACCCTGAGAATGAACTTGAAGAGTGTAATCTCCCGTCGTCAAGTCCGACGGAAGCTGGGCAACTATCTGCTGCGCTGAAACGGATACCAGGGGCAATAGTCTATCCCCGACTGTGACGGTGACGTTGTCCAGAGTCTGTGCGAGCGGATTGGTCCGGCCCACTACACTATCTGGCGCAAGGCTTTCGCCAAAAATTGCGATCAAAGAACCGGGCGCTACCGTGGAACTCGGCGTATCTCCGGCCGCGTTCTTCACTCCCGCCGGCGCGATATATGGAATGCGATCCATCAGAGCCGTGATTGAGCGGGGACCCGACATGACGATCGATCCCATTGAATAAGTGCCGCTGAGATCTCCGCCCCATCGCCGAAACTTGAAGCCTGGTTTTGGATCCACGGAAACGCTGATTGAGGTATCGGCGGGGTAGAACATATCGGGAGACGCAGGATCCAGCACGAAAGCTGCTCCGTTCGCAGGATCCGAGCCAGTGGAGAGTCGATAAGAAGTGGCGTAACTGGCCGTCAACGTCTGAGTATCGGCATTGATCGTGTAAGTATGATCCGCAGCTCCGCCATCGGACCACGAGGCTAGGTCCAGGCGAGCGCTGTCTGAGAGTTGAATGGACAGCGGCACAGTAACGCGCACGGTGCTTCCATTTGCCTTGTCGACAGTGCACGGGCTCTGGCAATCCGCGCCGTCCACCTGGATTTTTTGTCCAGGCGGCGAAGTCTGAACCTGCACGCGACTCAGTCCATCATAAACGGCGATCATGCGGAATCCCGAATCGACCGCAGCTTGGTCCATCGTGACGGTTTGGACTGGATCCCCGCTGTTCGACCACCCTCGAAATGTAAACTTCCTTCCGCCAGCATCGGTCTGCTGCGCCGGAGCGCTGACCTGGTGGCTAGTATTGATGGCCCAGACGAAGTTATAGGCTGGCCAGTTGGTCCGACCGTCTACCGACAACTTCAGACCGGGCGGAGTGGTCACAAAGCTAGCCTGAGCACCGCGCACGAATTTTACAAGAACCTTATCGGGTGAGTTAGTAATAAAGTCCGTCGTGTAGGCCGCATTTTGTCCCTGGCCGACGCCCCAGGAATCGAAAACCCAAATTTTGCCTACCAAGTCGACTTGCGGTGTAGGAGCACCCACCAAGTGGGTGGATCCGGGAGCGAAATCGAAATCCCCGAAGCATAACGGTAGGATCGTGGGCGGTCCCAAAATCGGTAGGCTCTGATTGCCAGGACAGGTGACGCTCGGCGCATCGGAGGTTGTTGTTACCACGGGTGTTCGATCTACGAAAACTTGCAATCCGAGCGGTGCAGTTTCAAAACGAACCCGTTTAGCGGGACTGAATCGCGGGACCAGGGTCACCGGGCCATTCAGAACATAGGTGCGAAGGTATGCGTCAGGCGACCCCAGATTGCTCGACCAACCAAGGAAAACAAACCCTGGATACGGAAACGCATTCAGAGTGAGCTTCGTACCTGCCGGAGCATAGATGATGGCGCTATTCCAATAACATTGGCCGCTGATGTAGACCAGTCCTACGCGAAGATCGGGAGGGGCGCTTCCAGGGGCACCACCGCAAGCGGCGGTCGGCGCTGGCGGAGCATCCAGAAAGTTAAGCAGAATCCGATAAGCTACTGTCACGTTCATCTTGAGAGAGCTGACGTTCGGATCCGCCGTGATGATTTGCGTGCCGTCGGAGCTTGGAAGCAGCAGGCCTTGATTGTCTGTCCAGGCAGTCAAAGTATAGGCGACATCTCCGCTCGAGGAAATCTGAGAGAAGGCTGGCGCGGAAGGATCGGCGCTGGTCACCGGCGGAACTCCGCCATCCTGGACAAACCGGACGATGTGCTTGCTTCCCGCAGGCCATTGAAAGCTCGCAGCGCTGATGTACACGACGCCGTCTACCGAGAACCTCGCACCAGCCGGTTCCGAGAAAACTCTGAAGCTCACAGTGGAAGGAGACTGCGCGCGAACTGCTGGAATCAACAGAAAAGCAGCTAAAACGAGCAAAAGCCGATTTGAGTGCGAAAAAATGCTCACGCACATCAAATCGGCTGAATCAGGCGATTGCTTTAACTACTTTTCCGACGAAGTCGTGACGGGCTTGGAAGTCTCAGTCTTCTTTGACTCCGACCCACTGCTGCTCTCCGAACCTGAAGACTTCGATTCGCCCCCGGATTTCGATTCGCCTGACTTAGACTCGCTTCCCGCCTTCGATTCCCCGGACTTAGAATCGCCGCTCGACTTGGAATCGCCTTCCGATTTCGATTCGCCTCCCGGCTTGTTCGATCCGTTCGGACCCGAACCCGCTTTGGCATAGTCAGTAACATACCACCCAGTGCCTTTAAACTGAAGGGCTGAGCGCGAAATCAACCGATGCACCGGACCGCCGCACTTGTCGTGAACTGTCAGAGGCTCATCGGAGAAGCGCTCGATCAACTCAAATACGTCGCCACATCCATCACATTTATACTCGTAAAGCGGCATCAACTCACTCTTCTTTCGAAATCAGCGCTGTGGTTCTGGAACAACAGCGGAACCGGACTTGCTGGCAACCTGAGGCTTGCCGCTGGTCACAACTTCAATTGCTTTCTTGAGCAGCAGATCCTCGGTCGGCTTGGTTTGGGGCTCGACCGTAGCTGCCGCATCATCGTCCGTATCCGCGACCTGCTCGGCTTCTACCAGCGGAACGGAAGGCGTAACGCCCGTGTCCTGTATCGCTTTGCCGCTAGGCGAATAGTACTTCGCAACCGAAAGGATCACCGCAGACCCATCATCCATCGTGATCGCCTTGCGCACGGATGCGTTGCCATAAGTGCGCTCCCCGATCACCTCTGCTCGCTTGTCGTCCAGCAAGGCGGCCGACGCAATCTCCGCGCCACCCGATGTGCCGCGGTTGGTAATTACGGCCAGGGGCAAGCGACTCACGTCCTTAGCGGGATTGGCTTCGAAATCGTGCCGCGTCGTTTTCTGACCCTGCGAGTAGGTGATCAAACCCTTATCGAGGAAGAGGTTTGCCAAAGCGACGCCCTCCTCCGGGGTTCCCGTGGAACAATGCCGCAGATCGAGCACCAGCTTTTTCGCTCCCTGTTTCTGCAGATCCTGAACTTTCGCAGCGATGTCGGGAACGCTCCCAGCCAAGGTTTGCACCTGAAGCACTCCCACTCCCTCGGGCATCAGTTTCGCCGTCACGGGTGGGTACTTGATCATGGCCCGGGTCAAAGTCATCTTTTGCGGCTCGGGTTTCCGGAATCGCAGGATGCCTAGTTCCACGGTGCTTCCGGCATCTCCCGTAAGTAGAATCTCGGCGAACGCCAGAGGCATATCGCGCGTAGCCACCCCGTTAATCGTCTCGATCACATCGGTTGTTGAAAGCCCTGCTTTCGCCCCCGGTGAGCCGGGTATCGCGTCGACAATCCCAACGTACCCAAACTTCTTCGAGAGAACCAAACCGGTCCCTGCCTTGGTCTGCTCTTTGCTCTTCAAGTACTGCTTGTATTGATCCGAATTGAGGTAACTGGCATAAGGATCAATGGATTCCAGCAGGCCGTTGACTGCCCCGAGGGTCACGCTCTTCATGTCGGGCTCTTCGACGTAGTCGCTTTTGATTCTTGAAAGGACCTCAGTGTAAACCGCCAAATGGCGGTAGGTATCTTCCGGGGACGCGCTTCGACCGTGTACGGCGCCCAGCAAGAGCAGCAGCACAAGGAGCGAGGAAGTTGAAACGACGACAATTTTGAAACGACGGTTCATAGGAAGGCTCGAGTGAAATTAACCTGATTTCAGTATATATGGACGCGGGTCACCCGACTAGGCGTTTCTCAAAGCTGCGCATCCGATGCTTTAATGAAGATTATGGGCTCTGCACAGATCTCCCGCCGCGCGCTTCTTTTGACCGCGTGCGCGGCCACACGGGCTTGGCCAGCAAATCCTGTCGCCCTTACTCGGGTTTCCGAGGGCGGTCTGCAGCCGCAGATCGCGGTGGACCCAAAGGGGGTGATTCACCTGATCTATTTCCGAGGTGAGCCTCTGGCCGGCGATTTGCTGCATGTACAATCCCGCGACGGAGGCCGCACGTTTTCTACGCCGATTAAGGTGAATACCCACCCCGGAGCGGTGGTTGCCACGGGCAGCGTGCGCGGCGCCCACCTTGCCATCGGAAAACAGGGCAGGGTGCATGTGGCTTGGAATGGTTCGAGCGAAGCGAAGCCAAAAGGCCCGATGGGCCAGGTTCCCCTGCTCTACACGCGCTGGAACGACTCGGGAACCGGGTTCGAGCCGGAGCGGAATCTCATCTCCAGGGCATATGGTCTGGATGGAGGCGGCACCGTCGCGGCGGCACCGGATGGGAACATCTATGTTTTTTGGCACGCTCCCGAACCAGGCCAGGAGGGCGAGAGTCATCGCCGGATTTGGGTTGCGCGGTCAGGGGACGACGGCAAAACCTTTTCGCCGGAGTCATTTTTCAAAACGAAGCCAACCGGCGCGTGTGGATGTTGCGGGATGGCAGCTTTTGCCGATGAACACGGAAATGTGTATGCCCTGTACCGGTCCGCGTTCGAAAACGTCCATCGCGACATGCAGTTGCTGGCTTCCAGCGACCTAGGGGTCACGTTTCGCCTTCAACCGGTCGATAGTTGGCAGGTGGGAGCCTGCGTGATGAGCACTGAGGCCTTCACTGCCACGCCTCAGGGTGTGCTCGGGGCTTGGGAAAACAAAGGCCAGATCTACTGGGGGAGCATCGATCCTCGGTCTGGAACCATGGGTGAAATCGTGGCTGCGCCGGGCGAGGCGAACGGTCGCAAGCATCCGGCGTTGGCATCGAACTCGGCTGGCGATGTGATCCTGGCTTGGACTGAAGGAACCGGTTGGAAAAGGGGTGGATCCTTGGGTTGGCAAGTGTACGACCGCCAGGGCCGAATCAAGGGCGAACGCGGGCAAGCTCCCGGAGTGTTGGCTTTCAGCTTCGCGGCAGCCCATGCGCGTCCAGATGGAGGATTCACAATTGTCTACTAAGGTTTGCTTGTGTCTTTTATTCCTGACTTGGGGATCGCTAGCCAGCGCTGACCAGTTCCGGCGAACTGACGTCAAGGTTGTTGGCGCCATTGATTATGGGCAGCCGACCGGCCCGGTGAAATACACCGGGAAGCCGAAGTTCGCCGCTTTCGAGTTTAACGCCCGTCCCGGGGATCGGATCGAAGTTTCGGTGGAATCCAAGCATGGCGCGATGAAGGCTTATTTGACCGATGCCAAGTTTCAGTCGATTACTGGCGGGGGCAAACATTTTTCATGGACGATTGCGCAGGATTCTCAGCCGGCATCGTATTACATTGCGGTCACCGAAAAGGATCGGAAGCCAGCGGTATTCACTGTGGATCTTGAGCGTCCGTCCAACGTAGAAAAAGCAAAGCCAACTGCCTCGGTCGAGTATCTGGCCTGCGGGTCAGACTCGGAGTGCGTGGCGGTGGATCGGGCGGGCTGCTGCCATAACGGATACAAAGACGCAGTGAATAAGACGAGAATCGCGGCTTATGAGCAGTCGAACGCGTGTCAGGATAAGCACACCATGTGCGCCATGTTCATCATCAAGGATGATCGCGTGGCTGCATGCAACACGGCGACTCATCAATGCGAGATGGTGAACGCCAAACGATAGAGTTATGGGAAAAGAAGCGGCCTGCACGGTTGAGTATAACGGTCAGCGATCCGATGGACGGGCCTTGCTCGAAACCGACGAACTGATTTTTCGAGGCGACTTCCGGTTGAAGATGCATCGCCGGGAAATCAACGGCTTGCGCGCCGAGGACGGGAAGCTCTATGCCTCTACTCCGTCAGGCGAGGCCGTATTCCATCTTGGCGCAGTCGCGTCCCGTTGGGCGGAAAAATTTCTCAATCCTCCCAGCCGTCTGGAGAAACTGGGCGTGAAGAGCGCGACCCGGTATCGCATTGTCGGCGACTTGGATGCGGAATTCTTGAAAGACTTAGATGAGGCTCAAGCGATTCCAACCGAAGGGCCGAGCGCTGATATCACCTTTATCGCGGCCGCCAAAAAGGACGATCTGGCTTCGCTTGTGCTCCCGCCGGTTGGCTGCATCTGGGTTATCTACCCCAAAGCCAACAAAGCCATTACGGAAGGCGATGTTCTCGCAGCAGGGCGATCGGCCGGTTTAACGGACATCAAGGTCGCCAGCTTCTCGCCGACTCACACCGCGCTAAAATTTGTAGCCCGCAAGAGTTAACGAAGCTACGTCCCCTTGGGATAGCTGCCCAGCACTCGCAAGAAATCGGCCAATTCCCGCAAGTGGCCTAGCGCGTTCTGCACGCGAGGCTCATCCTCTTGTCCTAGAAAATCGAGGTAAAACAGATATTCCCAAGGCTTGCCGCGCAGCGGGCGGGACTCGATTTTCATCAGGCTGATATCACGAAGGGCGAACGCGCTTATGCACCGGAAGAGCGACCCCGGCACGTTGCGGGTGCTAAACACCAGTGAGGTTTTCCAAACCTTAGGCAGAACCTGGGCTGCTGGAACAATCCGCTTGCCGTTCAGAAGGAAAAAGCGCGTAAAATTCCGGCGGTCGTCTTCGATAGATCGTTTCAGAATGCGAGCGCCGTAAATGTCCGCGGCGACACTGGATGCTATGGCAGCGGCGTCGGCCAGCTTCTCGCTTACCACCATCTTCACGCTGCCGGCAGTATCGTAAAAAGGCGTTTTCTCGATCTGCGAATTCTGGGCGAAGAATTCGAGACACTGATTCAGCGCCACAGGATGGGAAAAAACCCGCCGAACATCCTTGAATTTCACTCCAGGAGGTGCGATCAGATTGTGAACGATGCGAACATTGGTCTCGCCCACAATTTTCAGATCATAATGCAGGAGATGATCGTAGTTTTCGTGCACGGATCCATGCAGAGTATTCTCGATCGGGATGACGGCGGCATCCGTGGCGTCCGACGCCAAAGCTCGAAATACCTCGTCAAATTTCTGAAACGGGACTACTTGGATGTCCTCGCCGAGCAACCGACGCGCGGCCTCCTGGCTGAACGCTCCCAGTTCGCCCTGAAATCCAACCTTCGTCTTTCGCACTACGATTGTTCCTTGCCACCATCCCAGCGCCGGGCGTCCGAGGCCGGAATGTGGAGAAGATCCAGCACGCGGTCAACAGAATGGTCCACGATATCCAGGATCGTTTGAGGATTTTGATAAAAGCCAGGAATCGGCGGGGCAACGATGGCTCCCATTTCGGTCAATGCCACCATGGTCCGAAGATGGCCAAGATGAAACGGCGTTTCGCGGACGAGCAAGATCAGCTTGCGCCGCTCCTTGAGGCAAACGTCGGCGGCGCGAACGAGCAGATTGGAAGTGATTCCGGCGGCGATGGCCGACATGCTTTGGATCGAACAGGGAGCGATCACCATTCCGTCGGTCAGGAACGACCCGCTGGCGAGTCGGCTTCCGATATCCTCGAACGGATACACATGATGAGCCAGGGCCTTGAATTCAGCCGCTGTGCGTTCGGTTTCAAGGTACGCGGTCCTCTCGGCGGCGCGGGTTAGAATCAGGTGAATTTCCACGTCGGAACGGGATCGAAGCTTCTGAAGCAAGCGATATCCGTAAATCGAACCGCTCGCTCCCGACACTCCCACGATAATGTGCAAAACGGCTCCTTGCTCGAGTTGTTGTTCGGAAAACCGAACAAGACTGATCCTGAATGCTTGCGTTTGGCCCCTTTCGCCAATATATAATGCAAGCCTGACGGTATTCTTAAGGGCATGATCGAAACGATGGACTTCTCTGCACAGCACGGTTCAACCGGGAAGAATCATACCATGGAGGAGGCAGGGCAGAAACTTCGCCGCTCTCGTGAAAGGCTGAACTTGCGCGTGAGGGATGTGGAGCAGGCGAGTCTCCGGATAGCTGAGAAGTATCATAATGACGAATTCGCTGTCCTCATCAACCGCATCTCCGAGATCGAGAATCGAGGTTTGGTTCCGACCCTCTTTAAGCTCTACTCTCTTTGTGCTATCTATAGGTTAGACTTCCAGGAAGTGCTTGAATGGTACGGCATTAAACTGTCTTCTCTCCCTGCCGATTCCACATTCACCGATGTGGCGCGAACGCATTTAATAGGGTTTCAGAATGCGCGCGGGGCCGAGGCCATGCTTCCGCTTTCGCTCGATCCAGGGTTTGACATTCGAAAGACCACATATTTGAGTCGCATGATTCAGCGCTGGGGACGCCTTCCCCTTATGTTTCGCGACGCGCTCGACCTCAAGGATCACCGATACGCTTTGATTGGGACCGACGACTGGTTCATGTACCCGCTGCTTCTGCCCGGGTCGTTCATTATGATCGACGAGACTTGCCGAAAGATAGCCGCCGACGGCTGGACGAACGAATTTGAGCGTCCGATCTACCTTTTTGAACACCGCCAAGGATGGTGCTGCGGGTGGTGTAGCCAACACGGCAGCCAAGTGATTCTTCAGCCCCACCCAGCCTCGGGATGCTCCGCTGAGATACTACTCTATCCCAATGAGGTCGATTTGGTAGGACAGGTTACTGGGGTAGCTATGCGTCTCGATCATCGCCGGAGACGTCGTACTCGTTCTTAAGCACATCCAGAATAGCCTTAAAGTCGGCCAAAAAGAGTCTCCTCTCGACGGACCGAGCTGAAGCGGGCGCAAGGTATTTATAGGGCGCAATTCGAGCCCAGGTCTCAAGAACCGTCTTTTTGTCCTCGAATAAAGCGGAAATGTAGAGGTCAAGATCGGCTTTTTGCTGTTCGATATTAA
Organism: Bryobacterales bacterium; assembly: GCA_038225555.1. Taxonomy (GTDB): domain Bacteria; phylum Acidobacteriota; class Terriglobia; order Bryobacterales; family Bryobacteraceae; genus JANXQZ01. The sequence goes on from JBBRRB010000019.1 coordinate 88,826, forward strand.
ACGAAAGCCATTCCGCAAAGGCTTGAACATGGCTCTTGCGAAGAGCCTTGTTTGCTTCGTCTTCTCCGAATACCAATACCAGCCCGTGGTGCTCATATTTCGCCGTATTCTGGTTCCTTAGCGCTGAAAGATAAACTAATCGACCGAAAACCGACGGAATTTGAGATAAAGTATTCCTCCAAAGGTCCGAGAAGGCGCTTCGGTCGAGGGCTGCGGGATTATTTTTGGTTCTCAACTCCACCCAGATTTTCGTAACTAATATATCTCAAGTCAATCTGTGATGCACACTCGTTCTGGTTTCAGAAAAGTTATAAACCGGAAAACCACCTGAAAGTAATGGTAGTACCATAGCTTTGGCTGGCAAAATTACCGGCCCAATAGGAGATTTTTATGAAAAAAGCACTGCTACTAGCGGCTCTCGTCCTAGGCCTCGTATCGACGATCGCCGCCGACATACCGTGGCCTGTTTGTCTCCCGTGCCCCGAAACGAATAGCGGGAGGTAATACTCCGACGCTTGAAAACGCGACCGGAGCCCAGGTGCTAGACTGTAGGTTTCGGGTCTGTTTGTAATGCCCGGGCTCCTATACTTTGAAAAGCCGCTTCTTTTCCTCCAGGCGCTTGCTTTGGCCGGAATTGTCATTAGGATGGTGTCGAGCGGATTGTACCGTGTCTATAAGCTTTTCTTCGGGTATCTGATCGTCCTTTTCGCGCAGTTGTTCATCCCAGTGCTTGTCCAGCGCAGGACCAACCTCTACGGATACCTGTACTTGAGCGTGGAGGCGTTGATTATCTGTTTCTACGCCTTGATTGTGCTGGAGCTCTACACGCTTGTTTTGAAGGACCTCCATGGAATCGCGACGGTCGCGCGGCGCTACATCCGCGTTGCGCTGGGCGTTGCGATCCTGGCATCAATCTTGATCCTGGAACTCGAGCGGCTCCCGACAAGCATTCTGGCGAAATTCTATTTGTTTGAGCGGCCCATCGTCTCAAGCCTGGTCTTCTTCGTTCTCCTGATTACGGCTTTTTTGTTTTATTACCCCATTCCCCTAAGCCGCAACGTGATCTACTATTCGCTCGGGTACGCCTGTTATTTTACGGCCAAAGCCGCCGCAATCTTCATTCGAAACACGGGCCGCGAATGGGATTATGTTTTCAGCCAGGCGATGCTGGCAGTTTCAACGGCTTGCCTGCTGTTTTGGATGGTTGTTCTCACGAAGGAAGGATTGACTCGGACAACGGTGTTCGGCCATAAGTGGGATCCAGGCGACGATTTGCGGCTGGTACGCCAGCTTCAGTCGTTCAACGCGAGCTTGCTCCGCGCCCGCAAGTAAAGTTTGTAGGGATTATCTGAATTACTGAATATTGACGTGGTTACCGTTTGCATTTACTCTAAAAATCGCATATTCTAATCTTATTAGTTGGAGAGGTGACTGCGATGAACGTACTGCTCCTGACCGGGTCAGTTGCTGCGATTGTGGCTTTTGTTTTTTTGTATCTCGTTCGCGGATTGTTGGCGCGAACGTCTGCAACCGACGACTCTACCGCTTCTTGGTTTCGGGATTTCTCGCTGGAGGCCTATCGGCCTATGCAACGGCTTCTCGATGAAAACGATTATCGATTCCTGGAAAGTCAGCCGGGATACCAGCCAAGCATTGCCCGAGAGCTTCGCTCCGAGCGAAAGAAAATCTTTAGAACTTACTTGCATGAGATGATTCGCGATTTCAATCGAATGCTGGGAGTTGCGAGATTAATGATTGTGTATGCATCGCAGGACAGGCCTGATTTGGCTCGGGCAGTCGCCGCCGCGCGAAATCAGTTTTATTGGACGGTACTGAAGACCGAATTGGCTCTATCCCTGCCGTGGGGCGTCGTAGAGGCCGGAAGATTGGTCGAGTCAGTGGGCCGCATTCAAGAAAGCGTCAGGGAGATGTCGGCTGAGCGGAGCTTGGCCTAACATCCGAGCAGCGTTAGAGCTTTTTCAACAATTCCTTCGCGTCCGTGTATTGCAGAAATTGCCGCTCTGCTGCCTTGAATTCAGGAGTATGAATGCACCGCCTGCTCCCCGCATGATTTACAGGGTGGCGAAGGTGCAGCATCTCGTGAAACATCACATATTCCACGGCGAGCTGCGGCACGGCGGGATCATCCAGCAATTTGCTCAAGATGATCGTATTGTGCGATGGATCGTAATGTCCCAAGGTCCTTCTGGATGGGCGCAGACTCCAGCCGAGCCCCGGCTTGGCCATTAGCCCGAAAAAATATCTAAAATTCAAATCATCGAACAACTCGTCCAGATCGTACTGAATTCCTCTCGGTAGGCTGGCCAGCTTCCGTCCCCGTGTCTGGCGCACGAAATCTAGCTTGCGGCGCACGTCCTTACGGTTGAGATATCGCCGGTAGCGAGCGGCGAATTGCGGGTAAACGGCTCGCCTGTACAGCTTTGAGAGAAGAATATGGGCCAGTGCCTCTAGCACGGCGGACGGAGCAGCCTCCAAAATGTCCGTAATCCGGACAGACAGACGGCCTTCCTCCAGCCGGATCAGGCTATTTGCATTGGCGAATTGGCGGAACTCCAAGCTGACCTCGGGCACGGGGGTTCTCGGCTTTAATTCCGCAAAGACCCGCCGAAAGATTTCCACGGGATGGTCAGGATGATCAGCGCGATCGAACACAAACGTCAGCTTAGCCGTCTCTTCTCACGTGCGTCAAATCCATGGGCTAAGCGGCGTATACTAGGCCAATGCAGCCAGTGTCTTTCAAGTCTGTTGCAATAATGTTCGCGCTGGCAGGCTTGTGCGCGGCCCAAGTGGTGCGGCCCGTGGACGTTTCCAATCTGCCCGCCCAACCGATCGCCCCCAACGACCTGATTGGCATCTCCGTTTATGACGCGCCCGAACTCACTCGCACCGTCCGGGTGGACGCTGACGGAACCATCACGCTCCCGATGTTAAAGAAGCCAGTCGCTACCAGCGGGCTTTTGCCGCGGCAAGTGGAAGAGGCGATCGCATCCGCTCTGAAAAGCGGTGAAATTCTGGTGGAGCCGCTCGTCAAAGTCACCGTAGTGGAATACTTTAGCCACCCGATTAGCGTGGTTGGCGCGGTCCACAAGCCGACCACGTTTCAAGCGGTTGGTCCCGTAACGCTCATAGAGGCCATAGCGCGCGCGGAAGGGTTGAACGAAGTGGCCGGTCGCGAGATCGTGGTCAGCTACTCCCACTCCGAACAACCTCCCCGCCGCATCGCCGTCAAGGACTTAATGGAAGATGCGAAGCCGGAAGCCAACCTCAAACTGACTGGGGGCGAAGACATTCGCGTACCCGAAGCCGCCAAAATCTTTGTGGTAGGCAATGTGAAAAGGCCGGGATCGTTCCCTCTTCGCGATACCGCCGACTTCACCGTGCTGAAACTGATCGCGCTGGCCGAAGGGCTCGCTCCTTTCCCCGCTAAGGAAGCCTTCATCTACCGCAAAGACGCTACCGGAGCACCCCTGGAATTGCCCGTCGAGCTGCAAAAGATCATGAAACGCCAAAGCTCGGACGTCTCTCTGCTGCCGAACGACATTCTCTACGTGCCGGATAATTCCGGTAAACGCCTGGGCATGGCCGCGCTCGAGAAGCTGCTTCTTTTCGGGAGCACGGCGGGAGCCACCGCACTGGTATGGCGGTAAGCAATCGAGTTCCGGCCATCCAGCCGCCGCCGATCCGCCAGGGGTGGGACGCGGAACCGGAAGAGACGGCCATCCCGCTGTCGCAGTATCTGTGGGCTATACGACGCTACCGCTGGCGCATCCTGCCCGCCATCGCTATCTGCCTGATCGCCACCGTGATCGTCTCTTCGCGCATCACGCCGATCTTCGAAGCCATCACCACGATCGACATAGACCGCAGGGTTCCTACGGGCGTGCTCGGCGCGGAAGCGGTGCAATCGTCCACCAACGACGCCGACCAGTTCATCGCCACTCAGATCAAGCTGCTGCAATCGGACTCGGTCCTCCGGCCCGTCGCGACGAAATACAATTTGCGCGAGCTCGAAGACGAGGACTGGGAAAAGAAAGGGCTCAAGAACACCGAAGCCGAAGAAACTCCTGTGCTCTTGAAAAACCTTAAGGTGACGCGCCCGCCCAACACTTACATCTTGCTGGTCAGCTACCGATCGAAGGACAAGCATCTCGCGGCCAAGGTGGCTAACGGAATCGCGCAATCCTTTCTCGAGCACACCTACAACATCCGTTACAAGGCCGCGGCGGGCCTCTCCCAATTCATGGAGAAACAGCAAGAGGAACTCAGGGCCAAAATGGAGCGATCGAGCGAGGCGCTGGCGCAATTCGAACGCGAACTGAACGTGATCAATCCCGAAGAAAAGACTAGCATTCTCTCTTCGCGGCTCTTGCAACTGAACACCGAGTACACCAACGCCCAAGCCGATCGCGTGCGCAAGGAAGCGGCATTTCATTCGATCCAGAGCGGAACCATGGACGCCGCCCAAGTCTCGTCGCAGGCGGAGTCTTTGAAAAAACTCACCGAAGCCTACAACGACGCGCAACAGAAGCTGGCCGATGTGAAGACACGCTTTGGGGCCAATCACCCCGAGTTTCGCCGAGCCGCGTCGCAGGTGGAGGAGGTGCGCCGGCAGCTTGACGGCACACGGGAAAGCATCGGGAAACGCGTGGAGATCGAATACAAAGAATCGACTGCGCGCGAGAAAATGCTGGAGCAAGAGGTGGGCCGGACCAAGGGCGAATTCGATCGCCTGAACGCGCGCTCCTTTGAATACCAGACGCTGAAACGCGAAGCGGAGGCGGATAAGAAGCTGTATGAGGAACTGGTCCGCAAGATCAAAGAGGCGGGCATCAACGCCAGCTTTCAGAACAGCTCCATCCGCATCGCCGATCCTGCCAGACCAGGCCTGAAGCCGGTATTCCCGAACATGAAGCTGAATGTGGCGTTGGCTCTGTTGCTCTCCATGTTTGTGTCGGTTGCAGCCGCCCTGATCGTGGATGGAATGGACAACACGATTCGCGATCCGGAGCAGGTGGAGCGCACGCTGCGGACCCACGTGATCGGCACGTTGCCGCAGGTGAAGACCTGGCGCACGCAACTTGCGACCGTGATGCCGGAGAATGCGCTGGTGCCCCTGAACGGGAGTGCCGGGATTATCAGGGCGGATGTCAAAACGGACAGCAGAGGTGCTTCGCGCACGCTGAGCAGCTATGAGGAGGCGATCCGAACGCTGCGCAACTCTATCATGCTGAGCGAGTTCGAGAGCCAGTTCCGCACTTTATTGGTAACCAGCGCCTCGCCGTCGGAAGGCAAGTCCACTATCGCGATCTACCTGGCGGTCGCCCACGCGCAGCAGCATCACAAGACGCTGGTGATCGATGGAGACATGCGCCGTCCAAGCATTCATAAGAGGTTCGGATTGCCAAACGCAGTGGGACTCTCGGACGTGCTTGTAGACGATTTGCACTGGCGGGCAGCGCTGCTGAAGCCGGAAGGCACGCCGGATCTGGATGTGCTGCCGGCAGGCTCTTCGTCGCGGCGCGCGGCGGATCTGATCGGGCGCGGCTTGCAACGAATCCTGGACGAGGCTTCGCGCGAGTACGACCTCATTATTCTGGATGCGCCTCCCCTGCTGGGTTTCCCCGAGCCGCTCCAGATGGCTGCAGCCGTGGATGGAGTGATCGTCGTGGCGCGCGCGGGACAGACGAGTCGCAAGGCAGTGTCGAGCGTGATTAGCACGCTGAAGCGTCTGCGCGCGAACGTCGTGGGACTTGTGTTGAATGAAGTACACAAGGAAGTCAGCAATAGTTACTATTACTACGGGTATTACGGGAAATATTATAAGCATTACAATTCGGGGGAGGACCGGTCGGCTAGTTGATACGAATCCTGCAGGTGGTGGGAGGGCTCAACAGGGCCGGGGTCGAGACTTGGCTCATGCACGTTTTGCGAAACATCGACCGCGAGCGGTTTCGCATGGACTTTCTAGTTCACGGGCAGGAGAAGTATGCGTATGAGGACGAAGCGAAGCAGTTAGGCGCTCGCGTGATCCGCTGCCTGCATCCGAATCGCCCATGGGCATATTTTCCGAATTTTCACCGCGTTCTGCGGAACTATGGACCCTATGACGTTGTGCATGGCCACGTGCATTACTTCAATGGAATTGCGATGCTGCTGGCGCATCGGGCCAAGGTTCCGGTGCGCATCGCGCATAGTCACGTCGACACCAGAATCGTGGATGCAAATATCGCCCTCTTGAGAAGCGGGTATTTAGGGATTATGAGTTTGTGGATCAAGCGACACGCAACCTTGGGTCTGTGCGCGAGCGAGATGGCGAAGGAGTCTCTATTTCCCTGTGGAACGGACTTTCCCTTCCCGATTCGCACTATTTACTATTCGGTGGATTTGACGCCCTTCTCTCTTGCCGTTGACAAGGAACAAGTAAGGCGTGAACTGAACATTCCGAGCGATGCGGTGGTGGTTGGCCATGTGGGCCGATTTGAGCATCAGAAGAATCATCTGTTCTTAGCGGAGATCGCTCGTGAGGTGTTAAAAATTGAGCCGCGTGCCTGGTTTCTCATGATCGGGGAAGGCGAACTTCGGGAGTCGGTGATGAAGCGGTTCGAGAATTTGGGACTTGGCCACCGCGTTTGCTTTACAGGTGTGTCGAACTCGGTGCCGCGCCTGATGCTTGGGGCGATGGATGTGCTTGTCTTTCCGTCGATTTACGAAGGGCTTCCCGTAGTCCTAATTGAGACACAGGGTGCGGGCTTACCTTGTGTCATCTCGAAGAACATTTCGGATGAAGGGGACGTGGTCGATGAACTGATTCGGCGCCTCTCCTTAGAAGAGCCGCCTTCAGTCTGGGCCAGGGCCGCCCTGCAGTCCGCAATCGGGGTCCGCGCCATTTCGAGGTCAGATGCTATTCAGCGCCTCGAAACATCCCGATTCGGACCTCTTCGCTCCGTCCGCAACCTGGAGCAGGTCTACTCGCGTGAGGTATGAGACAAGCCCTCCTTGTGCTTGTTTCGATTTCTCACGCGCTGGCAGCAGTCGGGTTTTGGAAAGCTATCGCGAAAAAGCGCATTCCAAACATGGTCGACTTCGCCTGTGTGTCCACCCTGCTGTACTACGATGTCGGCATCTGGCTGGAGTTCTCTGGAGTCGACTTAGAGGATAGGTACCTGGGATCGCTCCTTGCCGCCACGGACCTGGACTTCGGGATCAGCATCGCAATTCTGATTTTCATGCCGTGGTTATTCCATCTTGGCTCAAGGATCGCGAATGGCGGCATGCCTCTGCCTACCCTGGAACGTGTCACCGAAGAGTTCGCGCCCAGGGCCCGCGGGATGTTCTATTGGCTCGCAATCGGCATCACCGTTCCACTGGTGATTGCTGGCCTCCTGCGACTCGCGGAAGGCCTTCCGATTTGGGACGCGAGGATGAAGATTGGAAATGAGTGGGGTGTCCTGGTTACTGTGCTCTACCTCCCGAGCCATCTACTGGCGTTCTACGTCTTTCAAGCCGACTCGCGACTGAAGCGGGGGAGCCTTTTCGTTCTCTGGCTGATATTTAGCGGCATTGTTTCCACATTGGCGATCGGCGAACGCACGAATATGCTGGTGCCTCTGGTGATCGTGATTCTGTTTTGGATTCGTCCTACGCTGAAAACGCTTGTTCCAGTGCTCGCGATACTCGTGATCGGAGCCGCAATGTCCCTGCCGCTATTCAAGCATCGATACTCCGCGTCCGATGTATCCTCCCTGGACCTGGTGATCCTGACAGTCCACAACGATCTTTCTCGAAGCGCTTCGCTTGCAACCGCAGTCAACGTTTCCGTGCCGTTTGGAACCAGAATACTGCCTTATCCACTAGCCGGATATGTCTACAGCGCTTTCTTTTTCATACCTCGTCAGATAGCGCCTTTCAAGGGACAATCAACTACAAACCACTTCACCGGGCACGTGGCGGGATCTCTACCGGATGAGATTGATTGGGGACTTGGAATCGGAGTAGCCGAGGAACTGCTTCTAAATGTGGGTCTGGTGTTTGTCGGCCCGGGCTTTTTAATCTACGGAATGTGCATGGGACTGATTGATAGGTTTTCCCGCTCCGCGTTTTCGCTAGTGGTGCCAACCCGTCTAGGGAATCTGTTTTTATGCGGTTATAACCTTCCGTCAATTCTGTTCACGTTCGGCACCATGGCTCTCTCGGTCTGGGTTTTGGATGCTGTCTTCCGATCCCGGCAAATAGAGCCTCTTCCCCATGTAGAGGAGTTTTCAGATACTCCACATCGCTCGCGCCATCCAGTCTTAGAATGAGATATGTCCGCTGTTCCCGACGAGTTTTATCGAATCGAAAAGCTGCCGCCCTACGTGTTCGCGGTGATCAACGAAATGAAGGCCAAGGCGCGAGCCGCACAGCAGGACGTAGTCGATCTTGGCATGGGCAACCCCGACGGTCCCACTCCGAAAATAGTCGTCCAGAAGTTGATCGAGGCCGCCCGCAATCCGCGCAATCACCGCTATTCAGTGTCTCGCGGGATTCAGAAGCTGCGCGAGGAGATCGTCAAGCGCTACAAGTCGCACTACGATGTCGATCTCGATCCCGATAAGGAAGCGATCGCTACTATCGGGGCCAAGGATGCTCTCGCGCATCTGCTCTTCGCAATCATCGGTCCCGGAGATGCGGTGGTATCGCCCAACCCGGCTTATCCGATTCACCAGTACGGCGTCATCATGGCCGAAGGGCACGCCTGCATGCTGCCGATGCCGAACCCGGCCGAGTTCTTGAACGGACTGGAGCATCTCTACCGGACCTCCACTAGAAAGCCCAAGCTCATCCTGATCTCGTTCCCGCACAATCCCACCACTCAGTGCGTGGATCTCAACTTCTTCAAGGAACTCGTAGCTCTGGCGGCTCATCACGGAACCATGATCGTTCACGATTTCGCGTACGCCGATCTAGGATTCGATGGCTACAAGCCCCCCAGCATTCTCCAGGTCCCAGGCGCGAAAGACATCGCCGTCGAGATATATTCACTCTCGAAGAGCTTCAACATGGCCGGATGGCGAGTGGGTTTCTGCCTGGGGAATGCCAAGCTGATTTATGCGCTGTCACGCATTAAGAGCTATCTCGATTACGGGATTTTTCAGCCAATCCAGATCGCATCCATCATCGCCCTGCGCGAGTGCGCCGACGATACGGAGAAGATCCGCGCCACCTATCAGAGGCGTCGCGACGTTTTGGTGAAAGGGCTGGATCGGGCTGGCTGGCCCGTAGAATCGCCCCGTGGGACCATGTTCGTTTGGGCCCCGATTCCCGAACCTTTCCGTGCGGCGGGATCGCTTGAATTTTCGAAACTGCTGATGAAAGACGCGCTGGTGGCCGTGTCGCCGGGCATCGGCTTCGGACCGCTGGGCGAGGGCCATGTTCGCTTCAGCCTCATCGAGAACGAGCACCGGACCCGGCAGGCGACGCGCTCCATTCAACGCGTTTTGAAGAACGAGCCGCTCGAGTTATAGCTACGCATGGCCGCGCTCTCGGATACTCACGCCCCTCGATTGGTGGAATTGCGGCACCTGGAAGCGGACGACCTCGACTACTTGCTTGAGGAAGAGACCGCCACCTGGCGCGACACGCTCGATTGGGATTTTCAAGCCTCGGCAGCCCTGGTCCGGCGCTTCGTGGACATGCATGCGCTGAGCGGCTTCTCGCTGTTAATGAATGGCCGTCCCATCGGGTATTCGTATTTCGTTTGCGAGGATCACAAGGGCTTGCTCGGCGATCTGTACGTGTTGAAGGAGTTCGCCAGTCCGGAGAATGAAAGCCGGTTGCTCAATTCAGTGCTCGATGCGATGGTGAAGACGCCGCTGGTGAAACGCATCGAATCGCAATTGATGATGCTGCGAAACGCCGCCCGGATCCAACTGCCGCATTGGCGCCACCTGCATGTCTACAATCGGGACTTCATGGAAGCGCCGCTGACCGGAGTGGAAGATCTGCCTCCCGGCCCGGCGATCCGCAAGATAGCGATTGACAGTTGGATGGAGTTTCGGCAGGACGAAGCGGCCAGCCTGATCTCGACCGCATATCAGGGTCATGTTGACAGCCAGATCAACGACCAGTACCGCTCATCGGCGGGCGCAAGGCGGTTTCTGATGAACATCGTTCAGTATCCCGGATGCGGGGGTTTCTTCCAGCCTGCGTCTTTTGTCGCTCTGGATGTTTTGACGGGCCGGCTGTGCGGAATGTGTCTGAGCAGCATGGTTTCGCCCGAGGTCGGACATATTACACAGATTTGTGTTTCGAAGGCGGTGCGGGGAAAAGGGGTGGGTTACGAACTCCTGAAGAGGGCGATGCAATCGTTGGCTCGGCATAAGTGCCGGAAGGCTAGTTTGACGGTGACATCCTCGAATGCGGAAGCGATCGGGGCGTACGAGCGGGTCGGGTTTAAGAAGGTGAGGAATTTCGCGGCGTATGTGTGGGAAGGTTTTTAGGGTAGGCTAGCGAGCAAGACCCGGCCTAACGGGGCGCGACCCCTGTTCCTCGGGTCGACGCTTTACTGGAGGCGGTGGAATGGGTTCGGGCTCCCGCATCACCGAGAGCACTTGATCGGCTACCTGCACCACGATCTTCAGATCCCTCACATTATGTACCCGTACGATATGCGCTCCGTTTAGGATGGCAACGGTCACAGCCGCTGCGGTTGCATAATCGGCATCGGTCTCCAGCACCTGCGCGAGAAAAGCTTTCCTCGACGGTCCCACTAAAATCGGCAGGTCCAGCAGGCCAAGCTGGCCAAGTTTCCCTAGGATCTCAGCATTCTGTTCTTTGCGCTTGCCGAAGCCAAGGCCAGGATCGATCACGATCCGCGTGCGGTCCATGCCGGAGCGAACGGCGCGGTGCACCGTGGCGTCTAGATCCTCGCCGATGTTCGAGATCACGTTATTGAGCGGCGGCAGCTTGGCCCAGGATTCCGGGGTGCCTCGCATGTGATTCAGGATGAGGCCAGCGTTATGATTTGCCACGGTGCGCGCAAGCTGCGGATCGAACGTCAGGCCGGAAGGGTCGTTGACAATTTCCACCCCATATTCCAGCGCCTTCTCGGCAACCGACGACTTATAGGTATCTACCGATAGCGGTACCGAAAGATGCTCCTTGAGCCGCTTCAACACCGGCACCAAGCGGCGCAACTCTTCGGCTTCCGAAACCCTATGTGCACCCGGTCGCGTGGATTCCGCGCCGACGTCGATCAGATCCGCACCTTGCTCTTCGAGTTCGATGGCGCGCGCGAAGGCCCGGTCCGGATCGCTGTATCGTCCGCCGTCGGAAAAGGAATCGGGCGTGACGTTCAGGATGCCCATGATCAGCGTCCGCTCACCGAGCAGCAGCGTCCTGTTGCGGATTTTCCACTCGTAACGCTTGCGATTATTCATAGCGGAGACACACGATCGGATCGAGATTCGCGGCGCGATTCGCCGGATAGTACCCGAAAAAGACGCCCACCCCGACCGACATACCGACCCCTAGGATAACCCACACCGGCGAAAGCGTGGCTGGAACCGAGGGTAGAAGTATCCGGATCGCGAACGCTATGGCCGCCCCCAGCACGATACCGATCACTCCGCCGATGGAAGTGAGCACCACCGCCTCCAGCAGGAATTGCAGCCGGATATCCGACTTTCGAGCGCCTATGGCCTTGCGAACGCCGATCTCGCCCGTCCGTTCCGTCACCGAGATCAGCATGATATTCATCACGCCGATGCCACCCACCATGAGGCCGACCGAGCTGATGATGCCAGTAAGAATCGCCAGCGCTCCGGTTAGTTGCTTCCATAAGGAACTGATAAAATCCGGCGAGATGATTTCGAAATCGTTCTCGGCGTTCGGCGGAACGTGACGCCTGCGCCGCATCGCTTCAGTCACCTCGTCCTTTCCCGCCTGAACGTCCGCGCCTTTTGCGACCGTGAAACCGATGGCGAGTTCCTTCGACTCGGGATAGTATTTGTGGAACGTGCTCAGTGGAATTATGGCGAAAATATTCACTCCGAACCCGGATAA
>JBBRRB010000020.1:0-97376 GCA_038225555.1 Bryobacterales bacterium
ACCCGGTCCACAATACCAACTTTCTGGCAAAAGTGGATCATCAATTGAACGCGAAGGATCAGCTCAGCGTTCGCTACAGCATGTATGACGTTCAGAGCGCCAACTCGCGCGGGGCGGGCGCATTGAGTGCTGCAAGCGCTTTCTCCGCACACCGTCAATGAGACTCGCGGGCAATTCGCCTACAGCAACCTGGACGCGCTGCCAAGCGATGCTGTCGGACCGGCGGTCAGTATATCCGGCGTCGCTTCATTTGGGACGCTCTCGGGCTCCCCGACCGGCTCGGCTTTTAAATATGAAACGAAGAGACCGTTCCAGTCACTTCTTTCATAGATTCTATTTAAGGAGCCCCAAATGGGCGCAGAAACCAGTCTGAGCAAGGACTTCAACATGCTTTCCCTCATCGATCTGCTCGAGGCGAGGGACCTCTTTCATGTCCATCTAATGCGCAAGCAAAACGTGGTCGGAACCGCGGTTGGACGATATTTGATCCGAAATGCCGGCGTGCCCGACAACGCGCCGCGCACGCTTGCCAATTCCCAGGTTAAAGATATCTCGTGGCCCTGCGTTCTGGTCTTCGTCGATAGCTGGGCCGCTCCCGCATCTTTCGGCGCCGACCGCAAACTGCAGACCGATGACTTCGTGCCGAAAGCAATCTACATGCCCGACGGCCGCACGGTGCCGATCTGCGTTGTGGAAGCACCCCGCGATGAATCGGACCCTGTTCCCCTTACTGAGACCGCCCGCGCCCTGAACTTCCCCTCCAACCTCGTAGGCGGCGGCTATCCAGTGATCGCCGAGGTCCAAGACCAGGAGCACATAGCCTCAATCGGTTGCATGGTAACGGATGGCCACAAATCCTATGCGCTGACCAACCGGCACGTAAGCGGAGGACCAGGCGAGGTGGTCTATTCGTTGCTGAACGGCAAGCGTCAGCGGATCGGAGTGAGCGCGGGAGCGGAACTGCAGATCACAAGGCGTCGATTCTCCGAAGTCTACGATGGCTGGCCGGGCAAAGATGTATTCCTTAACCTCGACATCGGCCTGATTGAAGTCGACGACCAGAGCCTCTGGACGGCCCAGGTGTATGGCATCGGTGAGATCGGACACATGGCCGACGTGAACATCCATACCATTTCTTTGCGCTTAATCGGTTGCCCGGTTCGAGCCTACGGTTGCGCCTCGGGGCAAATGGCTGGACAGATCTTCGGCATGTTTTACCGCTACAAGTCAGTGGGCGGTTTCGATTACGTCGCCGATTTTCTCATTGGACCTCAAGACGGCAAGCAACTTTCCACGCGTCCGGGCGACTCGGGAACCCTATGGCTGCTCGACACGGGCGACGACACCGCGGGGTTGATGCCGCTCGCCTTACAGTGGGGCGGTCATGTCTTTGTGGAGAAGAACAAGAAAACTCGCCTCCCCTTCGCGCTGGCTACCGGTCTTAGCAACGTCTGCAATTTGTTGGAAGTGGATCTGGTGCGGGACTGGAACATCGGCAACGTCGACTATTGGGGATCGGTGGGCCATTACGCCATCGCGAACAAAGCTACCGACGCGATCGCGAACAAGAATCTAAAGGCCCTGATGAAGGCCAACCTCCAGAACATAACCTTCGACGCGGATCATATCCGCATCAAGGAACTCCAAGGTCTAAGCACGAAGCCCTTCGTTCCGCTCGCCGACGTCCCCGATCTGGTCTGGAAAATCGGGCATGGAAACCGGGGAGGTCCTGAGCATCCCAACCATTTCGCCGACATGGATCATCCCAGCGACGAAGGCACTTTGCTTGAGCTTTGCAAAGGAAAGCCCGAGAATGTCTCCGTGCCTGTGTGGCAAAAATACTACACCGATGTACAGGACAGCAGCCGGGGATTGCTTCCCTTCCGCGTATGGCAGTTTTATCAGAGCATGGTCGAGTTCGCGAAGCAAGGCGACGTAAACAGCTTCGTGTGCGCTGCCGGGATCGTCTCGCATTACGTGGGGGATGCTTGTCAGCCTTTGCACATCTCATACATGTTCAACGGCGATCCAGGCGACCTGGGTTCCGACGGCAAACCTCGTGCAACTGGAGTCCACGCTGCCTATGAAGACGACATGGTGAATCGCCACACGGTAGAGATCTTCCAAGGTGTGGATGCAGGCCTCAGCGCGGCCAAGAAACCTCGAGCCATTTCGACCGGGCACGATGCGGGCGTGGCCGTGGTCGACCTGATGCAGAGCACGTTCGACCTGATTCAACCGGCCGCTATTGTGGACGAGTTCAACACGGCCAAGGCGGCCACCGGCGGGAGCAAATCGGGCATCGCGGACGCTCTGTGGGATGCGTTCGGCGATGCGACCATCAAGGTGATCGCCGACGGATGCGCTGCGCTGGCCGGTGTCTGGGACGCCGCTTGGGCAGCCGGCAACGGCGACCACAACATTCATGCGCTTGGCGCGGTGGACCAACAGGCTTTGATCAAGCTCTATCAGGACCACAAGTTCATGCCGTCGATGACCTTGGACCAGATTGGCACCGTTCTGACCGACACGGCCGTTCCGGCTCACAAGCCTCCTCCGAAACATGCGCCTGGGAAGAAAGCAGCAGGCAGGTAAGGTGACCCGCAGAAACCTTCTTGCCACTGCGACGGGAATGGGAGTCATGGGCGAGCGCTTATGCGCGTCGCCCTCGCCCCTGATTGACACTCATGTTCACTTCTACGATCCCGCCAGGCCTCAGGGGGTTCCGTGGCCAACCAAGGACGACACTCTTCTGTATCGCACCGTGTTGCCCGACAGCTTTCGTACGCTAACCGGCCCTCTCGGAGTTACGGGAGTGATTGTCATTGAGGCGAGTCCGCTGCTGGAAGACAATCAGTGGGTGCTCGATTTGGCTCGCCGCACTCCGCTGATCGCAGGCACTGTGGGCAACCTGCCATGCGGGACGCCCGAGTTCCGCAAGCATCTTGATCGGTTCCAGAAGAACCGGCTATTTCGCGGCATTCGCCTAGGGTCGGGAAAGATATCGCAAGGTCTGACGCAGCCTCCTTTCATGAACGATTTGCGACAGTTGGCGGCTGCGGGACTCGAGTTGGATGCGATCGGCGGGATCCCAATGCTCACTAATTTGCTGAAGGTTTCGGATGCTATTCCAGAGCTTCGGATCGTAATCGATCATCTGCCTTTTGATTGGGGAGGCTCGCCGCGGCCGGCATTGCGGCTCTTGGGCCAGCGCCCCCACGTGTATGCCAAAGTTTCTAACGTTCATCCGGGCTCGGGTAGTACGGCGGCCCTGGATGAACTTTGGGATTCCTTTGGTCCCGACCATCTCGTGTACGGGAGCAATTGGCCCGTCAGCGATCGTGTGGCGCCGTATGATCGAGTGCTGCGGGTTGTGCGGGAGTACATCGCGGCAAAAGGCGCGGCTGCCGCGGCCAAGTTTTTCTGGAAGAACTCAAAGGCGGCGTATGGCTGGGAGGATCGCTGAACGCTGTCGTATTTCATCAAGCCGAACGGGGCTGCTCTATCCACAGGCCGCTGGTCCGGCTTCGTACGGCAGCCTGCGCCGGTTTTTTCAACCGTCCTCACCACTGGCAATTCCGGTTTCGGCCCAGCCTCCTGAAACTTCGCGGTGAAATGGAACGTACTTCCTTCACCAAGTTTGCTTTCCACCCAGATCCGACCGTGAAAGAGGCTGACCAGTTGAGAAGAGATTGACAGCCCGAGCCCGGTGCCCCCGAAGCGTCTTTTGGTTGAACCGTCAGCTTGGGCGAAAGCTTCGAAGATCATCCCTTGTTTGCTGGATTCAATTCCGATTCCGGTATCGTGCACCGAGAAGTGAAGAGGGCAAATACCTGATTTGGAATCATCTGTCTCGACGATGACAGAGACCAACACGTCGCCAACCTCGGTGAACTTAAGTGCATTGCCAACCAGGTTGAGCACGATTTGCCTCAGCCGGCCCTCATCCCCGCACAGCATCTCGGGAACATCAGATGCGATATCGCATCCTAGTCGCAGCCCTTTCTGGTGAGCCCGGAAGGCGCTGATCCGAATGCAATCCTGCAGGAGCTTACGAATATTGAAATCTGACGAGTCCAGTTGGAGGCAGCCTGCCTCGATTTTGGAGAAGTCGAGAATATCATTAATTACCAGCAAGAGCGCATCACCCGATTCCCGCACAGTTTCGAGGCAGCTTCGCTGATCGTCTGTGAGGTCTGAATCGAGTACTAGCTCGGTCATCCCGATCACGCCATTCATCGGCGTTCGGATCTCATGGCTCATATTGGCCAGGAACTGCGACTTAGCCGCGTTGGCGCGGTCAGCCGTCTCCGAGGCGAGTTGCGCAACCTTGCGGGCCGCGCGAACCCGGAACGTCTGCCCGATCGAAAACGCTAGAGCGACCGTCAGCACGGCCAGGAAACACCCGAGCACCGAGCTGTGGATGCGGGAATCGCGCAAGTCCGTGATCGTTCTCGTGTCGTCGGCGGTTGTGAGCAGCCATTTCGCATAAATTGAGCTCATCGTGCCGTCGCCGGCAAGGCGGGTTATTTCTTTCCGTAGGATCTCCGCCGCCACCCCAGGCGTCTTAGATCGTCGTGTCGCCCCAACGGACATGCCGAATTTCGCTCCCTCGACGGGAATCAGTCCGAGATCCGTATGTTCGCATTCGGGCGCTCGGTTCAACAGTTGAGACATGGTGTTCCGCATGTCCAGAAAAACGGCGGCCACTTCGCCCCGGCAAAGCGACGCGACTAGCGTTAGCTTGTTGGCAACGGGGATCACCCGAACGCCTGGCACGAACCTGAGTAACAAACGTTGATTGATGGCAATCTTGTCCGTGGCAACGCGCCTTCCGCCGAAATCAACCGGGGTTAGAGCGCCCTGACCGCGGCGCACCACCAGAACGAACCGATTCTCAAGCCACGGATCCGTTAAGTGCAGATGCGCTCGTCTTTCGGGAAGGTCCGTCAGCAGCGGCCACAGATCCACAAATCCCGTGCTCAAGGCTTGGTCCACGTCTCCATTGAAGGCGACCCATTCCAGAGAGATTCCGCTCCGCCTGGCGGCCTCTTTGACCATCTCGACGCCGATTCCGCCGAATGACCCATCTTTATAGATGAGGTTGAACGGCGGAGACTGATTCACTCCGATGCGAAACACGCGGCGATGAACCTCGCGCGATTGCTGCCATGCAGTCGAGCCAAGAAGCAATGCGGCTATGACGCCCGCGAGACTCGTTAGCGAGCAAAGCAGCTTGAGCCTGCTGGTACTCCTAACCAACGTAAATAATCGATGCATCGCTAGACAGTTGGCTTATCGGCAATTATCCGGCAAAGGGTTAACGCCCTGAAGAGTATCCTGGAAACATGCGGCTGGTGTTACCCGAAGAAGCTTTGCCGGCGAAGCTTGCTTTGAATCCGCAAGCACGGATGAGTGATGACGAGTACTACTATGCGTTTTGCATGGCTAACCCCGATGTTCACTTCGAGCGCAGCGCAAAAGGGGAGATCACCATCGTGCCACCCGCTGGAGGCGAATCGGACTACCGCAGCGTAGAGATCGCCGGCCCGTTGTGGTCCTGGGCAAAGCGCGACGGCCGCGGCAAAGCCTTCGGATCGAGCATTGAATTCCTGCTGCCCAACGGAGCTGCCCTGTCCCCGGACGCCGCTTGGGTGTCAAACGAGAAGCTCTCGCATCTCACCAAGGAACAGCGGCGGAAATTTCCGCCGGTCCGCCCCGAATTTGTCGTAGAGGTGATGTCCCCCAGCGATCGGTTGAAAACCGCCAAGAACAAGATGACGGCTTGGATGGCGGCTGGCGTGGAGCTCGGCTGGCTGGTCGATGCGGATCACGAGACCGTGTACGTTTATCGGGCAGGCCAAGCCGAGCCGGAAAGGCTCAAGGGCATCACGACGCTAATGGGCGATGGCCCATTAGCGGGCTTCAAAATCAATTTAACTGACGTCTGGGCAGGGTTATACCTCAGCGCATCTTCGTGATGGGCGTTGCCGATCCCACCGAATTGGTGACCGTTACGGTAACACTCCCAATCGAGGTTTTGTCTCCTGATACAACCACCGGAATGTGCAGGTTTGTAAACATGCTTCCGGTTAACTGCGAAGCCGCAGAACCGTAGAACTGGCTAAATAATCCGCTGACGTCGACGGTGAACGACGTGTTCCCGTCCAGCGTCGCGCCAGCAGCCGCCGCGAACGACAGCGTGACAGTCTTCACATCGCGCGGGGTGGCGAAGCCTGAAATCACCACGTCGAATCCAGTATCGGTTTCATTCGCGAACGTGACATCCAAGGCAGCGACTACCGGGGCGAGTTGCGGAATCACGATTGTTCCTGCCGGATGCACGGTGGGCAAAACATCCCTCGTTCCGTCCATCAGCTGGATGACTTCGAGTCGTATAGTTCCCGCCACCGTGCCGGGCTGAATCGCTGGTAATGTGATGGTGGTTTGGCCTGGCGCAATAGTGAAAGCGAACTGACGGCCAGTCACGCTGGCGTCGCGTCCCTCGAAAACTACTTGCGGATTATCCGACAAGCCGAAGGCATTGGGAGTGAAGCTGAGCTGCACGATCCCGGTGAGCATCACTGGCGCTGGGGCCGCAAGCTGCAGTCCTACGAACGCGGGCTGGAACAGATTTGTCGGCGTCGTCAGTCCGCTGATGGTCAAGGTCGGAATCGGAGGCGGTTGAATGGTCGAACTGCAGGCCAGGGTCGCAGGTTGCGAGCTCGCCCCGTCATTCAGCGTAACGGTAAACGAGAAGGGACCCGAAGAGGACGGCTGGCCCGTGGAAGTTACAGTGGTCGACTGGCCTGCGTTCGGACTTAGCGCGAGAAACGCCGGACCGCTCAATGTCCACGAGTACGGAGGTTGTCCGCCGCTTGCGCCCAGCGGTATCGAGAGATTGATCGGCAGGCTCAGCGTGGCAGCCGGGCACGATCCAGTAATCTGCAACGGGTTCAGTTGCACCACCAAAGGACAGTTCAATGTCGCTGGAGCGAAGCCGGAGCTATCTTGAAGACTGATCGTGAACGCATAGTTCCCCGGCGTGGCCGGAGCAGTCCCGGTAAGGTTCGTCGAGGGAGCCGTCGCAGTGCTGAGGGACAGCCCAGCTAACCCAGTCACCGTAAACGTGTAGGGGGATCTCCCGCCTTGAGCGCCAAAGCTTGCGTTGATCGCCGCGTTCGGCGCAACGGGACTGGACGGGCATGTGCCTGTGAGCTGCAGCGGGGGCAAGGCATTCACCACGAGCGGACAACTGAAGACAGCAGCAGGCGATTGCGCGCTGTCGTTGACAGTGATTGACGCGGTGTAGTTCCCGGGATCGCCCGCCGTGCCTGAGAGCGTTGCGGTGGTCGCCGTGCTGGATGACAGCAGCCACGGCGGCGACACGAAACTGAAAATGTAAGGAGACCTGCCGCCGGTCGCTGCAGCCGAGAGAGAGATCGGCGCGCCCGAGAGCACGGGACTGGCAGGACATACGCCCGTCAACTGAAGCGGAGGCGGAGCGATGACCACGCTGCACGCATTCCCGGAGACACTCTGGGTTCCGCTGGTGACACCAACCGTAAAGCTGAATGTTCCCGATACGGTAGGGGTGCCCGAGATCGCATTACCGTTGATACTCACTCCGTTGGGCAGGCTTCCCTGCGTCAAAGCGAATGTATAACCGGTGGTTCCGACGCCCCCGATTGCCGTAAGCGGGAAGGGCCCGTATGGCACGTTCTGAACTCCATTCGTAGGACAGGCGCTGGTGATCTGTAATCTTGGCCCAGCTACCGTGAGTGAACAACTCAGGGTGGCGACCTCATCGGCGGTCTGCGCCTCGATTATGAAATTCGACGTAATGGGTGGACCTGTCGGCGTTCCGGTGATCGTACTCCCGAACACCGACAAGCCGATCGGAAGCGCGCCTGACACGATGGACCACGATACCGGACCTGTTCCTCCTGACGCCGACAAAGGCAGATTCACGGCCACCCCCTGGGTGACGGGTGAAGTCGGACAAGCTGACGTTATCTGCAAACGGGCGGCGCCGATCGTTACGCTGCACGGTTTCTGCACAGTCTGCGAGCCGCTCACTGCCTGGATCGTGAACGGATAACTCCCCGGCGATGCAGAGACGAGACCTCCGACGATATTGCCGTTGAGAACCAGATTGGCTGGCAGGGAGCCGATGATGGAGAATGCGTACGTTCCGACGCCGCCCGTTGCGTTCAGTGTAAACGCGGTAGACTGCAGGCCGGTTTGGACCGCAATCGGACATACGGTGGTGATGGTCAAGACGGGATTCACCACCAGGTTGCAACCCGTGAACGGGGCCGTCTGAGTCGCGGTCCCCGTGCCGCTGTCGGTGACTGAGACCGAGATGGGATAAGTTCCCGGAGTGGTCGGAGTGCCGCTTAGCGTACCCGTGGCCGCATTGAACGCGAGCCCGGGTGGAAGACTGCTGGTGAAGGCCCACGTTAGGGCGTTGGATCCGCCGGTGGCAGTAAAGGTGAATGTAAAAGGCGTGCCCTGGACTGCGCCTGCAGTGGGACAGGTGGACGTGATCGTGAGCCTCGAAACCACCACTAAATTACAGGTGAAGCTTTTCCGCTGCTGCCCGCTCCCGACGCCGCTATCAACGACCGTAACCGTTATGGAGTTTGCTCCCGGAGCGGTTGGGGTGCCACTGATGACTCCGGTCGAGGCGTTTATCGACAGCCCCGGCGGCAGTGCGCCGCTAGTCCACGAATACGGGCCCACGCCGCCGGTCGCCGCCATGGAAAGCGAGAAAGGAGTTCCCAGCACGGCATTTGGAAGCGGACAGAGGGTGGTGATCGTCAGCACTGGCGCGATAACGATGCTGCAGCTATAGGTCGCGGTTTGCGCTGCTGTTGCAGGGCGAATAGACGAGGCCAAACTGGGGAAGAAGCCATCGGTCACGGTTACAGTGATCGGATAGGTTCCGGGCGTCGTTGGTACTCCGGAAATCACGCCAGTGGACGTGTTGAGAGTAAGTCCCGGGGGCAAGGGCCCGTTAGTCAGAGCCCAAGTGAGTCCGCCGTTGCCTCCTACTGCGGTTATGGGGAAGGAATAGGTCACGCCCTGGATGCCGCTGGTGGCAGGACAGACTGCTGTAACGGTGAGGACCGACGCGACGATCAGATTGCATGTAAAACTGGCCGTTTGACGTAGCGAGCTTACCCCGCTATCGGCCACTGTCACCGTGATCGGGAAACTTCCGGCTGCGGAAGGAGTGCCGCTGATTACTCCCGTTGACGCGTTGATGGAAAACCCTGCTGGCAGCGGTCCGCTGGTCCAGGTATACGCGCCCGTCCCGCCAGCCGCCGTCATCGCGAGCGTGTAGGGCGACCCTAGCACGGCG
Organism: Bryobacterales bacterium; assembly: GCA_038225555.1. GTDB lineage: Bacteria > Acidobacteriota > Terriglobia > Bryobacterales > Bryobacteraceae > JANXQZ01. The sequence continues at coordinate 9,368 of JBBRRB010000020.1, forward strand.
TTCGGAAGCGGACAAGGCGTGGTGATCGTGAGGGTAGAAACCACGATCAAATTGCACGTGAAACTGGCCGTTTGGCGTAGCGAGCTTACCCCGCTATCGGCCACTGTCACCGTAATCGGGAACGTCCCGGCTGCGGAAGGCGTGCCGCTAATTACGCCGGTCGACGCGTTGATCGAGAGCCCGGCAGGCAGCGGTCCGCTAGTCCAGGTATACGCGCCCGTCCCACCAGCCGCCGTCATCGCCAGCGTGTAGGGCGACCCCAGCACGGCGTTCGGAAGCGGACAAGGCGTGGTGATGGTCAGACCGGGAGCAATCGTGATGCTGAACGCTCTTTGAGCCGTTTGGGCCGGAATCGCGCTGTCAGTCACCGTAACGACGAAGTTGAAGGTTCCCGCTGCGGTCGGTGTACCGCTCAGTACCCCGCCAGCGGTCAGTGCCAATCCGGGAGGAAGTAAGCCCGAATTTGTAAACGTATAGGATCCAAAGCCTCCTTGGGCCTGGATAGTCGTCGAGGGGTACGGAACGTTCAGAGCTCCGCCGGGAAGCGCGGACGTCGTAATGCTCAACAACGGATTGAACACAGCCGTATACGTGGCGGAAGTGGAAGTGACCGTAATCGTATGCGAGATCGCCCCGCCGTCGGACCAGCTGGTAAACACGTACTGCGTGTTCCCGAGCGTCTGCGGAGACTGCGTCGCGATGGTATGCGGCCCCACAGATAGCGCCACGGTGACAGGCGCAACTTGGAAAGATCCTCCGTCGATGCTCACCAGCAACCCCGTCGGCGATGTCTGAATCGTGACCGGAGTAGTCGCAGCCAAATTGGTTAAGGCGAACGATGCGGGGGTAGCGCCGGGCGTCGATGCGATGACGCTGTAGGGTCCGCCTGCAGTGCCATTTGCGGCCAGTCCAGGCGATGTAGCAATGCCGGAGGCGTTGGTCTGCACAGTCACGGAATTGGTCGCCCCGACGAAAATAGCACTCGCGCCGCTCGCGGGAGCGGTGAAAGTGATAGTCGCGTTGGGGACCGGATTCCCGAAAGAATCCATGAGCACAACCACCAGCGGGTTGGAGAAGGCTGTATTCACCAACGTGCTTTGGCCCCCGCCTGAAACAGCGGTCACCGCCGCCGGAGCACCGCTGGTGTTCATCAAACTGAACGCCGCGGGAGTGTTCACGCCTGGCGCAGTCGCGTTGACGGTGTACGCTCCCAAGGTGCTGTTGGCAGTGAATGTCGGCGCTGTGGCGACCCCCGAAGCGTCGGTGGTAACCGTTGTGAAAGTGACGCCGCCGGGGAACGTTCCGCTGGCTCCCGATGACGGCGCGGTAAACGTGACCGTCACTCCGCTCAGGACATTGTTGTTGCTGTCGCGTACAGTAGCCTTCAAAGGGATGGCGAACGCCGTGTTCAGCATGGCCGATTGCGGAGTTCCGACCGTAGCTGTAATCGACGAGGGAGGGCCAAGAGCCAGCAGCACGCTCACATTGTTGGAACCGATGTTGGCGGTTGCGAGATCCGTTCTACTATCTGCGTTGAAATCTCCCGCTACTATCGATACCGGACCCGTTCCCACAGCGAACGGACTGCTCGGCGCTTGCGTGAAAGTTGCAAGGCCGGTACCAAGCAACACGATGACGTTATTGCCGGACTGGTTTGCGAGGGCGAGATCGAGGATTCCATCACCGTTGAAGTCTCCAACCGTGATAGAGCTCCCGCCAACATTGGTGCCAAACGCAGACGTGAAGCTGCCGTCTCCGTTGCCCCGCAGGACCGTAACCGTTTGGGAGCCTGCAATGGCCAGATCGAGTATTCCGTCGCCGTTGAAATCGCCGAGAGCAATCGCCGCCGGACTGATTCCCACGGCAAATGGACTGCTTGGAGCAAAGGTGAAGCCGCCGGTTCCATTCCCAAGGAGCACGGTTACGGTGCCGGATGTGCCCCCATTGGTGACCGCCAAGTCGGCATTGCCGTCACCGTTGAAATCCCCGACTGCGATGGCGGTAGGACTGGGTCCCGCCGACGCAGATTGCTCGTTAAATGAGAAACCACCCGCGCCGTCTCCCAAAAGCACAAACGCGTTGCCGCTTCCATCGACGACGGCGAGGTCGGCAAATCCGTCGCCATTGAAGTCGCCCGCAGCCATCAGAGTAGCCCCGAGGCTCGAAATCGGGCTGGCAGGTGCCGGGGTAAATCCGCCGCTGCCATTGCCGAGCAAGAGAGTGATGTTGGTCTGGTTGAGAACCGCGAGATCCTGGATGCCGTCGCCGTTGAAGTCTGCCACCACGACGGTTGTGGGTGCGGCACCCACGGCAAATGGACTGCCGGGAGCGGGCGCGAACCCGCCTGAGCCGTTGCCGAGCAGCACCGTCACGTTGTTGCTGCCGTTGTTAGCGATGGCGAGGTCCGTTGCTCCGTCGCCATTGAAGTCGCCAACTGCGACTGAATCCGGCATGGTCCCGACCGAAGTATTCAGAGCTGGAGCGAAACCGCCCGCGGGGAGCGCCCTGACGGTCTGCGATACGCTTGCCGAGGTGCTGGGGGCATGGCCGGCATCGCCAATATAAATTGCCCGCAGAGGCGCAGTTCCCGAGGGAAGAAGGCGCGTATTCAGGGTCGCCTGTGCGGATCCGTTGAGCGCGGATGTGCCCAGCACTGTGGTCCCAGAGAAAAACGTGACTTTTCCCGTCGTGCCGCTGGGTGTCACCGTGGCAGTCAGCGTAACCGGCTGGCTTAAATTGGACGGGTTCGGCGAAGCGGTGAGCGCCGTGGAGGTGGTCAGCCTGTTGGTATTGGTGAGCGCGAAGTTGATGGGATTGGCAATTGTAGCTGGAGCCGTTGCAACCACGTTATACGTGCCGGCCGCGTTCACTGCCGTGAAGGTGGGAGAAGTCGCCACCCCCGAAGCGTTCGTCGGTGCCGACGCGGTGTTGGTTCCGGTGGTCGTAAATCGAGCGCTCGGCCCGCTGTTGTTCGGAGCCGTGAACACGATGTTCACGCCTGGAACGGGATTCCCGCCTCCATCCCTGGCGATGAGAACTAGCGGATTGGCGAAGACGGTGTTGAGGGTAGCGCTTTGACCGCCTCCTGACACGGCGGTGATGGTAGCCGGCGGCCCGTTGGTGACATTTATGGTGAAGGGCGCGGCACCAGCCACTCCGGGCACGCTGGCATTGATGGTGAAAGTGCCAGTTGTGCTGCCAGTGGTAAACGCCGGTGCGGTGGCCACTCCGCTCGCGTTTGTGTTTACGGTGGCCGTAAGGCCGCCCCCGGCAAACGTGCCGCTTGAAGCAGGTGCCGTAAAGGTGACCGCCGCTCCGCTAACGGGACTATTTTGGCCATCGCGAACCGTGGCCTGCAGCGCGACGGGCAGCATCGTGCCAATTGGAACTGTCTGCGGAGTTCCTGCCGTGGCCGTAATGGACGCAGGCGCGGCGATATTCGTAAGATTAAATGCCCCGACGGTTCCGATTCCGGGAACGGTCGCATTCACGACGTAAGCTCCCGCCGACGAATTGGCCGTGAACACGGGAGCGGTCGCCACTCCGCTCGCATTGGTATTCGCCGTGGCGGTTAGCGATCCGCCCGGGAACGTTCCGCTGGCTCCCGAGGTAAAGGGTGCCGTGAAGGTGACCGTTACTCCTGGGATGGGCGCATTGCTGGAATCGCGGACCGTGACCTGCAGCTGAATGGGAAATGCCGTGCCCGTAAACGTCGATTGCGGGGTCCCTGCCGTCACAGTAAGAGTGGCTTGAGTGTTGAGTATTTTAGCGACGAACGCGTCACCGGCCGGGATCGCGCCGCCTCCTCCGCCACCATAGGTGGACTGAATCGGATTCACCAGCGGGAAGTTGTTCGAGTTGGTAAATCCCGTGACGTAGATATTCTTGTTTGCATCGAGCGCGAGTCCCAAGGCCCTTTGCTGCTGAGTACCGCCCAGCAGCGTCGAGAACGGCGTAGAATTTCCCGTGGGGGAGAGGATAGTGATAAAGGCGCTAAGAACACCCGAGGTAGATTGAATCGGGGCGGCCAAAGGAAGCGTCGATCCGGAAGTGCTGCCCGCCACGTAGGCGTTGCCCGACGCATCCACTTTGATCGCGTCTGCCTGATCATTCCCCAAATATGTGGAGTAAACCAAGCTGGTGCCGGAGGAATTCACCTTGGTCGCGAATCCCGCTTTAGAGGCGAAAGTCGATTGCAGGGGCTGCACTAAAGGAAAATTGTTGGAGGTGGTGGATCCCGCGACATAGGCATTACCGGAGCCGTCAATGGCGACGGCTATGCCATCGTCAGCTCCGGATCCACCAATATAGGTCGAGTAAACAAGACCGGTGCCCGTCGGGTTCACTTTCGCGAGGAACGCGTCTGAAGCTCCGCCTCCATAGAACGATTGAATCGGGCTGCCTTGAGGGAAGTCGTTGGAAGAGGTCTGCCCGCTCACGTAGGCATTCTGGTTGGCATCGACGGCAATTCCTTCAGCCGAATCCGAAGCGGACCCGCCAATCTTGAGCGAGTAGGTTATGCTAGATGCCGTACTTGCGATCTTGGTGACGAAGGCGTCTCCATTGCCGCTGGTATCACTGATTATGCTCGTGAACGGGAAATCGGGCGACGTCGTCGACCCTGCGATGTAAATGTTCCCCTGAGTGTCTAACGCAATCGCGTTTCCTGAATCCGATTGGCTCCCGCCGAGAAAGCTGGCGGTGACTAGCGCCCCGGTCGAAGTCAAGATCGCGACGAAAGCGTTGCTTGTCCCGAGCAGCGAGCTTTGGATGCTAGTAAGTGGACCCGTATGTGGAAAATTCGCGGAGCTGGTTGCGCCCGTGATAAAGGCTTGGCCGTTTGTGTCGACGGCGATGGCGTTGCCTCGATCCGCACTGCTCCCGCCCAGATAAGTCGAGTAAACCAAGGCGGACCCCGCCGCATTGATCTTGCTTACGAATGCATCCACCCCGCCTGCATTGCTGCTTTGAAGCGCATTGACAGTTGGAAAATTGGGTGAATTGGTGTAACCGACTACGTAGGCGTTGCCGGCCGTATCCACCGCGATGCCGGTGCCGATATCGTCTCCGCTTCCGCCGAGATAAGTGGAATACGACAAAATAGGATCGATCACCAGCGTGTTGGAAGGGTCGTAGTTCTCGATTTCAAAGCCGACTTCCGACTGGCCCTTTAGCGTGTATCGCCCTGCTACCTTTTTTTGTCCTTGCAACGTCCGCTCATACACCACCGGCGCATGCGCGGTGAGAGTTCCGCCCTGAACATCCAGCAGGAGGCTTCCATCCGCTGCGACGTGGAGCGCCTTGGCACCCGCCATTCGCATCCGAATCTGCCGCGGATCGCCGCCCGGTGATACTACGAAATCGTACTCGAGATTGCGCTGATTGCCGTAGTACACCAAATCGATTCCGGGCCAGACGCCGTTGTATTGGACCTTGCCGAAATTGGCCACATTGCGCTGCCAACGGGAAGGATCGTTTCCGATTAGATAATTGCTGACTGCTGTCTGCCGATCAACCCCTCGAATTTCCGGTTGTGTGTTCGCTCCCACGAACTGCATCCGAACGACAGCTTGCCGTTCCTTGCGATGCAGACTCAGCACCGCCTCGCTGCGCGTGAGAAACAGATTGTAGCCGTCGCCCCTCGAAAGATATTCCACCCGGGGATCGGACTGGCCCGCGTTCTTCTCAAATGCAAGCGGCATTCGCCCGTAGCCCGCGACTTGTTGGGCAGCCGTTCTTGGCTGCGGGGGGCTTTCCAGCCGGCCCTTTGCCTGCGGCTCGGACGTGCACCAGAACAAAATTCCGGCCAGACCAACGCAAGAAAGTAGAATTCGTTGATTCATTTGGTTCCCTTCGCGGCAACGGTTTGCGGCTCGCGCAAGATTCTGCGGCACTCCGCGGCGTACTGAGGTTCGATATTCAGCCGAAGAGCCTCGGATAAATGGGCTGAGGCTTCCGCCGGTTTGTTCTCTCGGAGCTGGACCAGCGCCAGCGCATAGTGAGCGTCCGCGAACCCGGGTCTGCGGTCGATCGCCTGGGCGAACAGCACCTCGGACCCGCTCACATCCCCGCGCGCGAATTGAGCTTTGCCTAAGTTGTAATAACCTTCGGCGAGGTTTGGATTGATGCGCACGGACTCGGCGTAGTGCTTGATCGCGTCATCGCTCTTGCCGCTTTCTTCCAGCGCTTGGGCGAGATTGTAGTGCGCCAGATAATTGTCGTTGGTCACAGCCAGCGCATGCTCGTAGAGCGTGAAGCTGTTTCGCCAGAATTGAACCTGCGCCCGCGAACTCCAGGCCAGCGTCGAGACAATCAGGAGCGCGGCCGCAGCCAGGGCGGTTGGATGAATCCGGCTCGACAACTCAGCGAAACCGCAGGCCACGATCACCGCTCCGCCGATGGCAGCCAAGTGAGTAAATCTGTCGGCAAACGCCTGCTGCCCCGACTGCACGAAGCCCATCATCGGTAGCGGTACGATGAGAAACCAAAGCCAGCCAAACGCAAGGTAACGCCGCTCTTTCCGTTGACCGAACACGAGCCAAGTGATCCCGGACAGTACGATCAAAGCGCCCAGCACGCGCCAGCCGGCGATATCCGTTCGATAGGGATAAAAGATCGCCAGCCTGTCAGGCCAGATGGTCTTGCGAAGGTACATCGAATACGCAGTGAAAGCGTTCTCGATGCGAAGGAGAATCGCAACCTGTGCGATGCTTCCGGCTTTCGACTGGCCCCAGAACGTGACCGCGCTCGAGAGAGACGCCATCGCAAACAGCGGGACTTTCTCCTTCAATAACCCCAGGCCCAAGCTGCGTCCGAGCGGCCAGAAGTCGAGTAGCAGGAGCATCAGCGGAAGCACCACCAGAGACGGCTTGCACATCAATCCCAGCAGCATCAGTCCGCAGACGACAAAGTACCTCGATCGAGAAGGCATTTTTGCGTAGCGGATGTAAGCCAGCATGGTTAAGAGGCAGAACGATGCGCTGAGAACATCTTTGCGCTCGGCCACCCAGGCAACCGATTCAACCCGCAAAGGGTGCAGTGCGAAGACGGCCGCGCCGAGCGCGCCAGGCCACATGGTCAATTTGAACGCACGCAGCACGCAGTAGAGCAGAATCGTATTGAGAACGTGCAAGCCTACGTTCGTGGCATGGTGTCCGCCTGCATTGAGTCCATAAAATTGAACGTCCAGCATGTGCGAGAGCCAGGTGAGCGGCTGCCAATAGATGTAGTCGGTGGTCAGAAAAGCCCACTTGATTCCGCTCCAGGTCAGGCCCGAGGTCACATGCGGGTTTCCATACACGTATGACAAGTCGTCGAAGTTGATGAACGAGTATTGCGTTACGCGAGCATAAACGAACGCAACCGTGACGGCGAGGAGCAGGCAAATCGCCGCCTCAGTAGTTCTCCGCTTCATTTTCCTGTGACCTGCCAAACGCGCGGGACTGCCGAGTCGGGAGCCCACATGCCTGTCGCGCTTCCATCCTGCGAGCTAACGAGGTACACGGAGCGTCCGGTGAGGCGCAGCAGACTGGAAGGCGGGAACGGGCAGTCCTGAGCACTCACGGCACCCGAAGCTAAATCGATGGAGAAGAGGCTGTTCGCGTCGGCAACCCAGACCCGCTTCTGATCCGCGGAGAGTTCCAGATCGGTTGGAGCGGCAAACCCTTGCGCGCTGCCGCCCAAAATACGCGTACCAGGCTGGTCGCCAACGCTGGAGAGCAGAGCAACCTGCTGCCAGCCCGCATCGGCGATCACCGCGTCCTGCCTACCTGTTATGAACCGCGCGGCCGAGGGGACGCCAGCGCTCATTTGCTGCTTTGCCGCACCTTGTCCGGGGAACAGCCAGACCGCTCCGCTGGTTCCATCCGAGATGCCCGCCAGAACGCTTTGACCATCGTCGCTGACTGCCAGACTCGTGACCGGCGTGGACCCGAGCGTACTCAGATCGATCAGCCTCGCCAACTGCGGCGACAACGGCAGGCCAGTGATCACCTGCACCTGCGCCAAGGCGACTGAGTAGATCGCTGCCACGGTTCCAGAGGGGCTGAAGACGATTCGATCGGCGTGCGCGAAAGTTCCCGCCATCGGCACCAGGTCGCCCGCGCTCGTGACGCTGAGGGGTGCCAGAAACATCTGGGCGGCTTGGCTGCGTTCCATGATCGCGTACGCCTGACCGGGGACCACCGTCGCCGACGTCACGCCATCCGGCAAGCTAACGGGATCGCCCAAAACAACCGCGCCTGGAGCCCCGAGGATCGAACGAATGCTGGCCGGAGATGTCGACGCGACATAACCAAGAACGGGGATCCGAACGTTGGTCGACGCAGGCGCGGACAGCGCTGGCCTGGACTGTCCCGATGCGTTTCCAATCAGGGTCAAAAAAACAAGAATAGAGCGGCCATTTTTCATAAATCGACTCCCCCTACGGTAAACGCGGCGTCCCCACCGACACTGTGGCGTGCTTGCCGCCTCCGCCCAGAACCTTCACTAAGACCACGGCTACGACCACGGCGGCCGCTCCAGCCCCAATTGCGATCCCGGTGCCTAGCCCAATCCCGGCAGCAGTTCCGCCGGCGACCGCGGCACCAACGATATTCGTTTGGGTGATTACTCTAGCGGCTGTAAGCCCCTGGAAGGTCGCGTTCACCTGGATCTGGAATTTGCCCTTCTTGCTGAGCTTGACTCCTTGCATGGTGGCGCGGCCACTCGCGTCCGTGTTCACGGAAAGAGTTTTCGCCCCGTTCAGGAAAACGCCCCCCGGTCCGTTGCTCGGCAAGGTAAACAGCACCGCCGCTCCGGCGACTGGCTTATGGTTTTCATCCTGTACCTCCACGATCGTCTCTCTGGAAGTGCGCTGCCGGACGTTGTTCAGGGCGTTATCGCCTTCGATGATTTCGATAAATAGCTTGGGAGCCAGCGCGGCTTGTTGAGCACCCCGAGCGCACAACACGACGGGTCCATCGATCAGGAACAGAGGCAGTATCCCGCATAAGATGTGATTAACGATCTTCAATTCTCGGCTCCTGAAGCGTCGAGCGCCGTCGGTGGATTAGTCGCAATGGTAAGGTGTATTGCCATCGGGAGTCAAGGCCCATGCGTTACCTGCGCCTAGGTCGAATGGCCCGTTGTTAGTAAGTGTAGCGGCGAATGGAATCGTTTCGAGGGCTCGACGATTTAGGGGTTAGGCCCAAAAAAACTCGGATGCCCAGAGTATCCTGGTCATCCGAGTTTTAAACACCCCTAAATGCTTGTTGTTCTTAAGTTATTGCTTCTCGGCGGCAAGCCCGCCCAAACGGCAGGACTTGCAAATACCGAAACCACTGCCAGTGATCTGGATGAAGCCGCACAATTGGGTGACCCGGGTCAGTTCGGCCGCGCTTATAGTCGCTTGGCTAAAAGGCGTTTCGGTCATGCCAAAGCTGCCAGCGGCCCCGGGTGCGGCGTGGATGGTAGTACCCCACGCGAGCAAACCGCTAGCCAGAGTATTAGTAACTGGCGTAGAGGCGATCAGCTTAACGACGACGGATGTCGGCCTGCCGGGAGTCAGGGTGTTGCTGATCAAATCGGAATCAACGGAGAGCGAGGCCAACCCATCGGGAGTGACGGGGCATACGCAGCAGGACACCAATTGCTCGTCAGGAGAAAACGCATATGCATTTACGCATAAATTGCCGTTTTGCGTGCCATTCTGCTGAAACGCAACAGTGGAGCTAGCGCCGCTATTGGAGATGTTAATCAACGATCCGCCGGGGACGTTTAAGTTCGAAAAATACCGGACCTGGAAGACGTCAGGAGATACTGCTTGCGCACCACCCGGAGGGAAGGCCAGCGTCGAGGCATTGCAACCGACGATCACGGGTGGTGGCGGCGGTGGTGGAGGCGGCGGGGGCGCAGCGGTGTAATCGTAGGTTACAGTGACGGAACCGGCGGAAGTAGCAACCCCACCTTGAGTAACTTGCGAAGACACGTTCACGTTGAAAGGTGCTGCGAAGTTAGCTGTCGAAACGCCAGCGGTTGCCGTAGCGGTGCCCGTCCCAGGCGCTCCCGAAGACACGCCACCTGTAACCGTTGTATTCGCGGTCGCAGGCGTAAATGTTACACCAGCAGGCCCAGCAGGCGTAAAACTCACTTGCACCGTGTTCGTACCACCCATTGTGCCGAACTGATAGTCAGAAGTGTAACTCAGGGTAACGCTGTTCAGCGTTGCGCCCGCAGGTCCCGAAAAGGCCGGACACGTGACGGGTGTAGGGCCACCCGCGCCGTTGTTGAAAGTCACCGGGAATGGGGTGCAATTCGTGGGGCCCACTGTTACGGCACCCAATGTAGTGCTGAGTAACAGTAAGGAAGATGACGCGAGAAGCAGTCTCTTCGGAGACACTAGAGCCGGAAAGGCGTTTGGATGAGTTAAGCTCTGACTGAACAGCGAGCGCATTAAGATGTAAATCTCCTGGTGTATACACTATCACGGCTGGGGATCTATGCACTACAGGAAAAACGGCGTAGCTAAAACGCCTAGTCCGCAGAGGTTAGTAAGTACAGGATTTAGGATTAGGACTGATTCAGGACGAGTTCCTGCAACGCAGACTAGAAACAGTCCGGGGACTCAACCACTCGGATAGCTCGATGTTGCGATCCTGGCCGTGGTGTAGAAAAACTAAGACGACGGGAGCTGCGGCTGCATCTTGGGTGCGGGCCACGATACCAGGCCTCGCAAGCTCGCAGCGCGTTTTGTTTCGGTTGTGCCGATGATTCCCGGGATCCTGAGCTGGTGTGCGGCATCGCTTGGTCGGCACCACTTCCGCGAGTAAGCGTGTTGGCGATCCTCCAATCAGTGCTGCTGGTGATAAGATCTTTGCAGTTGATATTCCCATGAAGAACTTGACTTCTATGCTAGCCGTTGCGGTGTGCGCCGCACTAATCCAGCCGGGTTTCGCCGCTGATCGCGTCCAGACTGCCAACGGCATTCTGCTATCCACCGCTCCGCCCAAGAACGGCGTGCAGAGTTTCAAAGGCATCCCGTTTGGCCAACCGCCAGTTGGCGACCTGCGCTGGCGCGAGCCCCAACCCGTCAAAGACTGGAAGGGCGTCCGCAATGCCGACCAGTTCGGGCCGCGATGCATGCAGCGGACTTCTCCCAACGCAGATTACTGGTTCCGCAGCAACGGCATGAGCGAGGACTGCTTATATCTGAACGTCTGGACTCCCTCGAAATCGGGCAATGAAAAACTTCCCGTACTGTTTTATGTTTTCGGCGGAGGGTTCCAGAACGGCGATGGTTCGGAACCGCGCTATGACGGCGAGAACATGGCGCGCAGAGGGATGGTCGCGGTGTCCATTAATTACAGGACAAATATTTTCGGCTTCTTCGTTCATCCGGAACTCACGAAGGAGTCGGAGCACCATGCCGCCGGCAACTACGGGTTGCTCGATCAAGTGGCCGCGCTCCGTTGGGTGCAGAAGAACATCGCGGCTTTCGGAGGCGATCCCAAGCGCATCACGATCGCCGGCGAATCGGCCGGGTCGATCTCGGTTAGCGCACTGATGGCGTCCCCGCTTTCCAGAGATATGGTCGCCGGCGCTATCGGTGAGAGTGGCGCCATGACGTCCAGTCTCCCGCCTCAACCCCTGGCTGAAGCCGAGCAGAACGGGCTCAAGTTCGCCTCTGCCGCAGGCGCGGATACGCTGGCAGCCTTGCGTGCGATGAGCGCGGAACAGATTCAGGAAGCGACAACCAAGGTCCAGGGAGCCCGCTTCGGCACGACACTCGATGGCTACTTTCTGCCTAAACCCTTGACCGCAATCTATGAGGCCGGCGAGCAGGCTAAGGTCCCGCTGCTGGCAGGTTCGAATACGCAGGAGCAACCCGCTCGCCAAGTGCTCGGCGAGGGTGATGCTACGCCGGAAACGCTCGCCAGCGCCATTCGGAAATTTTATGGAGATAAGGCCGATGACGTCGTCACCGCATACGCGGCCAGCTCAGAGGACGAAGTCTACGAGGCCGCAGCGCACCTTGCCAGCGCCCGCTTCATCGCGTTCAGCACATGGAAATGGACCGAACTCCAGATGAAGACCGGCGGCAAGCCTGTATACCGGTACTTGTACGCGCGTCCGCGTCCTGCATACCTGGGGATGCCGGGCCAGCCCGCCCCACCAAGCGCTGCAGCCGGACGGTCTGCAGGACCACGAGGGGCGGGCCATTCCGCCGAGATTCAATACGCCCTAGGGAACCTCGATTTGGACAAGCGTTACACCTGGGAGCCCGCCGACTACCAAGTTGCCAAAACAATGCAGGCTTACTTTGTGAACTTCATCAAGACCGGCAACCCGAATGGTCCTGGTCAGACGGAGTGGCCCGAATACCGCGGGGATAACAACTACCAGCGCATGCGGATCGACGTGCAATCTCACGCGGAGCCCGAAGCGCACCGCAATCGCTATCTGGCGTTGGATGCGGCTACGGCGAAACCATCACGCTAGTTTCCGCGCGTTTGGGCCTCCGCTTCGGCGAGCCATCCGCGCCGGAGCCGGTCTGCCGGAAAACTAGACAAATACGGCTTGATGTCCAAAATCGGCGATTCGACGACAGTCAGACCGATCGGATTCGGCCGGCGCGGAGAGCGCGTGGCGAAACACACCGTGGAATGCGAATCGGAAGGGGCGCGTAGAACGTCCGTTCCATTTCATCGAGCACAACTTCCTGGCCGGGCGCACCTTCGCTCTTGGGAGGATCTGAACAGCCAGCGGCGGGAGTGGTGCGACAAGGTCAACTCGACTTACAAGAAGCATATCCGCGCAGTTCCCCGCGAGTTATTCGCGGTGGAGCGTTTGCAACTGCAGCCGCTGCCGGCCTGGATTCCGGAAGTGTACCGGTTGCATCAGCGCATGGTGGACATGGAAGGCCAAGTGGCGCTGCACACCAACCGCTATTCGGTTCCGCTGGCCTGGATTGGCCGGCGCGTGGAATTGCGCGAGACCAGGAACAAGATCGAGATCCAACTGGATGCCCGCAATCTGGTCACTCGCCAGCGGATCGCCGATGTCGAGCATCAACGCATTCTGCTGGCCCAGCACCGGCCGCCGCGCGGTCAAGGGATGGCGCGCACGCACCCTCATCCCGAAGAGAATGCCATTCTCGCAGCCGTCCCGGAAATCGCCGAGTACGTCACGGCGGTGAAACGGCGCAGCCGCAAAGTGCCTAGCCTTGCCCTGCGCCAACTGCTGCGTCTGGTGCGCGAGTATCCGCGTCAGCCGCTAGTGTGTGCCGTCCTGGAGGCGGCCCGTTATGGTCTCTACGATCTGGACCGGCTGGAGCACATGATCTTGCGCCGCGTGGCGCGCGAATACTTTTTGCTGGACGACGGAAGGGAGCGATTCGCCCGACAGGGGCGTTCGTGGACCAATAGCTTCGCTGAGATCGAGCAGTTCGCACTCGGCAAACTGCCGCCCGCAGATCGCGGCGCTATCGAAAATATCACGTCCCGGAGGTGCTGTGGTCCGGCACTAAAGGAGAACCAAGCGATCTGGCGGCGTCGGCAGGTGGCTTTTGACGATGCGGTGCGTGAACTCAGATGCCCGATCGTCACCAGCGCCGGCGACATGCTCCTTTGAAGCGTTTTGAATGGATTGATGGACAAAGCAAAAGCCCGCCGGGGTCGCAAAACCGGCGGGCGTTGAAGGAGGAATGGAAATGTATTGATTGATCGAGTAAACGCGCTCGTTCAGAGTCGCCCCGCCGGGACGCTTCAGCATGTCGAGTATCTGGGCGGTCTTGCTGCCGTCGCGAGCTACGCGGGGCTTCTCCGGCGCGGTGGTCTGTTCACCCGAGGGCTGCGGTTCTGGCGCAACGGGCGGCGTTTGTGCGTCAACGTCGGCTACGACGTCCGTCGGCGGGTCCTGGGCAGTTTCAGTAGCGGCTGCGTCCTCCAGCGTCTCAATGTTGGCGTCGGGATCTGCCGGTTCACCGGGGCTCAGCTTCTCGATGGCCGCCCAGATCCGGCTTACGACTGCTCTGCGGTCCGCGAACTTCTTCACCGGCTTCTGTCCAGGCAGGCTGTTGAGGATTTCGACGAAGCGCAGGCTGGGCCAGTTGGCCGCAACCTTGGCGAGTTCTGGCGGGAACCGTAATCGGGGAGTGCAGAAGATTCTCGCAAAGGTCCAACGTTGTGAAGCAATTTTAGGGACAGGACACTAGCCAGGGACACCACGGTAGCTATCGCTCTCCCGGGCGGCGAGCATGGCAACGACGACAAAGGTCCACGATCCTAGTGCAGGCCTCGAGAACGGGTAGTCGACTATGGCATGGAGGAACACGGCCACGACGCCCAGTCCCCAGACCGAGCGGAATGCGGGGCGAAGGCACCAGAAAAACAGTGTGGCGATCAACAGGCCAAAGGGGATACCGCCTTCAGCGGTCCATTGCAGCCAGTCGTTGTGCGCCTGATTAACGAAGACGCCAAAGTCAACTATCGCGTAACGCGGATACACGTTGGGCCACACTCCGAGCCCTACCCCAAACCAGGGCTGGGCGGCGATCATGTGGAGCGTCGAATTCGCAACCTCACGTCGAAAGGCCATGGGATCGGGAAGCCACAAGCGGTTCCAGACGTGTTCATAACCGACCACAGCCGTGAAGACTCCCAGGAATACCGCCATTTGGAGGAGGGTAAGCCCGATGGCGTGGCCCGTAGCGCGGCGGCGGCCCCACATGAGGGCTGAAACCGTGAGGATTTCCACAGTTGTTAGCGAGGTCCCGGCCCGGGAGGCGGAGGCGATGACGGACGCATAGATCGCGCAGGCCATGCCCGAGTAAAGTAGCGAATCCTTTTCACTGCTCAGGGCTTTATAAAGAGCTACGGGGAGGATCAGCTCAATAAACGCAGCGTAATGATTTTGGTAGAGTATGGGACCCATGACCAAATCGGTGTACGGCGTAGGGAACAGCCAAAATATTTTGCCTCCCGAAGTAAAAGTCTGAACTGTAGCTAGAAGCGCTATCGCAAAACCGAACCACAACATCGCGGATCGAAACCACCGGCGAGCACCGTCGTCTTGGAACAGATGAAAGCCGATGAGAAAGACGGCCAGGAAGGTGGCCCAGTGGACGGCGGCTCTTTGGGTTTCGAACGTGTAAGCCGTGAGACCAGCCATCCACTGGAAGACAGCCCAGGCTACCGCCAGGATTAGAGCCAAGAAGGGAAAACAAAACCGATGCGGGCCGTTGCGTTCCCGCCAGATGGCGAGGACGGCGAGGGAGAAGATTCCGACCTGAAAGACCGATACGGGCCAATACGCAGGAACCCACAACGTCAGGATTCCGAAGAAAAGAACGGCGGCTAGAACTACATGCATGCTCTCACGCGTACCGCTCTGACCATAAGCCAGACCACGGCCACGGCCAATGCATTGTCGCGGACGTCCCACCATTCGAGGGGCGTGCCGAAAATACAGTGTTGCGCGGTCTCAATCGCAATCCCGAGGCCCATGACCCCGAACGCGGCGAGAAGGCGCTGCCGCGGGGTTTGGGCGATAAAGAGCATCAAGAGCGCAGTGGCCCCAAAAGCGAGAAAATGAAAACCCCGGTGCAAAACCGGAGTCTGCGCTGCTTTGGGCCGATAGCCTTGCAGCGAAATGAGGACCACACCGACGACCCACAAAGGCGCGATCCGGACCAGGACCCCTCGGGGAACCGCAGGCATTTCAGTAGGCGCCGCGCGGCATCAGGACGGTCTTGACCGTACACGCCACGATGTAGGCGTCGAGCCAGAGGGACCAGTTCCGGATATAGTAGGTGTCGAGGTTCTCTTGCATCTTCAGGTTCGCGTCACTACGGTCAGAAATCTGCCATAACCCCGTCAGACCCGGTCGCACGCTCTGCCTTAGCTCACGAAAATCCAGCCCAAAGCTGTTCAGGTGATAGCCGGGAAACGGCCGCGGCCCGACTAGGCTCATCTCACCTTTCAAGATATTCCATAATTGCGGCAACTCGTCCAGACTGGTCCTGCGCAAGAAATGACCGATGCCGGGCAGGATACGCACGTCTTCCTTGAGTTTAAAGAATTGCTCCCAATCAAGACGATCTCGCGGATTTTTATCGAGATAACTCTGGAGCATCCCGTCGGCGTTCGGATACATGGTGCGGAGTTTCCAAACCCGAATTTTGCGGCCGCCGTAACCGACGCGCTCCTGCGTATAGAACGCGGGACCCGGGCTGACGAGCTTGATCCACAGCGCAAACACACCGATCACGGGTATGCTCGCTAAGAAGAAGGGTATGCCGATCGCATAATCGAGAGTCCGCTTGAAATAACAATTCCTCTTCCGCAGCAGGTTTCGCCGGAACTCGATTCCGAGCGTCCCGCCCAGGTCTCGCACCTCCGTCCAGAGAGTCTGTATTCCGTGAAGATCGGGCGCGAAAATCACCCGCGGAAATGGCAGCCTCTCCAAAAGCGCAGGCAGGTTCGGGCAGTGAAAATTCGGCATGGCGACCACAGCGATGTGCACGTAATCGGCACATTTCGGCGCCATCGATATAGGACCTAGCACCGGCACACCCGCCATCGTGTGACCCCAAGCCTCTGGCTCGTTTTCGAAGATTCCGATCGGAACCAAGCCCAGTTCCGGCCGGTGCTGGAGCGCTTCCACAACCCGCAAACCGGCACCCTCCGAACTGAGAACGATGACCGGAGTCCCCCAACATCGCAGACGCACAAGAGTAGTGATCACAACGACCTCGACGAGCGGGGACAACACCGCCGCAAACACGAAGGCGAACAACTCAACCGTACGCGACCACTCTCCGAAGTGAACGAGGTGGCCCCCGACAATCAGTGCGGCGAATGTGGCCGTGGCTGCAAGCACCCGACGGCGTAACCGCTCAACGGGCCCGAGCCCATAGCCGGAACAGAGACCCATCAGCAGATTCGCGACAGGCAATCCGAGCACCCCGAGGAAGATGCCGCGATTTGTATGGGCCTCCATACTTTTGGCCAGGAACGCTGCAACCAGATGGCGGCCCAGCAACCCCAGTGCGAGTGCGATCTGGACGGCGCAGATGTCGGATACGACCATTAGCCAGATGACCGAACGCCGCTCACGAAACTTAAGCGGCGCCGCGAGTCGAGGGACTTCTGCCTCTATCAGCGTAGGGACAAACCCGGACGTATGCTCAGCGACGGCTAAGGCCAATGACCGTATCTCAGATTGCATGGTTCAGCGGGTGAATGGGGGGCGGCTCGCGGGGACAGTCAACGATGTTATGCAGAATTCTCGGGTTCGTTTCGTAATTTGACATGATGAATATTCAGTGGAGAAAGAGCCGCGGAGCAGGGGCTGGCATGGGCCGAGTTCGCGGCAAGTAGAATCAAACCGGCCCGACGCGCTTAAGTGGGAGTGATCTAAGGTTTAGGCGGCTGCAGACTTTTTGCAAAAGCCAGTGAACGGTTATCGGAAGGCCCAGGCGTCCTAATCTCGGTCATTCCCGCCGTCGGTGGCGAAGTGCAGGCCTAGTAACTGAAGAGTGAATAGCAGGACAAGCCGCGGATTGGTTTTCAGGTACCGCTTCCAGAGCCGCCGCGGCTCGGTTAGGAGCCGGAACAGCCACTCCATGCCTATTCGCATCATCCAGCGAGGTGCTTGGGACTTCGTGCCCGAAAGGAAGTCAAAGGCTGCGCCCACCCCAACCATTACAGATTGCACGCGGTTCTTGTGGGCGGCCATCCAATAGTCCTGTTTGGGCGTACCCAATCCGACAAAGAGAAGCCCCACATCCGCCCGATTGATGTCCTCAACGATTCGGTCGTCTTCGTCCGCGGTTAAAGGCCGGAAAGGTGGAGAGCAGGCGTAGGCTATACGGAGGTTGGGATAGCGATTCCGGACGACATCTTGAAGCCGCTGAAGAGTTGCAGAAGCGGCGCCATAGAATCCGACGGAAAGACCCAGAGATGCGGACATATCGAGCAATGCAAGAGTGAGGTCCGGCCCGTACACTCGCACGGCTTTGGAATGGCCGAGCAGTTTGAGGCACCAGACCAGCGGCATTCCATCGGGAGTGACCAGATCAGCTTCGTTGGTGACCTCCCGGAACCCGCGCGAATCGTGGGCGGACATGACGTTGAAGACGTTGGCCACGCACACGTATTTCGAGGCTTTTTGTTGGGCCCAACCACAGAGAAGGTTCGAGGCTTGTTCGTAGGTAGTTGCGTCAACACGCATGCCGAGGATGTGGGCTGGTTGAGGGACTGCTTCGATCATTGGTTCTGCCTTTCACGCCCTCGGACAGGGCGCGTTGATACACGGCCATCATCAAGCTGTAGTTTCGTTCCATGGTGTACTTCTGCTCGAATTCGCGCCGAGCTTCGATGCGCATTTCAGCCATTTTATTTGGATTCTGGTTTAGGCACGTCATTGCGCTTGCCAAAGCATGCGCATCACCGGGAGTGAACAACAAGCCCGTCCTGCCGTGATCGACGATTTCAGCGACGGCACCAATCCGCGACGCAATGACAGGCGTGCTTTGAGCGAATGCTTCGGCCGCGACTCTGCCAAACGTTTCATACAATTCAGAAGGGAAGATCAGGCATTTCGCGGAACCCATCAGGGACAGAACCTCGGGTTGCGGCAGCCTACCCAGGTATTGGATACGATTATCGCGCTCAGCGGCGGCGCGGACCTCGGCCTCAAGCGGGCCATCCCCAACGATTTTGAGCCGCGTGCCGGCATCCATGATTTCCATTGCCTTGATAAGCGTCCGGACTCCCTTATCGACGGCCAGCCGCCCGACAAAAATGAAGTCCTGGCCGCCGACTCCGGCCAAGCCAGGGTCAAGAACGAAGTTCGGTTTGACGACAATCTTCGACTCGGGGAATCCATTTTCGACGAACTTGCGCTTTGCGAACTCCGAGACGGCAATGAACACGCTCACGACGTTTTCCCAAGTTTTCAGGACGCGATGAACGCCGATCATTGTGGACACGGCGGCTGTCTGCGCGGCGCTGCCGCGATAGCACTTATGGACGAGGGCAGGCCACGGCATGGAGTGTTTCACACAGTCTTCGCAGACCGCTCCGTTCCTAAAAAAGGTTGCAGCCGGGCATAGCAAGCGATAGTTATGGAGCGTTTGAACAACCGGGACGCCGCACCGGCGGGCGGCGTAATGCACCGAAGGCGATGCGAGCGGGAAAAAATTATGGATATCCACAATATCGGGGGACCAATTGCGGATCTCGCTTACGACCATTTTGTAAGAGTACGGAGACCAAGATGCTTGAATTCCGGCTTTCAAGACGTTCAGCCCTCCAATGGCCGCATTGTCGAAAACCAGTTCTCGAAGGTTGTGACCTTTGGACGCCAGCATGCGGCTATCCGACTCACGCGCCTCGTCCTCGCCTCCGCGAAACTTATACTTGTTGTGAACGGACAGGATTTTTAGAGGCACTGTGGACAGATTCCCTCGCAGTCGATGGCCTTAAGCATGGCGTCGGCGCCGCAAGCTGGATGTATGCGCTCAACGGCCAGCCGCCGAGCCTTCCTACCCAGTTGAACAACTCGTGTTCGGACAAGGCCTGCCGGATATTCGCAAAGGAGATTCTGAATTGAGACCGCCGCTTTCCTGATCGTGACATGTTAGCAATTCCGAATTTGATCGGCTCTACAGGACTAATTTATGCCCGTGGTTCCTTAGCAAGGCAATCTCGCGTTCTACAACAGCATGCTCTCCGCCTTCCTGTTGATAACTGTTGTCGATGATCAATATCATCAAATACCCTTTCGCAGAATACTACTCGCGCCGCATCCGGTGTGTTGCTACAGCTACGGCCGGGACACGTGCACTGATTGCCGCAACAATCTGCTCTCCCACGGACTCGGCGGTCCTCAACCTTTCTCTGTTCGGATATTCAAAGTCTCTTCGTGCTGCCCTTGCAAGTGCCTGAACAAAGTCGTCATGATCAAGAGGATCGAAAAGAGCCGCGTCCGGAAGGATTTCTCTGGCACAACCCGCGTACTTGGAACAAATCACGGGCACGTTGGCCCACAGAGCTTCGTTCACGACGAGACCCCACACGTCTTCCAGCGTCGGGAATACGAGACAATCCGCCTCGGCGTAGTAATCTAGGATTTCGTCTGGCGTCTTCAGGCCTGCAAAACGAACGCTTGCAATGCCGAGTTGGCTAGCGAGCGCCTCTAAGCGGAGCCTCTCCGGGCCGTCACCGACAATTGTCAATAGTACTTCACCGTTGTCCCGGCTTACCTCCGCGAACGCCCTAAGCAACTCACCTATGCCCTTGCGAGCTAAGAGTTGACTAACGCATAGCAGCCGGACCGAACTTGGCGTAGAGGAGGTATGGCGAACGGATTTGTATCGCGCCTCATCAATGCAATTTTGAATTTGTATGATGGTTGCGCTCCGGACACCAAGACTCTCGAGATACTCAGTAGACGTCTGGCCATAACTGATCCAGCCTTTGACGATGTGCGCTAACGCTCGTCTCAATAGGCGGCGTCCGATGCTTCGGACGCGTTCGGTGTGGCATGTGCCACCCCACCATACCCAGACGGGAACGTGGAAGAGGAGACCATAGACCACTGCAATGCACGTCCGCATTCCCATTTCATTGCTGATAATGATGCGCGGATTGCTCCTAATTAGATCGACAAGATATCCCGGCGTTATATGAAGGTATGACAAATCAAATACCTCGCCCTTCATCTGCCGTACTTTGCGAAATGTCCAGCCCCAAGAGCGCTTGGCTGGTATGGCGCCAACCCCGTCCGCCCACGCTCCGCGGTTGTCTTCCTTTCCAGCTATGAACACCCGCAATTCGAAGTTCTTAGCAATCTGTCGATACACGGGCAGACGGTAAGGAGCGACGATGTTCGTCAAAAGGGCGAGCCGCGCCCTTGGTTGCTGACAGATTGTCTTTTCGAGGGCAGAGGTAATCATATCGGCTACGCGTTCCGGATTGAGAGCCATCGCAGCGGCGCGAGCCTCCAGTCGCATTTCGTCGAGCCGGTCTCGCGGAGTTTGGAGTGCCCGGTCTATCGCGTCCATCATTTCCGCCTGTTTGTCCGGACGAAAGCACCAGCCAGTGCTGCCTTCTTTAACGAGTTCTTCAACGGCTTGGCTGTAAAGGCTCCCAAGCACTGGGACACCAGAGGCCATCGCCTCATTAACTACGAGGCCCCATGTGTCGGCCCATGTCGGAAGTATCAGGATCCCCGCACGCGCATAGAATGCGACCGTATCCTCGTAAGACACATTTCCATGAAATTTTATAAGGAGGTTTTTATTCGCCGAAAATTTCTCGAGCGATGTGCGAAGCGGCCCGTCGCCTACCAAGTCTAGGGTTACTGATCTGTCGGGATGTGTCCCGGCCCATTCGTTAAGGGCGGAAAGGAATGGGCGCAACCCCTTCCGCTCGATCAACTGACCTACGAATAGGAGAGAGTGCGACAGGGCCGGAGGCCGGGTTGCCGGACACCGGCTAAACAAGGCGGTTTCAATCGCGTATGGAATTTCACAGATTCTATGGCGCGGGATGCCGAGTTTGCGCAGGTAGCGCCCACCGCTACAGCCGTTTGTGATGAATAGATCGACTGAATGCTGGATTAAGAAACGGGCCACATGGCGCAACCATCCCCGCCCGTGTTCGGTGGACTCAGCAACGTCAGCCCACACGAGGAGAGCCGTGCGCCTATTCAGCAATCTATATAAAGAGGCTAGCAACGTGCGAGCGCCCATTTCGACCGAAATAATAACCTCCGGGCGAAATCGTTGGAGGTCTCGAACGGTGTTCATCGGGACATGAACGAACAATCGCTCTTCGAAGCCCCTCGGATGGCGCCAAAGGCCCGGCAGCGTCCAAGTCTTCTGAGCCACGACGTGCAGTCGCGTACTCGGCGCGCTCCACGGCCGGTTAGGTTCCATGCTGGTCGAAACCATCACACAAAGGTTTGTCACACGCTCCGCCAACGCCTCCAATACGGGCGCTAGATACGGCGAGATAAAGTTTGTGAGAAACGCTACACGCATTCGAAGTCTCCAGAAGGTCGGTTAATCCCAACACGCAATTCTCAAAGTGTGTCGATGGTTCGGAGGGGGATCTGCATTACGCCAAGTTCTTCCGATACCAATCGCGAATAAAGTGAACCCCTCGTGCCCCCTCTCGTTAGACCCGTGCGCTTCGTGGGAGTACCCTTCTTGGAACTGTTCGAAACCTCGCAATACAGCCTCTGTGCATTGAGGAACGGGACTCTGAATTGTCGATTTGAGTGCAAACACTATGCAGAACGGCACGGTTGGCAGTAGTGTCGACTTGGAAAAGTTCTTCTGAGGGTTCTTTTGTCAACTCGCCGACTCAAACCATTCGGATAAGCACTGCTCAATCGGGCGATATGATTACAGGCCCACTAAGACCCTCAGGTACGGGATTGGCCAATACACCAGAGCGCGAATTCCTGCATTGGTCCATAAGAACCGCCACCAATCACCCGGAGGCAGTCCCTTTCGACCGATTAGCATCCGGAAGCGCTGCATTCGCGGCAGTTCACAATTCGACCAACTTTGAGCGACGGGGTTGGCAGCACACTCCGCTAAGAACCCGGGCGCGAGCAGTACTGGAATCCTTTGCCGCCGTGCATGCAAACCGTAGTCGGTGTCCCCGGTCGCATGGCTGAACGAACGGATGATGCCGAGCATCTGGAAGGCAGCCTTCGTTATGAGGATTAGATTGCCATTGAAGGTGTCACACATTTTGGTGAGGACCGGGTCCGGCCTAATCAGCGAAACCCTCGCCGGATGTCTACCGAGCAGGGCCTGTCCGCCGTAGGTGTGCGTTCCGGTTCCAGCATCGCAGCATGAACCCACAACAACGCATTGCTGCTGCAATTCACTCTCCTTCGCCCTTAATAATGTCTGCAAGGATCCCGGATGCAAAAAAGTATCGTCGTTCAACCACAAATAACAATCGGGGGCCATTGCGAGCGCATGCTGCCAGGCCAGGCGCATCCCGCCACACCAGAATAGCGTCCCATCTCCCGTGATGACGGTTACTTCGGGATACATCTTACGAATTGCGTCACCAGTGCCGTCCGTACTGCCATCGTCGACCAGATAGACTGCCACGGCTAATTCGGGAACTACCTGAGCGAATAAATGCCCAAGGCACTTGAGTGTTCCTTCCTTGCGATTGTGACAAGTCATGAGGACGGCAACAGTAGTGTTCATTGGAAGTCCCCGTAGCAATAGACCGAAACAAGCTAGCGAGAGGTGCAGTTTATCGCGTGACGAAGCCTGTATTGCTACCTAACTGATGACAATTGCGGCTCGCGCACCCGTGGGATAAGTTCGCAATCTCCGTGTCTGGTCTTTACGCGAATGGGTTTGATGGTTGAAACTGCCCAAGCCAATCCAAACACTCCGCCCAATGCAAGCGACCCATTGTAGGGTATGAAAAACGTAATCAGCGTCAAGAAGATAGATTGAAGAAGGACTCTTCCGACTTGATGGTCCCGGTCTATCCGGCGGTGGACACGAATCCATCCCCCGATTCCTCTGGCGACAATGAGAAGCCATGCCACAAAGAGAATCTCACCGAGTATCCCGTAGTAAGCGAAAGTAGCGACGTAGCGGTCGTGGATGTGTACCGACGCAAAACTAGCCTCCGATCCAAGGTCCCGTCCTGCTGGCGGGCCAATCCAAAGCTCCCCAACGCCACCGGAAAATGCACGATCGAAAACCTCATTGAACCCTTGCGTGCGCCACGTCCATGTGCTGTTATCGCCCAGGGCCTCTTCCACATTGGCGGCGATCAATGTCCAGGTGCCGTCCTTGAACTGTGGAACAATGGCAAAGCACATTAGAATTGTCGATATAGCCGCAATCGACGCTCCTAGCCAAAACGTTCTTGACAACCTTGTGGTTCGGAGAGCAAGCCACATTAAGCCGACGACGAGTGCCATCCATACGGTTCGGTGCTGCAAGAACAGGATTTCGATAGAGAACGCTCCGGCCAGAATCAGTCCCCACCAACTGAAGCCGCGAGCTACCTGAAGGCTGAGCGCAGCCAGCAAGGCCTGCCCGAGTACCATCGCGTACTCGCTATTCAATACGCGAGCAATTTCTCTAAAGTCATCGTCGCTAGCCGATGCAGGCGTGGGAAGCAGGTCGGCCCACCTGGAGGCAGCGAGCACCGCCAACGCCAGCCCTAGCAAGCCGAGCCATTTCGCCAAACGGACCCAGTTCAGCTGCAGATCTGCTCGAAGGAACATGATGGCTAGAGGAGGAATTATAAGATAGGCCAAGTCCCGGGTCCCGTTACCAGAGGGCTTCACGCCGAACTGAACCGCACCGCGGGCCATATTGACAACCATGAGAACGAATAGCGCGAGGAGCGGCCATGCCGAGCGTGGCGGCAACTTGCGAGCCCGCACTATAGTGAGTAAGCCGGCGCAGAGGAGGATCACACATGCAACATCTTCGGGATAGACGAAGACGCCGAGATCGAGACCCTGTTTACCAAGATCGAAACAATCCATCGCTATGGCAATCGCCAAACTGGCGATTGCCATAGCAGCGGTAAGTCGCCATAACAGAAGCCCAAGCGTAAGCAGCGCCGCGACGATGCCGACGTAATGAAGGAGAGATGCCATGAAATCCGTAACCCGAGCTCTGACTAGCTGTTAGCTACCCGTTTGTTTGCCTTGGAGTTTGATGTTTCGGAGCTGTTAGCGCCGGGTGAGAAATCGGCTACGGCGAGAGCCAACAGGCAGCCTCTTACGATGCCAGCTATGTCACGCGTATCGGAATCGCTGCTGCTTAGACTGAATTGCGACGTGGTGGCTTGTTGTCGTTTCTCATCGTTTCAAAAAAGAAGCTCTTCCGACGCCGTTTGCATGGAGATTTCAGACCGGACACCATTATAGAGATCGTAGTAGGCCTTGGCGCCAATTTCCACGCCGAACCTGGCCCGCATTGATGCGGCATTGGCCGATGAGCCTGCAGGGAAGTGCGCAAGTGCCAGCTCAATGGCCGCAGCTACAGCAGACGGTTCCGCTTGGACCCAGAACCCATCCGGCACGTGCGCCTTGAAGTCCCTTAGACCAGGAACGTCAGTTAAGACGAGTGGTAACCCGCACGCTGCCGCCTCAATTGCGGCATTGCCCAGTCCCTCTCGCAATGAAGGCATCACGAACACGTCGGCTGCCCATAGTACTGAGCGTGGATCGGCTGTGGCTCCTAAAAACGCGCAACGTTCTCCGACGCCCAGTTCGGTCGCAAGCGACCGCTCGCTCTCGCAAGGATCCTCCTCGCCGGCGTGCAAAAAGAGCCAGTCAGCGCGTCCCTTAAGTTGGAGCAACTTCAGAGCTCGAAGCAGAACGGTGTGGTTCTTCCACTCACTGCAATTTCCTACGGTGGCGATTACCGATTGTCCCTCAAGGATGCCGTGGGCCCGGCGCGCTTCTGTTCTCTCCTGCGGCGAAGGGCGACGAAACAGAGCATCGTCATACCAATTTGAGATCATCACAGTACGATTCCAAAACAATCGCTCTTCGTTTTCAGCGACCGATTTCCCGATTGCAACCGCAATCGTGCCAAGCGATCGCAATCCCCGGCGCATAACGATTCGGGAGAGCCGCAACAGCCCTGTGAATGGGAACACACTGTGTATCGTGTGAACAATTCTATGAACTCCGGCAAGCCTGGCCGCCAAGCCGTAAAACACATGCGCCTGCTCCGTATGGATGTGAACCGCATCGAAGTGACCCAGGCGGATCAGGTCGCGCACTTGGTGGAAAAACGTGAATTTCTTACCGAATGGGATGTGGAAGATTTCGAAGCCAGCCTCTCTTAGGCGGTTGGCATACGAACCCTCGGTTCGGCCTGTGGCCAGAATTGCGTGAGGCTTGGCGGCGAGAAACCATAATGGCGCCGCGATCCGAAGCATGACTTCCGCCCCGGAAGGCCGCAGCTCGCTCAAAATATGTAACACCCTGGGTGTGGTCCTCCCCGTCATTGTAGTTACCCCGTTGATTGCTGACATTCCTTCCAGTCCCGGATAATATCTCTGTAGAAGCGCAGGTGCATGTCGACCACCAGATCAGGACTAAACCGGTTCGGTATCATTTGTTGGGCGTAAGAAACCATCGAGACTGCGCGGTCTCGGTCTCGGACCAGAGACAATGCTGCCTGAGCGATCGCGGCGGGGTTTTTTATGTCAACCAACACCCCGGCACGACCGTAATCTAATGTCCAAGGGACTGCGCCGCTGGCGCGTCCAGCGATAACCGGACAACCGGCCTGAATGGCCTCACAAATCGAGATCCCATGGGTTTCAATCAGGGCGGGATGTAACCAGACGTCCACTTCGGCAGCCAAGGATTTCAGAAATGTCAGGTGTGGGAGGGCTCCCCTGAACTCGACTGAAGAATGAGGGGCTTTCATCTTCTGTGTATTCCATCCGCTTCCAAATACCAACAGCCGGCTGTCCGGCAGATCTTCCCGAAGGTGATTCATCGCGGAGATCGCAGCGCCAATATTCTTTAAGCGACCCGGACTTCCGTAGCACCCGAAGGTGATCCGGCCCGTTTTGGGAAACCCCGGCCGCACCGTCACTGTTTCCGGGAGTGGCGGAATCGCATTTGGGATCACCCGGATTTCTCCCGAGAAACCGTGGTGCAGTCTGAGATAAGATTCGACAAACGGCGATACAGCAATGATATGGCGAAATCGCTTCAGGATAGCCGTGGTGTTGGCTAGCCAGCGCAAAGTGGAGGCATGTGCCAAGGGCCCCCATCTCCAACATGTACTCAGCCTGGCATGTTCCCAAGCCGCGTCGTGGATTGTGAGCACTTTCGGCCCGTCCCAGTCTGCAACGGCTCGGGCGGTCTCCAGGGTCCAATGCGCGTGAACAATACCAGGCCCGATTTTATGGAGGTGATCGAGTGCTATCTTGCGCTCCCTGGATAAACCATCCAGGATCCAAGCAACTCTGCCGCGCTTGCCATATAAAATTGCGCTAAGAGGTTTAGAGCGAATGTGGAGGTCAGGGCCGTTCTCCAGTCCCCCTAACAAGGTGGTCAGCATTCCGCGGCTGCCAAATTCTTGAGCCAGGTTATGGATCGGGACTGCGGGAGGTCCGCTTAAAGTAGCAAGCGCGGCTCCGTGTTCACCACCTACCGCTGGCGCCATCGCTGCGGGATCGAAATGGCCGGCTAATACGATGTCGCCGTCAAAAGCGAGCGCTCGGTGTACTGGGCGCAGAGAGGCAGGTTTCGGTAGTACTTGATTCATCATGTCTTTCGGGTAGAGTGTTGTCGAAGACATTCAACCTTCCCACGCGACAATCGATTGGGGAGCGCATTTCGATTTTAGGAGGTCCGACCGAAGCGCTTGCTTCTTCGCAATGTGTTCCAGGCGTTGCGCAAGTACGCGCGGTAAAGTGACCGTAGCAGGAGTTAAGAAACTCACCAACTGTGACGCGAGTAACCGGTGGCCAAAAACACCGAGCATCAAAAATACGGTTGACGCTCCCACAACGGTTAGTAGAGCCAAGCGCCAGGCTGGCTGAACGGCGTAGTGTGTCCCGAGACAGTCGGTGGCGAATGCGACACCGGCTGTCACCGTAGCCATAGCGACCGGCCCACCCAGAACCCTGAAGACGTCAATCCATCCGAGGGCCAACAGTCGAAGAGTCGGCAAGGTGGCGACACAAAACCGAATTCCATAGGCGAATAAGACCCCCCACGCTACGGCGGTGGCGGAATAACGGACCAACACACCGAACACCAAGGCCGCAAAGAACAGTGAAACAATTTGTGCGCGGAGTTCCCGTTTTACGTAGTTGGCCGCACCGAGGATCGGACCGGCAAGCGCCATAAGAGCGTGCAGTGTGACTGCGAGAGCAAAAGGGCGAAACAGCGGTGCGGCTGCGGCCCATTTTGGACCACATACGCCAAGAACGATTGTGGACGAGCATGCGGCCATGCTCCAGAACATCGGAAGGATGATAATTGCAACCGCCGAAAGACACGATAAGTAGGCACGGCGCATCGTGTCGAGGCGACCGCCGGCACGACAACAGCTAGCGAATAGGACCTGCTGGCAGGTACTCACGATGCCAGCGGCAGGCACGTTCGCCAAGTCGAATGCGCGACTATACAAACCCAGGCTTGTGGAACCGAAGACTCTTCCTACTACAGTGTTATCAAGATTGGTGATACTCCAGTTCACTATATTGCACGCGGTAATGGCAGTTCCAAAACGGAGCAGACTTAACCCCGGGCCGCTAAGCGTTGGCAATGCTGAGTGCCGAACACTAGCATAAACCTGAGCAGAATAAGATAAACTCTGTACCAACTGGGCGGCAACAAGGCTCCAAACCCCAGCTCCACAAAAAGCGGCGGGAACGCCGACGATGAGGAATCCGAGAATCGAGGATGATACCTGCGCCTTCTGGATCTTGCTAAACCATAACTTGCGTTTGAGCAGACCAGTGGATGTCTGCCCAAAGGCTTGCAGCACGAACAGCGGGGCGATTATGCGCATGATGCCGGGAAGAGCCGGGTCGTGGAACAGAAGCGCAACATAGGGGGCGAAGCAGATGACCGCGATGGTCATCGTCAGTCCAATCAGCAACTGGATCGTGAACGCGAAACGTATCTGCACTTCCCTTAACTCTTTGGCTTGAACGAGGGCAGAACCGAATCCAGCATCAGCTACCTGATTCGCCAGACCGAAAACCAGCGATGCAGCCGCGAGCTGGCCGAAGGGTTTCGGTCCGAGGATACGGGCCAGGATGATTCCTACAAAAAAACTGACCACGCTCCGCGTCATGAACCCCAGATATGTGGAGCGCAACGCCGACACGGCGCTTCTCTTCAGTTCACTCACAAGATTCAGTTAACCGACAATGGGGCCACAGAGCCGTTGCATTCATGATTCGAATCGCTACAACCGGTTGAGGATTACTCAGATCCATCGTCAACTTGCACCTTTCAAATAACGGCGGGCCGTTGTCCGCCCATTTTCCATCGACGCTGACGACGGAATCCGGGCCGAATTCCTTCCACGCACACAGCCAGGTATCAATGCCGCAGCCGACGTCCACGATGCGCTTTGGAGAGAAAGGACCTCGTCGACAACCGACAACGCAGCCTGAGACTAATCCGCGTACGTGTTATAAAACTGTTCGTATGTATAACCGGTTTTCTAAATGCATGTCTGTATTAGTCTTGCCATTGCGATCGGTTGGATCGCAGTACTTGATCGTTGCCCCCAGCTTGCGCAAGACTTGAAGCTTGCAGATGAAACTGCGGTACGTTCCGCGAGCGATCTATCAATCCGCGAATAATCGCGCGTCGGTCTGGGATCCCTTTTGGGTTTGGGAGCTAAGCGTTCGTTGGATGGTAATACTTTGAATAATTCTGATAACCGTAGTAGTAATATTGACCCTTCATGTCATCTCTCACTTCGTTAAGCACGATCCCGATTACGTTCTGTTTCAGACGCTTTAGATTAGTAAGAACGCTCGCGACGGCGTTCCGGTCCGTCTGCCCTGCCAAGGCTACGACGACCACTCCGTCCACCAGGGTGGCCATCTTGAGCGCCTCGGCGAAGCCTAGGACAGGTGGCGCGTCGACAATGACGAGATCGTAATCATCCTCAGCTTCGCTCAAGACCTTGGCCAAAAAGGCACCGAGTAGATCCGCGGCGCGACGCGATGCCGGGCCGGCCGGGAGAATATCGAGGTCGGGATAAATTGCCGATTTCTGAAGGACGCCGCGCCATTCGGCGTCCCCTTTGATGACTGTGGAGACGCCGATTTGGTTCGGTATTCCCAGACGGACGTGAATCGAGGGGCGGCGCAAATCGGCGTCGATCAACAAGGTCCTGTGATTTTGAAGGCTGTGAGCGATGGCGAGATGCACAGCGGTGGTAGTCTTGCCCTCGCGGGGCGTGGCCGAGGTCATCAGCAGCGAACGCGTGCGCCGACTCAGGTCGGAGAGCAGGATGGTATCCCGCACCATCCGGATGGATTCTTCAAATGCCTCAGTTTGACTATTACGGCGACCGGCTGTCACCAAAGCGGTTTCGGGACCATGAATCAAAGGCGCCGAGCGACCGTACCAGTTTCTGACTAAAGGAAGCGCGCCGAGGACCTCGGTTTTGAGCCGTTTCTGGATCTGCTCCGGGTCACGTACCGTGTTGTCTAACGTGTCTGCCATGACGGCGGCGCCTATCGCGAGCAGAATAGAGAAGAGGAGCGCCAGAATGCCGTTTAACCGGATATTGGGAAAGACCGGAAGCAAGGCAGGCCGGGCCGAATCTGATAAACGGATGGAGTTGTTCTGAAAGCTGGAATTGATCCCGGCTTCCTTTATCTTATGCAGGAGTTCGTCATAGAATTTCTTATCCGTTTCGGCTTCCTGTTTTACGGCTTTGTACTCGAACGACCTTGCATTGAGCTTGTCGAACTCAGCCTTGGTTTGCTGAACGGCTGTTTTCAACATGGCTTCGCGATTGACCGCTTCCTGGTAGTCAAAGTCGACACGCTGACCGACGTTGCGTTTCATGGCGTCAAACTGACGCTCGAGTTCCGTTAATTGCGCGGAAACCTTCTTATATTCAGGGTGACCGGCGCCGTACTGGGTTTTGACCACCGCGAACTTTTCACGGGCTTCATCGACCCGGTCGGCCATTCTACGCAGTTGTTCACCTTGAAGGGACGCCTGCGCCGCCTGGAGAGAGCCGCCTTTAGTGGAGTTGAATGCGGCCTGCCTTCGGACCCGATCGGCCTGGGCGGTAGTGAATTCTGTGTTGAGCTGCAGCAGCCTGGAGGAGAGTATGCTGGTCTTCTCGTCAGGATTAATCACGCTTAGGTCTTTTTCGAACTGGAACAGGGCGGCCGAGGAGCGCTCCATTTTAGCCTTCATCTCTTCAATCTGCTTTTCCATGAAAGCCGAGAGCCCGGCAGTGGCACGGAAGCGGATATTGTAGGTGTGTTCGATGTAGCTTTGGGCCACTCCGTTGGCGACGTTGGCAGCCAGTTCCGGGTCAGGTGAGCGGTAGCTGATGAGCAGCAGGTATGTGTTGCGCGGCCGGGTCACCTTAAGGTTCTTAAGGGTGACCGGAGCATTCTGGGCGCGCGCGGATGGGAGCTTACCGCGTTGTTTGCCGACTTCGCTGATTCGGACCTGGAAACGTTCCACGACGGGCCGCAGAACAGAATCGGACTGGATCGCGTTGACCTGAGTGGCAAGGAATTGATCTGCGTCGTTGGGCGCCATGCGTGACGCATCCTGACCTATGAAGCCTGCGGGAGCTTGGCGGTCAATGTCGATGGTGGACGTGGATTCGTAAATCGGTGTGAGGCGGGAGGAAACCACGATGGTCGCGGCAACGGCAGTGACGACAAAAGCCAGTATGCTCCATTTGTGGCGCTTTAGGACCCATACGTAGTGGGAGAGCGGGACAGAGGTTTCTTCCGGCTCGGGCTCCGTGTAGGCGTACGACGGATAGATAGTGCGCGCCGGTAGAATGTTGGCGCTTGACTCGCTCACATGAGCGGCTAAAGCGAGGAGTTCCGATTGTTCAGGCATGTGCAGTGGATTCCTAACGAGTGGTGTAAATGAGGGCGCTGCCGGCGACGCCCCCAAAGGCCAGAACTCTTTCTAGGGCCGTGACGGCAAGCCGCCTGCCGGAATTATCTGGAATGTAGAGGATGTCGTTGGCGGCCAGCACAACGTCGGGAGCCTGGCGCTTCATGATCTTCTCGAGCGGGACGGGGAGTTCGGTTTTAGGGCCGCTGCCCTGCTGTCGATATATAAAGGCCTGCCTCGCGGCGTAGGGGATCAGACCTTCGGCGAGCGCCAATATCTGGAGAACCGTGGTGTCAGCGCCTTCCTGAAGGGGGAATGCGCCCGGCTTTTTCACGTTGCCCATAATGTAGATCTTGCTGACCTCCGGAACGCGCACTTCTTCCCCGCCATTGAGCAGGATGTTCGTGGCGGGGTCGGCGCCGTCCATGAGACTACGCACCATGATGCGGCGGGTCTGCATGACCGCCTGACCTTCAGGTCCAGGCTGCGGGCTGCTGATCAGGATCTCGCGGCCGGCATCCTCGCGCAGGCCTTGTGCCCTGGCCAGAGCCGCCAGAAGCGAGGTAGGGCCTTCGGCCTGGAAAACCAAAGGCACTTTGACCGCGCCGGCAACACTGATGGGACGGCTGTGATACTCGGCGATAGTAACGGTAACGAACGGATTGGTGAGGAGTTCTTCCTGCCGGAGCGCTGAGGCAATGACGGTCTCCAATTCGGCTGGATAGAGACCGTCCGCCTTTACCAGTTGCTTGAGCATGGGAAGGCGGATGTAGCCGTTGGTTCCTACTCTGATGCTACGGCTCAACTCGGGGGCATCATAGACGGAAACGGCAATCAAATCATTTGGGCCGACTGATTGGGCGGGCAGGTTTGGGCCGAGTTCGGGCGAGGTCGTGGGCCGATTGGGTTGCTGCGCGAGTGCAGCGGATAGTGAAAGAATTAGCGAGGTTAGATGGCGCATTCGGAATAATCTTTTCCTTGGGAGACCGGATTGCCCGTCGTCAAACGCGACTATGGGCAAGCTTCGCCACTTCAGCCACATCGAGGTAGTGTAGGATCACCGTGCTTTTAATGGACATAACTCTGGATCAGCAGCAACGATTTCCGTTCTGGAGATCCGGCGATTATGTCGTACAAAAGTATGGTATGAAACGTGGTGCGAAAGTCTCACGTTAAATATGCGGATTTGACATAGCGTTCAATTCGACCTCGCGCAAGATAACGTATCCCTCGACGCGCGTGGTGCCCGGCGTTCGCTCATACCGGAGGGCCAATCGCACCATTTTGCAAGCCGGCGGCGCGAGGAACGACATTTCATGGGCGTCCGTTTCCGAGGACAGGCTGGCGCTGTCCTTCAAGGTATGCCCATCCATGTCTGAGATATTCCAGTGAAGTCCTGTGTTCGGGGGTATGCCGGAGGTGCGCAATTGGCAAGTAAGCCGGTAGGTGGTGTTCCCTTGAACCGGCGCGAGTTGCATCAGCGGCTCAGAGCGCTCCTCTTGGCGTCCGGAAAACGTGATGCGAAGACCTGGCGGATCTTCCTCGAAAGACGAAATCACTCCAACGACTTGCCGTAATCGCCAGTCAATCCCGTGCGAGGTGGGCTGACTCGCAAAATTCCCATTCGTCAATACGGTTCCGCTTGCGGCAGCCACAGGGCCGGATGGAATCCGGTGCGAGGCGGCGAGGCGGTTCCAGATTTCGAGGCCATCGTTAGTGCGCTGGTTGTCGAGCAGGCGGTCGCACACCTGGAGCAGGACCGCGACGTCCGATTCCCGAGTGTCTTGAAGCAGGCGACGGCTTGAGGGACCCAACAAGCCGATCTGGTTCAAGCTGAGTATATAGGCCAAGTACTGCGCGCGAACGTCCGGCCGCGCGATCTGGAGCCGATCGATCAAGTTGCCATCTTCGGCCACCTTTCCGCAGAGACGGAACAGCGAGCGCGGGTCGCCGTAAACGACGGCTGCCGATTCCTTGGCCCAAGCCCAAAATCGAGCGTTGTCATTGCGCCGAAGGTAGAAATTGGCGAGGGTCCATCGAGGCAGGTACTGCTTATCTTCGCGAGCGGCCCGCAGGAAGCAGCGTTCGGCCGAAGTCAACTCGCCTCCGGCTTCATGCCGAAGCCCGAGTTCGATCCAGGAGGGTCCGTCGGAGGGATTCAGAGCGAGAGCCTGCTGTAAAGCTTCCATGGCTCGCCGGCTATTCCTATCGGGTTCGAGGATTGCGAGCCGGAGGTAGGCCTCGGCTTGTCCGGGGGTATATGCGATTGCTGTCTCTGTAGCGCGAATCGTTTCCTGCCGATAGAAATAATCGGAAGATGCGAGGCGAACAGACCAGGCTGCGGCCACGACGAACCCACCAATCAGCGCGACGTTAGTTGAAGCGCTTACTAACGACCGTACCCGGGCCCTTGCCGGCGAATCAACCGCGCCGAAGCTCTTCACCGGCAGCTTGTGCTCTCTAATTATAGAAATGTGAGTATATATCCCATTGTATTCAAGGGTCTAAGTGAGAGTAGGGCTATTATTAATATTGCAATTATCGTTATTCAAACTATACTGGAAATCAGAGTGATGTACAAGTCAGTAATTTCAAGCATATTAAGCGCCTGCCTGGCGAGCGCGGCTCCTGTGTCTCTTGGAACGATTCAATCGACGGGAGAATTCCGTGTTGACGGCTCCACAATTAGTGGAAATGCGACTGCGTTTGACGGGAACCTGATAGAGACAATCTCGGCGCGCGCTGTCGTGCAACTGGGCCGTGAGCAGATCACGCTGTCGCCCAATTCGATTGTGAAGTTGTATCACGGTCGCAGTGTTCTGGAGAAAGGGACGAGCTTAGTTAGGGATGCAAACCATGTGATTGAAGCCGCGACCTTGCAGATCTCTTCGACGTCGAAAAATTCACTGTTGCAAGTTGAGATGCCGGGTCCAAATCACATTTCCGTGGCGGCTCACGCCGGATCCATCGAAGTACACAATGGAGCAGGCCTTCTCATTGCTCGATTAAACGCGGGCATGGCGGTGGATTTCGAACCCAAATCCGGGATCATGACTTCAACGAACATGACAGGTGTGCTTGAGGTCCGTGACGGCAGATTCTATTTAACGGATAAAACTGCACACGTCACCGCGGAATTGCGGGGGGCCGATTTGGCGAAGTACTCGGGTAAAACGGTTGAGGTGGGGGGCGATATTATTCCGGGCACCACGCCGGCGGGCGGTGCTTCTCTCGTCGTACAGGTGACCGCGACGAAGCTGGCACTCGCGGCCTTAGCGGCTGCAACCCCAGGCGCAGTCGTCGCTACCGCGGGTGTTTCAAGCAGCGCCATTGCAGGAGTTAGCATGACGACCGCGATTGCCATAGGCGGTGGCGTGGCCGCTGCCGGAAGTGTCATTGGTTTGGCGAGGGCCGGAACGTTCAGCAGTGCTCCCGCAGCGAGCAGGCCGTAAATTGGGGGCGTGGCTACAAGGAACGCTGCGCTCTGAGTGACTATCAGCTCCTTTCGGAGGCCGAAGATGGACGCATTTCGGCTCCGTCGCTCGGCCTGAGCTCCTCGCGAGTGATGAAATACAGAAAGACGATAAAAATCAACAGGGCAGTTCCATAGATGAAGAGATCTCGCCGTTTGCGACGCCAGGTCTTTACGTTTTGGGTAGCGCGAATTTCCCGTTCGGTCGATTTGTGTTCCAATGAGGGGGCTTCGATATCCGCAGAGCGGCTGTGCAGAAAGCGATGCTTACACTTGGGGCAACGATAAGGATAGTATCGTACTATGCTCGCCAGCCTTTCAAACGCACCATGACGAGGGGAGCGGCGCGCACTCTCGGCCTTGCATTGCGGGCACAACATTAATTAAACCCTTTAAGCAAGTGTATCAATTCAGCAGTGGATCGCATTTCTCAAAATTGACTACCCGGCGAGGCCAATCCAGCCCCGATCTACTACCGCCGCCACCGACCGCTGTAGAAGGCTCACTGACACTACCACCCGGAGGCTGCCAGTTTTCGAGGTGACGATTACACCTTCAACGCCCGCCAAGGGTCCGGCCTCGAGTCGTATTTTCTGGCCTGCGCTAAGATACGGCCAGGACGTAAATACAATTCTGGAGGCTATCATCGCCAGGATTGTCTCGATCTCGGCCTCGTCGACCGCAACTGGATTCTTCCCGACGCCGAGCACCTGGAGAACTCCGGGGGTGTCCACGATTCGAAGCCATTGCAATGGATCGAAGCGGCAGAACAGATAACCGGAAAACAACGCCTCATCCACGTCAATGGTTCTGTCGGACCACCGCCGTCTCACACGATGCGTTGGCACGAGCACCTCGAATCCTCTGAGTGAAAGCTGCTCCGAAACGCGAGACTCGGTGCGTGGCGCGACCCGGACTGCATACCAAGGGCTCTTTCCCACTTCTGCACTACCTCACGCTTACAAAGGTAACATTATTGTGAAAATGGTTCGTAAATTGCCGGACAATGCGACTCTAAATGCTGAACGAAATCGCCCAATACACTTTCGCGAAAAAGGATAATGCACAGGAGAACGGAAATGTGGTGGCCAGGAACGGAATCGAACCACCGACGCCAGCTATGCGCGCGATTGTCGCTGCCTGTTCTTTGTTGTCTTACCAATCACGAGACAACAAATGATTCTCTATCCATTCAGGACACCACCATCACCTTGGAAGGGGAGGAGAGCGGACTGAACTGAAGATCGAAGGAGCAAACTGCCTGTGACTGCAGTTGTTGCCATTTTCGCGGTTTGATCACGCTTCGTTCACACCGTACCAGTATCGACACATTTGCAACGTGTACCCAGTAGCGCGGTAGCGGGATGGATTTGGCCGGAGTATCGCACAGCAGAGTGATTATCCGGTTGGGCATGAGGCGTCAAGATATGGATTGCAAGGGGTGCACGACGAAAAGTAGAGAAGCCTTGAGTCTCTTTTTTATGGCGCATATCCTAGCGTATGCTTACGCTTGGACGGACCGATGTTCTCCTTGGTCTGCGCCCTTCCCTCCCCTATCTCCGTGGAAGATTGCTCTTCTTTGTTCGACAGGTTCACAGGTACATGGCGCAGTCCGACTCCTCTGAAAACATGCCTGTCCGCTGTGCGGCACATAGCCTTTTCGGACCGGTCTCGGCTCTGGTTGAGCCAAGAAGTTTCAGAGGTCTCCCGGTTCTCGTGCATGTTGTTTCTCTGCGTGCGCAGGTTCTCAGACTACGCAGGGCCGGCCACTCGCGATAACGCGACATGCCGTGTTGCCTTCCCGCTTGAGGATACGGTCGGCGTCCCTGATCTATCCCTCTTCGAAGCTCAATAGCCCGGCCCACCGATGCCCCTGTCTACTACGCTTCGACTGAAACCTCGCGGCGTCACCCGCAAGACTCGGGGTCAAGATGGAGTTCGCTTTCTCCTTTCGTAAGGCTCTTTCATCCTCTAGAACATGCCGATTTACCCCGGCGCATCGCCCGTAAGTCTATGAAAACATGGTAGCGCTAACGGGAATCGAAAGAGTTACTGGCCAGTCCTGCTCAGTGGAGTTCGGTCCAAGTGGTTGATTCTTCATGCTGCCTGTTCGCGAAAAGCCCCAAAAACCGCCCACAGGCTCATGGCGTGTGAGGTCGGTGTGATGTTTTTGCTTGAAGTAGACCCTCAGTCTCAGATGCTTTCTGACTCTGTCCCGTCGCCGTCCAGCCCCTGAAAATCGAGGACCTGTTCCGCGTCATGGTCGGGCCGACTGGCTTACATATTGGTTTCTCATCAAGTGTTCGAATCGTTTGGAACGGCTTTTCAGTCGAAGGCAGAAATTCGGTTTTTCTCGTATTGCCCATCCGCATCGCACGTCGGCTAGCAAGTTGCTAGTGAGAAGGGGATTTCGCGACAGGAAAGGGCGAATCGCCCCACCCGCCCGTCTGGGCCATCCTCCGAGCGGCCGACGATCCGGCCAGAGCGGTTCAT
This sequence comes from Bryobacterales bacterium, assembly GCA_038225555.1. Classification (GTDB taxonomy): domain Bacteria; phylum Acidobacteriota; class Terriglobia; order Bryobacterales; family Bryobacteraceae; genus JANXQZ01. The sequence goes on from JBBRRB010000020.1 coordinate 46,926, forward strand.
AGCCGGTCACAAGCGCGTTTACCGGGACTGATCGTGGTCTGCTTCGGTCGGTTTTGGGTCCGTGGTCTCCCGTTCCCAAATGCGAGGCACCTGGGGCACCCATTTCAGTGGAAGAACACACTTCCATGGCACCTAGACTAGGCCCCGCCGCCAAAGTCAGAATCCTCCGCTTCAAAAAGCTTCCGCCATTCGGCATGACCCTGGTCTTCAAATACCACGTTTGAGGTATTCACCAGGGTTAGCCCCGACAACTCGCTTGAACGCCTTACTGAACGCAGCGTCGGACTCGTAACCGACCAACCGAGCAACGTCTAGGTGCTTCTTGTCACGCTGTTGTAGTAACTGCATCGCCTTCTGCATCCTCCACTCGGTCACATATTCCAGCGGCGTTTGTCCAAGTAGCTCTTTAAAACGAGCTGCGAATGCGGAGCGAGACATGCCCGCCGTTGCGGCCAGGGATCCGACCGTCCAAGGGGTATTCACACTGTCGTGAATAGCACTCAAAGCAGTGCCGATTTGCGGATCGAAGATTGCACGAAGCCATCCTTTGTTGCGCCAACCCTCTACCGACGCGATGTGCGCGCGGAGTGCCTGGATGAAAAGAACCTCGGCGAGCCGAGTTGCGACTACGTTAGATCCGGGCGCCTGTTCTTCCATTTCTGACGCCAGCGCCTGCATTGTGTTGTGAAGAGCAAGTGTGTGGGGCTGATCGGCCTTGATCAATATGAAACTCGGCAATAACAGAGTGATCGGCTTCAGGCTGGCGCGATCGAAACGCAAGGATCCACAGACGATTGTTGTCGGCGCGCCACCACCTCCATAATGAGCGACATTGCTGTTGTCCCTGGACGCGATCTCGCGGAAACTCCTCTCCGGACGTGTTCGCAGGCTGTCGCGCATGACGATCGAAGTCCCCCGGGCCAGCAAAATGCAATCACCACCGGTGAGGGGAATCGGCTCCGGAACCCTTTCCACACTCAACCAGCAGTTGCCGCGCGAAAGCATGGCGAAGTGCGCCAAATCCGTGGATGAAATCTTTTTGCCGGAAGACGTGACTTTTTCTTCGGTCTGTTTCTCCTGTGTCAAGCCCCACGGGGCTGTAGCTTCGAGCCTGTGCTGACCGAAAGCGGTTACGTGCATCGTTCTGAAGATGTCTGTTATCGGATCCAATGTAGCCTCCCAATTTGGACGAATAGACAAAAAAATTGGACGTGCGAGCAGTTTTCGTCCACCTCCAACGGAATCTATTGCCTGGAAGTCGATTCTACTGTAGTCAACGCTACAGAACTAACGAAGGGAGTAATTATGGCAAAGCTAGAGGGTAAGATTGCAGTCGTCACGGGAGGATCGAGCGGCATGGCGCTGGCGAGCGCCATGCTGTTCGTTGAAGAAGGTGCCTACGTTTTCATCACGGGTAGGAAGCAGGAGCAGCTCGATGAGGCCGTCAAGTTGATTGGCCGGAACGTGACCGGCGTGCGCGGCGACGCGGCCAATCTCGACGACCTCGACCGCCTGTTCGATACAGTGACGCGGGAAAAGGGCAAGATCGACATCCTGTTCGCGAGCGCGGGCAGGGGCGAAGCCGTACCACTAGGCGAAATTACCGAGCAGCACTTCGATGCGACCTTCGGCCTGAATACGCGCGGAACGCTGTTTACGGTTCAGAAGGCGTTGCCGCTGTTCAACGACGGTGGATCGATCATCATGACCGGATCAGTTGCTTCGGTGAAGGGTTTTCCTGGTTTCGGCGTGTATGCGGCGAGCAAGGCGGCCTTGCGCTCGTTCGCACGCACGTGGCTCAACGAACTGAAGGGCAGGAATATCCGGGTGAACGTGCTGGGCCCGGGGCCGATCGCCACACCGATGCAGGAAGAAGTTCTCTCCAAGGAGGCGAAGGAGATGTTCGAATCCCTGATCCCGCGGGGAAAGATGGGTCAACCTGAGGAAATCGCGACGGTCGCGCTGTTTCTTGCTTCAGACGATTCGAGCTTCGTGAATGGGGTGGAGTTGTCCGTCGACGGCGGCTTGTCGGCAATCTGAATCGGCGGATCTCGGTGAGTGGCTGACCTTCCGGGCTCCGCGAAATTCGTTCACGGCGGGAGGTCTACGCGAAGGTCGCCACACAACGGAACGTATAACCCGCGCCGTCGAAGCTGGGGAATCAATATCAACACAGATCGGAGAAACATTATGAGCTATGCGATTGTAGGATTCGGCAAGATAGGCCAGGCTCTCGCCCACGCCTTCGCCCGTAAAAACATCGAAGTAACCGTCGCGAGCCGCCGGCCGCCTGAAGCTTTGGCACCGCAGGCTCGGGCGATTGGACCGACGGTCGCCGCCAAGTCGCTGCGCGATGCACTCGAGGCCGACACAATCATCTTGGCGGTCCCGTTCGGGGAACATCGCGAGGTTGCGAAGGCCCTGCCGAGCTGGAAAGGCAAGACGGTCATCGACGCGATGAACGCGTTAGTTCCACTTGAGGAGCTGGACGGTCTCCCGTCCTCCGCCTTCACTGCGAAGTCTTTCACCGGTGCTAAGTTCGTGAAAGGCTTTAATCACCTGATTGCGGCCACCCTGGCTACCGATCCGATCGTCGAGGGGGGCCATCGGGTCGTCTTTCTCTCGAGCGACGACGAGGACGCGATCGCTCCCGTGGCGGATTTGGCCAAACAACTCGGGTTCGCACCCGTCAATCTGGGGAAGCTAAACGAGGGTGGCGCGCTGGTGCACGCACGCGGCCGCACTTGGGGTCAGCTCGTCTTCCAGGATCTGTTCAAGAAGTAGCAGTAATCGATCTGCGACGTGTGATTTGGCCCGAGAAGGTTGGTCCGAAATGTCCGATTAGATCGGACATATTTGATGTAAGGAAAAAGGAGAGATTTCGATGAGCATCGAAAAGAATGTCCAGGTTGTGAAAGATTTCTTTGCAGCAATGGGCCGCCGCGATAATCAAGGTTTGCTGGCGTTGTCTGCCGAAGATATTGAGTGGATCATTCCGGGCGAGGACTGGCCGCTGGCCGGCACGCACCGCGGCCACGCGGGATTGGAGAATTTACTTCAGAAGGCTAACGAAACGGTGGAAACTTCCTTCCCAGAGCCCCCCGAGTTCATAGCGCAGGGAGACCGGATTCTGGTCGTCGGCGTCGCTACGGGGAGAATCATAGCCACGAATAAGCCGTTCAAGGACGACTGGGTCTTCGCCATCACCGTTCGAATTGGCAAGGTGGCGAAGATCCGGGAGTATATCGACACCCAAGCCCTGGCGCGGGCCTCCGAGATGGACGCGAGCCCCAGGCCCTGACCCATCGAGACCGATACCACATATGCAGTGACCCCAGGAATATCCGGGTGAATGTGCTGAGCCCGGGGCCGATCGGCACACCGGATGCAGCACCAATGGACAAGGAGACGAGGCAGATGTTCGAATCCCTGATCCCGCGGGGAAAGATGGGTCGTCCTGAGGAAATTGCGGCGGTCGCGCTGTTTCTTGCTTCAGACGATTCGAGCTACGTGAATGGAGTGGAGTTGTCTGTCGACGACGGCTTCTCGGCCATCTGAAATCCGATAGGTAACCAAAAGTCGGCATGTGCACACCGATTCTGTCCGGATCACGCGTCACTCGGAGAGAGGCCGCGCCGGGTCGGAACCGATTTTTGTTTGAGAACAGCCCTTCCCAGTTGGAAAGAGGATCTCTCCCGCGAAGCGCCGTTGCAGGGACCCATTGTGTCGCTCGAAAGGTCCGTTTACAATCCGGCGGAAATCTACAGGCGACGAGCGACACGGGAGGCGGCGATTGGCGTTTCCTTCGAGGTTGAGGAGGGGCGCGCGGGAACCCGCCGTGCTGGCGCCGAAATGGACGCTTAACTCACCCCACAGATGTCGATCTCTTCTTCGGCCCGCAGTTAATTAAGACAGCGCAGTTTCTTCACGATGATCACGCCTGATAGCGTCATTCAACTCAACATGCCCGTGTACGCAGCCTGCTGGGCGTGTAGTCGATGCAAACAGAGCGGTTAACGGCTCACAACCAACTCGGTGTGATACGCGTTTGATGTTAGGCACAAATCAGGATTGTAAGCTATTGAAACTACAGGACAATTGGTAGCGCTAACGGGAATCGAACCCGTATTTAAGCCTTGAGAGGGCTCCGTCCTAACCGTTAGACGATAGCGCCATGCTCACTAAATTATACAGCAACATCCGCTAGTTGATCACTCACCATCTATCTGATCGCAAGCGTCACCCCAGGCTGGCTCGACGCGCCCCCAATTCTCAGCACCACGGGCTGATTACCAGGCGACAGGAACCCGCTTGGGATCTTAGCGTTAATCTGTTTGAGCCCAGCAAAACCGGGGGCGTTGCCCGCGAACAGTATTTCCGCGGCATACCCGCCGATCGTGAGCGTGATCGCACCCGAGTTCGCGAGCCACCCGGTGCCGAACAAACTGATAATCGTGCCCCTTGCGGCAGCGGTATCGGTGGAGTTGAAGGACCCGTCTTCATTGAGCGCCGCTGCCTGCCCGGTCCCTTGCCTAGCGACGAAGAAAGCAGGAGCCGCCGTAACCACGGACACCAGAGTTTCGACCACCTGCGCGCCGTTCACCTGGATTGACAGACTTGAATTGGCACCCGGCTTGAGATCTCCCGGAACCAGCGCATTGAGCTGCGTTGCGCCGGCATAAAACAGTGTGGCCGCCTCTCCATCGAAGAAAACCTGCGTCTGCTTGGGATCGAATCCCGATCCGAAAATGGTGATGATCTCCTCGGGAGCGACCGGTCCGGCTGTAAGAGAGGCGGCGTTTACAAGCGATACTTGCGTGAGCGGCGCGGCGATTGTCCCCGGTGCCGGTGCTGTGAGCGTTCGAACCCGCTGATTGCCCGTATCCGAGATCAAAACGTTCCCGGAGGATTCCAGGGCCAGTCCAGAAGGCGCATTGAGCTGCGCTGCCGCTCCCGGTCCGCCATCCCCCGAAAATCCAGCGCTGCCAGTGCCAGCAATGGTGATAACGCTGCCTGTGGATCCGACCATCCGCACCCGGTGCGCGCCCGCCTCGGCTACTAACAGGTCGCCTGCAGCGGTTATGGCCAGTCCGCGCGGGTTCTTCAATCCATCGAGCACTGTGATCAGGGCGGCTCCGGGCGACATCTTCGACACACGGATGTCCTCGCTGATGAAGAGGGTTCCTGCTTGATCGAACGCGACTCCCGCCGGCTTCACCGCTTGAGTCACCGTGCTTAGTATTCCCGCCGAGGTCAGCTTCAAGACGCGGTTGTTTCCCGTATCGGCGATGACGACAGCATCGTTCGAGTCGATAATTATTGACTCGGGGTCACTCAGCTTGTCGATCAATACGGAAATCGCCCCACCCGGAGTGATCTTGCACACTCGATTGTTACCGCTGTCGGCCACATACAGGTTGCGAACCGAGTCAAGCGCGACACCTCTCGGACCGTTCAATTGCGCGAGCAGGGCCACTCCGCTTGTCAGCGATGCACCTGACTCGCCGGTGCCTGCGAAGGTTGTCATTACGCCGTTGGTCGCGATTTTGCGAATGCGATGATTATCCGAATCGGCTATGTAAACATTGCCAAGATCGTCACGAGCGATACCCCATGGATTGTGCATTCGGGAGGCGTTGGCCGGGCCTCCATCGCCGCCATAATATCGCGCCGCGCCGCTGCCTGCCTTGGTCGTCACAGAGCCATCCGCGGCAATTTTCCGGACGAAGTTATTAGCGCTCAAGTACAGGTTGCCCGCCGAATCAGCGGTGACATCACGCGCTGCGATTCCAGACCCCAACGCATGCACAGTAGTTCCAAAATAGGCTGATGCGGCGATGTATAGCGTATCAGCGGAATTGACGGCGAGTCCGGTGGGCCCGATGACCGTAAAAATCGACGCGATGCCTCCCTGTGAGACTTTCCGGATGCGGTTATTGCCGCTATCGGCGATATAGAGATTGCCGCTGGAATCGATGGCAAGTCCTGCGGGGGACGATAGTTGCGCTAGTTTTGCTGTCGCGTTGTCGCCTGAGAACCCGCTCTTTCCAGTTCCGGCGACTGTAGTGAAGATGCCTGACGATCCCACCCGGTAGACTTGGTGTGCTCCGAAGTCGGACAGATACAAAGTGCCGGCGCGATCCACGGCCACGTTGCGAGGTGCGTTCAGTTTCATGCTTAGTGCTTGCAAGCCGTCCGTGGCTGCACTCGGGACGGTGGAACCACCTCCTGCGACGGTGCTGATTTGGCCGTCGGTTGACAGTTTGCGGATCCGCGAGTTTCCCAGATCGGCGATGTACAGGTTGCCGGACAGGTCAATCGCTAACCCGTAAGGATGGTCCAACTGCGCCTTGACGCCAGGTCCGTTGTCGCCGGAAAAGCCCGCGGTTCCGGTTCCCACCACAGTCTGAATCACGCCGCTCGGCAGGATCTTGCGAACGCGGCTGTCGTCCGCATCGGCGAGATAAAGGTTGCCGTCCGCATCTATTGCTAGTCCTTCGGGTTGGCTCAGAATTGCCGAAACGGCCGCGCTCCCATCCCCCACAAATCCGGTGCCTGCCAGAGTGTCGATTATGGAACCTGGCTGGTCGGCGCCAGACAGTAGAAAACAAGTGGTTAAGAAAATAAGGCGAACTAGCACGGGAATAGGCTCCGTGGATAGAGTGCTTTCCCGTCTAATAATTCTCATTCAAAAGCCGATCAGTAGTTCATGCGCCCGATGCGTCTAGTTTGGATTTTTCTTCTGCTTGGCCAACTCTTAACGGCCCAGCCCGCATTGCGGTTGAAGCCTCACCTATCTACGAGTCGCGCGCAGTCCAGCCATCAGCTTTCAAATCGGCGGCGCGGCATGACTCGCCACTTGCTTGTACGGTTTGAAAGCGGGGCCGAGCCGGCTCAACTCGCTCGATTGGCTGAACACGGCGCGCGCGTGATTCAATACGTCCCCGACCACTCGTATATCGTTACAGCGGCTGACGATTTTACGTCCGAGGGGATCGGGCTATCTTCCATCGCTCCGATTGAGCCTGGGGAAAAGCTCAGTGCAGAATTGGCCGATGCGGGAGATTCAGCATTTGCGCTGGTTGAATTCTATCCTGACGTGGACATGGGTCAAGCGCGCGGGATCGTGCTGGATAATCTGCTCCAGATTCAGGACAATCCGGATCTCTTGGATCACCACTTGTTAGTCTCGGGAACTCAGGATGCCATCATTGCTTTGGCCCAATGGGACGAGGTCTCTTATATTTTCCCCGCTGCTCCTGAACTCGTGCAAGGGCTCGCGCTGAATGCTTGCGCAGGCGCTTTGACCGACCAGGGCCAGATCGGCCAATCGGTCGCCAGAGTCGGTTACGGATGGGGCGGACCTGGACTGAACGGAGCGGATCTTAACTATGCTTTTCAGTCGGTGACGGAGAAGATTGCAGCAGATGCAGCGAGGGCTGAAATCGTTCGGGCTTTCAATGAGTGGGCGAGGGTGGCCAAGCTGACGTTTACGCCTTCGGCGGATCTTAAGGCGAATCGGACGTTGACTGTGCTGTTTGGAAGCGGGCCTCATGGCGATCCCTATCCTTTCGATGGTCAAGGCGGAGTGCTGGCCCACACCTTCTATCCCTATCCCACCAACGCGGAGCCTATCGCAGGAGACCTCCATTTCGATGCCGATGAAAACTGGCACGTAGGTTTGGACACAGATCTGTTCAGCGTGGCTTTGCATGAAACGGGACACGCTCTTGGCCTGGGCCATTCGGATAAGCCCGGGGCAGTAATGTACCCCTACTATCGCCGGACAACAGGGCTGACCCAGGAAGATATTACTGCGATTCTGACCCTTTACTTGCCGCAGGATGCCACGTCAGGAACTACGCCAATCGTCCCGGTCCCGGCACCGCTCGCCTTGACCGTTCAGGACACTCCCGCCACCACTACCCTGGTCTCTGTCGGCCTAAGCGGGAACACTTCGGGAGGTTCCGGAAGCGTGCAGGTAAGATGGGCGTTGCAGGGCGGGGTCTCGGGCAACGCGAGCGGGTCTACTGCATGGAGTGTTGCAGGGATCCCTTTAAGCCCCGGTCTGAATACAATCCTGGTGACGGCCACCGATAGCCTGAAGGCGACGGCGAGCCGCACGCTCACGATTGTGCGCCAATTGGCGGCCCAGGCACCGCTGATGCCGCTCCTTCAAGTTACTTCGCCACTATCGAGTTCGTCGCCAACCATAACGATCTCGGGAATTGCCTCCGATGCGACGGGAATCGCTCGCGTGGCGTGGAGCTCTTCCCAAGGCCGAAGCGGACAAGCCTCGGGCACGCTCAATTGGACCATAGGGCCAATCGCTTTGAGTCCCGGACCCAACGCTCTAACCATCACTGCTTATTCACAATCCGGAACTAGCGCCAGTATGGCGATTACAATTCAGTACGCAGCTACGGCAACTCCATCGAACGATACTACTCCGCCGTCGCTGGCCATCGTCTCGCCTTCGACGGTGACGCTCAGCACCTCATACAGTACGATCGCGTTTAGCGGGACGGCAAAGGACAACGTTGGGATTACATCAGTGACGTGGAGCACGTCAAACGGAGACAGCGGAACCTGCGCCGGGACCGACAACTGGCGTGCAGCGGCAATTCCCCTATATGTAGGCACGAATACCGTTACGATTCGAGCTCACGATGCGGCTGGAAATACGGCATGGCGGTCGGTCGTGGTAACCCGTCACTAGCTTCGCCTCCTTGCTGTCACCCACCAGGAGGTCCCCAGGTAGTAAGCCGGGAACACCATCGATAGATTCACCAATGGGTTCGCTTTTTCAGGTTGGACACTCAGAATCAAGACCAGCATCACAACCCAGAGCGCCGCAAGAATATTTGTCACCCGATTGAGGCGGCCCGGCTGGGTCGAGTAGAGGTAACACCACGGGACAAAAGTCAGCACGGCCAGGAGCAGCAGAATCCCGAGATTCACCCAAGGTGGCCACTGTAGGTAGTACAGATAAAAGGCAACAATGTTCCAATACGATGGAAACCCCAGGAAATAGCCATCGCTCGTCTTGGCATCCACTTGAGAGAATCCGTACACGCTGGCCAGCAGGGGACATAAAAGCAGAGGTTCGCAGCCCTCGGGCACAAGCCTCGACCGCCAGATCAACAGCAGCGGCAAACATGTGTAGGTCAGAAAATCGATCAGATCGTCCAGTCGGCGGCCGTCGAATCCTGGGAGTATTTCCTTCACCCGAGCCTTCCGAGCCAACCATCCATCCACGGCATCGATCAGTGTGGCGGCGAACATGAGGGCGAAGCTCTCCCGAAATGCGTCAGCATCGCCGCGCACGATCAAGACCGCGATAAACGCTGCTGCAACCAGACCGAGAGCGGTGAATGAGTGGACCGCCCAGGCTAGCACCTGTCCGCGTTTCATTCCGGATTCACCAGCTCGCGAGGCGCTTCGAAGCGGCCCGTCAGTCTGGACACGACAGGCAGCAGAATCAATCCAGCTAACGCCGCCGTCGTTTTAAAAGGAAACAGGAGCGCCCCGCCCGGGTCATACCACTCCCCAGGCGAGCCCGGGATCACGCCCGCAAACCACGCAGGATACGCCAGCATCGGCTTCAGCCCTAATAACGGTTCGCCGCCCCCCAGTCTCAGAACCAGCGAAACCGCAAAGGCAACCATGGACCCGATCCGGTTCGATTTCTTGTCGAATAACGCGCAGACAAGCTGGGGGAACAGCAACACGAACACTAGGTCGCTCGTGAAGAACCATAGCGCCTGGACGCTCTGGGCCTTTAGCGCCATCGCGAGCGCGCCCGCTCCCAGCAACACGATCGACACTCTGATCACTCGCTTCATGTTGCGCGTTGAGATTCCAGGCCGGATCAGCCGCTTGCAGCAGTTCCAGCTAAACATGGATGCGGCCGATAGAATTGAGGCGCTAAAGCTGGAGGTGACGGCAGCGATGATCGCGGCAAGGCCTAGCAGAGCCACCCAGCGCGGAGTGGCCTGCTTGAGGATCAGCGGCAAGGCGTCCGATGGCTCGGCCTGCAGGCGCGCCAGCAGTTCGGCAGGCCACGAATAAGAGAATGCGGCCATCCCGATCAGCAGGGGAGGAACCATGAAAGACATCGTGAGCAGGCCGGACAGGATCGACATCCATTGCGCATGCGTAGGAGTCTTGCAGGAAAGCACGCGCTGGAAATAGCAGTTCCAAGGGATCCCTCCTAGCGCGAGCATGATGCTGACATCCCACCAGTTCACAATGGTCGGCAAAGTCCAAGGAGGCGTCGGGTTCGCCGGCGGGATCAGGGTCCCTCCCGTGGGTCGGGCTGCCACGTAATGCAGGAAACTGGCGTCCAAACCGCCGGCCGCCCTCAGGATGAACGGAAGAGCGATCGCGAGGCCGAGCGCGACCAGGCCAAGCTGAAACACGTCGGTCAATGTGACCGACCATAATCCGCCCATAGCGGTGTAAACCGTGACTACCAATGCCGACAGTAGGATCGCCAGTGTCAGGTTCACGCCGAGCAGTACTCCAAAACTCGACCCCGCCGCCACCAAAAGCTCGGCGCTCCAAAACACCTCGGCCAGCATGGCGGGAATGAAGAGAACGGCAGCCCAATGTTTGCCGTATCTCGCTTCGAAAGGATCGATCAGGGTGGTGAATCGCAGTTGCCGCATCCGGCGGGCGAAGAAGAGACCACCTAGGATAAGGCTGATGCCAAAACAGAGTCCGCCCTGGGCACCCAAGGCGAGGTTCGACTTGAACGCGCCCTCGGCAGTCCCAAGCAGATAGCCGCCATCTACCCAGGTTGCCGTCATCGTGAGCAGAGCGATCCACAGAGGCATGGACCGTCCGGCCACGATCAAGTCCGCATCAGTGCCGCCTTTGGCCTTGCGCGCCGAGATGGCGCCGATAATCAGGAAGGCGGCAAGCAGACCGAAGACGATGGAGAGACCCAATCGTGCATTTTACCTGGATCCGGTTTCGCCTTTGTCCTCTAGTTCGGCTGGTTGGGGCTCCAGATTCTCAGGAAGGTGCAAATACGCGCGAATGCGATCATCGTCTCTGGCTAAGTCGTAGCCGTTCGCTTCTATATTCCAGAGATTCTCTTCAACACGTTGAGATAGCAGGTTCGTGTTTTCGGCCAGTGCATCCAGCCGTTCATCTACCGTCATATTTCTCCTCCCGCTTCATCAGGCAAAGATGTCGCGAATGGGCTCGCTGGCGCTGGGGAAGCTGGGCAGATCAACACCCAAGGCCTTTTTCGCAGCGGCCAAGTAAAGATCGGCAACCGCTCCCGTGGTACGAGTGTGGCAGCCAGTCTTAAGTCCGCCTGCATGGCCCGCTACGATGAGCGACATGCCGTTGTTCTTATGTTCGTTGGCTTCGGCGTGCTCGTGAACGTAGACGAGGCAAGTTCTATCCAACAAGTTGCCGTCCCCTTCCGGAGTCGACTTCAGTTTCGCCAGCAGATAGGCGAATTCTTCCGCGTGCCAGCGGCAGATGTCGCGCATGATTCGTTGTCCGTTCGGTCCGTCGGCTCCGGGAGCAGCCCCGTCGCGATGCGTGTAATCGTGGTGCCGGGCGGCGGTATAGCCGAGCCAAGGAAAGCGAGTCAGTCCCTGGCACTTCGTGAGCATGTACGAAGCCACGCGAGTCTGGCCCGAAGCCAGCGCGTGTACCAAAAGATCGCTTTGGAGCTTGGCGATGCGCGGCCAATCCTTCATATCGCCCTCGGCCTCGGGAGGATCGACGCGGTGATATTCCGGCGGAAGGCTCGCGATCCCGCGCTCTACATCGCGAATGGAGGCGAGATGCTCGTCGACGCGGGTCTGATCTTCTTTGCCCAACGCTTGCTTCAGTGCGCCTGCGTCGGCTCCGACCGCGTCGAGAATGCTGCGCTTACGGTTGATCCAACCCAAATCGCGGGCCCCGAATAGGCGATCAAACAGTTTGTAGGGCAGCATCTCGGGAGGCAGCGCGCGATCACGGCCGGCCCAGCTCATATTGCGCTGAACGCTCTCCCCGAACGACTCCTGCGACACGCCTATCTGCAGCGATCGGAAGCGATAATCTCCAGTCAAGCGGCTGGCGATTACCTGATCGATGGAGGCCGCCCCAGCACCTCGACCGGTGAATTGGCTCCCGCTCATTAAGGCGCTCATGGACCGATGATGATCGTTTCCGGGTCCAGGCAAACGGGCTGCAGGATTGTCGAGGCCCGTGATCACGTGCATGTCGTCCCGGAAAGGGGCCAGAGGCGAGAGGCAGGGCGTGAGCGTGTACTCCGACCCGGTCTCGACGGGTATCCAATACTTCTCCGGGATCCCGTTGCCATTGAACCAGAGGACGAATCGCGTGGGCCGTTCCGCGACTCCCGTCGCATAGGCCGAACCGATGCTGTTGAACATCGCCGCGAGCGGCGGCAAGCCGACCCATACGCGGCTTTGCGAAAGAGCCGTTAGGCCCTTCAAGAAAAGACGCCTGGAAACAGCCCGGTTCTTAGTTACAACTGCCGCCATTCGTTGCCGACCTCCCGGGAGGGAACACACTCCACTTTACCAAAGCGACCATCAAATCCTGAAATCGGAACCCGGAATCGCGAAAATCGGCGAAGCTGGCCTTGATCACAGCGCGGTCCGACGGAGTCTCGCGCCGGCCCGCGGCGTAGCGGAAAAGTTGCTTGACAACGCATTCCTGACATTGCGGAGTGCGCGCCAGCACTAAGCCGAGACCGCGAGGCGAATTGAATTGAGAATCGGCCACCCCTGCAATGTTTCCTTCGGCCTGGAGAGGCACTTCGAGGGTCTCGGACTTGCCCTTCTCCCCGTGGCCCGGCTCGAAATGAACTGCAAGTTTGTCGCGGCGCTGACCGATGGCGTCGAATTTTTCCAAACCGAAGCCAATCGGGTCTATGAGGTTATGACAGCCCGCGCAACTCTCGTTCGACAGGTGCAGGGCCAGGCGCTCCTGATTGGTGCGGGGCGCATTTTTGGAGTTGGCGGGAAGGTTGGTGTTCACTCCCGGCGGGGGCGGCGGAACCTCCTGGCACAGAAATTGTTCGCGAACGAACAGCCCGCGAGCTGTGGGCGAAGTCTCTTCAGGCTTGCTGGTGAGGGAGAGAAAAGTGCCCTGACCCACGATGCCCGCTCGTTCTGAGTCGGCAGGAAAAGCCACGCGAGCAAACTCGGAGGGCGGCTGAGGAAGCTTGTAGACCTTGGCCAGATCGGAGCTCAAAAAGCTGTAATCGGCGGAAAAGATCTGCATGAAATTGGTGCCGCTCCAGGCCAAGTATGCGGCCAGACGGCGGGTCTCTTCGGCCATCGCCAGAGTGAGTTCGGGAGTGTAGAGCGGAAATGCGCGCCGGTCCTTGATGGATTGGGTGAGTCTGTCAAAACGAAGCCATTCCGTGACGAACTCGTCGAAGGCGGGGTGCGCGCGCGGGTCCGCCGCCATTTGGCGCGCCGTTCTTTCCAGGCCATCCGCCGCATTGAGACCACCTGCTTCGGCGTTGCGCATCAGTTCGGCATCCGGCATCGTGTTCCAGAGAAAATACGAAAGCCGACTGGCGGTCTCGTAAGGAGTCCACTGAGAATTCGCGCCGTTTTCGGTCCGCATTAGGAAATTGGGCGATTGAAGCATCGCTTCCAGCACGATTTGGGCGGCTGAAAGGAAGCTTTTCCGGGCGCTTGCTTCTGTAGCGAACAGGCGCGAGTAGCGCCTCAATTCGACTTCTTCAAGCGGGCGGCGAAACGCTTTCTTCCCAAATGTTCGAACGAACTGGGCACCGCAAACGGAGTCGGAAGCCGACGACGGCTTGCAAGGGATCAGTCCGCGAGTATCGCCTCCTCGGAACGCGTTTCGCGCAAGCTTCTCGGCGGCAGCGCTGTACGCCTCGGCCAAAAGGGGCGAGATGCTCTGGGATTGAAACTGATTTTTAAAACCGTTGACGAAGTCTTCCGCTGGAAATTGATCAGCCAAGCGGCTGTCATCGCCCAGGAGATCGCGCACCGTGTTGTTATATTGGGCGTGCGTAAGGCGGCGAACAACCGGGACGGGGCGAGAGCAGGCGATATCGGAATCAGTATTGAGCGCCAGCTTGCTCGAGGTGGCGAGCGTGGCCAGATAAGATGTCCAGACCCGCAGTTCGCCTTCTTCCGCGCTGCCTGGTTTGATCCGGATTCCACCAGCATGGGCTACCCGCCTGGTTGGCTTCGTTATGAAAAGCGACTGTTCCGGCGCATTGCGGTCGACTAAAATGGCCAACGAGGTTCCGAAGCGTTCGACGATGTCGGCGGATGCATCGGGTTCTGGGAAGTGCAATCGCGTCGCTGACGCTACTCCGTCAGGGTTATGGCAGCCGGAGCAGCCAGCTTTTTGCAGGATGGGGTATACGGAACGAGCGAAATATCCGGGGTCTGTTACCGCTGCGAACGTTTGAGCCGCACCCAGCAACACCAGAATGGCCGCAAACTTCATACAGCCATTCTACAAGCCGAGATTCAAGAAGGAGGCGAGGGAAAGCCGGACCCGCGCAGCGATAGGTGCCCCATGCTCCTTTCGTTGAACTTACGCCCGCGCTGAACGTTTCCCGTCAGAATCATTCTTAACTGCGTGTCAGGGTTGTCCAGCTCATAGACCCTCAGCGCGACGGCTAGGATGCTTGCGGGAATACCCGTTTCAGTCCAGATGACGACAGAGCGGTCAACAGGGAGAGAGTAAGGTGTGCCTATCTCGACCCACTGCCTTCCAATGAATCGGATCACCCGACAAGACTTTCCAGTGTGAACTCGGATACCTAAACCATTCTTAATTGTGTAGTCTCGAACTGGATCCATGCCAATTTAGACGTAGGTCGCCTTCGATTCGACGGTGAAAATCCAATGAAAAGAGAAAACTTACTTGCGAGCTGCTTCGCTAAGCCGGTAAACGGTGCCGTTCGATGAATCCTGATGAGGTTCGAGCAGGGAGCGCTTTTGCAATTCTTTGATGGTCGTGGCGGCAACGGTCTCGCCCGGACGAGCGGACCAATACAGCCAGAGCACCTTGTCTTTTGCGAGGTCGCCTCGAATGCTGCCGCCCCTGGATCTCAGAGTGGTAAGCAAGGATCTAGCCTCGGGACTTAGTTCTTCGTCTTCAAAATTTGGCATCGCGCCTCTTGAAGTTCGATTTTAGCATGAAGCGAACTTTCTATTTATTCCTCCACATCCTCGGTGAAACAGCTCTCAAACGCGCGGTCCAGAACAGTTTCGGTAAGCTCAAACGGAAGCTTCTCGAAATGAATCAGGTCAATCGCGTGCGATATTACGTCGCGCGGATGACAGCGCCGGAGCGGCTTCCTCGTCTGCCGGTAGCGCTTTTCCACGAACTCCGCAGCAAGACCGGTTGGACAAGGCAGATCTTTAGCCGCGCAGAAGCGATCGAAGATTTGCAAAAACTCGGACGTTTCGGGGCTTCGCAACAACATCTTGTACTGGATGCGTCGTAAGAAAGCTTCATCGCCGAGCTGATCGGGCTTAAGATTGGTCGAAAAGATCAAAAACGCATCGAAAGGCGCAGTCATTTTTCCGCCCGTTAAGAATGTCAGATAATCGATGCGCCGCTCCATGGGAATGATCCAGCGGTTTAAAACCTCGGTCGGACTGCATTTCTGCCGACCAAAATCGTCGATGAGATAAATGCCGTTATTCGCCTTGAGCTGGTAGGGTGCGTCGTAGACCTTGGACACGCCGTTGTAGTTCAAATCCAGCATTTCCAGCGTCAGTTCGCCCCCGGTGACGATGAAGGGACGGCGACATTTTACCCATCGCCCGTCATGCGGCGCCTCGAACGTAACGCCCGTCTGCTCGGATTGATCAACGGGCTGATGATAAACAGGGTCGAACAGTTGCACGATGTTGCCCTGGCATTCCAGCGCGTGCGGGATATAGATCGGCGTGTCGTCGATATTTTGCAGCGCTTCGGCCAGAAACGTCTTGCCATTGCCTGGCTGTCCATAGATCAGAAAAGAATTGCCGGAACCGACAGCCGGCCCGATCTGGGACAGCAGCTTTGGCGTCACCACCATTCGGCTGTAAGCCTCGGTGAGCGCACGATTCGTGAGCCAGCCGTCTTGCCTGCGCTGCTGTCGAACGAAATAGTTGTACTGGTACAGCGGCACGGGCGCTGGACCGCTGTATTGGTTCGTGTCCAAATATTCCCTTGCCAAGTTTCGCCCGGCCTCGGAGAGAGCGAATAAGGCCGAACTATTCCCAAGACCGAGAGAGCGCTTAACTTGCAGGAGGTATTGCCGCTTGAGGCTCTCGACGAGGCCTTCAATCAGACTGAACTTTACGCCGATGGCCTTCGCCAGATCGCGGCCGAGAATGTCTCCTCGAAAATAGAGCAGTTTAAAGATGATCTGTTCGATCATCGACGCCTGAAGCCCGGTCTCTTCAACGGTTTCGGGTACTGGCGGGATTTGCACAGCATGGGTCAGGAGGTCAACGGCTGCGGCGCTCATCTATACCGTGAGTGTGCGCTTTTGCCGCGTTCCGCACAATGAGAATTTAGTTGTGTTCCACTAAGGGGATTAACGTAGGCTCGGCAACCGATATCATGAATGGGACCAGCGCAATGCATGGCCACAAAATGACACAAATTCCTGAAAGTAACCCGCAGCGGCTGGTATCGCTGGACGCTTTTCGCGGCGCCACCATCGCGCTGATGGTGTTGGTGAACGACGCTGGCGACGGTGGCCATGTCTACGGGCCTCTCCAGCATTCCGCTTGGCACGGCTGGACCATCACGGACGTGGTGTTCCCTTCATTCCTCTGGATTGTCGGAGTCGCGATGACGCTTTCCATGGCGAACCGGCTCGCGGCCGGAGTCACTCGCGGGCGGTTGGTGAAACAGGTATTTCGGCGCGCCGCGATTCTGTTTGCCCTGGGGTTGTTCCTGTATGGCTATCCCCATTTTCAACTGTCCACGCAGAGGATACTCGGCGTATTGCAGCGCATCGCAATCTGCTACCTGATCGCGGCTTTGATTTATCTGTATTCAGGGGTGCGCGGACAGATCGTCTGGATCGTGTCTCTCCTGACCGGCTACTGGCTGCTCATGACTCTGATGCCGGTGCCGGGTTTCGGTACCGGTCGCCTGGATGTTGACGGCAACTTCGCTCACTATGTGGACCGGATCGTGCTTGGTCAGCACAACTATCGTTCGACGAAGACGTGGGATCCCGAGGGCATCGTCAGCACGCTTCCGGCAATCGCGACGGCGTTGCTCGGCGTCATGGCTGGGCACATTATTCGCCTCCGGCGGGAATTGGCCGAGCGCACCGCATGGCTGTTCGTGGCGGGCAACGCCCTGATCGCGATAGGGTTGGTGTGCGACATTTGGCTCCCGATCAATAAGAAGCTTTGGACCAGCTCGTTTGCACTGTTCATGGCCGGGCTCGATTTCGTCATGTTGGCCATGTTCATCTGGCTGATCGACCATTTGGGATACCAGCGCTACGTGAAGCCGCTGTTCATCATGGGGATGAACGCGATCGCGGTCTACATGGCGTCGGAAATACTGGCCGAAACACTGGACTGGATTCACTGGGGCACGGGAGAGAGCGCGACCCTGCACGGTTGGTTGTACGATACGCTGTTCGCTCCGCTTGGCTCACCCATCAACGCATCGTTGCTCTGGGCGCTGGCATATACGCTGCTAATGTACGCCATCGCGTACGTCATGTATCGCAAGAAGTGGTTCTGGCGCGTTTGACGGATAATAGCATGAGTATGCGATATCTGGCGATCATCTCGCTGTTCGCTCTGCAGGGTCAAGCGCAGCATGGGCAGCTCGAAGATAAGGATAAGGCTAAGCATCCTTTCATCGGCGATCCAGCGGCGATCGAAGCCGGACACAAGCAATTCGCAAACGGGTGCGCGGCCTGTCATGGTGCTGAGGGAAAAGGCGGGCGCGGCCCCAACCTGCTGGAGCGGCTCCGCTCGGACGAAGTGACCGATCCGATTCTTTACCAAGTGATTCAGAAAGGTGTTCCCGGGGGAGGCATGCCTGGCGCGAACCTGTCGGAGAACGAAGCTTGGCAGCTCATTGCGTTCCTGCGCTCAGAAACCTCACCAGCGGTGGAAGGCCGTCCAGGTGGCGACTCTAAGGCTGGTGAGCAGATTTTTTGGGACAAAGCTAAGTGCGGCGGGTGCCACGCGATTCAAGGGCGCGGCGGACGGATCGGACCCGACCTTACGAATATCGGCGCGCTGCGGACGCGGACTCAATTGAGGGATGCAGTGCTTGCTCCGGACTTGAATCCGGTCCAGGGTTATCAGAGCGCGACGGTGCTTTTGAAGGACGGCACGGCGTTGCGCGGAGTGGCTCGGAATCGCACCAACTACTCGCTGCAACTGCAGGACAAGGACGGGAATTTGCACCTGCTGCAAATGGACCGCATCCGCGAGATTACGATTAGCAAGCACTCCATCATGCCGAACGACTACGGCCAGCGCCTAGGCGCTCAGGAGCTTCAAAACGTGCTGGCTTATTTAAGCCGTCAGAGTATTCGTCCAGTTGAAACCGCGAAAAAGTAACGACCATGACATTCAATTTTCGACTTGCGATTTTGCTCGCGCTGCCTGCGGTCTGCCCGGCTCAGGTCCTCTATGAAGATATTTTGAAGGGCCCGGGAGCCAATTGGCTCACATATGCGGGCGATTACCAGGCTCGACGTAATAGTTCGCTGAAACAGATTACGCCTGAGAATGCCGGTTCGCTGGTTTCGAAGTGGGTCTATCACATGCCGAAGGCGACCGGATTGCGCACCAACCCGATCGTGTACGACGGCGTGATGTACGTCACCAACACCAACGAACTGCGGGCGCTGGACGCGAGCTCGGGCCGGCTGATTTGGGAATACAAGGAGACGCGCTCGAAGAAGCAAGCCGTCAATCGCGGGGCGGCCATTCTGGGAGATCGCGTGTACTTTCTGGCGGCAGACGTTCACCTGGTGGCTCTCGACCGTCGCACCGGCGCGTTGTTATGGGAGAAGAAATATGGCGATGTCGAGGATGGAATATTCGCGTCGTCTGCACCGCTGGCGCTGAAGGATCGCATCATTGTCGGCGTGTCCGGCGGTGACACCGGCATGCGCGGGTTCGTGGCGGCGCTCTCGGCATCCACTGGCGACGAGCTTTGGCGGACGTACACGATTCCCGCTAAGGGCGAACCTGGCTCGGAAACTTGGGGAAATTATCGCGAATACGGCGGGGGCGCGACATGGCTTTCGGGTACGTACGATCCCGAGATGAACACGCTTTTCTGGGCTACCGGGAATGCTTGGCCGGATTTTTATGGCGGCGGCCGGAGCGGGGATAACCTATTTTCGTGCTCCTTGCTAGCGCTCGATGCGGAGACCGGGAAACGCAAGTGGCACTTCCAGTTCACGCCGCACGACACGCATGATTGGGATGCGCAGGCTTGGCCGGTGCTTCTGGAATTGCCGTATCGCGGCACTACGCGGAAGGTTGTCGTGCATGCAAATCGGAACGGATTCATGTATGTGTTGGACCGACAGACCGGAGAGTACCTGAACGCCACCAGAATCGTGGAGAAACTGGATTGGGCTTCGGGGATTGACGCGAAGGGTCGACCGATTCTGGTGCCCGATAAGGATCCAACGCCGGGAGGCACGCGCGCTTGTCCGGGCGTGCGAGGAGCTACGAATTGGATGTCGCCATCCTACAATTCGGCCACGGGACTTTTGTATGTCGTGACTCTGGAGCAGTGCGATATCTATACGAGTTCGGCGAAGGAGCCGGAGCCCAAGAAAAACTTCGCGGGCGGCGGCGCAGGGCCCAAGCCATCTGAAGTAGGGCAGTTTTTCTTGCGCGCGTTCGACCCCAAGACTGGCGAGAAGAAGTGGGAATATCCTATGACGGGTCCAGCGGAGTCGTGGGCGGGAACGGTCTCGACGGCCGGGGGAGTCGTATTCTTCGGCGATGATGACGGCCAACTGGTAGCCCTGGATGGAAAGACCGGGAAGCATCTCTGGCATTTTCAAATGGGCGAGAGCCTGACTGCTTCTCCGATCAGTTATGCGGTGGATGGAAAGCAGTATGTGGCGATCGCTTCGGCGACCGCGATCTTCTCGTTTGGCCTGTTTGAGCCGATGCAGCAGGGGGAAGCGCCTAAGATTACGATCAAATAAAGGTCTCGCTCACATCAATGACCATGTCAGGTCGAAGCTGCGCGGGTCTCGACCAAAACGTTGTAGTCCGCGAGACCACCCACAGCATGCTTACGCCGACGTAAGCCTCCGCGATAGCAACCGACCAAGCCATCCCAATGTGCGCAAAGCGCGGTGCCAGGGCGAAAGCCATGACAACGTTCAGCAAACCCCCCGATAGTACGATGCGATTCACGGTATGGTCGCGACCGAGCGGCAGCAGCCACTGCGTGCCGGAAACTGCCAACGCTCCAAACGGAAGCATGAGACTCAAAATGCGCAGCACGGGTACGGCGGCTCCGAAGCCTGGCCCCATCAAGAGCCTGACCAGAAGCGGGGCCGCAAAGAAAACGACTAGACCGAGCGCCACGCCCAGACCGGACATCAACGCCGCGCCGACTCGCGCCAGGTGGCCTGCGTCCTCCTCGGACGAGGCCGCCAGACTGCTCAGCCTTGGGTAGAGCGCATCCTGAATGGGCGTGAGAAAGCCAAAAAATGCGACATAGAGCTTCTCGGCACCGGCATAGTAACCGACTAGTTGGGGCGCCGCGACCAATCCCAGGATGAAAACGTTCGCGATGCTGTAGAGGCTGGTTCCGCTGCGGAGCAGGAACAAGGGCCATCCCGCAATGATGGTCTGGCGAATTAGATCGAATGACGGCATGTGCATCGGGATGTCGCGATACATGATCCACAAGCTGACGAGTGTAGATAACGCGGGTGTGATGGACTGGATGACTAACACTTTCCATCCATCCTGAGGTGCATGGACGAAAATGAAAAGACAGGCGACCCCCAGCAGCTTGCCGGAAATGTCTAGGGTGGCCGCTAAACGCAGTTTTTCCATGCCTTGCAAAAACCAGACGGGCGCAAATCCTTGGGCCAAAGCCAAGAACATTCCGGCGATCAGTAAAGAAGGATTGGCGCGCAGAATGGGGAGCCACTGAACGGCGATCGCGGCTATGCAGCAGGCGAGAACAAACAGCAGGACTTGGGTCCCGATCACGCCCGCCACGATGCGCCCGCAGGCTTCAGGAGAGTCTCGGTTGCGCGCCACCTCGCGCGTGGCTGAAAGATTGAAGCCGAATTCAATTAGCAGGACGATCAGGCCTCCGAACGACAGAACGAACGCCACCGAGCCCCAGCCTGCGGGTCCTAGGATTCTAGCGAGATAGGGGATGGTGATGAGGGGGACAATCTTCCTGCAGAACTGCATTCCATAGAGGGCGAAGGCATTCTGGACGAGTTTATTTTTGGAAAGGCGTCGCCCATGTTCGAAGAGGCTTCGCCAGCCGAAACTTGCCATCTATAAATCTTTTACCCAACCCTCGAAACGTCCGATGCAGGTGGCCCAACGATAGGACGCCTTCTCCCGGTCGCCTCGGAGAAACGCGATGGCGGAAGCGGCGAGAGGGCGAGCCACGTGGTAGGCCACCTCGTGCGGCCCAAACCGATGCTTCTTTAACCATCGTCCCATGCCGCGCCCGTACGCCCGAGCCTTGGAGTTGCTGCCCGCGCTGAAATCCCAGGGCGGATGATTCACTTTCACTTCAGGCCGATAGTGGACCACCAGACCCGCTTCCAAAGCCTGCAGCAGATAATCGGTTTCTTCTCCCGATCCCCAGGGAGTGCCAGCGCCAACGCCTAAGGTTTCATCGAAACGGTTTCCAGCCACTCGGTTGCGCCGCAGGAACATGCTGAACGAGATGCCCCGGCTCCACGCATTCCCGCGCGTGATTCTGCCGGCTGTACGCCCCCACGCCCCGGCTGTGCTGCTGCCGGTTATGCCGTCCCATTCGGGATGCGCCCTCAGCAGGCGCGCCACCGTCGCGAGCAGGTCCGGATCGTACCAGCAATCGTCGTCGGGAAACGCGAGGACTTCTCCCGTTGCGTGCTCGAGCCCTTTGTTGCGTGCTTTGGATAGCCCTCGGTCGGACGTGAGATGCGTGTATCCAAAGCAACCCTGAAAATTCGCGAGAATGTTCGCGACTCGTGCGTCCGTGTTTTGGTCGACGATGATGACTTCGAAGGTTCGATGGGTTTGGCGGCGCAGCGAATCGAACAGCCTGGAAAGGTCAGCGTCGCTTCGATCCACTGTCGCCAGGATAAGCGAAAACTTTAGCGTAGGGGTCTTCGCATGCATGTTAACCATCTACCGACGGGCCTAGTACCGCGAACCGCCCTCGTATCTGTGTGGGATGAATTGTCTGGTACACGGCAACCGTCTTGCGGAGCATGGCGCGAACGGTAAACTCTGCTTCATAGCGCGCCCTGCCCGCGACGCCCAAGCTCGCCCGTAGGGTTGGATGAGCAATCAGTTGCTTCAAGCGAGAGCGAAACTCAACGATCGATCCAGCGGGCACGAGAAAGCCGGTCCTGCCATCGACGATGGCTTCGGCCACTCCGCCGACATTCGACGCGACCACCGGCAGACCTGCGCGCATGCCTTCCAGGATTGTCAGCGGGAACCCTTCCCAATTGCTTGGCAGAGCGAAAATATGAGCCGAGGCCAACAGGTGCTCGATGTTCCGGCGCACACCCAGGAAGTCGACTCGATCCCGAATTCCAAGTTGGACGGCAAGCTCCTCATGTGCCGATCGCGTTGGGCCGTCGCCGATGAATACCACTCTGAACGGCTCTTCGATCCCTTGCACGGCGCGCAGCAAATCCGCTTGCGCTTTCTGGGGTGCGAAGCGCGCGATCATCACGATCGTGGGAACTCCACGGCCAGCGGGCAAGGCGCGGTGAGTAGTATCGGGTATGCCGTTGTGAATCGTGATCAGTTTCTCGGCCGGAGCGATGCAGTTCTTCAGAGCGAGTTGGCGATTTGCTTCCGAGACGTTGATGATCGCTCCGGACCAGCGAGCCGCGAGTTTCTCAAGCGGAATTCCGATCGCCTTCCACTTCCAAGCGGTGCCTTCCGCAAAGCACCAGGTGTGAGCCGTGAAGACGCATGGGACGCCATTGATCCTGGCAGCAGCGCGGCCAAGCACCCCGGCTTTTGAGGTGTGCGCGTGAACCAGATCCGGCTTCACTTTTGCGATCAAGCGGCTCAAGGCAAGCAAGGCCCGAATGTCGTCATATGGTGAAATCGGCATCACGAGATGTCGAATCAGGTGGACGGGAACGCCTAGGGTGCGGGCGCTCTCCACCAAGTAGCCATCTTCACCCGTGGCGAGTTCCAGATCATATTCCTGTTTCAGTCCGGCGAGCAGGTCGACGACGTGCCTCTGCCCGCCCCCCAGTTCGCCGCGCGTAATTATTAGCAGTAGCTTCATGTAGTCTCAGTGGACCTGTCTCATTAACACTTCACGGGTCAGGCTTGCCGTGCGATCCCAAGTCAGCTCCCGCGCCCTTGCGAGACCGGCCGCGCTCAGCCCTGTTCTGAGGACCTCGTTGTCGACAATGCGCTCGATGCCTTCGGCGATGGAGTCGACGTCCTCCGGATCAACCAGCACCGCCGCGTTTCCCACTACCTCTTTTAAGGAGCTTCCGTCGGAGGTGACCACTGGCGTGCCGCATGCCATCGCTTCTAGAGGCGGTAGTCCGAATCCTTCGTAAAGCGATGGATAAACGAAGGCGAGGGCACCCGAATAGAGCACGGGCAAGTCTTGCTGGTCGATGTAGCCGGTGAACTGAACTCGTGCGGGAAGGCGGTCGAATTTCACCCCCGCGAAAACCAGCGATGCCCCTTGGGCGCCGGCAATTACCAGCCGCACGTCTTGGGGCAGGTCAGGGAAAATGCGCTCCCACGCTTTCAATAAGCGTCCGATATTCTTCCTTGGTTCGAGCGAGCCGACGGAGAGCAAATAGCGGGCTCCCGTCAGCCCCAGCTTGGCTAACAGTTTGGAAAGGTGGTCCTGAGAAGCTGGCTTGAACTGCGAATCCACGCCGTTGGGGATCACCGAGATTTGTTCCGGATCGACGCCGAGCACATTGACCACGCGCTGTTTGGTAAATTCAGAGACCGCAATGACGTGGCTGACCCGCCTGGCGAGTTTCGGCATCAGCCATTGGTACCAAGCCGAAAACCGGGGATTAAACCACTCGGGATGGTCGAGGGGAATCAGGTCGTGAATGGTGCAAACCTGCCGCGTCACGGCAATTGGGCCGGTATTGTTCGGGCTCCAGAGCAGCCGCCCCCTGCACGCGGTAGGGAGGTAGAGTTGTTCCCACAAGTGTCCTCGAGATCCCTTTAGGCTTTGGCTCGGCCGGATGACTTGCAGGTCGCCGTTCATCCGATTCGATACCTCGATCGCGTAACGTTGCATTCCGGTTGGACGGTGGGCGAGAAAGCGGGCATTCAGCGCGATCCTAAGCATGGGATCGATCTCCCAGCACGTACAATCGATTCATCTTGAGCTCCTGGGCGCGGGCCCGGCTCCTTATGCACACGTAACTGAGGAGCGAAAGAACCACGAAAGCGGGGATTGCCCGTCCCTCCGCCCAATAAATGATTCGCGGCATTTCCGCTATCCCGATAAAAACGATCGGGTAGACAAAGAGTCCTAAGGGGTGCTTGCGGCAATACAGCCGATAAAGCCATCCGCATAGCAGGCCCATAATGAGCCAGTACAGCAGCGCCCCAAATACTCCGTAATCGAGAACGGGCAGCAAGTAGCCATCTCCGTTGTTAAATTCGGGATTGGCACCGACGCCCAGGATAGCCATGTACGGGTCGTCTCCATTGCTGAAGGGAAGATCGGGATATATTGCTCCCACAATGTCGGACGTAAGCGGGAACCGCCACAGAAAATGCGCTGTGAAGAATGGGGCTCCGGTGGGCTCGATCCGCTGCAAGAGGAGCGCGCCGTTGTTGATCGCGGTGATGTAATATCCCAGCAGACGAAGACTTACAAATTGAAAAAAGCTTAGCCTGCCCTCCGCGTAGAAATTCAGCCAAGATCGAAAATACTCTGAAGCGGCGAAGACAGCCAGCAGAACGCCACCCAAGTATGCAGGCGCGGCCAGCACCGCGACACGAAAGAGGCCCACCATTCTGGGAGAATCGAGGACGGTGAGGCGGATCAGCACCACTGCCAGCGGAACCGCCAATTCGATGACCGCTAGCCGCTCGCTATTCAGAATTGCGCGCGCGACTGCAAGCAGAAAGATGATCGACAACTTGATGCGCACCTGCTTCCAGCCATGGATTGCGCCGATAATCGCGCCCAAGACCACGCCGATATGACCAAATTGGGTTAAGGTGGTAACCCCGCTGATCGTAACGAGGTATTGCTCCTTCATGACATCAAGAGCACCCTTTTGACCGCTTAAGACGGCGAGGATGATCTGCGCGTTCACACCCCGGACCACCGCCGAGCCTGCCCACACAACGTAACCGGCAACCGTAAGATAAAAACTCCAGGTGAAAACTCGCAGCAGAAACGGCCAGGGCAGCTCCTGGGTCCAGGCGTACCTGTCTTCATTGGCGGCGGTATGCGGCCGCGTGCTGCCGGCGAAAGCTCCCGCCGCGAAGGTGGTCACGCAAAGCAGGCAGAGATTCATTGTCTGTAGATCGATCCGCTTTGGCGTCCGCCAGTATTCGCGATACATCCAGTCGGGGATCAAGTAAGTGGCCGGGATCAGAACGAAGCCCATTAGCGCGACGATCCAGGCCGGATGCAGCCACCAGACCTCCATATCCGGCTTTAGCCGATGCTGCAATGGCGCGGGGCCTCTCACCTTCGATCCTCATGGCCTATGGACCTTTCTTTAGCCATCTGCAATGATCGTGAATGAGTGCCGGTAAATTGCATGCTGCGAAGGTGTTTTCGGGGATTCATTCTTCTATTTCTTGCTTCGCTAATAGGAGCCGAGAGTCCGTCGATCGTCAACGTCATCGACTTGGGCGCTCGTTCCGACGGCACTGATGCAGTTCAAACCACGGCGGCTTTCCTGAAGGCGTTCGCGAGCAATCCGGCAGGGGAGGTTGTCGTGCCCGCGGGCAGCTACTTGCTGGATAACAGCAGCGGGGCGATCGTCGTGCATGATTTCAACGGCCAACTCTCCTTCAAAGGGTCGGCGCTGCTGGTTTTCACCGCTAACACCAAAGGCGGTATGTGGTTCATCGGCGGAACGGGCGCTCGAGTACAGGGTTTGCGCGCAACTTATCAGAGCGCTCCGACTCGGCGGAACAGCCCCGAAGAGGAAATCAAGTTTAGCGACACGATTGACACGAGCGTGAGCGACATCTCGGTGTCCAACAGCCCTGCGGCGGGCGTGCTTTTTTACAACTGTATTCGACCGAAAGTAACCAATGCCGTTATCCGGGACACCTGGGCGGACGGACTGCATTTTGCGAATTGCCAGGATTCGCAGGCTACAAATGTGACCGCGATCAACACTGGAGACGACGGCTTGGCTTTCGTCAACTACGCTGCCGGGCCGAACAATACCGGCGGCGCGGCCTATAACGTCACCGTGCGCGATTCTCAATCGCGCGGGATAGCCGTAGTGGGGCAATCGAACGTGACAATCAGCAATTTCAGCGTGGACGACACTGCTTCGAGCGGCCTGCTCTGCGCCTATGACTCGGCGTACAACACTCGGAAGCCCGCCAACGTGCTGTTCTCCTCTGGAACGGTCTCGAACGCCGGTAAGCCCAACAAACCCATTGGGAATAACTATGGGATCGAATACGACGGGCAGGTGAGTTGCTCGTTCTCCGACATCCAAGTGACCGGTTCGGCGGGACGCGGCCTGGCTGGCATGTCGCCCGACGGATCCGTTTCGGTTGCAAACGTCAGAATTTCGCAAAATCGCGAGGGAGATGCGTTCTCTTTTTTCAAGACCTCGCAGGTGCGGGTGAGCGGCAGCAGCGCGGACACGGCACCTGGATATGGCTTTTTCTTCGGACAGTGCGGAACGGTCGTCGCCACGGGATTGAGCGCGCGCAACAGCGGTCAATCCGGTTCCCTTCACCGGGCGATTTGGTTTGAAGACAATCACTCGATTGCAGCCTCTGGACTCACCGTGCTTGATACTCAGACTCAGCCGACCGGTTTCATTGT
Source organism: Bryobacterales bacterium (assembly GCA_038225555.1). Taxonomy (GTDB): domain Bacteria; phylum Acidobacteriota; class Terriglobia; order Bryobacterales; family Bryobacteraceae; genus JANXQZ01. Next base: position 74,145 of record JBBRRB010000020.1, read on the forward strand.
GGGCAGCTATGATTCCTCCGATGGATCCCAATCGGGAGTGATTAACGGCATCACCTCTGGCATCGATCACGGCTCTTTGTCCATTCAGAATCAATCGCGAAATTTGCGGCTTCAAAATGTCAGCACGCAGTAGTTGGAAGCGGCTCATTTGATTCCGAACAGGATGCTGGTTACAGTCGACGAAGTTACCCGGATATAGGGTTCGATTTTGCTGATGAATGTTCTGGGAACGATCAGCATGTCGCCTGCGCGAATCTCGAAATCTTCCCGAACTCCAGACTCTGACATAAGCCGATTTAGGTTAAGCAGCTTGACCTCGGCATTTTCCGCGTCCATCTTATGCAGCAGGACAACTTGGGTATGTTTCGAACTCTCCTTGAATCCCCCGCTCTGGGCAATCGCTTCCACCACCGACACGGATCCTCGGAGGTCGAATCTTCCCGGATGAACAACTTCACCGGCTACAACAAAGTAAGGCCTGACGTATTCGCGCAACAGCACTGACACTTCGGGCGCGGCAAGTCGTTCGCCCGCTTTTTGGGAAATCGTCGCCGATGCGGCTTCCAGGGTCAGACCGGCCACCTTGACGTCTCCGGTTAGCGGGAGCGATACGAACCCGTCGGGTTGAATCGAGACAGTCGCATTGTATTCGGGAGTATATCTGTACTGAACTTCGATTTTGTCCTCCGGCTGAAGCCGGTAGCGCGCATTCCGATCAGTGAAACCGTCCGGCTGCGCGGCCAAGCTGCACGCACAAACGCCCAAACACAACGCCACTCTCACCATGAGTCCGCTCATTGGAAAAGCCTAAAAATAGAACTCGGCACTGGATAAGTCCTTTTGTTTAAAACGACACCGGCGAGATTGCCCGATGCTTCGCGAATTAGCGCGCGAGCCCGGTGTATTTCGTCCCTCCGGGTCTCGCCGGCGGCCACCACCAGGAACACGCCATCGCTCTGGGGAGCGACCAAGATTGCATCCGCCGACTTCGTCAGTGACGGGCAGTCAATCAGAATGAATCCGAAGCTGCGGGACAATACATCCACGACGTTGCGCTCCAGGTTCTGCCGAGACGCTTGGCTAAGATCGGCATTCTGCACCACGCTCCATACATTTGGAGCCAGCTCCACGGCGCCCCGCGAGGCTTTACCCATCTGCCGAGAACTGAGACCATCCAAAGTGGACGAATCCGCGATGAGCACCCGTTCCCCGCTCTCGTTCGCTAATTCTTCAGCGATCAGCCGAACCACGTACGTCACTCCTGCTCGACCCGATGGCGCGGTGAACGCGAACACACCCCCGTGCGGCCCCGTATCGCGCAAATGCGAGATTACTTCGATGAGGCGCCGAAGGTAAGGGCGTCCCGTGCCAATTTTCGAAATCTGAGCCGGCGTTCTAGCCGGATATTCGCGCCGAGATAGGCTCTTCATTGCTGAACACTCTTCATTGCTGAACACTTCTTCATTGCTGAATCTGCCCTTCCAGTTCAAGCAGGCGGGCCCTCAGGGGCGGGCTTCCCAGGATAGGATTGCCGTTCAACGGGATCGTCGCCAACACCGGAAGTCCTAGAGCGGTTTCAAGCTCCCAGGGCGTATGGACTACATTGCGCCGATGCCCGAGCGCAAAGCAGACGGCAACGACGAGAATCGATGCGAGCAGGAAAGCGGCTGGCAAGCCGGACCCCAGTCTGGATTTCGGGAAGCCAGGTACGCGCGGAGGGTCCACCACGACGACGTTCGCGATCTTCTGCTGATCCAACTCCTGGGCGATGCGCGCTTCTTCTCGCTTCTTCGAATAAAGAAGTAAATTCTGTTCGGCCACATTCACTTCTCGCAGGAGCAGTTGATCGTCTGGCGAGGCGTTCTCGAGTCTGGACAACTCTCCCCGCAAGTCGCCAATCTGTTTAGACAGGGCCACGATGCGGGAGTTTAGCCCGTTCGCAGTCACTTCGGCCCGGGCTAGCTCTCCTTCCACGATCTGGCGAACCGGGTTTACGTCAGTCGCTTCCTCCGTGGAACTCATGGCTGATGCACTGTCCATAGCCTTCCGCGTATCGGCGATCTGCTGGTCAATTTGCTTGATCATGCGGTCGTCCGGCCGAAATTTAGTGAGCAGTTCCGTCCTCTTGTTCTGCAACTCCGCAATCAGCGTATTCAGGCGCTCCACCGAGTATTGATTGGGAATTTTGCGCATCTGCGTGGTAATCCGCCGACCCATGCTGGACATCTGGTCGCGCAGCTTTGAGGCGCGAAATGCCGTCTCGCCCTTGAGCGCTTGAGCTTCGCGCAAGCTAGACTCCACTTCGAGGAGCTTTCTCAACGCCAAATCTTTCTGCTCCGGCAGAAGAACAATTTTGGTTCTGGACTGAAACGCCAGCAAGTTGGCATGCGCTTCCCGCAACTTCTTTTCGTACTCGGCGGCTTGCTTGCTGAAAAACTCGTACGAGCCAGGAGAACTGTGCAGTTGCAGGTGCATATCCATATAGAATTCGGCCAGCAGTTCCAAAACTTGAGCACAGCGCTTCGGGTCTGAATCCGAATACTTAACCTGAATGAGGCTCGACTTCAGAACGGGGCCAATCCGGATCCCTCTCTTCAATTTCCCGACGGCTCGATCCAGGTCCGCCGGACTGGCTGATTTCGCGAGACCAGACTTAAGAGCCACCATTCGGAAAAGCTCCCGGCTGGAGAGAAGCTGAATCTCTGTTGCAACCTGCGTGTCCGAGGCGCCCAGATCGGATTTCTCCCCACCCTCGGGGCCAAGCGCAACATCCACTCGCTTATCCTTTACGAGGATGGTCATGTCAGACTCATACATCCGAGGCGTGAGAAAGACATAAGCAATCGCCGCGATGACGACTGCAGACCAAAGCAACATAATCTTCCACTTTTGACGGAAAAGAGTATCGAGGATCTCGCGCCCCGATAGTCTCTGACCCACCTCGGCATCCAGTAGCGCCGGGGGTCCCCCATCCGCTCGCATTAGTTCGTTATTCAAGTGCCCTCTTCACCTTTGGTGACTGTTCTCCGGCGTTGCAATTCAGCAATCGACACAATTCGCAAATAACTTGAACGGATCGGTTGTAAAAATTCAGGAGCGCGAAGCGAGCGGAATCTTAGGCCCCAGACTAGCTGATAAGAACTAGTCTGCTGACAGTGTGGCCGTCGGAATCGGACTGTGCAATATTCCGTTCAACCCAGTACTGGCGAGAGAGTATAAGTACGTTGGTACTTTGTGGCGGAACTGCTTTGATTAGGCTGGACCTTTCTGAAATAGCGAGCCGATGATGCGGAAAACGAGCGGAATCAGCCAGGCCGGGGTAATGGCGAGTAGGGCCTTAGTCTTCGAACTCCGAGTGAGGTAGGCGAGCCCAATGCAGAGAACCACCAGGAACCAGATCTCAAATATGGAAAAGAAACTCAGGAATCCAAACAACGGGCCATGAATACCCGAGAAGAAGATGTCCAGGCCGAAGGGTGGCGTCATCTGCTCGGAGGACTCGATCTGGTCGCCCTTGGCCCGAATCACAAAATATCCCGCAATATACTGCAGCATGCCGATAAGAGAGCAAGAGGCAAGCAGCGAAAACACGTCCCGAAACTTTGGGCGAATATCCATCATGGTATAGGCCACCTTAATAAGCAGCGCGAACAGCGCGATAAATCCGATGACGAACAGCGGCGTCATGGGAGTGGTGATTCGGGCGGTCATGTGCATCATGGACCGGGTCCGGTCCAGACTTTCCGCAGGCACGTTCTGCTTGGCCAGAGTCGCATCCATCAGTTGCAGCGAGTAGGGCATCATCAGATAAGCGAACACCAGGTAGCCGATCGTCAGGACAAGCACAGGCCAGAGCCACGATAACCGGCTCGGAACCTTGCTAGCCGTGGTAGCGGGGTCGACGAAGACGTTCATCATGCCGACAAGGCCGTCGGTTGCGCTTCCAGTTGCTTCTGACATTCGTTCGTCTCCTGATTTAATGCGTCTCGCGATTATATCGCATACTGCTTTGGTCCGAAGGGTTGATTTGCGATACCCTGATCCTTATGACTCGTTTCGCTCCCGCCTTAGCTTTAGTCTTCTTCGCATCCGCCGCTTTCGCCCAGGTAGCATCTCCGAACGAGGCTGGCGTCAGCATGGGCCATCTGCACCTGACGGCGAAGGATCCGGAAGTTCAGAAAAAGTTTTGGCTAGACGTTGTGGGTGCAAAGCCCGCCAAGCTGGGTGCTCTCAACGTGCTGAAAATCCCCGGAACTATCATCTTTATCAACAAGGGGGAGCCGACCGGCGGGACCGCAGGATCCACCGTCAATCACATCGGTATCAGGGTGCGGGATATGGAAGCTGTGCTCGCCAAGGTGGAACCAGCCGGGAGCAAGATCCTCACGCGCAACGAAAAGCAGGCGATGCTGCTGATCCCCGACGACATCCGCCTCGAACTAACAGCGGATCCGGCCATGGCGGAACCTGTCGCAAACCACCATATTCACTTCTACACGAGCGATGTCGAGGCGACCCGGAAGTGGTATGCCGAAACGTTTGGTGCCGTTCCCGGGCAACGGGGCCCGTTTCAGGCAGCCGACCTTCCGGGCGTGAACCTTTCTTTCACCAAGTCAGATGCCGCAGTCGAGGGAACGAAGGGACGCTCGCTTGATCATATTGGGTTTGAAGTGAAGGATCTCGAGGCGTTCACGAAGCGGCTCGAGCAGCGCGGCATAAAATTGGTTGTTCCATATCGGAAATTGCCGCAGCTCGGAATATCTATCGCTTTCTTCACCGATCCCTGGGGCACCTACATCGAACTCACTGAAGGATTGACGCAGGTAAAGTAATTCCCATGAAATCGCGGTTCTACGCCGCACTTGCAACCTACGCTGCCCTGGCGCTGCTCGCGGCATATACTCTCGATGGAAATATTAGGCTAGCTACCCTAATATTCATCGGGGGTATAGCTGCCAAGAGCTACATTTTCTACATCTCTCGCTCATAATTCCTATTACAGTCAAATTCCCCGTCGATATGGGACTTTAGGACTGGTTACGTCTGTTCCAAAGTGGAACGGGAGTACCAGAACGAAAGGCTAACCCTCAATATGCTATCGAGTAATGTTCGGACGGCTGAGTTAGAGAGCGGCGGGATATTGAGAGTTTGCGCTTTGAGACAAGCTGTCAAGTGTATGAAGACAAGATGTCCATTTCATCGAGCAGCCGCGTTTTGCGTAGATATGAAATACGTAGAATCTCTCAATCATTTCGGGTAATTCCAGCAGAATGCAGGTTGGCACGCGGCGTGCTTTCTAAGTTACATCCGAGGACAAACGGAAAAGAAACGACTCTCCTGCGACGAGAGTTTCTCTACAAGAAGGAACGGTGAGATTCGATGAAGACTAAAATGGCACCAAGCCCGGCAGTTGGCAAGCACACGAAGCGGGATCGCATCGTATTAGAACATCTTTCTCTGGTGAAAGCTATTGCCGTTCGGGTCCATGAGAATCTTCCGGTCCACGTAGACATGGACGATCTGGTGCATGCGGGCGTGCTCGGTCTGTTTGATGCGGCAACAAAATACAACCCTGACAAGAAAGTGATCTTTTCGAGCTACGCCAAGCACAGGATCAAAGGCGCCATACTCGACAGCCTGCGCCAGTTGGACTGGGCTTCGCGCGATCTCCGCCGCCGGCACAAACAACTTGAGGCTGTGACGCGCGAACTATCTTGCGTCCTTCAGCGCGCCCCTACCGAAGCCGAACTGGCCGAGCGGCTGGGGGTCGACGTTGAGCGCTGGCGCCAGATGATGATAGACCTGCGAAATGTAGGTCTAGTTTCCGCATCGGCGCGGTCGTCCGATCACGAAGATCTGCCAGCCCCGGATTTTCCAGGCAAACCCGAGAGCCAGCCCGACAACATGTGCGCACGTCGCCAGATGCGCACGGTCCTCAGCACTGCCATGGAGACGTTGCCCGAGCGTTACCAGAAGGTCGTTCTGCTGTATTACACCAATGAGATGACCATGAAAGAGATCGGCGGCGTGCTGGGCATCAACGAAAGCCGCGTTTCACAAATCCACAAATCTGCGCTCGAGAAAATGCATGCCGTTCTGCAGTCTAGCGGCATTCAATCGAGCCATGCGTTTTAACCCGCTGTGCAGGCGATCCACTCTGCCGCGCGCTCTCGCAGCGAACGATAGCTTCCGTCCACCGGCAGTACGTCGCCGATCACCGCGACGGAGTCCGCACCCGCATCCAGCACCGATCGCGCATTTGCACGCGTAATGCCGCCGATGGCAACGAGTGGCCTGATGGCCAGCGAGCGTAGCTTGCGAAATTCTTCTATGCCGACCACTGGGTCTGGATTTTCCTTCGAGCCTGTCTCGAAAACCGGTCCCAGGGCGACGTAGTCGACCGGCTCGCCCACAGCGGCCCTTAACTGCGCCTCATTGTGGGTGGAGAATCCAACGATGGATCCCGCGGGCAGAACTCTACGCGCCTCCGTCGGCAACAGATCCTCCTGGCCCACATGCAAAGCCGCCCCCAGCAAGGCCGCCATGTCCGCCCGATCATTAATTACGAACAGAGCACCGGCAGTCCGGCACATCTCGCCAATACGTTCCGCTTCCGCGAAAAGGGCTCGGGAAAAGTGCCCCTTCTCGCGCAACTGTAAAATTCCAGCTCCTGCCTCAAGAAGCGCCTCCGCCGCTAAAAGAGGAGACAAGCCCAAGCGACGAAGGAGAGCCACATCGAGAATCGGGTAGAACGGAGCAATGATCACAGTCTATTGTGGTTCAAAACGTTGCGATCCACACCGTTAAGTCCACTGTTGCAGTCTGCGAGGCATCGGCGCGAACGATCACGGCGCGCGCTAGTTCCAGCACTTCCTCGTCCACCTCGTTGACATCGAAGCTGGCCAGCAAGCGGTAATCGCCAGGTGGCAGTCCGTCGAAGTGGAATCGCCCCTCGGTGTCGGAGAGCACTTGCAGGGGACCGCTAAGCGATCGCCGGGCGGACTCTTGTACAGGCCACAGGAACACCGGCACACCGGGCAGCGACTTGCCCTCCGCAACCACTTTGCCGCCTATCTGACCAGCTTGATCGGACACTGTCACCCTGATCCTCGAAGGGAAGCGCGGTTCGACAAATACGTCGAACCAATCGGAAAGCCGCTCAGCCTGCCACGGGCGGCGATTTGAACCCCGTGTCGCAACGATCGATTCGACATACTGGCCAGGCGGGACGCGGGCGCGAAACTCCCAGTGGCCTGGGGCCAGCGTGGTGCGAGCGCCGGTTATTTCGCGCACGGCTTCCGAGTCGGCAAGATCCTGGCGCCGCCCCATCAAAGTCATTGGGATAGTGACAGGAGCATTGGAGCCCGCCCGGCGAACCTCGATGTCTACGGTTGGCAACTGCATCACGTGCACGCCGGCCGAGTCAGTGTCTCGATCCACGAACAGATCGGTAAATCCCGTCGCACCCCCATCCTGAGTCGCAGCGAAGACTTCATAAACCCCCGGCCCCAGCCCTTCCATTCGATAGATGCCGGGAAGCGGGCAAGCGGTCTGAGTACGGCGGCGACCGGTTTCGGAGGATATTGTCACGATTATCGGACCCGCAGTGTCGCAGGTCACAATGCCTCCAAGGTGAAAAAGCGCGCCTGGCTCAGGGCTAACGTCCGCATCGCTCGCGTCCGAGTCTAAAGTGACGCGGTGGATGCGAGCATCCCGCACCTCGCGGGCTACAGGGCCAAAGGTGGGCAACCAGCCGGAGCCGTCATCCAGCGTGTAAGCTGCCGACCGAATCCAGTATCTACCCGGCTCCAAACCGTGAACGCGATACACGCCGCGATCATCGGACAGGCCGCCTCCGGCGAGTCTGAGCGGCAACTTAGCGCGGTAGGCCAGAACCGTGATTCCGGCTGTGGCAACCCCGTTCTCATCGAGAACCCGGCCCGTGATCGCACCCTTGTGACGTAGCCTGAGCTCGGCGAACAGTTGGGAATCCGCGGTCACTTCAATCGGCGTCCCGCGACCGGTTGGCAGCCGTTGGCCGTAAGCCGTCGTGAAATATCCGTCGCGAATAGCAGCTAGGATGTACAACCCCGGAGCAATAGGCGGAAACGTGAACTGCCCAGCTCGGCCCGCTCGCGTGGTGAGAGGTTGACCTTTCGGGCCTTTGGCGTCCGGGACTGGATCCAAGCGGACGATGGTGCGCGCAAGAGCCCGGCCGGAAGCTTGTTCAAGCACGACTCCCTTGATGACCCCGGCATGGGCAGAAACCGCAGCCGCCAGCAAAACAACCAAACGAAGCATGTGCGCCCTCTAGGCATGACGGCGGACAAGTTCGGGGTGTGCAGCCGGTTCAGAAATCTAATCTCAAGGCCAACTGCACGTCTCGGTTTCCAGTCTTCGCCTGCACTCTTCCAAAAGATGAACTGGTCGCCGTCACATTCGGATTACTCCAATTCGGATGATTCAGTACGTTGAACGCCTCGCCCCGCAACTGCAGGCGAACGCGCTCTCTAACCGCAAAGTTCTTGCGAACCGCGAAGTTCGAAATCTGAGAACTCGGTCCGCGGATCACGCCCCTCCCTGCATTGCCAAACGTCCCGGGTGCTGGCAACGAGAACGCGCCCTTATTAAACCAAAAGTTCTGGTCGCCGTTCGAAATCGAGAACGCCTGATTTCCGATCGAGGGACTGCCGTTGACGTTCCACGGCAGAGATCCATTCCCCGTTCCGACGCCCGCCTGATCGACCGTGCCTAGAACCGAGAGCGCCGCACCGGTCTGCAACTGGCTGATTCCGGAAATCTCCCATCCGCCCAGGGTCTTGCCCACAAGACTGCGACTATTCTTCAGAAATGGAATGTCGTAGATGTAATTCAGAACCAGAACGTGCGTGCGATCGAAAGTGGAAGGACCGCGTGACACAGAAGCGTTGAATGGATTAAACAAGAGTTCGCTCTTGGTGTCGGCGTTTGTGATGCTTTTCGAAAACGTATACGCCACGCCGAACGCCAGCCCAGAGCGGAAGCGACGGTTCAATTGCGTTTGAAGCCCGTGATAATTTGCCTGCGCCGCAGCCTCGGCGAGCGTGATCGGGCCGTATCCTTTATAAGGCCGCAGCGCATCCGCGTTGATGCCCGGATTAGCCTGGATCGTGCCCGGCTGAAGGGAGTTGATGTTCCTTGCGCGCAGCAAGTTGTATGCCGACCTCCCTACGTACGCCACGTCCATGGTCATAGACCACAGCAACTCCCGCTGAACCGTAAAGTTCCAATTCCATGCCACAGGGGCCTTGTTCACCGGATCCTGCATGCTGACGATCAGCGGATAGTTGTATCTGATCCCTCCCGAGCCGGCTGGTGAATCCGCCAAGCCGTTAGTCACCGCCTGGATCACTTGCAGCGGAGCATTCCCTCCCAGCAGTGTGCTGTCGTTAATCATCATGCGGTTATGAAACGCGCCTCCTCCTGCCCGAACCACCGTTTTCGCGTTCACGCTGTACGCAATTCCAAGTCGAGGATCGAAGACGTTGTTCGTTCGAGCCAACCCATCCGGCAAATTGTGGAACAGGTATTGCAGAGAAGTATCGCCCGCCAGCGGAACGCGCCCAATCTCGGCGGGATTCCAGGTCTTGCCGGGTAGCGTGATCCCATTGAATAGAGGTCTGCTGACGATGAACCCTCCCTTGCGATCAATCACGGCGGCATTGTTCGGATCGTAATACTGAGGATTAAAAGACGCGATATTCCCCCACAGGCTCGACCATGGTGGCCAATGTTCGAAGCGAATCCCGTAGTCAAGCTTCAAGCGCGAATTGATCTTCCAGCCGTCTTGCGCGAACAGTTCGGTGGCGGTCGCGCGATAGGGCGTGTAGTCCTTCTTGCCGACTTCGCCGTACGTATTGAAAAGCCCGAGCGCCGCATTGGCAACCGCGACTCCGGTGGTTGAGGCAGTACCCGTATCGCTGAACGAAAATTGTCCATTCGGATTATTAGTTCCACCGGGGAAAGCTGTGGATGGAACTTCGTCGCGATCGTTCTCGCCCGAACGCTCGATATAGACGCCGAACTTGAACGTATGATTTTTCCAAACCTTCGTCACAGTATCGGTCCAGACAAAGATGGGGCCGCCCGAAAAAGACGGATAAGGGCCGCCGTCGACAGTGGTGAAATTCGCGATCGTGATCGTGGGAATCTTGTTCGGCAAGTCCTTGGTGCCGGGGAACAAGTAAGGATAATTGATGCCGTACTGAGTGCGATCGTAGCGGCCGTTTGGCGCAACATCGTTCCAATCGCGATCTTCACTGGCGGTGAAGGCCACCTCGTTAATCAGCGTTGGACTCACAACCGTAGTGAGGCTCGCAACAGATGTATAGTTGGGGCGATTGGTCTGAAGCTGCACGAGGTTAAAAGCGCCGCGAAAAGGCTGAGTCTCATGAAACTCGTAAACCGTAGCGCGAACCGAGAAGGTATTCTTCTCGTTCGGGTGGTAATCGATCTTGAAAGTGTCCTGACTCGTGTCTCTGGGGTCCGGACCGGTTGACGACCAATTCGTTGCGCCAACCACGCTGAATCCGGGAGTGGGCAGAGGGTAGGTATTCAACAAAGCGATTCCGTTCGGACTGAGTCGATTCTTCGGGATGATGTTGCCAGGGAAAGGCGTGCCTGTTGAAGGGTCGTTTATCACTCGCGTCTTGCCGAAGTAGATGTTCGTCGGACTTAGCAATTCGCTGAAGTCGCCGTTGCGCATGGCGAGCGAAGGAACCGTAGCGGTGCTCGTTGAGTACTGGTGCCATTTAATCCACTGAATCGAGGAGAAGAAGAACAACTTGTTTCTATCCACATTGAACTTCCTGGGAATGAATACCGGCCCGCCCACCGAGTATCCGAACTCATTAAAACGATAAGGAGTCGGGCCAGCCTGGCTCACGATCCCTGAGGCGTTTCGCGCCCAGGTATTCGTATTCAGGACGTTATTCTTGAAATATTCCCAGAGGCCGCCATGAAAGTCGTGGCCGCCGCTCTTGGTGATGTATCGGATTTGACCGCCGGAAACGCGCCCGTACTCCGCGCTGTAATCGGCCGTCAGGACCTGAACTTCCTGAAGCGTATCCACGTTGAGCGTTCCGAGAATCGCTCCGTTGGCCCGCGTCCGGAGTGCGGCGGCGCCATCCACCGTAATCCCATTCTCGTCCGTGCGGCCCCCGTTGATACTGAAGTTGCCGTTGCCCAATCCGTCCGGATCGAAGGTAGCGATGGTGGACGAGCTGTTCACGCCAGCCAGAAGCAGAGGCAGATAGAGCGGATTGCGTCCATTCAGAGTGAGATCCTCGATCTGCTTGGTTTCCACAACTCGTCCTACCTGCGCGCTATCGGTTTGCAGCGGAGTTGCCGTCGCCACGATGTTCACGGATTCAGTGATCGCGCCGACTACCAGACCGATGTTCACAGTTGCAGTGGAAGCGGCGTCAAGCTTCACATGGCTCTCGGAAAACTTCTTGAAACCAGGCGACTCTACTTCCACGGTGTAAAGACCGGATAAGAGGTTCGGGGCCTGATAAAATCCCCGCTCGTTGGTCTTGATTTGGAAAGTCGAACCGCTGGCCTCATTGCGGATCTTTACGGCAGCTCCAACAACGGATGCGCTGCTTGGATCCTTCACGAAACCGGAGATCTCGCCCTGGTCCAACTGCGCCGGTAAGCTTCCGGCGAAGAGCAGCAAAGCCGCGATACAGCGGATTTTAGAAACTTGATGTAGTTGCATGGCGGTCTCCATTCTTCTAAACATTACTTGATCGTGTTGGTATTGTTCGGCCCGAACCGGATCTGGTCCGTATTAACGATCCCCGCGGGTTTGTCGCCCCAAAAGACTCGCTTGGCGCCCAAGCCCAGGAAACATACCAGGATCGCGCCTACGATACCGAACACCACGGAATTGCGAATCCAAGGGAAATAGGATTTGGTGGAGGGTTCGGTAGCTGGGCGCACCATGGGCCTAAAGCATCCGAACACCAGCAGAATAGTGCAGGCGATGGCATTCAGGGTCATGAACCACTCGGTAACCAGCCGAATCGGAGTAAACCGCGGGAGCACGTGAACGAAATTGATGAGCACGATCGACCAGAGGAACACCAGGTAAAATAACTGACCCTTGCCCAGCCAGTCTTGCGGGATGAAAGCGAGGGGCCGGCGCAAATGGATCACGAGCAGCAGAATCATCGCAAGTGCAAGGGGGATGTAGATCATCTCGAACCAGCCGATGAATCCTCGGGACGGCAGGAAATCGGCGGCGATGTGGATCCCGTAAAGCTGCGGCGTCAGCGTCGCGATCTCTTTCGTCCATTCGCCGGGGCTTCTGCGGAAATTCAAATACGTTAAGAGGCAAAGGACGAAAGTGACGCTGAACACCTCGGTCCAACGCCGAATGCGCGGCGTATCGATCATCTCCGGCGCTCGACGGATCAACAATCCAATACCAATCGCAATGGCTATCCCTAAAAAGAAGCCCTGCGTCTGTTCCATCACGCTATGCCAGTTGGTGTTGAACCCGCTCGACATCACCATCAACTTCACGGCCGTGCCCAGAGCGAATCCGATGCCGCCGAGAAATCCGACCGCCAACGTAGCAAACCCGATTCCGCCCTGTTGATTTCGCCAGCAGAAAACGAGGATTCCGCCGATCATCCCCAGATATCCAGCCCAACTGTCGCCCCGCGGCGGATTCAAATCCAAATGCAAAAGCTCGATCAAGAAGAGGTGTCCGGCGCACCAGCCGCCAGCCATGTAGAGGATCATGGAAGACCCCAAGCCCCAATACTTCCGTCGAACGATCACCACCAGGAGGACGGCTACAGCGGCGAATACGGCGCTCATGGCTTGGCCTGCTATGAACCGAAACCAATCGCCGGTGAATGCCCGATACCAGCTTCTCGACGCATCCTGCAAGTACCACGCAATGAAGACCGCGCAGAGCGGGACAAAGGTTTTGGTCAACTCCTCCCGGCTCCAATATGCAGGCATCGCGATTCCGGTACCGCCCGGCGCTGCCCAAATAAACCCGACCAGAAATAGCGTGCCGAACCCATAGAGCACCGTCGCAGGATCGGACGAATGCGCGTACGCGACGTTCTTCATGTACGACATCCCACCGCCGAACGCTAAACCGATCGCCCCAAAGAGTGCGAAGTAATGAATCCTGCGCCGCCAATCCTCTCTTCCGCTGAGTAATGCGACCACCATTCCACCGAGCGCACCCGCGAGCGCCGCCCCGTATTCGTGGCCAAACTGTCCGCGAATGCCCCAGCCGATCGAAACCGACAGACCGGTCAGCAAGACTAGCTGCCAGGACAATGTACGGAACGCGCGCGCTTCCATCTCGGGAATCATTAGTGAGAAGCCGATTATATTGATCCCGCGAGATCCAGGCAAGGAAATAAATGTGAGTTGCCGTTCACGTTCTGTGAACAGTCGAAACCATGTGCAGCTTCTTCCAGTTCATGCCTGCCGCCAGCTCGATGAATTCCGTCACTGCTCTCGGCGTGAAACTCGATTTACGCCGGATCAGCCCCATTCTGAGCGAGAGCGGCGGAGCGTCTGTCCGCACGATGGAAAGCATCGAGCTGCGCGGATCGGAAGCGATGTTCCACAAAAACAGCACCGAAATTCCCAGACCCGCTCGGACCACGGCCTTGATCGCCTCCGAATTGTCGGACCGCATCACAACCGTAGGGCAAAAATTCATCGAGTCGAAGTAGTTCTGCACCACGGACTCCATGAGGGTGCCCTTTCCGAACAGAATGAAGGGGACGCTCTCGAGCGCGCGCAACCTGCAGTGCGGCGGGACGTCGGGGCGCGCCGAGATAAAGCCGGTCTGCGCCTCCCATTGAGCTACCTGCTCCAGATTGCGATCCTGCAAGGCCGCCGCGGCGAGGTCAAAAACAAGATCCAGGGCACCCGCCTTCAGGCGCGAGATCAAATGATTGCTGTTGCCCGATTCCACGTAGACATCGACGCGAGGGAAGCGCCGACGAAAACGCTTGATCAAGGGCGGCAGTAAATAGCTGCTGAAGCTCGGCCCCGCGCCCACTCGCACGGCACCTCTTCCTCCTTCTTTCCATTCGGTGATGGCGGTGAAGGCCGAGTCGTGGTGAAGAAGCATTTCTTTCGCGAAAGGAAGCGCGATTCGGCCTGCCTCTGTGAGGACTAAGCGTCCCCCCTGCTTTTCATAAAGCCGCACACCCAACTCGCCCTCAAGCGTTTTGAGGTGTTTGTGGACCGCTGCCGGACTGATGCTGCAGTTCTTTGCAGCTTCCCGAATGCTGCCGCACTCCTCAAGTGCGAGTAGGCTCTTGATGTGCCGCAGTTCCATCGCACTAACGCATATGCTTGTCGCCGAAATTCATGTACTGATCCCAGTCGTATGGAGTAATGTCGTGACGTCCGGCCCGAACGTGGAATCCGATAGTAGTCATCACCGGTTGATGCAGCGCGGGCATCTCCGACGCGCCAAGTCCGTCTTTGCCCAGCAATTTGTAAACCGGCGAGGCGTTCAGCGCCGCCAGGAACTGACCCTGCGGATCCGATCCTAGATCCTGCTCCGCAACGCCGATATAAAGCGGGCGCGGCGCGCACAGCGCCAGCAATTCGTGAGTGTCCACCGGCAATGCATCCTCATTGTCCGAAAACTTGCGATAGTTCTCGCAAAACCACCATGGGAATTTGGTGTTCAGATCCTTCACGGATTCGCCGAACCTTCTCCTCGCCAAGGTGGCGCCTCCGGCACCGGAGCAGTTGGAGATCACCATCGCGAATCGCGCATCGCGTGCTCCCGCCCAGAGCGCAGTCTTTCCCATGCGCGAGTGACCTATAACCGCAACCCGGCGGCGATCGATGTCCTTGTCCGTCTCGAGATAATCCATGGCGCGGCTTAGGCCCCAAGCCCACGCGCCGATCGCACCCCATTCGTCGGGATCTCGCTTCGTCTGCCCAGGTTTGTAAAACAGCGGCTCGACGCCAAGTTCGAAACCGCCCTCGAAATCCGGCGAGACATCCCCTGCGTAAAATGTCGCCAAACCGTAACCGCGTTCGAGAATCCGCTCCACTGGCCATTGACTGGCCTGCATGCCTCGAGTGGCGTCGGTCGCACGATGATCGGCATTGCGTCCGTCATAGACCCAATTCGTAGTGACGGGAATTCCGGGATCTCGACTTACTGTTTGATTGCCTCTAAAATTGACACCGACGCAGATCGGAATCGCGCCGGAGCGTCTTTTCGGCAGGTAGAGCAAGAGGTCCATGGAATGGCTCTGCTTCTGCTTGCTGAATCGGATGGTGACGAGTTTGCGCTCGGCGTTGCCCCCCAGTGCATTCCGCTCCACCGAGGTAACCTCCCAACTCATCTCTTGAGGCCGCTTTGGGCAGCGGCCATAGACATCGGTTTCAAACGCTCGCAATATCTCAGGGCGGCGATTCTTCTCCCATGCCTCCGGAGTGTTCACCCGCTTACCATTGATCATTGTCAAAGGGTCTGGCAGAGTGTATTGCCGGACCTTTGACTCGTCGTAGTCCTGCTTTGGATCTTGGCCTGTCGCCGGCAGATGAAAGGCAAACGGAATTAAGGCGCTACCTAAAAGCGCTCTGCGGGTTAAAGTATCCATGTTGAAGTATCCACAGTACGATGAAACGCAAGGGAAACCATGAAGATTCTCTATTTTGTCATACCCTTAGGATTGTGCTCCATCCTTGGCTTCTCGCAAGAGCGAGGACGCGAACGGGAACAAGGCCGTTCCGAGCAGAACCGGGAGTACCACCCTCAAACGCCAACACGCGGACCCGACCGAGTCCGCAACGCACCGGCCCAAAGTGCTCCCGCCCGTCAGGAAGACCGCCACTTCAGCGACCGCGAAGGCCACCCCGAAGCTCCTCACGTCGACCCTGGCAATCGCTGGGTGGGCCATGATACCGGTCGTCTGGACATCCGCTACCATGTTGACCGGCCTTGGGAACACGGTCGCTTCACTGGGGGTTTCGGCCCGGGTCATGTTTGGAGACTTGGGGGAGGCGGGCCGGACCGCTTCTGGTTCAACAACTTCTATTTCAGCGTTGCACCTGCCGACTTCGCTTACGTCAATGGATGGGATTGGAATCGCGAGGAGATCGTACTCTACGATGACCCCGATCATCCCGGTTACTACCTGGCTTACAACACCCGCACAGGCACTTACATTCACGTGCTCTATGCGGGCCATTAGGGTTGGAGCCGTTCAACAAGCTTAACCTGATGGCAATGAAAGAAAAGCCCCGCAAACTGCGGGGCTGACAAAAAACCTAAGGAGGCAACACCACACCGGAAAACTTGACCCTGAATGCATAACTAGCTTGCAATCAGCTTGCCAATTCTTAAGTTCATTGCTACCAACCGCGGCTCCCGTGGAACATACAAAATTCAGTAGATTTCGCCGAGGCTTCTATGTTATTCAATAGAACGCGCGATACAATCGGGAGGTGGCGGCCACGATGCCCATAGCACCTGAAACCCAGCAAGAGGGGCAAAGCTTGCAAGCCTCCGAATCACGGCGGGCTCTTTCGGCATTTTTGCTCTTCGGGATTCTTACATCCGCTTTGGGAGCGCTTCTTCCAGCCTGGGGCTATCATCTTGAATCGGACCTGACGATTGCCGGCAATTTTTTTCTCTGCTTCAACGCCGGACTTCTGATCGCAGTGAGAAGCGCCTACATGCTGCTTCCCCGAAAGGGAGTAGTGTATGCGATGGTGCTTGCGAGTTCGCTCGCCTGCGGCGCTTTCCTCCTTCTGGCGTCCTCAAATGTAGGTTCACCGGTTCGCCTTGCAATAGGGCTGTTCGTGCTTGGATTCAGCGCCGGACTTCTGAATGCAGCGGTATTCCACGCGATCTCTCCTCTCTACCATCACGACCGGGCTGCAACCACCACCCTGGCTGGCACGTTGTACGGACTTGGCTGTTTCCTGACCGCTCTGCTGGTGGCTGGTAGCTACTACATTTATTCAGTCCAGGGAATCCTGCTGCTTTTCGCCGCCATCCCAGGCCTGTACATCGTGATCTTCGCGCGCGGGAAATTCTCGAATCTGGCTTCCATGCAGCCAATCCCTCTACGCCATGTGCTGGACGAATTCAAGAATCCCGGCGCGGTGCTCTTCGCTTTGATCCTCTTCTTCCAGTTTGGCAACGAGTGGTCGATCGCGGGCTGGCTGCCCATCTTTCTCATTCGCAGGCTTGGTATCAGTCCGGGAGCTTCTCTTTTCATGCTGGCCTTCTATTGGGGATCGCTGCTGGTGGGTCGCGTCCTCGCCAAGGCTTTGTTGAAGCATGTTCATCACGGCAAGCTGCTGCTGAGTTCGATCGTTCTGGCACTGATGGGCTGCATCCTGCTCACCTATACTACGGGCCGCTTCGGCGCGAATATGGGTGTTCTTTTCGTGGGCTGCGGGTTCGCTCCCATCTACCCTCTGGTGGTGGAGAAAATTGGACACCGATTCACGTACTATCATCCCGGCTTGTACAACGGCATCTTCTCGTTCGCATTCACCGGCGGCCTGCTTGCGCCTTTCATGCTGGGGTACATGGCGCAATGGTGGGGGGTGCAAGTGATCATGTTCATGCCGATGCTGGGGATGTTCATGGTCTTCTTCCTCGTGCTGCTGATGGTGCTGGAGACGAGGCTGAGCGGCGACTTTGGAGCTACCAGGGCGCGCGCGTAGCTGTCTCGCATTGAACACCGAAATTCCGCAAACGAACAGGGCGTCAGCTGGCGAGATGAGCAAATGGGGGCAGAGAAGCGGCATCCTGCGTGCATGGCTCTGTTCGCGAGGTAACATGCTCCGCTCAAAGTTTGCAGCATCGCTGATTCTTATAACCGCCGCCTTTGCACAGGAGACTGCGATCGACCGGTCCAGTGTTTGGATCGATAAGGTGAACCGGGGTAATCTGCCGGTGAAGATACGAGGCAGAGGAGTGTTGGCACAAGACCAGACTGCCGAAATAAAGATTCCAGAGAATCTGGCTGGGTCCGTGCAGCAGGGCCAGCAAGCGTGGATACGCTTGGGGCCGGACACTGCGAGCAGCAAGGTTGCTCGCATCGGTGGCCCTGTCTCACGCAAACAGACCCTTGTGATCTTGCGGATTGAGGATGCGCTTCCGGCAGGAGCTCAGCCAGGAATGGAAGTGGACGGAACCATAGACATCACTACGCTGAACGACGTGGTTTTCGTGGGGCGCCCGGTGACAAGCCTCCCGGATAGCGAGGGCACAATTTTCAAGCTCGAACCGGATGGCAATCACGCGACTCGCGTGAAGGTGACGTATGGCCATGCGACGGTGAACGGGGTCGAGATCCGGCAAGGGCTTGAGGCAGGCGATCGGGTGATCCTTTCGGACATGTCGGCGTACGAAGGCCAGGATAAGTTGCGCTTGACATCTCGATGAGCTTTGACGAAACTGGGGGCCGCGATAATAGTATGAATGCCGCCGGGTTCCAGAAGCGATCACTTCGACGGACAGCGATTCTTCAATCCCGAGGCGCCGCAGGCAAAAGGACTCCGCGAGGTTATCCGCTGGAAGCTGACGAGTCGCGGCAAGCCGTGGCCGGATTTCTGCGATGACGTGATCCCGACCGAGCCGCCCGCCAACGTCGCTCCCGGCGAGTTGCGGGTGACGTTGATCAATCACTCCACCGTGTTGATCCAGGTAGAGGAATGCAATGTTCTGACGGACCCGATCTGGTCGGAGCGTGCGAGTCCGGTGGCTTGGGCTGGTCCGACGCGTCACCGGATTCCCGGCGTCGTATTCGAGCGGCTGCCTCCCATCCACGTTGTACTGCTCAGCCACAATCATTACGACCACTTAGATCTTCCCACCGTGCAGAGGCTGGCGCGGGAGCATCGGCCTCAATTCATCGTGCCTCTGGGTGTCGGTGCCTTGCTTCGATCGGAGGGCATCCAGAGTACCGAAGCGGACTGGTGGGATCGGAAGCAGGCGGGCGGTCTGCCGGTGACCTGCGTTCCGGCGCTCCACTTTTCGGCGCGGGGTCTTTGGGATCGCAACCGCACGCTGTGGTGCGGATACGCGATGGAGACTCCCGCGGGACTGGTCTACTTTGCCGGAGACACGGGTTATGGCAAACACTTCCGCGAGATCCGGGATCGATGCGGACGGCCCCGTCTCGCACTGCTTCCGATTGGGGCTTACAAGCCGGAGTGGTTCATGTCGCCGATTCACATGTCCCCGACGGAGGCGATTCTGGCGCACCAGGAGCTAGCTCCGGACTTAAGCATCGGGATTCATTTCGGAACCTTTCAGCTTGCCGATGAAGGTGAGGATGACGCGGTTCGCGATCTGGGTAAGCCAGAGCGCTTTCATGCGCTCCGCAATGGCGAACATCGGACCTTGTGCCGGTGATTGCCCCGTTTATAGCTTTCGACAAGCACATCATCGCAGCCGTCAGCATTGTGGGCACGTCGCTCGATTTCCTGGGCGGCATGTACCTGGCCTACGATCTACTGGGTGGCAAGCACGGACCGTTACGGATGCTCACGCGGGCAGTCACCTATGGCGTGCTCTTTGGCATCGGGTACGGGATTCCCTATGGGTTCGTCTTCGGGCTCGCGGGGGGAGCCGCCCACGGTCTAACGCTCAGCCTGGAGTACTCGCGCGCCAGTAAGCAGGAACATTTTCATTACTGGCAGGAGGTGCTGTTCGGATCTGTGCGAGCCCTTGCATTCGGGATCGGCTCCGCAGCATTGTTCGGATCGCGCTTTGGGATCGTGTTCGGCCTGTTCAGCGCTCTCGGCCAAGCGGCTGCCTATCGGTTTGGGATTCGTCCCGCGATGGATTACGAGCCTCAAGCCAGACCGCGCATGACGAAAGGCCAACTCTTGAGCACAGTCAATCGCACATTCGGATACGGTTTCGCGGGATATGTCAGCGGACTTGTTGCAGGGCAGGGGTCGCGCAGCCTGGGGCTCGGGTTGCGGATGGGAATCGTAGTGGGCGTGGTGACCGCGATTGCGATTACGCTGAGTTCCTGGATTGAGTGGACGGCGGAGAACATTCCGGAGAAGAGGTTGGGAGCGTTTGGAATCGTGCTGATCCTGCTCGGGTTTACGCTGCAATCTTTGCAATATTGGGTTGTCCTGCTGGACGTCCCCGTAAATTAGTGGATTTGATCAAACATCTCGGTCCAAACTTTATTCGCAACCGCCTGCCCTAGTTGCACGGGTTTTCCGCCTATGCTCAGTGTCAAAGTGTCGTCGTAATTGCGCGACATTACCTCTACGCTGGCACCCGGGAAAATTCCAATTCCGTTTAGAAATTCGAGCAGCTTGCGATCGCGCTCGAATAAGCTTGCCACCCGCACGGCCCCGCCTGCGCTCACTTCGGAGAGAGGCGTCCACCCGCGCGCCCGTCGATCCTGCGGGGTATCCCGTTCCACGCGGTTGCCGTGCGGGCAAGCCTCGCCCGTGCCGAGCTTCTCTAACAACCGCCGCTCGAAATCCGCCGAAACCGCATGCTCCAACTGTTCCGCTTCGTCATGGACCTTGTACCACTCCATGCCGAAAATCTCAGTGAGCATGCGCTCGATCAAGTGGTGCCGATGGAGTAAGCGGTTGGCGATCTCCCGGCCGGCACTCGTCAAGGAGAGTTGTCCCTCTTCGGCAACGTCGATCAACCCATCGCGCTTAAGACGCCGAATTGCCATCGTCACGGCCGGGGGTGAGACGTTTAGCCACCGCGCCAACGTAGCCGCGATTACGATATCTCCCTCGCTTTCGGCTTCGGCGATGGTCTTGAGATAATTCTCCTTGGAAATCGTAATCTTCAAAATCAAATTGTATCGTGCGGTGTCCGCGTGACTCTTTACTTGACCATCCAATAAGGTTCCGCAGTCGGGATGAACGCCACCGGCACCTCCTTCACAAATGTCTTCAGCCAAACGGCGCAATCTTCCATGCCAGGCTGCTCACTCGGAATATGTCCCAGCAAGATCAGCGCTTTATGTTTGCCCTCGGCCACCGCATCCGCAACGTATTCGATCGTCTCCCACTCCGGCACCTCCCCAATGGCGAGAACCTCCAAGTTATCCCGCTGCAATCGTTGCCGGTGGCTCAGCGGACCGGAGGCACCCGGTGACAATCCCACATTCCGAACCTTCATCTGCGGATTGCCCACCACCCGAACCACATGAATGCCCAGCCTCTGTTTCATCTGCTCCGCCAGTTGCTCCACCGTCATCTCCGGCAAAGCGAAAAGTCCAGGGTCGGTGGCGAGTTGAAACTCCTGCCATCGGAGCGCTCGCACGACGCCGGTCATGATCCCATCCGGACGATGCATATGCCAGTGATCGTGAAACCGCCAGACCACCAGATTGTGCTCCTTGATGAAGCGTTCTTTCGCCTCCCACACAGGATCGTGCTCCTTTTCCAAACCATCCACGCGGTCGAGATGGCTGTAGAACGTGGGCTCGTGAGTGATAATCAGATTCTTGCCTGCTGCGGCGGAGCGCACCAGAACGTCATAAGTCGCCATCATGGTAGTGGCAATGCCGGTCACACGCGTATCGGGATCGCCAGCTTTGAACGTGTCCACCGTCTCCGCGCGCCAGGGCACCCCCACCTGCGACTGAATCCGCTCGATCACCTGCCGTGCCGTTAAGCCGGCAACTTGCTGAGCCTGCATCGATGTCGAGCAGGAAATAGAAAGCACCAATATCGCTAGTCTCACGCCTCTTATCCTACGACGATTTCGTATGATGACTTATGCAGATCAGCCGCTCCGCAGCGTGGCATACAATCGCTGTCATGAGGCTTATTCTTCTGCTGGCTGGCGCGACGGGCCTCGTCCTCGGCGAAGATTTCGACATTCTCATTTCTAAAGGGCGGATCGTGGATGGCACGGGCAATCCTGGCTGGGTTGGCGATGTCGGCATTCGGGCCGGGAAGATCGCCGCCATGGGTCGACTTTCGGGCAAGTCTTCTAAACAGACGATCGATGCGACCGGCTTGATTGTCGCGCCCGGCTTTATCGACATTCACAACCACTCCGACTACACGCTGCTGATCGACGGCAATGCGGAGAGCATGGTGCGCCAGGGCGTCACGTCCATGATCCTGGGCGAGGGAGGCTCGGCTGCTCCGATCGGGGGGAAACAGGACAAGTCAGAAGAGCGGGCCGATTGGACCGACTTCAACGGCTACTTCGCACGCCTGCTGAAGGGCGGCATCTCGACCAATGTCGGGACCTACGTCGGGTCAAGCCAGATCTGGACCTATGTCCATGGCGAGCACGCGGGTCCGCCCAGCAAGACTGAGTTGGTAGCAATGCAGGATCTGGTAAAGCAAGCGATGCGGCAAGGCGCCCTGGGCGTAGCTAGCTCGCTAAGCGGGCCGCCGGGATCGTGGATCGACACTGCCACGCTCATCACCATGTGCAAGGCGGCTGCGCCTTTTGGCGGAATTTACTCGACTCACATGCGGACAGAGGGCCAAGGCGTGTTCGAATCGGTCGCGGAGGCGATTCAGATCGGACGCGAAGCCGGAGTGCCGGTGGACATCATCCATCTGAAGCTCGCAGATCACAAGCTCTGGGGCAAGATGCCAGAGCTGGTTGCGAGCATCGCACAGGCCCGGGCCAACGGACAAGAGGTTACTGCGAATGTGTATCCGTATCGGGCCGGGCAGAATAATCTATCGAGCATCATTCCGCCCTGGGCCCATGAAGGCGGCTCGGAAGCGCTGATCCGGCGGCTGAAGGATCCGAGCTTGCGCGCGAGGCTGGAGGATGAGATCCAGCATGGGATCGCGGGCTCGAACTGGTACAACCACTACACCGCCACTGGTACTTGGGAGGGCATGCTGCTGGTATCTCTCTCGAATCCCGCCTACAAAAAGTACGAAGGACGCAGGATGAACGAAGTGATCCAGTCGATGGGCGGAAAGGAGATTGACACGCTTTTCACGCTGCTGGAGGAGAATGGCGGGTCCGTCCCAACCGTGTACTTCCACCATGACGAGAAGGACATGCGGTATGCGCTGCAGCAGCCATTCGTATCCATTGGCTCGGATGGTTTGGCGTTCAAGACAGAGGGTCCCCTGTCGAAGGGCAATCCGCATCCGCGTTCCTATGGAACGTTTCCGCGCGTGCTGGGACGCTATGTGCGCGACGAGCATGTGATCACGATGGAGGAAGCGATTCGCAAGATGACGTCG
>JBBRRB010000021.1:0-95447 GCA_038225555.1 Bryobacterales bacterium
CCCGGACAGGTCGACAAACAGATTCGACATATCCGTCTTGCGGATCAGCAACCCAAGCGGCGGCATGAGGATGTCGGAGACAAACGACGTCACGATCTTCCCAAAGGCAGCCCCGATGACGACCGCCACGGCCAGATCCAGGATATTGCCCTTCATGATAAATTCTTTAAACTCTTTGAACATGTATGTAACTGTACACTGAAAGACGTGTCCGCCCCTCTCCCCCTAACTGCTCTGAGCGAAGAAGAAAAGATGTTTCAGTCCATGGTGCGCAAGTTCGCGCGCGAGCGTATCGGACCCCATGTTCGTCAGATGGACGATGACGGCGTTTTCCGCAAAGATCTGCTGCGGGAGATGTTTGAGCTTGGGCTGATGGGCATCGAGATTCCCGAGGAGCATGGCGGCCAAGGGGGCAGCTTTTTTCAGGCCATTCTAGCCATAGAAGCGCTAGCCGCAGTGGACCCATCGGCGGCAGTAATCGCCGACGTGCAAAATACGATCGCCAATAACATTCTGCTGCGCTGGGGCACTGAAGCGCAGAAGCGCCAGTACCTGTCCCAACTTGCCGGCAACGCGGTGGCGTCGTTCGCTCTATCGGAAGCGGGCTCCGGGTCGGATGCCTTCGCCTTGGCAACTCACGCCGTGCGGGATGGCGACGATTTCCGCATCACAGGACGAAAGCTGTGGATCACAAACGCGGCCGAGGCTGGAATTTTCTTTCTCTTCGCCAACGCCGACCCCCAGGCAGGCCATCGCGGGATCACCTGTTTCATCGTCGAGAGAGATTCTCCAGGGTTCCAGGTGGGAAAGAAGGAAGACAAACTCGGGATTCGCGCTTCCTCTACCTGCGAGCTAATTCTGGACGATTGCAAGATTCCTGCCGGCAATGTATTGGGCGAACTTGGCAAGGGCTATCGCATCGCCATTGAGACCCTGAACGAGGGACGGATCGCCATCGGCGCTCAAATGGTTGGTCTGGCCCAAGGCGCGCTCGACCACGCTATCGGTTATGCCAAGCAGCGGCGGCAGTTCGGAAAACGGATCGCGGACTTTCAAGGCGTCCAGTTTGACCTAGCCGAGATGGCAACCGAGGTGGAAGCCGCGCGCCTGCTGGTTTATAACGGGGCGCGCATGCGGGATTGCGGGATGCCGTTCGTCACCGAAGCGGCAATGGCAAAATACTTCGCCTCGCAAATCGCCGAGACCGTAGCCTCCAGAGCCGTCGAGATCTTCGGCGGGGTTGGATTCACCAAGGACTATCCGGTCGAGAAACTGTACCGGGATGCCAAAATCGGTCGGATCTACGAAGGCACCAGCAACATGCAGAAGCTCACGATTGCGAAGCAGATCCTGGCGTAACCGACGAGGAAGAGCTATCGTCGTAAAAGAGAAGGAGTTTTCATGCGCGTAATTCTCACGGCTGTGCTGCTAGCTTCGGCGGCGGTTGCGGCGGTAGGCCCCGATCCCACGCCGGCCCAGGTTGACGAGATCGTCACCAAGTTCGCCGCCAAGGAAGCCGAGTTCGCCCTCGCCCGCGGCAATTACACCTATCGCCAGACGGCCAAAATTCAAGAGCTGGACGAAAGCGGCAGCCCGCATGGAAAGTACGAGATTGTCTCCGATATCGTGTTTACGCCCGCAGGCAAACGTACGGAGCGGGTGGTTCGAGCTCCCGTCTCGACGCTGCAGAACATTCTTCTGACCCCGGAAGATCAACAGGATTTGCAAGACGTACAGCCCTTCGTGCTGACGACCAAAGAGATTCCCGCCTACAATATTCGCTTTCTCGGGCGCGAGAAACTGGACGAGATCCCTTGTTATTCTTTCTCGGTAAAGCCGAAGAAGATGGAGTCCGGCAAACGATACTTTGAGGGAGTTGTCTGGGTCGACGACAAAGACATGCAGATCGTCAAATCCTATGGTCGCGGCGTGGGAGTGATTAAGAAGAACTCCGATAACCAGTTCCCGAAATTCGAGACTTATCGCGAGCAGATTGACGGGAAATACTGGTTTCCAACTTACACCATCGCCAACGATACGCTGAACTTCAAGGCGGGTCCCCAGCGCATCCGAATGACGGTGAAGTACGAAGATTACAAGCAGTTTAAGAGCGATTCCAATATCAAGTACAACGTGGACGAGCCTCCCAAGGAACCCAAGAAACCTTAGGCTGCTGCTAATCGCCGTCCGATGTTCAGTTTCAGCATTTCGGCTGCCCCCGAGTGCGGCGGCCCAACTTGGTGTGCTTCAATAGACTAGTCTATTGCCAACCAGGGGTATGCTAACGCGCGAGTTTAAGTTTCGTCGGGATTTGCGTGCGCTCAATCGGCGCGCTCGAGAGTGGAGGATGATTGCGCGCGGGGTGCTGTCGAGAGATCATCCCGTGATGGCGCACATCATTCCGATCCGGCGCTGCAACCTTTCTTGCACCTATTGCAACGAGTACGACGATTTCTCGAAGCCCGTCCCGCAGGCCACGATGGTCGAGAGGCTGGATCAACTCGCCGATCTCGGCACCACCATTATCACCTTCAGCGGCGGGGAGCCTTTGCTTCATCCGGACTTGGACAGTCTGATCGCGCATACCCGCAAACGTGGCGTGATGGCCGCGCTGATTACGAACGGATATCTGCTCACGCCTCAAAGAATTAAGCAGTTAAACGACGCCGGACTCGATCATATGCAGATCAGCATCGACAACGTGATGCCGGACGACGTTTCGAAAAAAAGCCTGAAGGTGCTGGACAGAAAGCTGCAGATGCTGGCCGAGCATGCGCTCTTCCACGTCAACATCAACTCGGTTCTGGGGGGCGGGATTCATAATCCGCAGGATGCGCTGGTGGTCGGAAAGCGGGCTATCGAGCTTGGCTTTACATCCACCATAGGGATCATTCACGATGGCGACGGCCAACTGCGTCCGATCGGCGATCGGGAGCGGGAAGTCTTCCTGGAGATGAAGGGCCTGGAGAAGAAGAACTTTTCCCAGCTCAATTATTTCCAGGATAATATCGCGCACGGCCGACCCAGCGATTGGCGCTGCCGGGCCGGTGCTCGCTACTTGTACGTTTGCGAAGAGGGGCTAGTCCATTACTGCTCGCAGCAGCGCGGTTTCCCGGCTAAGCCGCTGGCCCAATACACGGTTGCGGATATCAGGCGGGAATACCTGACCAAGAAAGGGTGCGCTCCCCTGTGCACAATTTCCTGCGTGCACCAGATCTCGTACATGGATTTCTGGCGGGATCCCCAAACGATCAACAGCACGGTGCCCGCCGAATCGGCTCAGGCCGGGCTGGTTCAGATCAAGTAAGACGCGCTATTTCCCTTGAAGATCGGAGCAAATCCGTTCGAACTTTTTCTTCTGCTCCGGGTCTAACATCGACATGATGTTCTCCTTGCCCGTGGCTTGCGTGTCTTCCATCTGAGCTTGCAGTTCGCGGTAATACTTAACGAAATCGTCCAGCATGGTTTTCATCTTTACCGCTTGGGTGGGAGTAAGATTCAATTCCGTTTTCAACTTTTCATAGGTTAGGGGGTAGGGCGCAGGGTGCCTATGGTGAAACGTTTGCATCAACAACGCACCTGCCAGGGCACCCGCCAGGAAAACGAGGAATAGAGTCGAGAGGACACGCGGGTTCTGCCACGGGTGGCGGTCGGCTGCGAACATGCGCGGTCAGTCCCGGCGGAATGCGGCCAGAGTCACCAGGACGGCGTCACGCTGCTTAGGCTGGATCGATCCATCTTCGAAATCGGAGGTTCTGTCCTGGGACATCACCACTCCGTTGGGGGCAGCCACATGCTCGCTGGGCTCGGTGGAAACGATATACGTCCCCATCAGCAAAACAAGAGCCCCGCATGCAAATGCCAGCCGTTTGCCGAAGCCGGGCTCCAGGAACGTCAACCAGAAGGAATCCGGAGTTCGCTCCTCGATCTGCGACATCACCTTAGAATAAAACCGGCTGGAAGGCTCTAGATTGTCGGGTGCCCGCAGCGATTGCAGCAAGCTGGTTTGAAAACTCAAGGTCTTGAGCGCTTGGGAGCACTCAGGGCAGGCGGCTAGATGAGCGTGAAACTCGCGCGAAATATTTAGGTCGTTGGGATCGCTCAAATACTCTTCAAGCTGATCCTGAATTGGCTGATGCATAACTCTTCCCTCAAAAGTAAACCTTAACTGCTTGCGGATCGAATCGTCCGCTTAACATTGCTATCCTGCAAGGACACTATATCAGGCCACAACCTGGGTAGTCCCCCGATTTAACCTCTGCGCCGCTTTGACAAGCTTCTGGCGCGCTCGGAACAACTTTACTTTAATCGTATTCTCGTTCATTCCCGTCATGTTGGAGAGCTCTTCCACCGAGTGGCCTTCCACTTCTTTCAGCAGCAGAAGCGTTCGGTCGTCCTCGGACAGCTTGTCGAGCAGCTTCACAACTAGATCGCGCTGAGCGAGGCGCGTATCCACAGGCGGACCCTGTACCGTGGCGGTCTCGCTGTTCTCCATTCGCAGAGAGTCTTCCTCGGAGAAATCGCTCTCGTAAACCAGTTTGCGGACGCGCTTCTTGCGCAAGTAGTCGTAGCACTCGTTCACGGTGATCTTGTAAATCCAGGTCAGGAGCGAGCTGCGGAAGTCAAAATTCTTGATCGAGAAATAAATCTTTGCGAAGACCTGCTGCGCGATGTCCTCGGCGTCGTTATGATTGCGCAGGATGCCAAAAATGATGGAGAAGACCTTGGCCTGATAGCGCTCCACGATCTCGCGAAAAGCGATCTCGTCGCGCGCCTGCACCCGGCGAACCAGGGCGGCTTCATCGCTATTCCGGTGATCCACTCTGGTTCTTGCCCGAGTTGGCTCGCTGGAAGCTGGAAAAGGGAGAACTACGCTCAAGCCGTTCATACACTGCGACAGACGCATGCCGCCCGTAGCGGGTTCCAGCGGGATCAGCTTGGCCCTGTTCGCAGGATTGTCGCATCCTATGTGGGAGTGTAGCATCGAACAATTGAGAAGGGTGCCGAGAGGCGCACTTGCTTCGACCCTGCAATCAGGCGATAATTGAATTTAGTTTAGAGATAGGAGACACCAGCATGGTTCAATTGACCGAAACGGCCATTGGCAAAGTAAGAGAGATCCTGGATTCGCAGGAACCCAAGCCTTCCGGGCTTCGCATCGCAGTGGTGGGCGGAGGCTGCTCCGGCTTCAGCTACTCCATGGCCTTCGAAAACGGCTCCAACATGCTCGACAAGACTTACACCTTTAGCGGGCTGAAAGTTTTCATCGATCAAGCCAGCCTGCTGTATTTGGACGGCGTGGAAGTGGATTACGTCGAAACTTTGGAAGGCTCGGGCTTTAAATTCAACAATCCCAACGTGAAGAATACCTGCGGCTGCGGCAGTTCTTTCAGCGTTTAAGGGTACCCAGTCTTGAGTGAAAGGGCGCTGGGAGGCGAGTCCTCCGGCGCTCTTTTTACGTTTAACGTGCTTCAACATCTGCTAACGGAAGAATCGAATCCGGCTTCGCGCAACATTGACGAACTACCCGCCCTCGGCATTCTGAAAATAATCAATAACGAAGACGCCAAGGTCGCCCAGGCGGTTGAGGCAGAGATCCCGAACATCGCCCGGGCCGTGGACGCCATTGTGAAGGCGCTGAAAGCAGGCGGACGTCTCTTTTATATTGGTGCGGGCACCAGCGGCCGGCTTGGGGTGCTCGATGCCGCAGAGTGTTCGCCAACCTTCAACGTGAGTAGCGAGCTGGTCCAGGGGATTATCGCAGGGGGCGAACCGGCGCTGGCCCGGGCGACTGAAGCAAGCGAGGATAATCCTCAAGGCGGGCGAACGGATTTGCTGCTCAGAGGATTCACGCAGGCCGATGTGCTGGCCGCGATCGCAGCGAGCGGACGCACGCCCTATGTCTTGGGCGCGGTGGAGGCTGCGAAGGAATTGGGCGCTCTTACTATCGGGATCAGCTGTACGCCGGATTCGACGCTGTCGCGCGCGGTTGACATCGCCATTGAACCGCTGCCTGGTCCTGAAGTGATTGCAGGCTCCACTCGCATGAAGGCGGGCACGGCGACCAAATTGGTTTTGAACATGCTTACGACGGCCGTGATGATCCGGTTAGGTCACGTATTTGGCAATCTGATGGTGAACGTCCAGCCGAAAAACGTAAAGCTGGAAAACAGGGCGGTACGGATTATTTCCGAAGCCGTGCCGGTGGACGGCGATCAAGCGGGCGAACTGCTGCTCGCATCTGGGCGCAACGTCAAGACTGCGATTGTTATGGGCAAGCTTGGTTTGGATCGGGCACACGCTGAAAGCGCTTTATCGAAGGCAGGTGATCGGATTTCGGCAGCTTTGAAAGGTTCAAATGGATAAGTTTGTCATTCAAGGCGGCAGACCCCTGGTCGGGGAGATCTTAATCGGAGGGGCGAAGAATTCCGCGCTACCCGCGCTGGCCGCCTGCCTGCTCACGAAGGACCCGGTCCGACTTTGCCGTATCCCCAGGGTTAAAGACATTCGGACCATGGAGAAGCTGCTGGCTTACACCGGTGCTTCGGTGGACATCGCAGGCACTCAGGTCAACGTGCATGCGGCGAACTTGGACAAGGCGGAAGCCCCGTACGATCTGGTGAAGACGATGCGGGCCTCCAGTTTGGTGTTGGGACCGCTGGTGGCGCGCACGGGAAGAGCCCGTGTCTCGATGCCCGGCGGGTGCGCCATCGGAGCGCGTCCGGTGAACTTGCATGTGTCGGCGCTGGAGAAACTGGGTGCGGAGATTCGGTTGGAGGAAGGCTATATTTCTGCGGAGGCCCCTTCCGGCTTAAAAGGGGCTCATGTCGTCTTCGACCGCATCACGGTTACCGGAACCGAAGACATCCTGATGGCCGCGACGCTGGCCCAGGGAGAAACCCTGATTGAGAATGCCGCTCGAGAGCCGGAAGTGCAGGACCTCGCGGCGCTGCTGATCAAAATGGGGGCGCGCATCGAAGGCGCGGGCACGCCGACCATTCGGGTGCAGGGCGTGTCGGAACTCCACGGCGCTCAGCACGCCATCATTCCAGATCGCATTGAGGCGGGCACGTTTCTGATTGCCGGAGCAATGACCAACGGCGAGTTGACTCTCCAGGGTTGTGCGCCGGAACACTTGGATGCCCTGATCGTCAAAATGCGCCAGGCAGGCGCTGAGATCGAGACTGGCCCGCAATCGCTCAAGGTCACGGCGTCGGGCCGAATGCGCTCCGTCGACATCACGACGGAAGAGTATCCGGGGTTCGCCACCGATCTGCAGGCGCAGTTCATGGCTATGCTTACGGAGGCTGGGGGGATCGGGTTTGTCACGGAAACCATCTTCGAAAACCGGTTCATGCATGCGCCGGAGCTTTCCAGAATGGGCGCGAATATTCGCATAGAGGGACGCCAGGCGGTCGTCGCAGGCGTGTCGCATCTGACTGGCGCTCAGGTAATCGCGTCTGATCTCAGGGCGAGCGCTTCGCTGGTGCTGGCCGCCCTGGTGGCCAAGGGCGAGACGGTAATCGATCGGGTCTATCACATCGATCGAGGGTATGAGAAGATCGAAGGAAAATTGGCGCAAGCGGGCGCGCGAATTCGGAGAGTGAGCTGATGGTGGGCAAGAGTCATAGTCCTGGTTTTTTGGCACTGGTGAACGATGCGAAGACGCGCGTGCGGGAAATCGACATTGAGCATTATAAGAAGATGGTTGACGCAGGCGAGCCGCATCGTCTTGTAGATGTTCGCGAGGACGGCGAATGGGCGGCTGGCCATGCGGCGGGTGCCACGCACTTGAGCAAAGGCATACTTGAGCGGGACATTGAATCGACATTCCCGGATAAGAGTGAGCGGCTCGTATTTTATTGCGGCGGAGGGTTTCGGTCCGCGCTCTCAGCTGATTCAGCTCAGAAAATGGAGTATGCCAATGTCATTTCGCTCGATGGTGGCTGGCGTGCCATTCAGGCCTCCGGCTTGCCTTTGGTTAACCCCGATCGCGACTAACCTGGGGCCGCCGGATGAACCGGTGCTCATGCTCGCTCATGCGCACGCGACGACCGCTAAATTTCACGCCTTCCAACTCTAGTCGAATCCGCTGATCGAGTCCTTGTTCCCCGGGCAGAACGATCTTCCCTCCCGCGCCGAGTACACGATGCCAGGGCAAGCCTTTCGCGTCGCGAAGAGCCCGCCCGACTTGCCTGGCGCATCCGGGATGGCCAGCAGCGCGAGCAACGGCTCCATACGTAGAAACTTTGCCGCGCGGAATGCGGCGGACGACATCGCGGATGCTGGCCAGCATGGATGCTACAGCCTGATTGGCATCGGACCGAAAGCGGGGACCGCCAAATCCGCCGCGTCCGTTACATTGCAATACGGGTCTTTCCCGAACCCATACCGCAGCGAAGCATGCTCCGGAAGTTTGCCTGAGATAAAGAGCAGCACGGTGCTGGCTTCCGCCGGATCCACACTGGCTTTATAAATCAAGGGCAGGGCAGGACCGTCCCCGTTGTGGATGGTGAAGCCCGAGATGCGGCCTTCGGACTGGAGTCGCTGATTCACGTCGGTGAACCTTACCTTGAGCACGCCCGCCTCGTAGATGGCCGACGCCGGTCGTGGACCCGGCTTCAGTTCACCATAGTTGTTCACGCGCGGGAAAAGGTCGTGACTCACACGGTCAGCCAGACGCCGGCCGAGGCGCTTCAAGTCAGGAGTGCTGACGTGAATGCCATCTTCCAGTGAGAGATCTACCGAGGCCACCATTCCCGAGTGCGGAATTTCGCTTTCAGCCGTGCGCTGAGCCTCTTGGATCAAATTCCACTCCGGGATGTTGAGGTCGCTGATATGCCTGCCGATTTGAACGTAGTAAAACGGAAGATCTCGCTGCCCCTGATCGCTCCGGACCGACTTCACGAAATTCAAAAACAGGCTCTTGAATTGAGCGGCAGCTTTGGGATTTGCGTCTGATTCCCCTTGATACCAGAGAATTCCTTTTACTTTGCCTCCAGCCGAAAGAACGCGCCGGTACATAGACCCGTACAGAGAATCTCCCTCCCGATCCTTTAGCGCTGGACTCCATTGCTCCATGGATGTGCCGCCGTGCGCGCAAGGGATCAATCCGACAGGGATGCCGGTGCGTTTGAGCATCGTCACTGCGAAGGGCAGGCCCAGGCCTGCGCCGTTCTTGCGCTCGTGGATGTACTTCTGGAGCCACTCGCCGGTGATCCGCTCATACTCGCCTTGAGCGCTCCTGCGCCAATGCACGCGATCCGCCGCACCGACCAGCGTATGCAGCGGCTCTTCGGCGACCTGCCAACGATCCGCCATATCGAAACTATGAACTAACGGGTCCGGCTGCTCGACATCGACCAGCGCGCCCAGGCCTTCCATGTTCGACTGTCCAGCGAGAATCCACAGATCGCCCACGAGCACATTGTCGACAGCAGCGATCGCCGTTGCGCCTCGCATGCGCAATTCGATCCGGTAAGGACCGCCCGTTGGCAGGCTCTTAATTTCAGCGGTCCATGCCAGCTTTTGTACTTGTCCAACCGGGATCCAATCGAAGCCGGAGATCACGCCGCCCGCGCCCAGCAGACGCGCCTCGATCGGCTTGCCGTTAGTCTTCTTGCCGCTGACCGTGCCCTTTAAAGAAACGTCCGCCAAGCCGCTGAGGCTTCGCTGTAGAACCTGCTCGTCTTTGGGCCCGTCGGTGATTCGGATTTCCTGGCCGAATGCCGTTGCCGAGGCAAGGCAGATGATGAGCCTGACGAGCATGATCAGGCTTGCATTGTAACATCGCTAACCAAGTGTCAGTTCGGTATTACCGGTGATGTAACCTGCGCCCGACGTGCGCCACCGGTCAAGTTTCCGCTCGCCTTTTGGCGAGCCGCATCGCTGATTTTGATGTTGTTCACAACTTGGACGGCACCGGCGGTTCTGGCCATACGGGTGGCCGCTCCCTTGTGCTGTATCACGTTCGTGGAGCCCTCCCACGTAACGATCCCGTTTTTCACTTTGGCCGTAAATCCATCTTTGCCGATCTTCGATTTCGCCAGCTTCATGTGGATCAGGCGATCAAGCTCGGGATC
Source organism: Bryobacterales bacterium (assembly GCA_038225555.1). GTDB lineage: Bacteria > Acidobacteriota > Terriglobia > Bryobacterales > Bryobacteraceae > JANXQZ01. The sequence continues at coordinate 10,083 of JBBRRB010000021.1, forward strand.
GCTCACCCGCATGTGAGAGGCGGCGGGTGCGGTCTTGGGAGTACTTGCCCCAGCCACCGTCGCAACGGACCCCACCAGGGACAAAAGGGCCAAACTGGAGACCACTAAGAGTTTTTGCATAATACTTCGCTAGTGCGATCCCCGAAGGAAAACTCTCACGCCAAGGGTATATAATTCGCTCATGTCTCATGAAAATCTAGCCCGCCGCGCCTTCATCGGCGGCGCGACCGCGCTGACCGCTGCCTCCTACTCCCGCGTGATGGGAGCGAACGACACCGTGCAAATGGGCGTGATCGGCCCCGGGGAGCGCGGTCGCTTCGTGATGAGCCAGTTCATGCTGAACCCCAAGGTGCATGTCGGCGCGCTCTGCGACATCTACAGCGAACAGATCGACAAGGCCAAACAGAAAGCGCCCGACACGAAAACCTTCACCGATCATCGCAAGCTTCTGGAGATGAAGGAACTGGACTTGGTGCTAATCGCGACTCCGGATCACTGGCATTCCCGCACGGCAATCGACGCGCTAAATGCCGGCAAGGACGTCTACGTTGAGAAGCCTCTGACCCGTACCATCGGCGAGGGGCCGAACATCGTGAAGGCGTGCCGGATTAACGAGCGCGTTTGCCAGGTAGGCATGCAACAACGGTCGGGCATTCATTACCTTCGCGCCAAGGCGGAGTACCTGGATACGGGCAAGCTTGGCAAGATCACGCTGGCTCGAACTTGGTGGCACGGGAACACTTACCACCTTCGAAAAGCGCCGGAGTCTTTGCGGGAAAAGCCGTCCAACCTGGATTGGGCCCATTTCCTTGGTCCGGTAAAGTGGCGCGACTGGGACCCTCAGCAGTATTGGAACTGGCGCGCGTATCTGGACTTCGGAGGCGGCCAAGTGACGGACCTGTTCACTCATTGGATCGATGTGGTGCACATGTTTATGGGGCAGGAGATTCCAAAGGCCGCGTCGGCGGCTGGCGGTGTATTCGCGTATAAGGATGGCCGCACCGCGCCCGATACGATTAACGTTCTGCTCGATTATCCCGGCGATTTCACCGCGACTTTCGAGGCCACACTCGCGCCCGGAATCACCGGGGCCGCTGTTGAGATGTGCGGCACCGAAGGGCGCCTCTACATCGACCGTAGCAAGTACGTTTTCTACCCAATCGGGCGCAACGCCCAGCCGGTGGAAGTAAAGGCTGAGCCCCACGATCTGACTTTGGATCATGTGAATAACTTTCTCGAGTGCGTGCGGACCAGGAAGCGTCCGAATGGCGACGTGTTGATCGGGCACCGGTCGGCGCAGGCTTCGCATTTGGGGAATATTGCGTATTTGGAGAGGAGAAGGATCGATTTCGATCCTCAGCGGGAAGAGATTCTTCCTTTTTAAGCCGGCCGGAGTTGTTTTCGGGAGACATCATGCTTTTACTCCTTACAGCCGATAGTAAGGAGGTAGATGATGGAGGACCTCAAGCAGCTAATCCACGATTTTGACATTAGACCCATGGTCGCCGGCAGGCAGATGCGTCAACTGCTTGAGACCGACCGCGCCGCCTTCCTGGAATCATCGCTAGTTTACCTCCGGGCTGCGACGGACAACCCGGGCTCTCATTATTTGCTCACTCTGCTGATGATGAATGGGATGATCGTAGGTCCTCTGTCCGACCCAGCTCTATTTTCCCTGGATGAAGCCGTCAGTTTGGCTCGCATGTTGCTGCGCCTTGAACCTCTTCTGGACATAAAGATGGTGCGGAGCCTTAGCGAAGTGAAGGACCCCAACTCCATGGAGGAGCTCGAGCAGAAGGCTGGCAGTGCGAAAGGAATTCGATTGCTGGACATCCTTGGCGCGATATCCGATGGCACGCGGATCTTGCCAGTGATGGCTCGGCTTCTGAACCATCCCGATGGATGGGTTCGCTCGAAAGCCGCTCTGATGGTGGGCCGCAACAATAAGAACTATAAATGGGTTGAGCAGCGCTTGTCCGAGCCGGACTCCCGTGTTCGAGCCAATGCTCTTGAATCGCTGTGGGGCGTAGAGTCAGAAGGTTCGAGAGGCGTCTTCTGGGGAGCCTTGGCGGACCCGGATAACCGCGTCGCGGGCAATGCTCTGTTTGGGCTTTATCGGTTGGGCGAAGCAGACAGCATTCCCCTCACGCTGGATCTGTTGAAGCATAGCGATGCGGACTTCCGCCTTACGGGGATTTGGGTCATGGGAAACACCGGCGATCAGCGGTTTCTGGGAGTTTTGGCGCGAATTTTGGCGGATAGCAATCCTAAAATTCGAACTGCCGCGTTTCGCGCCGTCGCCCGGCTGAAACAGCAAGGTGCTGTTCAAGTGGTTAGCCCGAAGCTGGAGATACGCGTACGAGGCATCGAAGATTCCGACGCCTGGGCTCAGGTTGCCGTTGAGGTGTGGTCAGAGGGCGATCATTCCAGTCCCTGCAAGGAGATCAGCGGACTGAAAGCTACTCAGTTCGCTCTCTATGAAAATTCTCTGCTGGTAACCCACTATCAGGTGGAGGAGATGTCCCACCCTGAAGCAACTGCAATCGCGTTCGCCGTTCCGCGAGTTGTCGAAGCCAACGATCCCGTCCATGCAAGTTGCGAGTTGGCGTTCACTCGGGCTATTCGACACAAGCGGAAGCCAGATTCCTGGCTGGTTCTCAAATACCTGCCGGAAAAAGCGCCCGAAAGAACCCCCGCTGCTAAGAACACCAACAGTATCTTGCAGCTCGATCCGCACCCCGCTAACGAGGTGGAGGAAGCGACGCTGCCCTCGGATCTGCGCTTTTCCACCGATCCGGAAGAAATTATGGAAGCGGTACAAGCAGCCGGCCAGCGTATGGCCTTGCCGTCCGGCATAGTCGAGGCGGCCCGGGGCCTGCTCCCCGCCATCGCGCAAGCCCGCGGGGCGCGACATTTAGTCCTGTTCCTACATCCCTTGGGAGGTGCAGCATCCGGCGAGGACGGGTCGTCTGCCTGGACAGATTTGGTGCCGCAAGCGCGAATAGGGAAAGTGGCCGTACACTGTCTTGGACCAATGGACTCGCCGGATATGAAAGAGCTTTGCTCGAAGACAGGCGGTTCTTATTGGCCTGTCTCCTCGATCGATGATATTCCTGCCACACTCGAGGCGCTCTGTGCTTCGATGATAAATCAGTATCTGGTCAAATACCGCTCGCCTTCGTTAGACGCGCTGCCATCGTCCAGCCTGAAAGTGCAGGTCTATGCCCCGCAGGGATTCGGGCAAGAGATTTTGGTTCGCGCGGGATAAGGGTCAGCCGTGGCGGATGACCAGCACGTCGCCGTCTTTGACGATGTACTCCTTTCCTTCGAGTCGAAGCAGGCCTTTCTCACGGACCCCCGGATAGCCATTCAAATCCACGAGTGCCTTCCAGTTGACCACCTCCGCACGTATGAACTTGCGCTCGAAATCGCTATGAATAGCTCCAGCCGCTTTCGGAGCGGTACTGTTCATTGCGATGGTCCACGCACGCACCTCCGTCTCGCCGGCAGTGAGGAAAGACATGAGTCCCAGCAGCGCGTAGGTAGCGGAGATCAGCCGTTCCAGGCCGGAGTCCTTCAATCCATAACTGGCCAAATACTCTAACTGTTCGGCCCTCGGTAGTTCGGATAATTCCGCTTCTATCTTTCCGCAGATAGCGGTAACCCCCGTGTTCCTTCTGCCCGCCAGCGGACCTTGCCGGTATTCTTCCTCCACTTCATGCATCCTCGGCGCGTCTTCTTCGCCGATATTCAGCACGAACAGCATGGGCTTTTGCGAGAGGAATTGAAAGCCTCGAATCGTCTTTTCCTCGTCCGCCGTGAACTCCTGGGTCCGCAACGGCATATCCGATTCAAGCGCCGCCTTGCATCGCTCCAGTAGGGCGAACTCCCGATCCAGCTCCGGGCTCTTCCCCTTCTTGCGGTCTTTCTCAAGCCGGTCCATCCGCTTTTCCACTACCACCAAGTCACTGAGGATCAGTTCGGTATCCACATCCTGCATATCGCGAATCGGATCCACCGAACCTTTTTCGTGCGGCACCGTATCGCTCTGAAAAAGGCGAAGCACGTGCGCCAGCGCGTCAGCGACACGCATGCTGGCCATGTAGCTGGGATCGCGCAAAGCCTCTTTGGAGATCGCCGGAAAATCGAGATATTCAACCGTCGCGAACGTAATTTTCGGCGGATCGAAGAGTTTGGCCAGCGCATCCAGCCTCGCATCCGGAACCTTGGTCACCCCAACCCGCGCTTCCATGTTGCCGACGCGGGTGGACTCGTGTACCCCCGTAAGAATTGTGAACAGAGATGTTTTGCCCACCATTGGCAGGCCGACAATTGCAGTTTTCATTTTGAGGAGATTAGAGCGGTACCTTTACCAGGGTTAAGATTTCCTGCAGAATGCGCTCGGTCATTTCAGGGCTGCGTTGCGACAGGGATGCTCTCGGATTGATCGCGATACGATGCGCGCAAACCGGGATGATCAGCCGCTTCACATCATCCGGGATCACGTAATCGCGTCCTTCCAGCATGGCCAGAGCCTGCGTCGCGCGATACAACGCCTGTGCGCCCCGGGGGCTCACGCCGAGAGCGAGCGATTCATGTGCGCGCGTCTTCTCGATGATGGCCAGCATGTAATCCACCAGAGACTCGTCCACCGCGATGCGATTCACCTGGGCTTGCAACTCCAGTACCTCGTCGCCTGAAACGACGGGCAGCATATGGTCACTCGGGTTGCGATCGGAGTGGCGAAGGATTTGTCGCTCCGCTTCCCGGTCCGGGTAGCCGATCCGCATGCGCATGAGGAATCGATCGAGCTGTGATTCGGGAAGAGGGTAGGTTCCGTGATGTTCCACCGGATTCTGCGTCGCGATCACCATGAATGGCTGCGCCAGCGGATACGAATGGCTCTCGATGGTAACCTGTATCTCATTCATCGCTTCCAGCAGCGCGGATTGAGTCTTGGGCGTGGCGCGATTGATCTCGTCGGCAAGCAGGAAATTCGTGAACACGGGCCCGGTCTTGAATTCGAAGTCCTGAGTATGAGCGTTGTAGATGGTGACGCCGAGGACATCGCTGGGCAACATGTCGCTGGTGAACTGCAGGCGGTGAAACTCGCACTGTACGGATCGGGCCAGAGCGTGTGCCAGTGTGGTTTTTCCGACTCCGGGCACATCTTCGATCAGCAAGTGACCTTTCGCCAACAGGCACACCAGCGTGAGGCGCACCACCTCTGCTTTGCCGCGAATCGCACCGGATAGCGCCGACTCCAGTAGGTTCAGTTTTGTGAGCGCCACTGGCGCGGCTACCATTAAGCTCATTGTAACGCGCCGGTCTTTTATACTGGCTCTTGCCCTCCGCAAGGCTCTTATCATCCCTATGTCTGGCTGTTGCCCTGGCTGGCTTGTTCGTGCTGGCCGTGTATCGCGCTGCAACTCAGCCCATCACGGTGGACGAAGCCAGCGTGTATCAAAGCTACGTCCAGGACCAGCCCATGGCGGGCATTCTAACGCGGCCATATGGGTCTGCCAATCATATACTGCAAACTCTATTGATGTATCTCTCAGCTCACGCGCTCGGCTCGTCGGAGTTGGCGTTGCGGCTGCCATCGTTGGCAGGTGCGGCCCTGGCTCTATCGGCCCTGTGGAGGATTGCGGCCACCTTTCGCTATCAACTATTGGGAGTCTTGGCCGCGGGGCTGGTCGCGACCAATCCGATCATACTCGATCATCTGAGCCTCGCCCGCGGCTACGGCCTGGCACTCGGGATGTTCTTGTGGGCTGTCCTGTTCAGCTTGGAGCGGAAGTTGATCCTGGCAGGCCTGCTGGTCGGGCTGAGTATCGCGGCCAACTTGACGTTCGCGATCCCCTGCGCTGCGCTGTCTCTGATGATCGTGATCGTAGAAAGGAATTGGAGATCGGCTGCCCTGTATTTCGCGGCCGTGTTGGTCGCCGGGGGGCCGATTCTATTCAAGCCGCTATTGTCGGCGAAACTCGGTGAATTCTATCTGGGAACCAAAGACCTTGGCACTTTCGTGGCTGACCTGAAGAGCCCGCTTTACGAGGTGTTTCATCGGAGCGGTCCGGGTCTGGGGCAGTGGGACTATTACTATTACGCTTGCACGCGGTTCATCGAGTCGTGGATTTTTCCGGCGATGCTGGTACTGGTCGCGGCTGCCTGCATCCCAGCTCTTTCCACGAAACTACACCGGCTGTTAGGGGGCACCTTGCTGCTCTCCCTGCTCATTGTAGTTGGGGCTCACCTCGTCCTCCATCTCTTGTATCCATACCAGCGGACGGGCTTGTACTTGCTAGCTCTGTTTCCGCTTGGCTACCTTTCCGCAGCCGACGCCATCTGGGGCAGAGGACTGCCTGGACGTGTCGCAGTGCTACCCGGGATTGTTCTCATGGCGGCCCTTCTGCTGGTTTTCGGGCACGAGTTGCATGCCGGATTCTTCGTGGAATGGCCCTATGCGTCCGAGTCCAAAGAGCTGCTGCAAGCCGTTCGCGAGCGCCAGACAGAAGGCGGTAAGCCAGTCCGGATTGGCGGATCGTTTATGTTTTCCTACATCGCGAATTATTACCGCGACCGCTACCGATGGACTTGGCTGGAGCCGATGGAGAACCACGGGTTAACGAAGGGCTTCGACTACTACTTTCTGGTGACCCCCGAAGCGATCTATGTCGAGCAACTGCAACTCCGCAAGCTGGCGACCTACGAATTTTCGCTTCTGGCCGCCCCGGTTAATTCAGCTCACGAACCTTAATACTTCGAAACCAAGCCTCGTCTCCATGGTTCTGAAGCGAGATCGGGCAATCTTTCCTCGGCTGCTTCGCGAGCAAATCATAGACATGGGGCGCGGCGGCCCAGCGGGTTTTGATTCCCTCCATAGCTTCCTGAGAGTCCAGCGACGCATCCACCACCTTCACGCCATTCAACCAGTGCTCGACATGGTTTCCACGCAGCACGATCCGCGACTGATTGAACTCGCCGATCGGTTTCGACGCAGCCGAAGAGGGTGCCACCATGTCATACAACGCGCCCGCAGTGTGCTTCTTGTTTCCCAGCGCGTCGTCGTTCTTGGTGTCGTCCGTCATCTGATATTCGAACCCGATTACATAGTCCTGACCTTTGACGGGCCTTTGCTTGATGCGATTAGCGAACGAACGCTCCACCTTCGCTTCGAACCGCTCCTTTGGAATGTTAGGATCCGCTGGAGCTATGAAAAGGTGGTCCTGGATGCGATATTTCAGGCCGCTGTTTCCGCCGGAAGAGATGCGCCACTCGTAGGACAGCTCAAAATCGCGAAACCTGCGCTTGCTGAAAAGGTCCTCCGTGATCAGAGACTTCGCCTGGGCTTTCAAGCAGCCATCCTGGATGGTCCAGGCGTTGCTGGGCGGCTTCTTCGACCGAGTGTCGTCCCATCCACGCATCGTTTTTCCATCGAAGAGCAGCATCCATCCGGCGCTCTTTTCCTCGGGAGTGAGTGTGTTCGGTGCACTGGGTTCACTCGCGGTCCACGCGCATGCGGCGAACGCGGCCGCTATCAGAAAAATTCGCATAATTAGCCTGCAGCGCTCGTTAGCCGTTTCAAGAGTTCGACGCCTGCCCCGATATCGATCATGCGCTCCTCCTGATTTTCAGCTTCGCGCTCAATCACGAGCGGTCCTTTGTAGCCAACTTCCTTCAATTTCGCGACGAAGCGCTCCATCCCGACCGCGCCCTTGCCCAAGGGCCGCTCCCTTCCAAGAGCGCCGGGCCGGTCTTTCGGAGGCCAATCGCCATCCTTGCAGTGCACGGAGATTACGTGCGAGCCCAGAAGGTCCAAAGCCTGGATCGGATCGCCGGTGCCGTACAGAATCATATTTGCGGGATCGAAATTGATGCCCAGATTGGCCCGATCCACGTCTTGAAAAAAGCTAAGAAGCACCGACGCCGGCTCCTGTCCGGTTTCAAGTGCGAAGGTTTGGCCGTTATTGGCTGCATGATCCGCAAGCCTGCGGACAAGGTCGCGGACGGCGACATACTCGGGGTTGGACTTGTCTTCGGGCACGAACCCGATATGACACCCGATGCTCTTCACTCCCAAAGCAGCGGCGAAATCGCTGACTTCGCGAGTGCGCTTTTCGCGGGCATCGCGGCTTCCTCGGGGAACGAAACCGACCGTCTGTTCAACGGTCGGAATGTCGGCATAGCTCTCGCCGTTATAAGCGGCAAACACCGTCCCGATCACAAACTGTTCCTGCTCGATGGCCGTTTTCCAATCTGCTTCAGCCGTGGCGTTCAGATCCATGCTGCCGGGAATGCCAAGTTGTCCACAGCGCACGCCAAAGGCTTTGATCCGGGCAAGATGATCCCGGTCCGCCCAGAACATTACCCCAACTTCACGGTCTTTTAAATGTGGCATGCAATAATCTCTCCGTTTCTTTTCCGTGAATCGAGCAGCAATCTCGTGAGTGCCACGGCGGCAGCCGACTCTTCTGGCGGGCACAACTTTGGACTCGTTCCCGATTTGCAGCAGTCGGCGAAGTAGGCCAGCTCCGCTGCGTAGCCGTCCTTTTCGGAGAGCGGAAGAATTTCAGTTTCACCGTTGGCTCGGTACAGGATCGGCGGCTGGCCCGAGGAGCTGTACTCGATCGTCCCGCCGTCGGCGGCAACCGTGTACTCCATCGAGAACGGATGCGACTTGGGATGGTGCCAGCCGCCGGTTACGAACACGGTTTGCTGGCCGGGATAACGCAAGTCTGCCATGATCAGATCGATGCCGGCATCCAGGGCTTCATAGCCTGTCGCCGACACGGATGTCGGTTTGCCGAACAGATGGAGGCACATGTCCACATCATGGATGAGCAGATCGAAGACCCCTCCGCCGCTGCGATCCGCTTCGTTGAGCCATTGACTCCAGGCTGGCGCGGCGCAGCGGCGGCGAAACATTGCCCAGCGCGTCTTCCCCAGTTCGCCCGAGCCCAGCTTCTCTCGCAAGACTTCATAGGTTGGAAAGAAGCGCAGCACCTGAGCCGTCATCAGCACGCGGCTATGTTGGTGGGCCTCCTCGCACATGCGGGCGGCGGTTGGCGCATCCAGGGCCATCGGCTTCTCCACCAGAACGTGCTTTCCAGCGCGCAGGGCATCGATGGCAACGGATGCATGCAGATCGGTCGGGAGGCAGATATCGACTGCATCGATCTCCGGGTCAGTGAGCACGTCTTCAATCCGTGCATATTTGCGGACCGAGGAGAAATCGAATTGTTCGCCGGGGCCGCCCAGGTTGCCTTGTATGCTGCTGAGGTCGCCCGAAAGTTTGGCTGCGTTGCCGCTGTACACGGCAGCGAGTTCGATTGCGGGAACCGATCGCAGAGCCTTTACGTGCGTGCTTCCCATGAAGCCCAGGCCGAGCACTGCAAGACGCATAGACCCTTATCGTCTCATTGTTGAATCGCTAAAAGCGGGCCTGATATTCAGCGCTCGTGATGAAGCCGGAGATCGCGCCAGGCAGGGCACTGGGGTTAGCGAGTACGCCTGTCCAATAAGTTAGTCCAGTGGGATCCGCGCTACGCCGAAGAAATCCCATGTAAAGCAGATTGGCTTGCGCCCTTGCGCGAATAATGCGGTCGTACTCGGGACTGCGAATGAACTGATCCACCAAGCCCGCCCGCGACACCGCTCCGGTGTTCAGTCCCGTCACCCAGAAATTGAAGCCGGTCGGATCTGGATCGCGCCCAAGCACGTTGCGATATACCAGGTTGACGAATTCAGCCGCAGTGGGATTGCCGTACGTGGCTTGAAACTCCGGCGAACTGAGGAAACTATTCAGCGCCGCAGCTTGAGATCCGCCTGCGATCAGTGAATTGAAGTAGAACAACCATCCTGTGAAGTCAGGATCGCGATGCAGGATGGACTCATACAGCTTGATCACGTAGAGCCCGTTGCCTTGGAATTCGGGGCTGGTGGCGAATTGCCCTGCCACCTGTGCGCGGTTCAAAGCGCCCGAATTCAGTTGGCCAATCCAAAAGGCAAACCCGGTCAGATCGGGGCTGCGATCAAGCAGATCCAGATACAATTGGTTGACAAAGAAGTTGGTGTCCGCTAAACGATTCGAGACTTGGCTGACCGCAAAGGGCTGACCCGCGATGGTGATTCCACCGGTTCGCGAGGACGCTTGGTTCGCCCCCACGTTAGCGGTAAGCGAGCCGGAACCGCTCCAGGAAGTTGACGCCAGAGAGATCCAGGGTTGATTGGAAGTCGCGGTCCACACGCATCCTGGCGAGGTAACTACTCCGATGCTGACCGGTCCTCCAGAGGAGGTGGTGGTGCCGGATGGACTGGTCAGCGAGTACGAGCAGTTCGCGCCCGCCTGAGTAACGACAAAAAGCTGACCGCCGATTGACAGCGCTCCGCTGCGGGATGCGACGTTCGGGTTTGAGGCTAGCGTGAAAGAGACTGTCCCGTTCGAGACCGAGGAGATCCTGATCCAACTGGGATAGGACACGGCGCTCCAGGTGCACGAAGAAGTCGAGGGTGTGACCGCGATGCTGCCGGTTAACGCGCCGGGTCCGAAGCTCTTTACGCCAGACAAGGCGAAGGTGCAATTCGACGGAGTGGAAACGCTCGCGAGCGCTCTATTGTATGCGTCGATCACATCCGGATTGCCAGAATCGACCAGCGTTCCTTGTTTCAGAACCGGGAGCGCTGCCTGCGCCTCTTTTCGAACATCCAACAGCGCACGGCCGAGGTTGCGATAAAGCCCGGGTAGATCAGTGCGCAGGGTACCGGCAATCTGCCATTCCGCGATGGCGTCGTCCGACATGCGTCGGCTCATGAAGACAAGACCAAGTAGGTAATGGGCTGTTGCATCGGATAGATTGTCGTGAATCGCTTCGCGCAGGACGTTGATCGAACTGGATCGATTCGGGAAGATATACGGCAACGGCAAGTTGGAAGCCGCGTTGAAATCGGCTGTCCCGGATCCGCCGAGCCGCTTGCGGGAGTAACCGCGGTAGTACGCGACCAATGCGTTATTCTGTGGATTCACAGCCCCTGGTTCGCGCTGAAGAGCGGGCGCATCCGGATAGGTGCGGCTCAGCAAAGCTAGAGCGTCGTCGAAAAATCCGAGACGGAAGTAATCGTCCGCCAGGTTTAAGACGCGTTCGGGCTCGGCCCCCAAAGCCATCCAAAGCGCGTCGTCTTGAGTACCCTGCAGAGCCTGTTCAAAGCGCAGGAAGAGGTCGGTAGGACTGATGTTTCGCCAGGCAGCCAGTTTGGCGGAAGCTGCCGCTGTCTGGCCTTGATGTCGCAGCACAGCCACTTCCATGGCTCCGGCACGCACGTCATCCTGACTCCCTGAATTCACGGCTTCAAAGAGATTAACGGCAGAAGCGAGATCGCCAGTAAGTGCGCGGAGACACGCCAGTTCGAAGTTAGCAGCGCGACCGAAATCCGGCGAGCTTTGAATGCCAGTCCACTCGTTAGCGGCAGAGGTATCTTGTCCCTGTCCCAGGTAAGCAAGCCCCAGATAGAAATGCGCTTCAGTGTCGGAAGGAACACTTGCAACCACCTGTTGCAATTGAGTGACTGCATCATCGTAGCGCCCCGCTGTTGCCGCCAGTCGACCGGAAGCTTTTAGCAACGGAATGCTCTGGGGAAATTTCTGGAGACCCAGTGCGTAATCGGCTTCAGCGAATGCAAACAGCTGCAACCTTTCGTTGTAATCGGCGCGAGCTAATACCTGCTGGTCTGTATCGGACTTGCTCAGGTCGACTGCGGGCTGCGGCCCGAGCATGACGGCGGCCGGAGTTAGCGCGTCGTATTGACCCTCCGTATGGGTGAGCAAGATCGCGCCCGAGGAGTTATCTACGAGTTGAAACGTGTACTTAACGCTGCCGGATGGACTATCGATGGCGCGCGTATAAGTCGCGGCGGGGGTAAGGTTCACTGTCTCGCTGAAGATTGCTGTGGATCCATTCAGGATGCGGACGCCGGCGTTGGGAATGGCGCGATTCGGGTTGAGCTCCGCCACCAGTTGAGATCCATTTGCAGTGTTGCGACGCCCAAAAAAGAGCACGCCGTTCAGGTTCGCGCGGCTGACTCCATCCAGTTCCCGGGCCGGCATCCAGTATTCGGTGAAATGGCGGGCCTGCTGGGGGTCCAGGAAAAGATGGGTCTCCTGATTCACCGTGATGCCGCCTTGTGTCTCCAAGTAGGAAGGGAAATTGTCGGTAAGGTTGGCCTGAACCCACGAGTCGCCGTATTGACCGGATCCCCAAGACCACAATTTTTTTCCGGGAACGTCCGCTGTGCTGGCATAGTGGACCGTGCCAGCTCGAGTAGATGGGTGGTAAATGGCCTCGAACGGCTCGTTCGTCCCGTGCGCGAACAGTCCCTGCTGATCCACTATGTTTCTAACGACGCTGACGTCCACGCCCGCTAAATTCACGGGCCAGGTATCGAGGAAAGTGAAGGCGTGGGTGGCGGTCAAGTTGGTTGGATAGGCGAAGCGCGAGTTCTGGTCCTCAATCTTGACTCCTGCGTTTGACCAGAAGTAATACGGCTGACGCGCATCGCCGCGATTGTACAAATTGACATTCTCCTGAAGGATCGCGGAGCCTGACTGGAGTAAGTACTCGACGCGCCATTCCAGGCCGGTTTGGCGATCGATATCCGCCACCCAGGCGCTCGCGCTGCCGTCCGCATTCTGGCGGATGCCGTAGCTGACAGGCGACACGGAGGTGAGACTATGGCCGACGGGGAAATTCAGCTCGATACCCATCGCGACCCATGCGCCCCGCAAGCCGACGTAAGCCTTTCGGATGACCGGATTGGCGTAGAACATCTCGCGTCCGCTGGTCTTATCGAGGCAGCTATAGAGGTGGCCCCCGAGGTCCGGGAAAACCCGGCAGAACAGGTATTCATTCTCAAGATTGAGAATCCGCCAGGATTGACTAGGATGATCCTGAAGAAAATTGGTCCGGTAGGTGTATGGGTAGCTTGCGTACACTCCGTTGTACGAGCCCGCACTGCGAAAGAGATCGAACAGCGGATTGGTATCGGCGGGTCCCTCGCTCCAGGTGGGCAGGGCAATGGTGCTTTCCGAGACGCGCACATCGGCTTGAACTAGGTTGGGGGTTGTCAGCAGGACGAGGATCGCGAAGGCTGACAGAATGGATAATTTCATATGAAATCGGCTCCTGCACATTATCCTACAGATGGGAGTCCGGCGTGGACTGATCGTGGTTTAATGAATTGCGTGGGGGTGTAGCTCAGGTGGATAGAGCATCAGCCTTCTAAGCTGAGGGTCGCTGGTTCGAGTCCAGCCACCCCTACCATCCTTCTCTCTAATATCTCGTTTCACGTTGCCATAGACTTTCTCATTCGTACGATTGGCAGCGAATCGCCGTCGGGCAGCGGAACCCCGAGATGTTCCAAGGGGACGTACCCTCTGGCGCTGTAAAGAGGGACGCCAGTCAGAGTGGCGCCCATCTCGAAGCGCGTGAAGCCTGCAGCAAGCGCTGCGCTCTCGCAGGCCTCCAGCATCAGGCCGCCCACGCCGCGTCGAGCCCATTCGGGATGCACGAAAAAAGCGCGAATCTTGGCGGCATCTGTGGCGGGATTTAGCAGCGTGTTCTCGCGGCCAGTGCAGCGTTCGGCGCCATACAGGGTCCGTCGCTTGCTCCAGCCTCCACAGCCGGCGACGACGGGCTCGTCTACTGACCCCGCTTCCACTACGAAGTAAGTTCCGTCAAGAATGAGTTGCGTGTCGACTCCGAATACAGACTGCAAAGCGCCGTCGATCTGGCTCGGCGTGTAATCCAGGGCCTGCAGGCCGCGCACCGACGCGTCGATCAGTATAGAGAGCGCCGGAACATCATCGAGAAGGGCCAAGCGTATGCGGAACGTCATCGGGAGATATTAGTGCCGGAAGTGACGCACCCCGGTGAACACCATCGCCAATCCAAGACGATTCGCAGCCGCGATCACCTCTGGATCCTTCACTGACCCGCCGGGCTGGATTACCGCGGTGATGCCGTGCTTTGCCGCTTCCTCCAGGCCGTCCGGAAATGGAAAGAACGCATCCGAGGCCAGCACCGTGCCTTCGAGCGGCAGAACAGCCTTCATCGCGCCCACTTTTACCGAATCCACGCGGCTCATCTGTCCAGCCCCCGCGCTGACGCTCTGCCCCGCGCGCGCGTACACGATCGCATTCGACTTCACATGCTTGCATACTTTCCAGCCGAACTCCAGCGCCTTCCATTCCTGCCCGGTGGGCTGACGCTCCGTCTTCACCATTGCCTGCGACCTATCTAGCTTGTGAGAGTCCGCAGTCTGCACAAGGTAACCGCCACTGATAGACTTCAGCACGAGATCCTCGTTCTTCGCCGGCGACACCTCCAGCAATCGCAGATTCTTCTTGGCAGCGAGCACGTCCCGCGCTTCGGCCGAGTATTCGCGAGCGGCAATCGCTTCGATGAAAGTCTTCGCAATCTCGCGAGCGGTCTCCTCATCCACTGGCCGATTGAATGCCAGAACCCCGCCGAACGCCGACACCGGATCGGCTTCGAACGCCTTTCGATAGCTCTCGACCAGTTGGCTCGACTCGGCACAGCCGCACGGGTTGGTGTGCTTTATGATGGCCGCCGCCGGATCGTCAAACTCCTGAATCAGTTGCCAGGCCGCGTCAAGATCAACAAGATTGTTATAAGAAAGCTCTTTGCCCTGCAGTTGTCTGGCATCTGCAATCCCGCCCCGCCTGAGCGAGTACAGCGCCGCCGCCTGATGGGGATTTTCGCCATAACGCAGCGAAATCGCTCTGGGAGCGCGGATCTCTAAGACTGAAGGCAAAGCCGACGGAGCGTCCTCGCCAACCCGGGCCAAGCGTGCGCTGATCGCCGTGTCGTAGCTGGCGGTCAGGGCAAACGCTTTCCGCGCGAGTCGCCATAATGTTGGCTCGCACAGTTCGCCATCTCGATCCAGCATTTCTTGCAGAATCTCGTCGTAGTCGGCCGGGGACGTGATCACAGCCACATCCTGATAATTCTTGGCTGCCGCGCGAATCAGGGTGGGGCCGCCGATGTCGATATTCTCAATGAGTTCCGGCAGTGTCACGCCCGGCTTCGCGGCGGCGCTTTCGAATGCGTAGAGGTTCACCACCACCATGTCGATGGTGGGAATCCCATGCTGCTCCAAAGCTTGCATGTGCTCGGGCTTGCCGCGCACGCCCAGAACGCCTCCTGCGATGCGAGGGTTAATGGTTTTCAGCCGACCATCCAGCATCTCGGGAAAGCCCGTCACGTCCGAAACGTCGCGAACCGAAACACCCGCCTGGCGAAGCGCGCTGGACGTTCCACCCGTTGAAATAATCTCAACTCCAAGCCGTGCCACCCCTTGCGCGAACTCCACAATTCCGGTCTTATCCGTAACGCTGATCAGCGCTCTCTTGATGATTGCCATTCAATACAATGGTAGCTGTGTCCTATCCAGTTACATTGATTCCCGGTGATGGCATCGGGCCGGAAGTCGCCGAAGCCACGATGCGCGTGGTGGATGCAACGGGTGTCTCCATCGACTGGGAGCGGGTCGATTTAAACGCCGAAGTTTTGGCCCAGGGAGGCAACGTGTTCCCGCAGGCGCTGCTGGATTCGCTCGAGCGAACGCGGGTTGGACTCAAAGGGCCGGTCACAACTCCAGTGGGGGGAGGGTACTCCAGCCTGAATGTGGCTCTCCGCAAGAAGCTGGACTTATTCGCGAACGTTCGTCCCGTGTGCAGTTTGCCGGGCTTGAAGACCCGCTTCGACGATGTGAAGATCGACATGGTTATTTTCCGGGAAAATACGGAGGATCTGTATTCCGGACTCGAACACGAGATCGTCAAGGACGTGGTGACTAGCCTCAAGGTGATCACCCGCACCGCATCAATTCGGATCGCCGAGTACGCCTTCGATTACGCCAAGAAGAACAATCGCCACCGGATCGTAGCCATTCATAAGGCCAACATCATGAAGCTGGCGGACGGGCTGTTCTTGCGCTGCTGCCGGGAGGTGGCGGCCCAAAACACGAATATCGAGTATAAGGAATTGATCGTGGATAACGCATCCATGCAACTTGTGATTCGGCCGGAAACCTTCGATCTTCTCCTGCTTCCGAACCTCTACGGCGACATCGTGTCCGATCTGGCTGCAGGGTTGGTTGGGGGACTTGGCGTGGTGCCGGGTGCCAACATGGGCATCAATCACGCGGTCTTCGAGGCGGTGCATGGCAGTGCGCCGGACATCGCGGGGAAAGGAATCGCGAATCCCACGGCCCTGCTGCGATCGGCTGCGATGATGCTGACCCATCTGGGCGAGTTAGCGGCTGCAAAGAAGCTGAGCCACGCAATCGAGCGGGTCTACGCCGAACGCGACCATCTCACTCCGGATGTTGGAGGCGGGGCTTCCACTACTCAATTCACCGCTGCCGTAATTTCCAGACTGAAGTAGCGTGCCGAAGCCATCCCGTACGGAAGACGCTCTTGACCGCATTCGGGGAATTCGAGACTCTCCGGAGGAGCACGATCTTAAACGGGACTTGGCTCCGTTCCTGGCGCACAAGAGCAATCACGTGGTCGCCGCCGCTGCCACGGCCGTGAAGCGGATGGAGTACGCTCAACTGACTCCGGAACTGATCGCCGCGTTCCAGAACATGTTTGCAAAGGCCGCCGAACGAGATCAAGGTTGCAAGGCCCTGATTGCGATTGCGGAGGCGCTGGTCACAATGGGCGAGGACGCTCCAGAGGTGTACCTGGGGGGCGTTCGACATGTTCAGATGGAGGGCAGTTTCGGACCCCCGGTGGACGTCGCGTCCCCTCTGCGGGGCTTGTGCGCTCGAGGCTTGGTGCGCATGCGCCACCCCGAAGCGCTCTATCTGGCGATTGACACTTTGACGGACTCCGAGCCTGCCGCCCGCGTCGGCGCGGTGCAGGCATTGGCCGATGCAGGCAGCCGCGAAGCCGAGTTGCTACTTCGACTGAAAGCCCGGCAGGGCGATCGAGAGGATGACGTAAGGGCCGCATGCTTCAGTGCGCTGCTTGCGATTGCTCCCGGGCGCTCGCTGGATTTTGTCGCGCAGTACCTTGGCGCGGGTCGGACCGGCGACGAAGTCGAAGCGGCTGCGCTGGCTCTGGGCGAGGCTCGAATCGGTGGGGCTTTGCCGCTGTTGACGGAGGCGTGGACCGCACACCGCAATCAATCGGTGCGCCGGACCATACTACTTGGGGTCGCGATGCTGCGCAGCGCGGAGGGTGTGGAATTTCTGCTCACCCGGCTGAAGCAAGATGCGGCATCGGCAGCCCCGGATGCGCTCGATGCATTATCGATCTATCGCAGCGACGAGGCAATCGGCGCACGAATTCGGGAAATCGTGGAGCGCCGGAATCTGCGGCAATAAGCCTATCGGTAGGATGCAGGGGGAGAGGGCTCCCGGCAAATCGAGAGACTCCGGTTCGTTGCAAGACCGAACCTTTCAGCAACGCCGAGATTAGTTAGTTAGGGCGGCGATCGAGAGCTCTTTCCGAGTGGCCGACCATGCGGACACGGCGGTTCCGTTGGCGGATGCAAGCGCGTTTGTGGTTCCTAATACGACGCTACCGCCCCACCAGTTTCATGTAACCGCACCGTTCCGGCTCGGAGCTTCCGAGTGAGCTGCAGCAAGATCGCGCAGGGCCGACGGAAGTGTCCCGACTCCAGTCGAGTATCGATGAAGGACCCGGGAGAGATTCTCGTTCAATACGTAAGGGTCGGCGTTCGCGATAGAGGCGATCAATCGCATAACCGCGAACCCGTCGTTCACGGTTCTCAGTGTTGGGTGGTCCGGTCTAACTCCCAAGGTCTCGCAGTGTGTCACCAACTCATCACGTGCATTAGGGCACATGCTACTCAGAACCCAGCCGAAGGCTCGGATCGCGTCCGGCGAAGTCAACCGGAATACTGCGCGCTCGAGTTGGAGCCGTTCACGGTAGTCCAGTCCTCGGCCAGCAGCAAGGTGATCGGCCGCGCGCAGGAGAGTCTGCACGTAACCCGTCACGGAAGCACCCCTGCCGCGAAGGCAACTAGGGAGCCGACTTCACGCAGGATCAACTCGGGCTCGGGGACTCCCATCTGACTCTCACAAATATGACAATTACGCACATACGTAAGGTGGCCAATTTCGAGCGTCGCTGCCACTGACGCCGACAACGGCAATTCAGGATACAACCGTCTAGCCGCCGGAATAACCGTGCGGCGCCCAAAGGTGGGGCGGTTACATCGCGCAGTTAATAGCATGCACACATTTCTCGCGACGACGAACAAGACATGTCTCTCAAACGTATCGAAAGTTTTGGAGTACTTAAATGCTTCTAGCGTATCCGTGTAGATATCCTCGAATCGCGCTAAATCAGTTGCAAATGCATTGTAGGGGCATAGGTTTTGAAAGGCCTCACGAAATACGTCGTCTGGGTCACTCAGGATCCGGCCCTCTAGCCGGAGATGCCAGGTCAGCAGCGAGCCCCGCGCGATCATGTGATCAAAGGATGACGAGGAATAGCAGGCCACTGACGATGGCACAGTGCCATACTCCGCGGCTACCAGAGCGCGAAGCTCGTCAAGAACGTCAGCGTCAACGTCCTCAACGACTGCAAATATGTCCTTGTCACTATACTGGTCGGCGTCATTGCGAGCCGTTGATCCGAATTCAATGGTTCCGATGATGGCAGAATGCATCACGGGGTGGGCCTCTGAAGCGTGGGTGGTGCGACGATCAGGGATCGCTGTGGGCCGTCAAACGCGGTTGACGTAACTACGTAGGCAAGTCGCAGTGGCGGCGGATCTATCTCGTTTGTAGATTCCCGTTTCATCTAGTAACCAATTGGCAAGACTGCTCGAGAAGCAGTGTCGATGATAAGGCAGCCGTTAGCAGGTCGGAAACGGAGTGCTCCAACAGTGACAAACAAAATGTCTTCAATAACTTGGTGCCGTTGCGAATGAGAGTGACCGTGGACCATAAGCGTGCATTGTGGCGGAATTATTCCTATGCGAAGGCATCGACGCACAAAGGAGTGAGGAAAAGACTGCGGCAAGTGTGCCAAATCGTTTGGTCCGACACCGTGACAGAGTAGAGCTGGGCCCGAGGCGGTCTCAATAAGCAATGTGATAGGAAGCGCGCATAGGAACTCGAGTGCGTTCAACCCGACGGTCGTTCGGAGGCTTTCATTGGAAACGGCCGCTTCAACGAGCCAGCGATCGTGGTTTCCACGGACAGTGAGGATCTGTCGTTCTTGAATTAACTTGCAGCACTCTGAAGTTTGTTTGTCCGCCCCATACACATCTCCAACGCACGCCAAAGTGTCGACACCCGCCGCTTCCAGGGCTGCCACGGCCCTCTCCAGCGGCTCCAGTTCACCGTGAACGTCACCGATAACTCCAAGACGCAACGCCCTCATGGGTACTCCAATGAATTTTTGTCGCCATCTCGTTTGACGGTATGCTCCTATTAACATCGCAGTCGCGACGAAACCTCGAGCATTCTGCCAAACTTCACCCACCGGTCACCACAATCGGCAAGCCCGCCTATGTTCCGCCGACAATTGAAGGTAAGTTCGGTGGTTCCCAAATGTTGTTCTGAGTCCATCCAGAATTCGTGAGGATCATCTACTGCGCTGCTTTTGGTCGCGAAGTGGTTTGTAGTCAGCGACTGACTCCTACTGACGCAAACAGTTGCCGGGTGTGTAGCATAACATGTTGATTTTGCCCACGCTGTACGCCGATTTCAGAGTGTTCAACGTGATCGCCCCGAGCAACACTTCCCTCCAATTGATGGCCTAAATACGGACCGGTCACTGCATTCTGGCCTCTTCTATAACCTCAGCGGTAGACGCGCCGGATAATGACCGCGGCCATCAAAGCGTACCAGACCAGGCCAAGCATCGCCCCAATTGTAAGGAATAACAATTCGACGAGGTTTGTCCCGACAAATGATGTGTATCCGAACGCAAGAAATAGTGAAACTGCTCTGGTTAGCTGTTGCGCGACTTCCCTTGGGCCGATGGAACTCATTCGGCAGATTACACCTTGAAACAGAATGGACGAAGTCGAGAGGGCGACGGCGTAGCTTGGGATTGCAATGGCTGCGCAGCACAGTAATCGGCCCGCCGATGTTCCACCTTTGGTTAGAACGAGAGCGAGCCACAGTATAGAACATCGGATCACCTCACCAAACATCGTGCCTATCCCTTCGTTTGAATGGACTGATGGCAATGCTGCTAGCCTTGTTTTCAATTCCGCGCTTTTCAGCTCGAATAGGGCTTTATCGGAGTACCTGGTGTTGTACACTTCACTATTTGACCGCAGGAGTTGCGCGGCGAGCATCCTCCTTAGTTCCGGCCATTGACCCTTAACCACCTTAGCTTCTGCTTCGCCCTCAATGGTGCACGAATAATTGTATAGAGGCGGAGTCATGCCTCGCAAGAGTGCGGTTGGGTCAATTTCGGTAGCTGAAAGAGAAAGGTGCTCCCCTGTGCATTCGATGAATGTACAAGATCGAAAGCCACACTCACTGAAATGGGCGGTCGCGAAATCACATCGACGGAAATGGCACCTCTCGAAAGAGGTGTGGCGATAGGTGGTTCCTCCGAAAACAGACGTCTCAAACGTGCAATTAGTAAATCTCGTTCCAACAATTTCGGACAGGCCGCGTGTGGGGGGAATATAGAACTGACACCGGCAGAAATCTGAGTTGTTCATGAACAACCCCGGCACGGTGAAGGCAAACCGAATTCCTCTTATACTCCTTCGCCCATCTTCCAGCCGAATGGGCAACTTCTGGGTGAGATCAGCTTTTTTTTCGAGCGCGATCTCGTACGAGGGGTAAGGGAATGTATACGTGGCGCGCCGCGGGTTCGGGTCAGTTCTGTGCCGCGAGCCACCCGTGATCGGAGTAGGCGAGATGTGATAAACCGAGAGGTCAATTTGCTCGCCGTGATTACCGGCGTCAGGGGTCGTCGTCGAAGTTGGCGAAGCAGCTCTCAAATGTTCCATTAAGCATCAAGCCCAAATCGATGAACGACTATTTTACAACAGCCGGATGTTTGAGATTCCTTACTCTAGGGCGCGATGAAAGTCTGATCCTGGTGTTCGAGCACACTTCAAGCCCGAACGTATCGCGTGGTACGCCGGACGTGGAAAGCCGGATTACTCCCGAGAAGTCGGCTTGTCGCCGCCGATTCAGCTGTTCTGGGCGTATCACGCGCCACTCAGAAAGAGCGGGCTTCCCCCAAGATATCGGTACGCCAACAATTCGCAAAGTCACAAGCGGATTCACCCGCATCCCCTGCCCGTTTCGATGCGCACCCGAGGAAAACGCCTCCCGACAGCCCACCGGAGCCTTGCCCTTACAACTTCCACTCCTGGCCGATCCTCTGCAATACCACCCGGTGATCATCTCGTCCCGCAGCCGTTAGCAACCGGTCCACCGGCTCGAAAAACGGCTCGCGGCTCAGACGAAATGTCTGATGATGCACGGGCAGCACGTGCTCGGCTCCCACGTCGTTCGCCATGCGCAACGCCTGCTCCGGATTGCAGTGCACGTGTATCCAAGGATCATACGCGCCGATCGGCATGATGGCTAGATCCACCGGCCTCGAACTTCGCAACTTGCGAAATATATCGGTGTAGGCCGTATCTCCGCCAAAGACGATTCGGTGCTTGTCCGTTTCGAGCACGTATCCGTTATAACCGCGATAGGTATCCGTCCGGATGCGGGCCCCCCAGTGATTCACTTCAAAAGCCCGAATGGTCGCCGGTCCGACGCGGGTCGACTCGTCCCACCCCAGTTCGCAGACTGATTGATAGCGCGCCGCCCGCAGCAGGTTGGCGGTGCGCGACGCGGTCACTACCACGGTTCCGGCGCGTTCCAGTGTGCGTAGGGTCAGACGATCGAAGTGATCGAAGTGCGCGTGCGAAAGCAGAATCAGATCAACGGGCGGCAGTTCCCCGCGAAGCAGCGCGGGTGCCACCAAGCGTTTCAGCCCTACCGTCATAGGCCCCATGCTGACGCCGCACTTCGATCCCAGCACTGGGTCAGTAATGAAGGTGAACCCGTCCATTTTTACGAGCACCGTGCTGTGGCCGAGCCAGGCGGCGTGCAGTCCGGTATCCGGCCAGAGGTGCGGGTTGGGTTTGTAGGGCGCTGGGAGAATTTCCCGCTGGCGCTCGCGACGGTATTGCCGCCAGTAACCCGGCGCCGCTGCCCTGGCCACTCGAACCGTAGCCGCCAAATGAGCGGCTGGCCGGTGGCGATTACTTCCCAAACCGCTCTTCCTTCCAGGGGTCGCCGTGCATGTGGTACCCGTTTCGCTCCCAAAACCCGGCTTTGTCTTGTTCCCGAAACTCGATGCCCTCAACCCATTTGGCGCTCTTCCAGGCATACAGCCGAGGGACGATCAGCCGCGCGGGTCCGCCGTGTTCTTCGGAAATTGGGCCGCCGTCGTGAAGGATTGCAATCAGCGCGTCTTCGGCCAGCAGGTCGCTCACGGGCAGATTGGTGGTCCATCCGGAATCGTATCCGCGCACCAAAGCGAAGCGGGCGCTCGGCGATAAACCGCCCGCCAAATCCACCAGCGCCCGCATGGAAACGCCCTCCCACAGATTTCCCAGGCGTGACCAGCGTGTGACGCAATGGAAATCGGAAAAGACCCTCACCCGCGGGAGTTGCTGGAACTGCGGCCAGGTCCATTGGGTTCGTTTTGAAATTTGTCCGTCCAAAGCGAATGTCCAGCGGTCCAGGTCCAGATGCGGTGCGCCGCTCGCATCGAGAACGGGCCACTTCTTGGTGCGGCTTTGACCGGGAGGGACCCGCTGGGGTCGGCGGGTATCGGGGCTGACGATGGTGTCGGACGGCAGCCCATCCGGGATCGGGATCGCATCTTCCTGGATCTGCGAGATAAGCATTCTAACGTTTTTGTGAGACTTTTCCCCGTCTTTCTAACTACCATTAGTATGACACCGAGCAGACTGACCTTGATGTTATTGCTGGCTTGTGCCGGACTCGTAGCCGCCTCAAACGGCGGGCATGCGGAGTACGTCGGCGGGACTATTTCGCAGATTCCCGGCGGCTCCGGCGGGACGATCGAGGCCACCGACGAGCACTTCTTCGTATTCTATTCGCACAAGGCGAATTGGCGCATTCCATACGAAAGGGTGAACCTGCTGGAATACGGGCAAAAAGTCGATCGCCGCATCTTGCCCGCAATCTTGATCTCGCCGTTGTTCCTGCTGAGCAAGAAGCGGGAACACTTCCTCACAGTCGGATACGAAGACGAGGACGGGAAGCAACAAGCCATGATTTTCAAAGTGAATAAGGACCACATCCGGGCGGTGCTGGTCAGTCTCGAGGCCCGAACCGGCCGCAGGGTGGATTTTCAAGACGACGAAGCGCGTAAAGCTGGAAAGGGGTAAGCCATGCGAAGTTTGCTTTTCATTTTGATGGCGCTGGCTCCCAAGCCTCAGGCACCGGTGACCGCGCCTGTTAGCGCGCCCCAGGCGGCGGAGCCGGAAGCCAGCCCTGAAGAGGAATCGGCGGGCCAGTTGGCGAAGGTTCGGCGCATCTACGTGGATCTTCTCACGGGCGGCGAATCGGCGCTGAAACTCCGAGACCTTCTCATGACGAGTCTGCAGGCGTCGAAGTTGTTCATCGTGACCGAAGAGGAAGATAAGGCTGACGCAGTGATTCGAGGGTCGGGGCAGGATACGGCTTTCACGGAATACTTTTCCTCCTCGGAAGGGCTGAACGCGCACACCCAGGTGAGTCTGCCGGGCATGGGTTCTAGCAATTCGAGATCAAGCGGGGGCAATGGATCCTTTAGCGTTGGCGAGAATGAGAGCCGGCGGAATGAAGAACGCAAACACGAAGCCATGGCTACAATCCGTCTTGTGTCCAAAGAAGGCGATGTGATCTGGTCTACGACCCAGGAAAGTTTCGGCGGCAAATTCATGGGAGCGTCGGCGGACGTGGCCGACAAGGTTGCGAGGAAGCTGGCCGCGGATATCAGGCGAGCGAAACAGCAGCAGGCCCGTTCCGTTACCACCGAGCCCTGAGCCGCGCGTTAGATCTTGGGTTTAGGCGGAGGAAGCTCGCGCGCTTGGCACGCGGACTCAAAGCCTCTTACTCCATGTTGTCCGTCGCAAAAAGGCTTGTTGGATGAAAATCCACAACGGCAGAGCGAGATCACCGTCCGTCCGGCGAGCCCGAAATCCTTTCCCTCTGCATCCTGCACCGAAAAATCTCCTTCAATTCTTATTGGTCCATTGTTAATTACTGTGACTTTCGTCGCTGGCATGTAGCGATGGTACCAGACGCGATCGGGAGCGAATCGGCGATATCGGCGTTGCCTTTACAATAAAGAACAGATGAATTCAGCTTTATTGCGCCGTGCGGCCCTTCTCGCTGTCCCGCTGCTCTCAAACGCACAGTCACTCAAAGATTTTGAAAAGCGCGTTACCGAGTTTACTCTCGGCAACGGCATGCACTTTATCATTCTCGAGCGGCACGACGCTCCTGTCGTATCGTTCCATTCCTATGTAAACGCGGGCGCTGTGAACGATCCAAGCGGCGAAACCGGCATCGCCCACATGTTCGAACATATGGCGTTCAAGGGCACCGAAACCATCGGCACCACGAACTTCCCGGCTGAGAAAAAAGCTATGGACGAAGTGGAGCGCGTTTACGATCTCTACGATGCCGAGCGCAACAAAGGAACCAAGGCGGATCAGAGCAAAGTGACGGCCTTGCAGGACGAGTTGAAAGCCGCCATGGAGAAGGCGAACTCGTACGTGATCCCGAACGTCTATCCCCGGATCATCGAAGAAAACGGAGGGGTAGGGATGAACGCCAGCACGGCGAACGATTCCACCAACTACTTCTACAATTTCCCGAGGAATCGCCTGGAACTGTGGTTTCTGCTCGAATCGCAGCGCTTTTACGCACCGGTTTTCCGCGAGTTTTACAAAGAGCGGGACGTGGTGAGAGAAGAGCGGCGCATGCGGGTGGAGTCCTCGCCCCAAGGCAAGCTGATCGAGGGTTTGCTGGCCACCGCGTTTGAGGCGCATCCCTACCGCAACTCGCCAGCAGGCTGGGCCAGCGATATCGAGAATTTCCGCTTGCCCGAGGCGGTTCGATTTTACCGAAAAAACTACGTGCCTTCCAATATTACGATCGGTATCGCGGGTGACGTGAACCCGGCCGAGTGCAAGCGCATGGCGGACAAATATTTCTCGCTGCTGCCTTCCGGTCCGATGCCGAGCGGACCGCGCACGGTGGAGCCTCCCCAGCAAGGAGAGAAGCGCGTGAAGGTGGAGTCTCCCGCTCAGCCCTTCATGGCTATCGCTTATAAGCGTCCAAATCAGAACGACAAAGATGACGCCGCGATGGATGTGTTGAGCGATGTTCTAGCCGGAGGGCGAACCGGGCTGCTTTACACCGAGATGGTCCGCGACAAGCAGATCGCACTGGCGGCCGAATCGGTCGCGACGTTCCCAGGCGGGAAGTATCCGAATTTGTTCCTGTTCTTTCTCGTCCCGAATTCGGGCCATAGCGTCGAAGAGAATGAGGCGATCTGTTACGGCATCATCGAGCGGCTCAAGCAAGAGAAGATCGACGAGCCCACGTTAAAGCGCATTAAAACCAAGATTCGAGCCGGGCTCATCCGGCAATTGGCTAGCAACTCCGGGTTGGCCCGGGAACTGGCGTCCTACTACGTCAACTACGGCGATTGGCGGAAGCTCTTCACGAGTCTGGATGAAATAGATCAGGTTACGGCTGCCGACGTGCAGCGGGTGGCCAAGCAGTATTTGATTCCCGAAACGCGGACTGTGGCGTACACCGTCCAACCAGCAAGCCCCCAAAAAGAGGATTCGAAGTGAAGAAGCTGTTCTTATTGCCGTTGTTGCTGGCGGGCCTTTTGTCGGCGCAGACCGAGGTGCGGAAAGCTCCGGTTCTTCCCTCTTACAAGGACCTCAAATTCGCGCCGCTGCCTCCGCTGAAGATTCCAGAGCCGGTCACGGTCACGCTGCCGAACGGCATGAAGCTATACCTGCTCGAAGATCACGAGCTTCCAATCATCAGCGGAGCCGCGCTGATCCGAACAGGCAATCTCTTTGATCCGCCCACTAAACGGGGCTTGGCGCAACTGACTGGCGCCGTGATCCGATCAGGCGGAACGCGATCCGAATCCGGCGATCAAATCGACCTGAAGCTTGAGAACATAGCGGCCTCGGTGGAAAGCAACATTGGAGAAGGCTCGGGCACGATGTCATTCTCGGCATTGCGCGAGAACGCGGATGAGGTTCTCGCGGTCTTCAGGGATTTGCTGGTATCGCCTGAGTTCCGGCAAGATAAGGTGGATCTGGAAAAGACCCAGACGCGTAGCGGCATCTCTCGCCGCAACGATGACGCAGGAGGAATTCTGGAGCGCGAATTTGCAGACATCCTCTACGGCCGCGACACGCCTTATGGCTGGAGCATGGAGTATGCCGATATCGATAATATCCAGCGGCATGATCTGATCGATTTCTACACACGTTACTACTTTCCTGAAAACATTCAGCTCGCCGTTTATGGAGACTTCTCGGCGGCGGAGATGCAGGGTAAGCTAGGCCGCCTGTTCGCTGGCTGGACCGCAAAGCAAGCCCCGGTTCCGAAGTTCCCGGAGGTCCACAAGACCCCGGTGCCAGGCGTCTATCTGGCGACCAAGACAGACGTGACTCAGACCTTTTTCGCGGTCGGGCATCTCGGGGGCGTATTCCGCGACAAGGATTATCCCGCGCTGGAGGTGGCCGGTCAAATTCTAGGCGGCGGCTTTTCCAGCCGGCTATTCCAGCGCATTCGCACCAAGCTAGGTTATGCGTATGGAATCAGCGCAAATTGGGGAGCCAACTACGATCATCAGGGATTGTTTCAGATAGGCGGGAGCACCCAATCGGCACATACGGTGGATTCGCTGCGAGCCGTTCGCGAAGAACTCGACAAGATGCGCACGGGCGAGGTGACCGACGCCGAGTTGCAGACCGCGAAGGACACCGTGCTGAACGGCTTCGTTTTTAATTTTGACCGGCCAAGCAAGACTCTGAACCGCGTTCTTCTGTACGAATATTACGGGTACCCGAAAGACTTCATCCTGCAATATCAGAAAGCGATTGGGACGGTTACGAAGGCGGACGTGCTGCGCGTATCCAAGCAGTATTTCAAACCGGAGGACTTGACGATCGTGGCAGTCGGGAATCCAGCCGAGTTCAAGACCCCTCTGGCGGAATTGGGATTCAAAGTTCAGCCGATCGATCTGACGATCCCGGAGTCTAAGAAAGCCGCTCCGAAGGCGGACGCAGGAAGCCTGCGCAAGGGCGGCGAACTGCTGGCAAAGATGCAGTCGGCAATGGGCGGGGCCGATAAGTTGGCGGCGGTAAAAGATTATCAGTTTCAGGCCGACATCGCCATCCAAATGGGCGGAATGAAGGCTAAGCAGCGCAATTCGTTTCTGGCGCCGTCCACTATGCGGCAGGATCTAGAGCTTCCGTTCGGCAAACAATCCGTGTATTTCGACGGCAAAGCCGGATGGATGGCGAGTCCGCAGGGCGTTCAAATGCTGCCGCCTCCCGTGATCAAGCAGAGCCAGGGCGAAGTCTTTCGCGAGCTTTTCGGACTGGCGCTGAGTGATCGAGACCCGGGCCGGACGGTGAGCGCCATCGGGGAAGATCAATTGGAAATCTCGGATAAGCAAGGCAACAGCGTGAAAGTCCAGATTGACGCCGCTGGCTTACCTTCAAAGCTGTCCTATGACGGGGAAGGGATGGCAGGGCCGACCAGCGTCGATGAGAGCTTTTCGGACTGGCGGGATGTAGGGGGAGTCAAAGTCCCCTACAAAGCCAGCATTGTTCAGGGAGGCAAGAAATTCGCCGACGTGACAGTTCAAGAATACAAGATAAATTCCGGTCTCAAGGCCGAGGATTTAAGTAAGAAGCCATGAAGCGCATGGCTTGCTTCGCGTTGTTGATTGGCTTAGCTCTGGTTCTGCAACTCCGGGCGGAAACAAATTTGGAGCGCGGCAAACGCGTAGCGGATGCGGCTCTTGCGGCGTTGGGCGGAGACCGTTTTCTCAACATGAGAGATCGGGTGGAAGCGGGGCGGTCCTATTCTTTCTATCGTGAGCAGGTGACCGGACTATCCATCGCTAAAATTTACACGCGCTATCTTTCCACAGTGACCGATACGGCGAATACGTTGGCAGTGGAAGAACGGGATTATTACGGAAAAAAAGAAGAGACGAGCGTGCTGTTTACGCCGGAGGAAGCTTACGAACTGACGTTTCGCGGGGCGCGCCCTATTCCAGGCGATCGGTTTGCGAGATACAAAGAGAGCACTCTGCGGAATTTTTTCTATATCATGCGCATTCGCTTGCACGAACCGGGCATGGTGTTTGAATCGCGCGGCGCGGATGTCCTGGATAACAGGCCAGTAGAGATCGTAGATATCAGCGATGCGCAAAACCGTGTAACTACTGTATATTTCGATCAGACTAGCAAGCTTCCGGTCCGCCAGGTATTCTTCCGGCGCGACGCGGTGACGAAGGAAAAGGATCAGGAGATTACCGAATTCTCTAAGTATAAGGACTTGGGCGGCGGAGTTCAGTGGCCTTTCGACGTTCACCGCGAGCGAAACGGCGAGAAGATCTATGAGATGTTTTCCGAGTCTGGAGAGAGCAACAAGAGTATCTCCGACGATAAATTCCGTTTGCCATCGAACATTAAACTGTTGAAGAAAACGTAGGCCCGGAATTATAGCGCGAGTTTGAGAAAGATGGCGCCCGGCGTGGGGTTTGGCGAATAAGGGCCAATCTCGGAAAACCCGAATCTCTTGTATAGTTGCAGGGCTGACTGCATGGATGGCAGGGTGTCGGCATACATAGCGGAGTAACCTTCCGCAGTGGCTTCTTTCACTAATCTGGCGAGTAGAGCGGTCGCAACTCCCTGGCCTCTATTTGCAGGCCGCACATAGAACCGTTTCGCCTCACAGGACTGTTCGTCCACGGGACGGAACGCGGCAGTACCAGCAGGCGTAGCCCCTACTCGTGCAAGCAAGAGCCTGCCTCGCGGTGGTTGGTAAGCGCCTGGTAGAGAGATCCGCTCTTGCTCGAAACCCTGAAAGTCAGCCGGAAGACCAATGCTGGACCAGTATTCGCTCCAGAGTGTCTTGATATCTTCGATTTCCTGACCGGATGCGAGTAAGATAGCAACGGGTTGTCACCTCAGCCAGAGTACCAGGAATAACGACAGAATCACGGTGGCACCCGAACGGATCAAACGCTGGAGTCGCCGTCGTAGGAGGATGGCGCCCATGCCGCTGGATTGCGGAGACTTTCGGCCAGTTCGGGTGTCCGCGCGAGATAGAAGGAGGACCAAGCGGACAGTTTGCGGCGGAATGGGGCAAACTCATCGAACACTTGCGTATTTTCCAGGTCGCACCCTACGTTTTCGAGCGCGTGGATGCCTTGCGCGCAGCATCGGTCCAGAGCCTGACGCAGGATCGCCGCGCTAAACTCAGCACGTGAATGAAGCGCCTGGAAATCGACCAGCCGCATGCGCTTTAACCCGAATTGAGGTTCATCGCGCCGCTGAAAAATTCCGCAGGCCTGGATCTCGTTGTTCTGCGAGACGGTAAGCACCCAGAGTTCGTTACGCGCGAGCGATGCGGCAAAATGCCATTGCAGCACCGCGCGGTTGCGTACTGCGAGAAGAGTTTCTCCATTGTCGCTGAGCGCTTCCCAGAACGCATCGAAGCGTTCATCGAAATTGTGCGAGAACTCTACCGGAATCCGGCTCCTGGGAATTCTCCCGGCCGTGAAGCGCACTTTGGCGCATAGTGCCAAACCCACCGGGTAGCTCAACAGACGCGGCTTCCCGGATTGCCTAATGCGCAAAGCGCTCTCCGCGAAAGCGCGATAGTGGGTGATGAAAAAGGCTGCGCGGCACCAGTCGCCTGCCGGAATTCGCAAGCAACCAAAGACGCTAAAAGCGTCGGCCGCGCTTCCGTTCACTGTGGTGTTCAAGAACAGGTCCACACGGGACTGGTTCAGGTATTCATCCATCAAAAGAAGCGCATAGCCGCGATACTGCTCGTCAACGGCCCATCCGCGCCCGGCGGCAACCAGGAGTTTCTGCCCGCGATACACGTAGGGCAGAGGCAGGTTGCAGAGCGAGCCAACGATCTCGCCAGCGCTGGTCTCAAGCACCCATCCGATCGGCCAGCTGGGGCCGAGCTCCTGGTAGCAAGGATTGTCCTGCCACAATGCGCACCATTCGGCGAAGGCTTTCGGTTTTAGCCCTTGTGCGGTTTCGAGCGCCACAATCGCGCCATGATCGGCAAAACAAGCCTCGCGCAGGTGAACCGCTCCTATCCCAGACATGCGTCAAGCGTGGAACGAAACGTCCAGGGATTGGAGGCCGCGCAAGCCCATGTTTTCGCGCCAGGCTAGCTCCTGTGATTCCAACCGGAGATTCGGAAGGCGGCGGAGCAGAGTTTCGAAGGCGATCTGACCCTCCATCCTTGCGAGTGGCGCGCCGAAACAGTAGTGAGCGCCCCAGGCGAAGGCTACATGACGATTGTCGGGACGCCGCAGGTCCAAGGTATCGGGATCCGCGAAGCGCTCCGGATCGCGATTAGCGGCGGCAAAGACCGCGATCACAGCTTGACGTTTCCGGATTTGTTTGCCGCCCAGCACCACGTCCGCGGGCGCGAGTCGCGCTGTGTGTTGGCTGGGACTTTCATAGCGCAGCAGCTCCTCAATCGCAGAAGCAATAATCGAGGGATCGTTCTTCAGAAATTCCAGCTGATCCGGATTACGCAAGAGCGAGACCAGCCCGTTGCCGATGAGATTTGTAGTGGTCTCCTGTCCTCCCACCATGGTGACGATGAGATTGGCGATCACTTCTTCTTCGGTGAGCCGGGAGCCATCCACTTCGGCATTCATCAAGGACTGCACCAACCCGGGGCGGGGATGACGGGCCTGATCCCGGATGGCATCCTGAAAATAGGCCAGCATATTTTCCGTGCTCTTCAGAACGCCGCGGGCTCGATCGGGATTGTGCTGGAAATTCCCCAGCATTTCCGCAAAGTCGGTGGACCAGGCTTTTAGATTTTCATGATCCTCGACCGGAACGCCGAAGAGTTCAGCGGTTACGATTGCAGGGAGCGGATTGGCGAAATCGGCGATCACGTCCATTCGTCCGGAGGGCAGGGCGCGATCGATCAACATGTCGGCGATTTCCTGAATGTGCCGCCGCAGTCCCGCGACGCGCGCCGGGGTAAAAGCCGTGGCGCAGACGGCTCGCAAACGCGTATGCGCGGGCGCGTCCATGAACAGCATCTGCTTCACCATCACCTGAGCGACCGGCTGCAATTCCGCCATCATGCCCAATGCTTCCAGTTGCTCCGGCGAGGGCGTGCGATCCGCCGAAAACTTGAGCATTACTTGCAGCACATCTTCGTAGCGGGTGACCACCCATGCGTGCAGAAACGGATCCCAGTGAACAGGATCGGTCTCCCGAAGCCTCTTATAGAGTGCATACGGGTTGGCCAGGATCGCGGGATCGAGGAGGTGATAAAGGCTCAATGAAGTGTCGTTATCTACGGATGAGGTCACTGAGCGCGCCGGGCGTCCACGAGCTTCGCGAGGCTGGCTGCAGTTGGCGCTTCGAACAATTGGCGCAGAGTGAGATGCAATCCAAAGCTTTCCCGAATGCGCGCCACCAATTGCGCTGCCAGCATGGAGTGGCCGCCGATAAAGAAGAAGTTGTGGTCCCGGCCAATCGGGCGCGAGTCCATCAACGAACTGATCAACTGGGTCATTTTCTCCTCAGTGGCGCTTAGGACGGGAGCGCCCGTTTCCTCGTTCCCGATCGAATTGGCCGCCGTTGGCGCTGGCAGCGCGTCCCTGTCACACTTGCCCGAAGGCGAAATGGGCAGTGAATCCAGGCGGACGAAGGCGGATGGAATCATGTAGTCCGGCACGCGCGAGGTGAGAAATTCACGCAGTTGAGCGCTGGTTGGAGAAAATCCGGGAACCAGCACCAGGTAAGCTACCAACGCTCGGTCCGGGCCCATGTCGTTGCGGGCGATCACCGCGCTTGTGGCGATCCCGGGATGATCGTCCAGGTGGGCGACGATCTCGTCCGGTTCCACGCGGAAACCGCGGATCTTGAGCTGGTTGTCAATGCGCCCCAGGAACGCGATGTCGCCGTTGGGCAGAAAGCGCCCGAGGTCGCCTGTGCGGTAGAGCCTGCCTCCGGAGACGGACTCGCGGAGGATAAATTTTTCAGCCGTCAGTTCGGGAAGATTGCGATAGCCGCGAGCCACTTGGGGCCCCGCAACGCAAATTTCGCCCGATTCTCCGGCAGGCACGGGGCAAAGCGCAGAATCCACGATTTGAACGATCATGTCGTCAATGGGGCGGCCAATGGATGGAAGAGCATTTTGTGATGCGGGGCCGACGGTTCCGGAAGTAACCAGCACCGTACACTCGGTAGGGCCGTAGTTATTGACCAGGGTGAAGGGCAAACCGGCTCGTGGATAACGGTGCAGAGTGTCGGCCCCGGTCAACAGAATCCGGAGGGCGGTTTCCTTAGGCCAATCGAGTGTAATGAGGTGCTCGGCCATCACGGTAGGCGCAAATGCGACGGTAATCTGATGCTGGACCAGCCAATCCCGCAGTTCCTCGGGAGACCGTCGACTGGTTTCGTCGATCAAATGCAGGCTCGCGCCAGCCGCAAGGTGGCACCACACCTCCCACACGGCTGCGTCGAATGCCAGGCCGGCCACCTGACTGGCGCGGTCGCTCGGCGTGATTGAAAATGCGTCTCGGTGCCACGCGATCAAGTGCGCCAGGTTGGCGTGCGTAACTTCGACGCCTTTCGGGCGACCAGTGGAACCCGAAGTGTAAATGATGTAGGCGAGGTGGGCGCCGGAAACTTCCACTTCCAAAGCATCAGCCGGACAACGCTCGATTCGCCGCGCGTCGATGTCCACATCGATTGTCGACCAGGCGCCGGCACGCAATCCCGCCGCCATCCATTTGTGCGAAAGAAGCACGCGTGCTCCTGAATCGGCCAAAATGGCGGCAATTCGATCGGGAGGATATGCCGGATCGAGCGGCACGTAAGCGCCACCCGACTTGAGCACAGCCAGAGCCGCGATGACAAAATCCGGCGAACGTTCAAAATACAAACCCACCGGTGCTTCGAGTCCAACGCCAAGCTCCTGAAGATAGTGCGCCAGGCGATTGGACCTGTGGTCCAGTTGCTGAAACGTAACTGACGTCTGAGTTCCGTAGATCGCGGGCGACTGAGGGCGCACCATCGCCTGCCGGGTTACGGAATCGTGAGCTAAGTGCGGAGATGCGTTGCGAAGCGCACTGCAGGCGATCTGGAGAGCAGGCATCACTGGGCGGCCTCGCAATTCGCGGCTACTTTCGCCAGCCTCATCCCGGAGTTGCGTGCGATCAACTCGGAGTATAACCTTTCCCATCGGTCCAGGATGCTCTCCACGTCAAAACGCTCCAGGGCATGCGCCCTACCCGCGTCAGACATGGCGTTGCGTTCGGAGGCGGACAGATTCATCATCCGCTCCATGGCCACGGCCAACGAATCAACATCGCGGGGTTGAACGACAAACCCGGTCTTGCCATCCAGCACAATTTCCGGGTTGCCTCCCACCGCAGTGGCAACCATCGGCAGTCCGGTAGCCGATGCCTCGAGCAACGTCATGGGCAATCCCTCCAAGTGCGACGACATTACAAAACCATCGGCGGCATTCATGATTTGCGGTATATCCCGGCGAAGTCCTAAGAAGCGAACGTGGCAATCGATGCCGCACTCGCGCACCAGGGAACGGATCTGCTCTTCGAGCTGGCCTTGACCGCAAATCAAGAGGACCGCAGGCTGGCTGCTTCGCTCGAACATTTTTACCGAGGCTCGAATCAGATCGGGAAAGGCCTTCGCCGGGGTGAACCGCCCCACGGCCAGCCATACGAATAAATCGTCGACGCCCAATTCCTGCCGCATGCGCCGGCGCGTGTCGGCATTCGGCTGGTAGTCGGCCGTGTTCACGCCGTTGTGAACGACAGTGATCCTGCCGGAAGGAACTGCGCCTCCTGCGACGCATCTTTGAACCCCCGCACGGCAGATCACTGTGGTCAGGTCGCTGAAGCGGTCCGTCAGACCGTGGGCGATTTCAAGAGAGCGGCCAGAACTGCCGTTGACTCGCTCCATAGTCAGACTATGCAGCGTGCTGATCACCACCGGAATGGAATGCAATGGGCGAACGGCCCGTGCCAGGAGGTTCGCCTGGGGCATATGGCAATGGACCACGTCGGGACGAAACGCTCGCAACTCGCGAATCAGGCGGAATATCGCCCGCGGATCGGGCACGCCGCGCCGCATTCCGAGAGAGGCAATGGGAATATCTGAATTCTCCAACTCGGCCGACAGAGGACTCGGCGGAAGCAGTGAGACGATCTTCAGGCACCACCCGCGAACTCGGAGGCCCAGGCTCAACAGCATCACCTGCTCTTCTGCGCCGCCACCCTTCCCTAAATTTGTGGAAAGCATCAAGACGCGGCCTTTTGCCGAAGGGGGCGAAGACGCTCTGAGTAGATTGGACCGCGGTCGTTCGTTTGTAATAGGCACTATCATCCTGGCACAACAACCGCGTATGGCGGACGGTCGCGTGATAATCCGATGAAATCTCAAGTTAGCTGTAATATCGCTGAGACGCAATGGAATCTCGGCTAATGCTGTACCAATATGATGGGGTAAGCTCCCTCTATTCGTACCAGTACGAGAGCGAGCGTGCGGGTCCGCGCCGCGATGCTTGCCACTCATAGACCGCGTAATGCATTACCTTAGATTAGAAAGGGATTCCTCTTGCAAAACATACAGAACGCCGGTGTCTTGGTCACGGGGGCGGGAAGAGGAATCGGCAAGCGTCTCGCGATCGGTTTTGCCGCTGCAGGGGCGCGCGTCGGTCTGCTCGCCCGGAGTAAAGCGGAACTCGATCTCGCGAATCTCGAAATCGAGCACGCGGGCGGCACGGCGCTGCGCATACGGGCCGACGTTACCGACTTTGAGCAAATGTCCGCTGCGATTGATCGGATGCGGGTCCACTACGGCGGCATACACGTGGTGATTTGCGCTGCGGGCGTTCAGGGGCCGATTGGACCTATGGCCGAGTGTTCGCCGAAGTCCTGGGCGGAGGCCGTGCAAACCAACTTGATCGGAGTGATGAATACCTGCCGGGCCGCGCTGCCTCATATGATCGATCGGCGCGCCGGAAAGATCATCGTCCTAAGCGGGGGCGGCGCGGTGAATGCTCGCCCGAATTTCTCCGCCTACGCCGCTTCGAAAGCGGGCATCGTTCGCATGGTTGAGACGGTGGCGGAAGAGGTGCGGGAACACAATATTCAGATGAATTGCATGAGTCCGGGCGGCACCTACACGAGTATGACCGACGATATCCTCCGGGTCGGCGAGCGCGCCGGATGGAAGGAGCAGGAAGACGCGCTGAACGTCCGCCGGACGGGCGGGGTTCCACCCGAACGGCAGATGCAACTGGCCCTGTTTTTATCCTCCGAAGAATCGAATCATATTAGCGGCAAAGTGATCCACGTGAATGACGATTGGAAGAAGTTGAGGGATGCCAACGTTCACCCGGACTTCTACACTCTGCGGCGCGTTCAAAAGGCCTAGCCCGAGCTTCGCCCGACGCCCGCGCAACCCCCTAACTAACCGTTCACAGTCCCTGTAGTCTAAAGGTCGGATGGAAGAACAGGACGGCGTCGCCATCGAACTGGCGCGCTCCGGCGATAGCGACGCCTTCCGGCTGCTCGTGGAGCGGCATAGCAGAAATGTGTTCCGGCTCGCTTTTCGGATAACAGGCAACGAACAGGATGCGGAGGATGTGGTGCAGGAAACTTTCATGCGAGCATATCGCCAGCTCAAAAATTACGAGGCGAGATCCAGTTTCGCAACCTGGCTGTTCCGCATCGCTTCGAACTACTCTCTCGATCTGATCCGGAGCCGGAAACGCCATCAGGAACATGGCGAGGTCTCAACCCCCGACGGTGAGATCGACATTATGCAATCGATACCGGCCAGCAGTCCCGGCCCCGACCGCCTCGCGTTCAGCGGTCAGGTGCAGGACCGCATCAGCACGGCTCTTGATGAACTGAGTCCGCAGGAACGGACGGCTTTCGTGTTGCGGCACTTCGAAGGCTTGTCTATCGAGGAGATTGGAGCATCGCTTGGCACCGCCGCGAATGCCACGAAACACAGCATTTTTAGGGCGGTCCAGAAGCTTCGCCGGAGCCTGGAGCCGTTGGTGAGTCCAGCCAAATGACACATATCGATCAAGAAGAGCTTGTACTGCATTACTACGGCGAGAATGCCGCCTCGTCCGATACCGTCGAGCGACACCTCACTGAGTGTCCCGACTGCCGCGCCAGTTACAACTCGCTGAGGCTGGTTCTGAACAGCGTTGACTCAGCACCCGTCCCGGAGCGTGCACCGGATTATGGCGCTCGGGTTTGGCAAGGGCTCGCGCCGAAGATCGGCAGCCGACGTCGCTGGACAAAGTTCCTGCAACCTCGCTGGTGGGCGCTGGCACCTGCGGCCGCCGCCCTGCTGCTGGCCGCGTTCCTGGCAGGCCGTTTCACTCAGCCGGTTTCGAAGCCGAGCCTGGCTGGAAATCAAGTGCGCGAGCGGATCTTGTTAGTAGCAGTTGGCGATCACCTGGACCGATCTCAAATGGTGCTTGCGGAGTTAAGCAACGCGCCGGATGGGAAGGGGAAGGTGGATATTTCGGGCGAGCGGCAGCTTGCCGAAGATCTCCTCGACAACAACCGTCTGTATCGCCAGACGGCGCGCAGCACCGGGGACACGGCGGTGGCCAGCGTTCTCGACGATCTTGAGCGGGTGCTGCTGGAAGTCGCTCATAGTCCGTCCGAGGTTTCGAAGGATCAATTCGATCGATTGCGCCAGCAGATAGAAGAGCGCGGCCTGTTGTTCAAGGTTCGCGTAGTGGGTTCGCAGGTGCGTGAGCGCGAGAATGCAAAATTATAAGGATTAATAGACAAATGAGAGTTAGATTAAATATTGCCAAATTTGCGGGTGTGCTGCTGAGCGTGGCGTCGCTGGCATTCTCACAGGAACCGGTACCGCCGGTGCCGCCAGTGCT
This sequence comes from Bryobacterales bacterium, assembly GCA_038225555.1. Taxonomy (GTDB): domain Bacteria; phylum Acidobacteriota; class Terriglobia; order Bryobacterales; family Bryobacteraceae; genus JANXQZ01. The sequence continues at coordinate 47,355 of JBBRRB010000021.1, forward strand.
TGCATTCCAGGATCAGATCAGACCGGCAGTTCCGCCCGTGCCGCCGATGCCTCCGGACATGCGCAGGAACCGCGGTCGGGACTACTACCGGTCCGGCCAGTCGGCTTTGGATCATCGCGAATATGCCAGCGCTATCGACGCCTTCAACCGCGTGATCGAGGCCAAGGGCGACCGTGCCGATGGCGCTCTCTACTGGAGAGCTTACGCCGAGAACAAGCTGGGAAAGAGGTCTGAGGCTCTGGCCACGATCGCCGGGCTGAAGCAGACCTACTCGAATAGTCGCTGGCTGGACGATGCCCGAGCTCTCGAAGTGGAAGTGCGGCAGGCGAACGGCACTGCGGCTTCGCCGGAGAATACCAGCGACGAGGAGATGAAGCTTTTGGTATTAAACGGGCTGATTAATTCGGATCCTGAGCGCACCATCCCGAGCCTGGAGAAATTGCTTAAAGGCAACAACAGTCCCAAGGTAAAAGAACGCGCTCTGTTTGTGCTTGCTCAGAGCCGCTCGCCGAAAAGCCGGGACCTCATCGTTCAGATTGCCAAGGGGAGCTACAATCCCGACCTGCAGGCCAAAGCGGTGGAGTATCTCGGCGTTTTTGGCGGGTCCGAGAGCGCGCAAGCGTTGGCTGATATCTATAAGAGCACTTCGGATGTTCAGGTAAAGCGCTCGGTTCTGCATGGGTACATGATTTCGGGGGCCAAAGACTCGGTGCTGACCTTGGCCAAGAATGAAAAGAATTCGGAATTGCGCGTAGAGGCGATCAGGCAGCTTGGCGTGATGGGCGGGTCAGCAGACCTGCTTCAGTTATACACGCCCGACGCCCCCATGGAAGTGAAGCGGGCGGTGTTGCAGGGGCTGTTTATTGGCGGCAATACCGACAAGATTCTGGAGATCGCTCGCACCGAGAAGGATCCGGCCGTGCGCCGCGAGGCCATCCGTCAGCTTGGCCCAATGGGGCGGTCCAAGACTAGCGATGCGTTGCCCGCGTTATACGCCAAGGAATCGGATGCAACGAACAAGCGGGAGATACTGAATGCGTTGTTTATTCAGCAGAACGCAAGCAGTCTGATTGAGATCGCTCGCAAGGAGTCGGACGCGAATCTAAAGCGGGATGCAGTGCAGAAGCTAGCCATGATGCACTCCAAGGAAGCCACGGATTTTCTAATGGAGGTTTTGAACAAGTAGCTTCGAGTAGATCTCGCCCATGCGTCTGGCCGCTGAATGGATTGAGTAGTTTTTCAAAACGAACCCAATCCCGTTCTCTGCCAGACGCTTCCGCAGAACTGGATCTTCTATCAGCGTGCGCAAGGCCTGTGCTAGGTTGTCAGCATTTCCCACCTCGAACAGCAGCCCCGTGTGATTGTGCTGAATGAGTTCGGGGTTGCCCCCTACATCGGAAGCCACAGCGCAACAGCCGCAGGCCATCGCCTCCATAAGAGCGTTCGAGAACGCCTCGCTCAGGGATGGCAGCACGAAGATGTCGAACTTACGAAGCCAGCTCGTAACGTCAGAGGTGCCCGGCTGGAAGGTGACATCGTCAAAGATCTCCAGTTTACGGGCGTGAGACTGCAACTCGGCCCGCATCGAACCGCTGCCCACGATGACTAAGCGCATGCCGCTCTGTAGTTTACAGATGATGGCAAAAGCGTCCAGCAGCGTGGTAAGCCCTTTCCAGCGATGCAGTCCGCACACCGTTCCGATCACGAGCGGGCCTTCCCGGGGTTCGGGGCTCGGCCTGAATACGTTGGGGTCGATTCCATTTGGGCAGACCGCGATACGCTCGGCGGGAACCCCCTCGTCTTCGATCAAGTGTCGCTCCAGATATTGGCAGTTGACTACGATGGATCGCGCAAAGCGGTCGCTTAGGCGAAGCATTCTGACATAGCCCCCCGGAACAAGCTGACGATGCGACCGTTGGCTCGAAACGGGAATCGCTCGCGTGAAAAGGCGTGTGATCGGGATGGCGAAGACGTTGAGGGGGAAGTCGAACGTATGGACCAGATCGATTCGCTCGTTACGGATGTATTGAATTAATCGGAGTGCCCCCGAAAGGGCGGCGGGCGACTTGTAGGAATGCACCGGGAATTGGACTACGGGGACCCCTGCCGCCCTCAGCTCATCTCCGCGATCGCCTGCGGGCAGGAAACATCCCACGCGCGGGTCAAACTTGGAGCGATCCAAGGCTCGAGCGATTTCCGTCATTTGGCGCTCGCTGCCGCCAAGGCCCAACTCGCGCGCCATTAATAAAATTCGTGCTACTTCCACGCCATCCGGCGACGGCTGGTCAGCGCATGATACAAGCCGAAGAACGTAGCAGCATTGATCATGCAGAAATAGAACGGCAGCATGATCGCCTTCGGTCGCAGCTTCACCACCGTCCCCAGCAGAGCGAAAACATAGAAGACGGCCTGCCCCGCGAAGAGGATCTGGTAAATGGGTTCGTTTAGTAAAAACAGGTTGGCGATCAGGGCGATGAGCATCCCGAAGGGCACCAGCAGTCGGCTAACCTTATGAGAAAGAAAGAAGAACAGGGGCAAAGGCAGAAGCGGGCGGAGCACGCCTTTAATCTCCCGCAGCTGTTGAAGATTCCCGGCCATGATGCGCACGCGCCGTCCGAAGCCGCTCATTTCCCGGGCTTCCTCGTACACAATCGCCGCTGGTTCGTAGACGGCGCGATACCCTTTCGCCAGCACGGAGACCGGAATCACGTAATCGTCATTAATCGTTCCTGGAGGAGGGTAGGGATATAGCTCTTTTCGGATCGCATGCAAGTGGCCGTGAGCCCCCAGATTGGACGATAACTCCGATTCCTGGATCTTCAGGAACGTCTCATACTTCCAATAGACATCCTCAGACTTGCCGACATCGACTTCGTCAGCCTTTACCACCACGTATTTCCCGCTCACCGCGCCAACCTGCGGATCAGCGAAATTCGTCACTAGTTTGCGGACGGAATCGCGATAAAGCAGGGCGGCGGCATCTGAGAAGACTACGATTTCGCCTTTTAAGGTTTTAACCCCATCGTTCAGAATCGCGATCTTCCCCCGATTCACGGAGTAGTCCAAAACGCGAACCCGCTTCCCATCCTCGAAGCTCTTGGCAATTGCTGTAGTCCCGTCCGTAGGTCCGTCGCAAGCGATAACGATCTCCATTTGCTTGGCCGGATAATCCAGGTCGAGACAGTTCTGGATTTTTTGCCCGATCATCTCGGCCTCATTGTAGGCCGGGATCAAAATTGAGATGAACGGCGTGAAAGCCGCCTTCCGCACCGGGCGGTGGATAAATCGGCGGAGGATAACCAGCACCAGCGGATAGCCTAGGTAAGCATATAGAGGGAGCGCCAACCCGGCCCAGAAGGCGATCTCCGCGATCATTTAGTGTGCCGCCTGAAAGCCGGCTGCAGCCAAGATTGGCTGCCCCACAGGACGCTAGATAGGTCGCGCATCCACACAGAACAGCTTACCGACCACCTCGCAGCTCTCCACTCGGAAGCCCGCGTCCTGAATCATTTTAATCACCTGCGGCTTACGGAAGAAGTAAACCGGACAACCCTGGATGTACTGCAAACGCACCTTTCTTACGGGCATTCGCCAAGTCCAGAATCGGGGCCAAGCTGACAGGAATTGGCCAGTTGTAATCGATCGAATGTTTCGTAGACGCTCAGGAGGCTCCGTGATGTAATCCCAGAATCCGATGGCTATGGTCGTATCGAACTTCTGATCTGTTTTCCAGTTCAGAACATCGGTGTGGACGAACTCGCAGACCGCTTGCACGCCGTCCTGAGTTACCAGATTCTTGGCCAGCTTCAGCATCTCAGGAGCTACGTCGACCCCCGTCACGTGAGCTGCGCCATTCTTGGCAAACTCGGTGACAAAGCGCCCGGATCCGCAGCCGATGTCGCAGATTCGCTTTCCGTGCACATCGCCGGATTTTTGCATCACCCAGTCAAACCGCTGGTAGATATCCTTGCGGAGCCACTTGTCGAGAGCCCGTCCGATGACGCTCTTATTGCCGGTGTAGATTTTATCGAAATCGCCCGCGATGTCGTTCCAGAATCGGGCGACTTGCGGCATGTTGTCTTTCATAGTTTTATAGTTTGCAATTCGCTCGCGTTTACGAGACCGCTGTCGCGAAAGCTGGTGAAATGGCGCGAGCCGATTAGTTCCCTTAATCGCGCCGCCGTCTTGGAAAGATTGGTGTAATGCCTCAAACGGGATTTCAAACCCACTTGAATACGCGGCTGCTCGGGGTCCAATTCCCAAGGGTGAATGTAACAAATCACCGGCAGTCCTTCTTTCGCCAACTTCTTGAGTCCATACCGAGTGTACCAACTTGGCAGCATTCGCAGATAGCCGCCTCCGCCCAGCGGCAAATTCGGGCCATTTCCGATTCGAAATGTGGTCATAGGCGCTTCGACGATCGGACCAGAACCCGTCATAATCTGAAAAGGCGCCCTCGGCGCGTCCGGCATTCCATAAGTATCGTGCCTTACCGGGAAAACGCTCGAGTCATAGCGGATCCCTGTTTCGGCAAGAATGTCCAGAGCCCAGGCCGATTTTGAAACGATCGAAAAGCTGGGTGCCCGATATCCATACACCGCTTGACCCGACGCCTGCTCAATGCAATCCCTCGCTAAGATTGTATCGGCACGAAACTCCTCGGGCGTTAGGGTATATACCAAACGATGCCAATAAGAGTGGCTCCCTATCTCGTGCCCGCGAGCCGAGATCTGCCGCACCAGGCGCGGAAACCGTTCTGCCACCCATCCCAGCACGAAAAACGTGCCTTTCACGTTGGTCTCGTCGAAAAGATCGAGTATGCGGTTTGTATTAGCCTCCACCCGGGAGGGGAACTTACTCCACTCGTCACGCGAAACGACCCCTGAAAAAGCCTCCACGTGGAAGTAATCTTCCACATCGACCGACAAAACGCTATCCGCTGGCATGCACGCAAGGAGTCCTTCTTCATATTACTGTGAAAACGGTTACACGTTCTCTCATGTGGAATAATTGCTATTCGGACAAAACATGAAATTCCTTACTTTTCAACGTTCCGGTGAGAAACCCGAGCCGGGTGTACTGATGCAAGAGAATGTAGTTTCCCTCGCCGGAGCCGGTTTTCCCGATCTCCTGAGCGTGCTCGCCGGGGGTGCCCAGGCGAAGGCAAAAGCGGAAAACTGGATTTACCAACCACCGGCCAGCGCCGTTTTCCCGCTTTCCTCGATCAAAATTTTGGCCCCAGTTCCTCGCCCCCCCAAATTTGTCTGCGTCGGCCTTAATTATCGCGACCACGCGATCGAATCGAATATGGCGATTCCAACGGTGCCCACGATTTTCACCAAATTCCCCAGTTGCGTCATCGCGTCTGGGGAGAACATCGTTCTCCCGAAAAACTCAAGTCAGCCGGATTACGAGGCTGAGCTGGCATTCGTCATCGGAACGGGCGGCCGTCACATCGCGGCTGAAAATTGGAAAGATCACGTATTCGGCTGCACCATCGTCAACGACGTCAGCGCGCGAGACGTTCAACTGGCCACCTCCCAATGGGTGATGGGCAAGTCGTTCGATACGTTCGCTCCCATGGGTCCATATCTCGTTACCATGGACGAAATAGCCGATCCGCACAACCTAAAAATAAGCCTGAGTATTGACGGGGAGACCCTACAAGACTCGAACACGCGTGAACTGATCTTCAAGATTCCCGATCTGGTTGCCTTCCTTTCCAGCGTGTTCACGCTTGAGCCTGGCGACGTGGTGTCCACCGGAACTCCGTCCGGGGTCGGATTCGCGCGCAAGCCGCCGCGCTATTTGAAAGCCGGGGACAACGTAACTGTGAGTATCGAAGGACTCGGGGAACTGCGCAATCCGGTAGTCGCGGAGAAGTAGAGATTCGCGGGTGAAGGGGTCCATTTCTCCGTCCGAGACTTCGACGTTCAACGATCCGGAGACGGGTGCGCTCGTTTACCAGATCACAAATCATCCGTCCATCAATCACCCGACTTACTTTCTGCAGAGTTCGTTCACGCCCGATGGCCGGTACATTGTGTTCACCTCGTATCGTACGGGCACCCCGCAACTTTTTGAAGCTGGGTTCCCGGACGGCGACCTTCGTCAGCTCACCGATAGGGCTGCCATTCAACCTTTTTCGCCGGCAATCCATCCCGACGGCGCATCGGTGTACTTCGTTCGGGGCGGCGCAATCTGGCGCATCGATCGTCCCACGCTGGTGGAAGATCGGGTAGTCGAGTTCGCAGGTGCGCAACTGGGTGAATGCTCGCTCGGTGCTGGCGGCGAGTGGATCACCGCAGCGATCCGGCAAGGCCACACGCAGGGAGTCGCGGTGGGACGTGCGGACGGATCGGGGTGGCGCGTGATTCCCTTCGAGCGGACCGTGATCCACCCGCAATTCCATCCTCTCGATCCGGAATGGTTGATTTTTGCGGGCGACCCGGCCCCGCGGATGTTTCGAGTCCGCCGGGATGGCTCCGGCCTGGAGTGTCTCCATCAGCACGGCAACGACGAATTCGTCGTGCACGAGACTTTTCTGGGAGCCACGGGGGATATCGTGTACGTGGTTTGGCCTTTCGCGCTCCGGCGCATGAACTGGAAAACGCTCCAAATTTCCACGTTGTCGGAATTCAACGCCTGGCATATTGCCGCCAACCGAGCCGGCACTCAGGTTCTTTGCGATACGAATCACCCGGATGAGGGACTCTTCCTGATCGATGTTGCCACCGGCCAGCGCAGGAAAATTTGCCAGTCCGGGGCAAGTAGCCAGGGTTCCCAGTGGAGCACGTCGCGGTACGCCTTGAAGGAGGATTTCGAAGCGGCGCGGAGCGGTGCGAAAGAAAATCTTAGTTGGATGGAAACGCCGGCTGATTCGGTCTACGGGCCGCAGTGGACGCACCCCCATCCGTCGTTTTCGCAAGACGAGCGATTTGTGGCTTTCGCCAGCGATAGAACCGGCCACACCCAGGTCTATGTCGCGCGACTCTCTTTCCCTCAGTGATTACTCCGTCCGCCGTTTGCCGGGTCGGCTGCAAGAGTAGACGCGAGAGCTTCTTAAGACTGTTGAACCGGTCGGATCGTAGTGTAAATTTAAATTGACGGAGCCACGTATGCCCGACCTCTCTCTTGTCGAAGATGTGCGCAGCGGATTAACCACCACGGAGTCCGATTTCATCGAGCGGGCTCAGCACGACGGCAAACTTTATATTCATCAACCCTGTGAGCTTTACTCGGAGGAGAACCACGAAGCCTGGCGCAAGCTTTTCGCCCGCATGGCTCCACGCTGGCAAAAATACGGGAACCGGCATTTCCGGAAGGGAATCGAATCGCTGTGCCTCAATCCCGAAAGGGTGCCCCGTTTGGAGGATGTGAATCGGTTTCTTCACCCGCTCACCGGGTTTCAAGCTAAGCCGGTGAGCGGTTATGTTCCCGCATTTCTCTTCTTCGATTGCCTTCGAAACCGCGAATTTCCGACAACGATTACGATACGACGATCAGACAAGCTGGATTACTTGCCTGAACCTGACATCTTCCATGACATCGCAGGCCACGTGCCGATGCATACGGATAAACATTTCGCCGAAACGCTGGTGCGATTCGGGGAGTGCGCCCATACTGCGGCCGACCTCGTGTCCGGAATTCGGGATGAAGAGACCAGAGTGCATTGCCTTACCAGCATCATCAAGGCCATGGCCCGGTTTTTCTGGTTCACGGTGGAGTTTGGGCTCATGCGAGAGAACGGCGCTCTCAAGGTTTATGGCAGCGGACTGCTCAGTTCTTATGGGGAAATCGCTCATGCAATCGAATCGCCCGAAGTCCAGCGATTTCCGATCCACTTGGGCTGGGCAATCAATCAAAGCTTTGAGATCCATCACTATCAGCCTTTATTGTTCGTCGTGGAGTCATTCGATCACTTATTCAGCCTGGTGGATGAGTTAGAAAAATGGATGAAGGACGGGAAGTTGAATAACGTCGCGCCCGGAGAACCTGCCGTAAATGAGCGAGATCTGGCGAGTTTCCTGAAAACTTAAGAGCGAGCAGTCGGCTTGGCATGCTAACATGTTGTTTTAATTGGTTTTGCGAATGGCTGCCGTCAAACTAATCGTAATTTATCCGCGTCCCTTGGACGAAGAAGCGTTCGAAGAGGCGTACCGCGCTGAGCACTTGCCTATGGCCGAGGAGAAGCTGAAAGGCATGACTCGTCTGGTCGCGACGAAGGTTCTTCACTCGCCTCAAGGCAAAGTGGCCGCCTACCGTTTGGCCGAGATTCACTTTTCGTCCATGGCGGATTTGACTGCATGTACCGAGTCGGATGGCGGTAAGCAGGTCTTGGATAACGCGGTGAAGCTTTCGACGGGAGGAACGCCCATCCTCCTTGTCTGCGAAGAACAGTCTTTTGTGTATTGGTAACGAAAGAAAAACGCGTTATCCTTTCGTTATGCTAAACCTAACGAAAGAAACTTTCGTTGAGCTTCCAAAGTACCCATCCCGCCTAGGCGAATATGTCACTACGGTGTTCGGCAATGAAAAGGTACGCGCTTTCGTTCCTCCGCCCCTACCGCCGGTGCCCCCAGCCGAACTTACGGATTTCCAGTTACTTTTGGAACAGGCCAATCAGTCTCTAGGCCGTCTGGACGGCTTGGCTTCCGTCTTGCCCGGACTGCCCCTTCTCATCTACATGTACGTCAGAAAGGAGGCGGTGCTCTCATCTCAAATAGAGGGAACACAATCGTCTCTTTCAGATTTGCTCCTGTTCGAAGATGCCGAAGTCCCAGGCGTTCCCCTGGACGATGTTCAGGAGGTCTCGAACTATGTTGCGGCCATGGAGCATGGGCTCCGGCGCATTCGGGAGGGCTTTCCGCTTTCGCTTCGGCTCATTCGAGAAATTCATGAAGTCCTGCTCTCGGAGGGTCGAGGAAGCGACAAGACGCCGGGAGAATTTCGTATAAGTCAGAACTGGATTGGCGGCTCGCGGCCTGCGAACGCCCATTTTGTTCCTCCTCCCCCAGAAAGGGTAATCGATTGTCTAGGCGCCCTCGAACTTTTCCTGCACAAGGATGACCCTACCTTACCGCTTCTGGTGAAAGCTGGATTGGTTCACGTTCAATTCGAGACCATCCACCCTTTCCTGGACGGAAACGGACGCCTGGGGCGCCTGCTGATCACATTTCTCCTCTGCGCCTCCCAAACGCTGCATGAGCCAATTCTTTACCTGAGCCTCTACTTCAAAACGAATCGGGAACAATATTACAAGCTTCTCGACCGGTTCCGCACGCACGGCGACTGGGAATCGTGGCTTCGCTTTTTCTTGAGCGGTGTGAAGGCTACAGCGGATCAAGGCGCCGAGACCGCTCGCCAGATGCTCCGGTTATTTGAAACGGACCGGGAGCGAATCGAGACTCTTGGGCGGGCGGCGCCGTTGGTTCACCGGGTGCACGCCTATCTGCAAAAGAAACCGATCCTGTCGATTCCCATGGCGGCAGCACAGTTGAAGATATCCGCTCCCACCATGGCTAAGTCAATCCAGCACTTACAGAAACTCGGGCTGATTCGCGAGACAACCGGCCGCGCACGCCACCGACAGTTCGTCTATTTCGAGTACCTGGCGCTCCTCAATCAAGACACGGAGCCGTTGCCTCCTCGATGACCACCTGGAAACTGACTCTTGAATACGACGGAACCCGCTACAGCGGGTGGCAAGAGCAGAAGAACGCCAGAACTGTAATGGCCGAATTGCGCCGTGCTGCGGAGGACTACTTCGGCGGAGGGGTGGAATTGCAAGGTTCCGGCCGCACCGATGCGGGTGTACACGCCTTGGCTCAAGTAGTGCATCTGAGAACCGAGTCCAAGGCGACGCGTCAGCCTCGGGATGTCATGCGTGGTCTGAACGACCGGCTTCCAGTGGATGTTGTGGTGTATGAAGCAGAGCCCGCTTCCAATCGGTTCCACGCCCGTCACGATGCAGTGGCGCGGATTTACCGCTATCAAATATCCACCCGCAAAACGGCGTTTTCGAAGAAGTATGTCTGGTGGGTGAAAGACGAGCTGGATGTTCCGCTGATGGAACAAGCGGCGGCGATGCTGGAAGGCCGTCACGATTTTCTGTGTTTCCGGGCGGCGGATGCGGCGCGGCCGGACGAGTCGACTATCGTCGTAGTGGAAGGTGCCCGCATCGAACTGCATGACAACCTGATCGTCTTCAGGATTGAAGCCTCGCATTACCTCTGGCGCATGGTGCGGCGCGTGGTGGGAGTGCTGGTGAAGCTCGGCAAACACGAGATTAAGCTGGATGATTTCGAACAGCTGCTGGCCGCCCGCTGCGACCCGCGCCTGGATGTGGCCGCGTGGACCGCGCCATCATCAGGGCTGTTCCTGGAGGAAGTCCGGTATCGGTAGTCCTACGAAAGTTTCGAACGCACCCGCTCGCTCATGATCTTCCCATCCACTCGCTGACCGGCCAGCTTAGCTTGCGCCGCTTTCATCACCACTCCCATCTGCTTTAGCGACGAGATGCCGGTTTCCGCGATAGCGGCGGCGATGGCTGCGTCAATCTCCTCGCTCGAGGCGGCGGCGGGCATATACGTTTCGATCAGCTTCAGCTCGGCCTCTTCTTTGTCGGCGAGTTCGGGACGGTCGCCCTTGCGAAACATGTCGGCCGAATCGCGGCGCTGCTTCATCAGCGAGTTAAGGATCTGCATCTCGGAAGCTTCGTCGAGCGGCTTCATCGAATCTACTTCCTGCTTCTTCAACGCCGTCTTGATCATGCGTATGGCACTTAGCCGCGCTTCGTCTTTCGCACGCATCGCGGCTACCATGTCCGTCTGAATCCGATCAAGTAAGGCCATTACGCGATCCTACCATTGCTATTTCGCTTTATGATCGCAGACAGCCCGTCTGATATCCTAAAGCTTAAAAAGCCTCATGTTTATCAAGAAACAACGCTTGCTGACGCCCGGACCCACGCCTCTGCTGCCCAAAGCGCTGCACGCGATGATGGACTCCGATGTCCACCACCGGACCGAGGATTTCCGCAAGCTTTATCGCAGCGTACTCGCAGACTTGAAGATCGTGTTCGGCACAGCAAATGACGTTCTCATCCTCGTGTGTTCCGGGACAGGCGCGCTCGAGGCATCCGTCACCAACTTCTTGTCGCCTGGCGACGAAGTCATCGTCTGCTCGGCCGGAAAATTCGGCGAGCGCTGGATCGAACTTGCCAACGCTTTCGCGCTCCAACCCATCGTGCTGCAGGCTCCTTACGGCGATGCAGTCCAGCCGGAGCGCGTCGAAGAAGCCTTGCGGTCGAATCCCAACGCTAAGGCCGTGATGGTGCAAGCCTCCGAAACTTCGACTGGGGCAGCCCACGATGTGCGCTCCATGGGCTTGATCGTACAGAAGACAGACGCGCTGTTCCTGGTAGACGGGATCACAGGCCTCGGAACGATGCCGCTCGACATCGACGGCTGGGGTCTCGATGTCTGCGTGGGAGGATCGCAAAAGGCGTTCATGATCCCGCCAGGAATGGCATTCATCTCAGTGAGCGAAAAAGCTTGGAGCGCGGGCGAACGCTCGCGATTGCCCAAGGCGTACTTCAATCTTAAGAAGGAGCGCAAGAACGCCCTCAACGGCGAAGCCACCTGGACTCCGAACACGTCGCTGATCATCGCCCTGGCGGAAGCCCTCAAATACATCAAGAGTATCGGCATGGATCATCTGATCGAAAACGCGCAAATGCTCGCCAAGGCCACTCGTCATGCCGCTACGGAGCTCGGGCTGGATCTGTTCGCCCCTAAATATCCCTCGTCTGCCGTAACCTCGATTAAGCCTCCCCAAGGCATGAACTCAGGCGTGATCGTGAAGGAGTTTCGCGAGCGATTCGGCTCCATCATCGCAAACGGACAGGGAGAGATGTTAGGTCAGATCTTTCGCATCGCTCATCTTGGATACTTCGATTTCGCGGACCTTTTCGCCGTCATTGCGGAATTGGAAATCATCCTCGCGGCAAATGGAATCCCGGTTTCGTTCGGCCAGGGCGTGGCCGCCGTTCAGAACGTGTATGCGGAGGTCGCCTTGGCTAAGGAAACTGTCTTGACATGAAGATCGTCCTGGCCGAGTCCTTCGCTACCCCCGGCCTGCGTCTGCTCCAAGAGCAGCCCGGCTGGGAGGTAGTCGTCTCGAATCCGAAGGAATTTCTGGGGCACATGCCTGACGCGGAGGCGCTGATTGTTGCCAATTCAGTCCGGGTGAACGCCGCCGTTCTGAATGCATCGCCCCTGCTGCGCGTGATTGGGAGAGCCGGGGTAGGCGTAGAGAACCTGGACATCGCGGCTGCCACGGCAGCTGGTGTCCTTGTGATGAACACGCCTGGCGGCAACGCCGTATCGGTGGCCGAACACACGCTAGCCCTGATGTTGTCTCTCGCTAGATCCATTCCCCAGGCGAACGCATCCACCAAAGCCGGTCGCTGGGAGAAGCGCAAGTTCATGGGCAGCGAGCTGCGCGAGAAAACGCTAGGCGTGATCGGGCTGGGCAGCATCGGAAGGGAAGTGGTGAAGCGGGCCAAGGCGTTCGAAATGCGGGTGCTAGCCACCGACCCGTACGTGAACTCGAAGACGGCCGCCGATGTTGGCGTCGAGTTAGTGGAATTGCACGCCCTGTACGCCCAGGCGGATTACATAACCCTGCACACTGCTTTGACCCCTGAATCAGTCCGCATGCTGTCAAGCGAGGCGTTCGACCGGATGAAGGATGGCGTGCGGATAGTGAATTGCGCCCGCGGAGAGCTGATCGATCAGCAGGCGTTAAAAGCGGCGCTGGATTCGGGCAAGGTGGCAGGCGCGGCCCTGGACGTTTTCGAAAAGGAACCACCCTCTGCGGACGATCCGCTGATCCAGTTGGATCGCTTCATCGCGACTCCGCACATCGGGGGATCCACCGAGGAGGCGCAGGAGATTCTAGGCGTTCGCATCGCCGAGCAGGTGGTGGAATACCTGCAGAACGGCATCGCTTTGAACGCAGTGAACATGCCGACGCTCACACGCGAGCAGTTCCGCACGCTGGGACCGTTCGGAGCGCTGGCGGAAAGGTTGGGCAGCTTTGCGTCTCATATCATCACCGGCAACCCGCGTCTGGTTCGAGTTGTGTATTTTGGCAACATAGCCGAGCACAACACTCAATTGATTCGGAATGCGGCCGTGGCGGGCGTCGTAAGCCGCTCGCTGGCGCATCGCGCCAATGCGATCAACGCCATGCAGATCGCAACGGATCGTGGCCTCGCGGTGGCCGAAAGGCATGATCGCCAGTCTGGCCACGTCGATTCGGTTCTGCTTGAGATCGAGACGGATTCCGGCTCCACCACCGTCGAGGGTTCGGTGGTCCTGGAAAAGCCACGGCTGCTTCAGGTGGATGGCATTCACTGCGAGGCGCCGCTCGAAGGGCACATCACATTTCTGAAAAATGACGATGTTCCCGGGGTGATCGGGTATATCGGTGCCGTTCTCGGCAGGAATGGAATTAATATCGGATCGTTCTCTCTTGGACGACGAGATCCGCTGGCCGAGGCCATTTCTGTGATCGCGACAGATCAACCGGTTCCAGAGGCGGTTCTAACTGAACTTCTGGAGAATCCTGCAGTTACCGCAGCACGTTCTGTCCGATTTTAGCCGAGGGCGCAACAACGTTACGCTCGGTCATACGCGTAAAATAGCCTGATACTCACCTTCCCAGCCGCACCCCTTGTTTCCGACTACTCAGCCCGCAATGCATCTAGCGGCGAGGTCAAACTTGCTCGAAAGGCTGGGAGTAAGGATGCGGCCAACGCCGACAACCCGAGCGCCAGGACGGCGGCCAGCGTCACTTCGGGATTGTATGGACTCATGCCGTAGAGTTGATTGCCCAGCAATCGCCCGGCGGCAAAGGACAACGGCAACCCAATGAGTAATCCAAAAAGAATCAGCCCGCATGCGTCGCGCAACACCAGCGCGACAATGTGGCCGCGATTAGCGCCCAACGCCATACGCACGCCGATCTCGCTCACGCGGCGTCCGGCATTATAGGCCGTAACGCCATACAGTCCGATTGAAGCTAAGACCAGCGAAAGAACCCCGAAGAACGAAGTGAGGCGCGCGATGAGCCGCTGCTGGGTGAACTGGCTCGCCAGTTGCTCTCCCAAAGTGCGAATCGAAACGATCGGCAGATTGGGATCCACGGAAGCCATGGCTTGGCGCACCCACGCAAACGACAGGCTGGCCCCCGGTCTGGTCAAAATGATGATATCGTGCAGGAAAGACGACCCCAGATTAGTTTGCGCGTATTCGGCTTGTGCTTCCGGTAAAAAGAAGAAGGGGCGGCCACGCTGATCGTATGGCAAATAGCGCGCATCTTTAGCCACGCCCACGACCTCGAATTCCCGGCTGGTTCCCGGCTTCCGGCCGAAGTGCCTGCCGATCGGATCTTCGTTTCCGAAAAACTTGCGCGCGAATGCTTCATCAACGACTGCCACATTTCTTGAAATCGCCGTATCCCACTCGGAGATGCCGCGCCCTTTGACGATAGAAGTCCCGATGACGTCAAAGTATCCCGCTGTAACTCGATCCCATGCAGCGGAGTTGTCATCTTTGGGCCCTGGAGCGGGATGGCCATCCACCCAGACGCCCGCGCCCCAACCCCCGCCGCTTTGCGGCGAGTATAGGCAGAGAGCCACGGAAGATACGCCGGGAACGCTTACTATTGAATCGTGGATGCGCCGGTAAAGCGGCGAGAGCTGCGCTGACCGATAACCGGCAAGCCGTGGATTTATGTTCACCACCAGACGCCGGTCCTGAGCGAATCCGAAATTTTGGTTCTCCAATCTCTGCAAAGCGGCCGTGAGCAGCCCTGCGGCGGACAGCAAAACAAGCGAGAACGCAGCCTGGAGCACCACCAGTGTCTTCCTTGGGAGCGATCCCGTGCGAGCCGTTGAGCGGCTGGCGCCGCGAAGCGCTTCGATCGGATCTACTCGCGTGGCCATCCATGCGGGAGCAAGGCCGAAGGCGACTCCCGTCAACAGCGAAGTTACGAAGGCGAAGAGCAACACCGGTAGGGACGGCGACGAGCCGATGGGTACGCCGGCGAAGCCGGAAGACGAGGGGAATGCGAAATGCAGAATCAGGCGCGTGCCCGCGAAGGCGATCGCCAGACCCGCAACGCCGCCAAACAACGAGAGCAGGATGCTTTCGATGAGAGGCTGCCTCACCAGACGCGACGCTCGCGCCCCAAGTGCCATGCTCAACGATGTTTGGCGCCGCCGCTCCAGGCCGCGAACGAGCATGAGATTGGCCACGTTGGCGCAGACGATCAGCAGCACAAACCCTGTCACCGTCATCAGGATCCGAAGCCAGTGCTCGTATTTTTCGCGCATGCTCGCGATACCGGCGCCTCCAGGGCTCAGGAACAAGGTTTGATTGGGAAATTTCGCGCGATCGCTGGCGCTCATCTCGCCCCAGTGCGAGCGCAGCCACTGTTTGAGCGCGACCCGCATTTCAGCCTCGATGGATGCGGGCGTCGCACCTCGCTGGAGGCGACCGATCAATTCCAACCAGTGGGTGTCGTACTTGTCGAGATCGGCATCGCTCTCAACGAACGGTTCGGTGTTTAAGGGCAGAAAGAAATCCGGTGGATTGCTTCGCAGCGTGTCGCCGAAGAAACCAGGTGGGGCGATTCCCACCACGACAAATGGTTTGTCGTTGACATTAAAGGTGCCGCCGATGACGGACGAGTCCGATCCATACCTTTGCTGCCATAAGCTATAACTCATCACCGCCGCGGGCGGAGCGCCAGCCCGATCGTCCTCGGCCGTAAGCGCGCGTCCGGCATACGCTCTGATGCCGAACATAGTGAAGTAGTTGCCGGAAACGAACTCGCCTGGATAGGTTTGAGCTGCCTCTGAGCTGCCTGAGCGCCGGATACCAAACATAACTTGAATCGACGGGAAGGCGGCTAATTCGGAAAAGCCTTTGGTGTTGTCTCTTAAATATTTATACAAATCGTACGAGACCAGGGAGAACCCCCCATCCTGACTGTACCCACCCTGGTAGCAGCAATGACTTTCTCTTCCCAGGCGGTACAATTCGCCGGGTTTCGCTACCGGCAGCGACTTCAGCAGAACGGCATGCACCAAAGTGAAGATCGAAGTGGTTGCGCCAATGCCCAGTGCCAGAGTCAGGATAGTGGATAGGGTGAACGCCGGGGCCCTTCGCAGGCGTCGCAGCGCGTGGCGGGTATCTTGGATCAGCGTTTCCATAAATGGTAGTCCCCTTTGGTCTCGATAGCTTTCTCTCATTGCTTCCACCGCTCCGAACTTCAGTACAGCCTGACGCCGCGCTTCGACCGGCGGTAAGCCGGCCCGGACATTTTCAGTAGTTTGAAGAGCAAGATGTTCTTCAATTTCCGCCCGCAATCGCTCGTCGTCCCGCTGCGTTCTCGCCCAGGAACTCAGACGCTTGAAGAATCGCCTCACAGCTCTCATTTCAGATCCTCAGCTTTCACGGCAAAGAATCGCCCGATGATGGCCGCCGTCTGTTCCCAACCTCGGGTTTCGGCCTGCAATCGTTTGCGCCCGTCGCGTGTCAGCCGGTAGAATCGGGCCTTGCGGTTATTTTCGGAGGCGCCCCATTCGGATGCGATAGAACCCTCCTGCTCTAGCTTCAGTAAGACTGGATATAGCGTGCCTTGATTTACGGTGAGAAGATCCCCGCTGATTTGCTCGATGCGCCGCGCGATGCCATAGCCGTGCAGCGGTCCCAGCACGTCCAGCGTTTTCAGCGCCATCAACGATAGCGTACCCTGCAGGACATCCGTTTTCTCTTTCATGCGGCCTATTGGGTTTCCAACAGAAAGCATCGCACACTTCCATTGGGAAAGCAACAGTAAGCCAGCCGGATCCGAGCATTTTGGAGTTGAGCCAGGAACGCTTTCGGCTAGACCGGAAAAAAGCGTGGCGGAAGGGCTTAGAAGCCAAACGCGAGCTACCGTTGCTCAAACCCTGACCTCCGACAGCGAGCCAAGTTCCGTTGGAAGACCTCTGAAGCGGTACGAGAGATTTGACCAAAGAGGCGCCGAACGACTGGCAAGCCAGACTCGAAAAGCTGACAATCCACCTTTATCGCGAGATGCGAGGAGAATTTCCCCCAAAAGTCAAAAGCGCTGCCGATACCGTTCTGCAACACCGGCCGATTTCAGAATTGCACGATCCCAAAACGACACCGGTAAAAAGTTCTAAACAGCTAGATCGGCTCCACTGAAACACAGTAGTTTACAAGCCAAGGCGGTTTGGAACTGCGCTTGCAATACCATTTGCGAATGAAAACAGGGCAAGCTCAAGGAACCAAGGTCGCTCCTCTAAGACGCCTCGGTAGCTAACTTCACAACCCTGATACTCCAAAAAATCCCACACGCCCTCCCGACCCGTTCCTTGAGCTTTTAAATTCGGAGGGGAAATCAAGCAACCATCTTTTTAAAGTATTCTGGTACAAAGTCCGGATCGCTACTCTCGTCCAGTGCCAACTGAATCTGAAAATTCAGAATTTCCAGCGATATCGGATTACGGTAGTCGGTCAAGCATACTGCAAGCCCTTCCAGGGGAGTGCAAACCTTCGTCCGCACCATTCGGTACACCTTCACTGCCAAGGTCTCAGCGGCACCGGGAGTCAGCAGTAGGGGAATCTTCGGCTCAAGCACCCCGAACGCATCGTTCTCGATTTCAATTCCTCGCACCCTGCAGAGCGCGCGGAGCAGATCGAAGCCTTCCCGCGCTGTCGTGGTTGGGAGAAGCGGAATTTTCACATCCACCCGACCCGGACGTTTCAGATCCACCTCGATTAAGTCAGGCCGACTGGATGCCAGAACCCAAATAATCCGCCCCCGGTTTGCGCTGTTGCCCATCTCTTCCGCGATCATCGAGTAGATCCGTCCCGATACACCTGAATCGTTAGAGCCCGCCGTCCGTCGACCGAGCGCCTGGTCGGCTTCGTCCACGAACACGTAGCAGCGCCCCAGCGCCTGTAACAACCGGAAGATTTTCTCGAGGTTGCCCTCGGTGCTTCCTACCCACCGATCCCTGAAATTCTTGAGCTTCACTACTGGGACCCCGGCCTCCCCAGCCAGGCATTCCACAAGAAATGTTTTCCCGGTGCCCACCGGGCCGCAAATCAGATAGCCCTTCGGTAGAGCCGCCAAGTCGTTCTGTGTCCAAAGAGCGACGTCCTGTCGAAGCCACGCCTTCACTTTCTCCTGCCCGTACAAGCTGTCGAGTGAGCGGCGCGATTCGATAAATTCGATTAACCCGTTGCAGTCGTTCTCGACCAATTGCTTCTTCAGCTTCACCAGATCTGGCGCGCTCAATCGTTCCTTCGCGTGCTCCTTCGATTTGAACAGGCTCTCGACCGCTCCGAGAGTCGCACCGGCCAGTTGCTCTGCTACGGTAGCTATTCCTCCAGAGAATTCGCCCAGAGCAATGGGAAATCGGGGAGCAAGCAGCTCCGATGCGGCACTCAATTCTCCGGCATCGGGCAGCGGAATCTTGATTTTAACCGCGCGCGGGTTATTGGCCAGCATCGGATGCAGGTCGTTCAAGTTCTCGCTAATCAGGAAAGTAGCCAGCGCGTGCCCGGTCAGCAATTGGTCATTGGCCCAATCCCGGATCAGCGTGATCAGCGCGCCTAGGTCGTAATCGGGGCCGCCCTGCGAATGGGGAGCGATCAAGTCCGCCCCTTTGAGAAAGCACCCCACTTGAATGGAACTGGCATTCAGCCGACGCAAATTAGCGCAAAAGCGGAAGTAATGCGTCAGTGTCTCGACCGCGGCTCGCGGGGTCCTCGGAAGAATCGCATTGTCCTTCAAGAACGGCCAATTCGAAAAGATCGCGCCGCCCTTTTCCACGCGGATGCCGCTGCCCAGATCGAAGCTCAGCACCACGTCGAACCTCGGCATCAGCACGTCCAGGAGAAACTCGTTTAGGGATCCTAGCCGCGCGACGGGAGCGGTAGGAATCACCAGGCGATCATGCACGTTCCCGTGAATAACGAACTGGCTGGCTGCGTTGCTCTCATAAAGATCTACAAGTTCCCGGGCCCAGGCCGGCAGTTTAGAGTTCATTCGGTAATTTTCTTCGTAAAGGTCTGGTCCAGATCCGCGATTGCGGCACCCGAATCGCCGTACAAATGACTGCTGGCTAAGTTGCAGGCCAGTTCAATGTCGCTCGAAATCGTGGTGGGTTTCCCTTGCATGGCAGCGTTCTCGAGAAGCAACTGAACTTGCGCCTCGATCCTTGCCAGATCGCTATCGATCTCGTCAAGGGTCTCCTTCCGGCGGTGCACGTTGGCCAGCCGCTCTTTCAGAATCGCCAGGGTTGCCACTTTCGATTGCCGCAGACTCTCACTGGTGCTCGGGGAACCCAGGCCCGATTCCAGATCAGCTACCCTGGCCGAGAGCGTTCCCTCGGGTTCCGCGGCGCGCATAGAGGTCAGATTGTTGCGCGCGACCAGAAGCTTTAGATAAACCCACTCCAATCTTTGGAGCGCATCCCGATTGGTCTCGACTAGGAACTCGTCGGTCTGCTGATTCACTTCGGTTACCTGCCCGCAAACTCGCGTAAGCTCGATGAGGCGTCGCTGAAGTTCGGGAGGCAGGGTGGTGATAAGCGCGCGGCGCTTGCTCTCGGCATCCTGATCGAACGATTCCAGATGCCGCGAATCCACAACCTTGCGAAAACGCTCGTTTGTAGTCAGCGCGAAGAGAACGCTGGCTTCCACGCCCAGGCCCAGCAGCCAGAGTGCCGGTTCCGCGAATCCAACGATTCCAAAGGCGGCAGCCATCATGGCATTCACGGGCAAATGCCCCAGACCTGGAACATCAACGCCAGCGAGAAACGCGGCTTTAAGATAACGCCACACTGGCAGCTTCTAAGCTTTCTCCGCGGCTCCCGGCCCCATGGTTTTCACCGGAGCCGCCGAGCTTGGATTCAGCACAGGAGAAGGGTCGAGTGCAATGCCCTCCTTAGCAGCGAAATCAGCCAAGGCCTGCTCGTTCAGAGCAGTCTGCTCCGCTTCCTTCACGTGAATGTGGGAAAGGTCGAGATTGTCTTTCGCAACGCGCACACGCCCGGCGGCCTTTTCTCGTTCCGACTCCACCATGGTTTGCAGCCGGTCCAGCGTGTCGCCCGATCCGCCGATAGTGCTGATCATGCCCGACGCCATTTCCGTAAGTTCCGCCATCGCGCGCTTCATCTTCATATCGCTGATGCTGGAACGCAGCGATTCGATTTTGGCTTTGGCCGTTGTAACTGCCACATCGCGAGCCCGCACCAGCTCTTTGTAAGTAACCTCGGCCTGTTCCAGTTGTTTGCGATTCTCTTCCAGTTCGCGTTCCACCGTTTGCAGCCGCATCGCATATTGCCCGGCGGCATCGCGGTTGCCAGCCCGCAAATTGGCCGTGGTCTTGGCCCTTAAATCGCGCTGTTCCGTTTCTTGTTTTCGAACCTGGGTCATCAGGCGTTCGCATAATGCGGCATGCGACGTGAGCCCGGTATTATATTGCCCGATCTGCTTGCGCAAGTTTTCGGTCTCTACCTCTAACAGGGCTTCAGGATTCTTTTTCTCGATCCCCGAGACAAATAAGCCAAAGAATCCTCGAATCAGGTTCGATAGTCTCTTGAACATCCGGTTCCAGCCTCCTGAGGTGCCATCGCTATTGTAACCGGAGGCGGCGAGGAAGGGGTCAACATTCAGGTGGATCGCTTCAGCGCTTCAATCGCAGCGCCGCGCGCGCCCGCTGTATCGCCGTTCGGCATCACATAAAGCGGAATGTCCGCCTGCTCTTCGCGCTGCTCAGGCATCCCTAAGCGAATCTCGTCCAGGAACCATCTCTGAAATTCTTCTCTCGTCTCCAGCGCCCCGCCGCCGACAATCAGCGCATCCGGGTCGAATGTGTTGATCATCTTGTCGAAGAACAATCCAAGAGCATGCGCCTGAACCCGGAAAACTTCTCTACACATTGGATCGCCGTTCTCGGCCAGACGGCGGACCAGTTTTGCCGCCTCGTGAAGATCCCCAACCCTGCCCAGTTCATGGCCCGGATACTTCGCCAAAAAATATGGCAAGAGAGACGTCTCAATCGCAGTCAGAGAACAAAGCGATTCCAGGTCTCCCGTACGACCGCAATTGCATTCCGGCGTTAACCCCTCAATGCCCGAGATGCT
This sequence comes from Bryobacterales bacterium, assembly GCA_038225555.1. Taxonomy (GTDB): domain Bacteria; phylum Acidobacteriota; class Terriglobia; order Bryobacterales; family Bryobacteraceae; genus JANXQZ01. The sequence continues at coordinate 68,593 of JBBRRB010000021.1, forward strand.
GTGAAAAGGAATAAGCACATGACCCAACTCTCCGCCAAAGCCCTTCCGGCCCTTCAGTACGTTGCCATCAATGATCACCCCACCGCCCAGCCCAGTGCCGATCACGGCTGAAATCGAAGTGGCCCGATTATCCGCCCCGAAAAAACGAAAGTGCCCCCACAAAGCACCCGCATTCCCATCATTCAAGTACGTGACAGGTTTGCCGACGAGGCGCTCCAGTCCTGCGCGTATATCGAATCCAGCCCAGTTTGGATGCACAAAGTTGGTTGAGCCTTTTGCGCTGAGCACACCCGCCGCGCTGGCCGGACCAGGAGTGTCAAGACCCACCGCAGTCAGATCGGAAAGCTGTACGCCCGCCTGTTCCGCTGCAATCTTGAGCCCGTCCGTGATTTGCTGCAAGCAGACCTCGGGACCTTCCCTCGATCGCGAAGGATACTCGCATAGCCCTTCGATCAGGAACTCTTCCCGTTCATTCAGAAACGTATAGTTAATGGCAGATCCGCCCAGATCCACCCCGGCTACGATTTGCACGTCTTTGGACTCGCCTTTCAAATGCTTCAGCATTCCGAACTCCCCAGCCTAGCAGGAACGTGACCGAGAGTTTTCCATCCGCTGTTCTGATTCTCTTGATCTCTGGCACACCCATAGATGTATTTCGCGCCCGTGAACGTGCTGCTGAAAGGGATCGGAACTGAGATGGTCAGTTCACCTATCGATATAGGCCCAAGTGAGAGTCAGAGGCTGGAAACTGAGAAAAGTGGCGCGACCCTTCTTCATGTCCAAGTTCAGAATATCGATCGGGCGCAGACGCCCCTCGTCGCTAATCGCGTAGCCCACGAGACCCATGTGCTTTGAGCTGGGAGTGAAGGAAACGCCGATTCTCAAAGGCTGCTGGAACGTCACCTCGGGACTGGTTTTGATTGTCAGAACGATGCCGCTCGCGGTGCCCGCTCTCAGTTTCAGCGAACCGGTGCAGTATCCGACAGACAAGCTGATGGGTTTCTCGACCGCCTTCTCTGGAAGGTCCAGGAAAACGCCGTCGGTTGGGGTCCCCAGGATGGGAACGCGAAAGAGACCACCGGTTGGTCCGGTTTCGAACCTGCCGGTGAATACCGTGTCCTTCCTCTCGAAGTAGGCTCCCATAGGCTGGCCCCCGCAGCTTGCGGGAATCCCGGCCAACAGGACTCCCGCGACCCGCCAGGCGTAGGCCATCGATCCGCTACGGCTTGAGCCTCAGCCGCTCGGATAGGGGCGGCGCCGGAACGGTGATCGTGAGACCGGTCTCGGGCGTGGACTGCACCACGGGAGCTACCGTGGCGGCGGTGGGCTGGGTCAGAGTGATGGTGGCAATGTCTTTCCAGTCGGCCCCGGTATTCGTAGGCTGGTCATTGCTCGAGTTGCTAACGGCCAGACCCCCTGTATAGGTGAGCGTCGTCTGCTGCGGCGTGCCATTGTAAAGCTTGATGGTCACCGTGTAGTTGGTGGGACCGTTGCCGTGATCGCTGTAGTAGTGGACTCGGAATTTGTACGGCTGGTTGTAGCGCACCGTGTTGGTGTTCAAAAGAGTCCAATGTTCCGGCCCGAAACGGAAATCGAGCCATTCGCGCCAGCCGGCACGATGGCGGCGTTTGCGACGATTCGACCATCAAAGGCGTTTAGCGTAGAGACTACGGGAAGCGGCTGTCCCGTGGGCCATATCGACAAATAGACCAGCGCACCCGGCGGCACTACTGTAACGTTCAGGGAGTACGCCTGAGCAGTAGACGGGATGTTGCACCCGCTCTGCGGAATCGGCACATCGCGGGATGTCGTGCCGGCGATGATGGGCCCGCCAAAAGTCCCGTTGGCATTGCGAGTGTCCATGATTCGGCAGGGAGTGACCGGGACGAACTGCAGCGCCGTAGTGACTTGTGCGGATAGAGGTGCTAGACATACTAAGCTGAGAGAGAAATTGCGGACGTAGCTCTTGACTCGCGTCATTCTACTTACTCCTAACTTTGCTGAATGAATAATATAAGGGACCACAAGGAGTAAGTCAAGCCTTTGTTTTGTCTCCATGAGTTGGAGCGTAGAGGGAGTCTCTACATGCTGGAGACTCATGTCAACTTGCCCGGCTTGAGCGCTAGCTGCTCCCTGGCAAATTGTTCAGGAAAGGGCGTTGAGAGGACACGGCCAGATGCCGGTCCTTTTATGAGCTCGAGCGTCCTATTGCCAACCGCCGCCGAGCGCCCGGTACAGATTCACTACCGACACCAGTTCCTCGCGCTTCAGACGTGCTAGTTCCAATTCACCTTGAAACAAATTTCTGTCCGCATCCAGAACCGGCAAATAACTATCCAGCCCACCCCGATACCGAAGGTTCGAGAGCCTGACCGAATCCCGCAGCGCCTTCACAAATAACTCCTGTTGCGCCCGCTGCTCGGCTGTTCGCCGATAACCGACTAAAGAATCAGAGACCTCCCGAAAAGCCGTTTGAACCGACTTTTCATAGGTTGCCAACGCTTCCTGCTTCTGGGCCTCAGTCAGCCGGACTCCATTCCGAATACGTCCTGCATTGAAGATTGGCAGAGCGATGGCCGGAGAGAAGCTCCAGTCCCTTGCTGATCCGGTGAATAGGCTGGTCAGCCCCCGGCTTTGCGCGCCGAGCAACCCAGTCAAATCAATTTGCGGAAAGTATTGGGCCTTTGCTGCCCCAATATTCGCATTCGCCGCGACGAGGGATTGCTCTGCCTGGCGGATATCCGGTCGTCGTTCAAGCAGCGCCGACGGCATCCCGGCCGGAATCTCGGGAGGTGCCGTCAGATCGGTGAGGGCCTTGCCTCGCACCACCGCCTGCGGATTCCGAGCTGTTAACAGACTTAGCAGATTTTCGGACTGCTCGATCTGCCGCTCAGCCGCGGCTATCTGGGAGGTAGCCGTGTAGAGGAACTGCTCCGCCTGCCGGACGTCCAGGCCAGTCGACAGCCCGCCGTTCTTCCTTACAGTGGTTAGCCGCAAACCATTCTTGGCATCATCCAGGGTCTGATTGGCGATCGCGAGTTCGAGATCCGCCTCGCGCAGGTTGAAGTAATTGATCGAAACGTCGGCGATCAAAGTGGTCACCACCGCGCGCCGCGCGTCGTCGCTTGCCAGATACTGCGCGCGCGCCGCTTCTGTCAGTCGTCGGATTCGTCCCCATACGTCGAGCTCCCAACCCAGCGTGAAACCTCCCTGGAAATAGCTCGCGCTGAGATCCGTTCCTTTCGGAATGAACGTCGTAGGGCCCACCGACGACGGACGATTTGAGTTCAACGAGGCCGTGCCATTGATGGTGGGAAAGATCTGAGAGCGCGTAATTCCTAACTGAGCGCGAGCTTCCAAAACACGGGCCGAGGCGATACGAACGTCGTAATTCTGTGCCAGCGCGATCCTGATCAGGTCGGTGAGCTTGTCGTCCTGAAACAGATCGAACCATTTCGTATCGGCAAGTGAAGCGCCTGCGGTAGCGGTCGGCAAATCCGCTGCTCCCCGGAACTGCGGCGGAGTCGCAACCACGGGCCGCTTGTAGTTAGGCCCTACCGTGCAGCCCACGATCAACAGAGTGCCAAGAAGCGAGAGACGCTTCATTGATCATTCCCTCCCGCAGGCGACGGAAGCGGCTGCAACACGCGTTGATCCGATTTGCCGCGCTCGGCAAACTTGTCGATCACCACAAACAGAACCGGGACGATAAACACGGCGAGCACGGTAGCTGCCACCATTCCACAGAACACTGCCGTGCCTAGCGAGCGCCTTGAGGCCGCCCCCGCTCCTGTCGCGAATAACAGCGGCGCAACGCCCAGAAGAAACGCAAACGAGGTCATCAGGATCGGTCGCAGTCTCAGATTCGCCGCCTCCATCGCCGCCTTCTCGATCGCCATGCCTTCCTCCCGCCGCAGCTTGGCGAACTCGACAATCAGAATTGCATTCTTAGCGGCCAAACCGATCAGCGTCACAATGCCGATCTGCGTATAGATGTCGTAAGGGAAGCTTCGCAGCCAGTTGCCTGCCAGCGCGCCGAAGATCCCGAGCGGCACAGCCAGGATCACAGCAAACGGGATGCTCCAGCTTTCATATAGAGCTGCCAAGAACAGAAATACAAGCACGGCGGCGAATCCGAACGTAAAGCCCTCTTTTCCCGCGGACAGCTTCTCCTGGAACACCGTGCCTGTCCATTCAAAGTTGAACCCGTCAGGCATTGTCTTTCGCGCCACATCTTCCATCGCGGCAGCCGCCTGCCCAGAACTGTACCCGGGCGCGTTCTGACCAATGAGCTTTGAAGTCCGGAAACGATTGTAGTGGTAAACCACTTCCGGGCCTGTAACTGGTTCTACGTGCACCAAGGTGCTCAGTGGAACCATATCTCCCCCGCCGCTGCGCACATAAAAGCGCTTCAGGTCATCGGGGGAGTCGCGGAATTCCGGCTCGCCCTGCAGCAATACCTGCCACGTACGGCCGAAGCGGTTGAAGTCGTTGACATACAGGCCGCCGAGAAACGTTTGGAGCGAGTTATAGACGTCGGTGACGGGCACGCCCAAGGTTTGCGCCTTGTCGGTATCCAGCTTTACGTTGTATTGCGGCACTGTATCGCGGAAGATGCTAACAACTTGAGCGAATTCGGGACGTTTCTGAGTCTCGGCAATCACCTGATTCGCTACGTCCGCGAGTTGGTGGATGTCGGTTCCTCCGGTACGATCCTCTAACATAAACTCGAAGCCGCCAGAAGTTCCAAGACCCAGAATTGGCGGCAGGCCGAAGCCGAACACCAGCGCTTCGGGAATGCCGAAGAATCGGCCCTGAGCGCTACCGAGAATCGAATCGAACTGCAAGTCCTTCGATTTGCGTTTTTCCCACGGCTTCAACGTTGCGATCACGGTAGCGACGTTGGAATTGAGAGTGTTCGTCAACAGGTCCAGGCCACCGAACGTGGTTACGTCTTGTACGCCCGGAGTCTCGCGAAGAATTTGCTCCACGTGGTTCGAAACCAGGCGGGTACGCTCCAGCGAGGCCCCATCCGGTAGTCGGACTGCAGTAAAGAAGACGCCCTGATCCTCAGTGGGTAGAAAGCCGCCCGGCGCAACCTTGAACAAAACCCCGCCCAGCAGGAAGAACACGGCCAAGCCCGCGAGCGCCAGCACTGAGCGCCGCACCAATATGGTCACTCCGCGCAGGTAACGAGTCTTGGTCCAATCAAAGGCCTTGTTGAAGCCGTCAAAGGCGCGGCCCAGTGGTCCCTTGCTTTGGGATTTGGGTCGCAACAATATGGCGGAGAGTGCCGGGCTCAGGGACAATGCGCTGAAAGCCGATATCAGCACCGAGGCCGCGATCGTAAGAGCAAATTGTCGATAGATCTGACCTGAAATGCCCCCCAGAAACGCTACGGGTATAAACACAGCCGCCAGGATCGCGGCGATCGCGACCACTGGACCCGAAACCTCGTCCATGGCCTTGAGCGTCGCCTCGCGCCGGTCCATTCCGCTATCGATGTTGTGCTGTACAGCTTCCACCACGACAATGGCATCATCCACCACGATGCCGATCGCGAGCACAAGCCCGAACATGCTGGTGATGTTGATGGAAAAACCGAGCAAAGGGAACAGCGCGAACGTTCCCACCACCGCCACCGGGACAGTACACAGCGGGATCAGCGTGGCGCGCCAGCTCTGTAGAAAGACAAACACTACTAAAATGACCAGCGCCACGGCAATGAACAGCGTGGTAACCACGTCCGAAATCGCGGCGCGCACAAAACGGGTTGCGTCGTACGGAACCGCGTGCTCGATGCCGGCCGGGAAGCTCTTCGCCGCATCTGCCATGAAAGCGTTCACACGATTGGCCGTCTCCACGGCGTTGGCGCCGGGCGCGAGGAACACGATGAGAATGGACGACGGCTTGCCCGAAGTTCGGCTGTAGGTTTTATAATCCTGAGCCCCTAATTCCGTGCGCGCTACGTCGCGGAGTCGCAATAAAGAGGAGTCGGGCTGCGATCGCAGAACGATGTCCCCGAACTGCTTCGGCTCGAGCAAACGCCCCGTCGCGTTCACAGGATACTGAAAATCCGTCCCGTGCGGCACGGGGGCCTGGCCAACTGCACCCGCCGGATTCTGCCGGTTCTGGGCCTGAACGGCACTGGAGATATCGGTAGCAGTCAAACCAAGTTTCGCCATCTTGTCCGGGTTGGCCCAGATGCGCATGCCGTAGTTCTGGCTTGCGGCCAGACGCGAATCTCCCACGCCAGGTAGGCTCCCTACTCGATCCAGCAGGTTGATAGTCGCGTAATTATTCAGGAACAGATCATCGTACCGGCTGTCGGTAGAAGTAAGGCTTACCACCATAAGGAAGGCTGACGAGACTTTCTTTACCGTTACTCCTTGGCGTTGGACTTCCGGTGGCAGAATTGGGAGTGCAATGTTCACTTTGTTCTGCGTCTTAACGGTCGCCAGATCAATGTCGGTGCCGAGCTCATAGGTGACATCGATCGTCAGCGTGCCGTCGTTAGAGCTGCGCGAGAAAAAGTACAGCATGCCGTCGAGTCCAACCAATTGCTGCTCAAGCGGTTGGGCGACCGTCTTTTCGAGGTCCTGCGAGTTGCCGCCGCGATATTGAGCTGTGATCTGCACAACCGGAGGAACAACTTCGGGATACGTAGCGATGGGAAGGGATGGTATCGCCACCGCGCCGAGAATCACGATGATCAGCGCGATGACGATCGCAAAGATAGGGCGGTCGATGAAAAATTTCGCCATGGATCCTCTTTATTCAGCAGTTGGTTTTTGGGAGGGTATGGACTTCGGCGGTATCCACGGCTGCGGCGTCACCGTGGTTCCAGGACGAACCTTCATCGTCCCTTCCACCACCACGCGGTCGCCCGGCTTCAAACCCTGATTCACAATCCAGCGGTCGCCCACGCGGTCGCCCGGTGAAATGGCTCGCACCAACACTTTGTTGTTTCCGTCTACCACGAATACGGACTGCAGCCCTTGGGTTTCCTGCACGGCCCGTTGCGGAACTGTGAGGGCGTCATGCCGCTCCTCTTTGAGGAAACGAATTTGGCCGAATTGGCCGGGAAGAAGGTTGTGCTGCGGATTTGGAAAAGTAGCCTGCAACTCAAGCGTGCCGGTTTTTTGATCTACCTGATTCACGCTGTTTTGAATGTGGCCGGGATAGGGATGCGGAATGCCGTTGGCTAGTACGATTTCTATCGGAACCTTTGACATCGCTCGTTGTTTGTTGCCCGAAGCCTCTCTCCGATTCTGATAGCTCAGATATTCGCTCTCGCTGACTTTGAATCGGACCCAGATCGGATCCAATGGAACGATGGTGGTGAGCGGTGTGGCCGACGCCTTCGATACCAAGCCGCCGACTGGTATCAGAGAATCCCCGATTCTCCCGCTGATCGGCGCGCGAATAGTGGCATATTCCAGATTCAGTTCCGAGCTGCGGAGCAACGCGGCGTTCGATTCCACTTGAGCCCCTGTAGTGCCGATCTGAGCCTGAGTGGACAGGCGATTCTGCTGAACATTCGCCTTGCGCGCTTCCACATTCGCCTGGTTGGCCTTGAGCGCCGCGCGCGCGTTGTCCAGATCCTGTTGAGAGGCGGCCTCTTCTTTAACCAGCGGCTCCAGGCGGGTCACATCCTGCTTAGACTTCGCCAAATTGGCCTCGGCCACGGCGAGATCCGCCTGCGCCTGAACCAGTGCCACCTGATTCTTTGCGAATTGAAGATTCGCTTGTGAGAGTCTGACGTCTCCTGCAGCCTTGGCCACCTCAGCCTGATAGGGTCGCCTGTCCAGTTCATAAAGAACCTGACCCTTTTGTACGTCAGAGCCCACTTCGAACAGCCGCTTTTGAATGAACCCGTCTACGCGTCCGCGGACCTCTACTAAATCCCGCGCGAACGTCTGCGCCGAGTACTCGCTGTAGATTGCGACGTCCATCGGCTTCACCTCGATCACGGACACCAGAGCGGGCGGCGGGGCTTGCTTCTCCGCCTTTGCTCCGCCTCCGCAGGCGGCGTTGAACATTGCAGCCCCGGTCAGACACAGGAATGTGAAGGCCTTTTTCCTGCGTATATGCATTGTTTCTATTGATGGTTTCCTGGTTAATAGCCGAGCTAAGTACATAGGTCCTCGTTAACAGATGTTCTCGAAATTCCGAATGATCCAACTTCTGTAGCGCTGTGAAGTTTGACCTTCTGGCAAAGCGGTCTGCGACTGGACGACAGCGCCACGCCTCGACTAAGATAACGACGAGAGCCATTATGATATTCAGCCGCGCCATCTGCGCCATTATCGTTTTTTCCGGCGCTTGCTTCCTGATCGCCTACCAACAGGACGACCCGGTCCGCAAACTCGTCTCCACCCTCACCCTTGACGAGAAAATCGGGCAGATGACGCAGGCTGACCAGATGTTCCTCAAGAGCATCGACGACATCGAAAAATATCACCTTGGCTCGCTTCTCAGCGGGGGCGACTCGGACCCCAAGTCCGGCAACGATCTCCAGTCTTGGACCAGCCTCTATGATCGGTATCAAACCCGCGCTCTCGCCACCAAACGCCATATTCCGCTCCTCTATGGAGTCGATGCGGTCCACGGTCATAACAACGTGCTGGGAGCCACGATCTTCCCGCAGAACATCGGCCTCGGCTGCGCGAGAAACCCGAAGTTAGTAGAACAAATTGGCCGCATCACCGCCGAAGAAGTGCGAGCCACCGGCATCAACTGGGCCTTCGCGCCCTGCATTGCCGTCCCTCAAGACATCCGCTGGGGGCGCACGTACGAAGGATTCAGCGAATCTCCAAACGTGGTTAAGATCCTGGGCGAAGCCGCGGTGCGCGGATTGCAATGGGGAGGTCTGAGTAATCCGAAAGCGGTACTGGCCTGCGCCAAACATTTTGCGGGAGATGGGGGAACAGCGTGGGGCACAGGCCAGCTTAAGAAAGACGGCACGCGATTTCCGCTTGATCAAGGCGATACGCAAGTAGACGAGCCCACCTTCCGCAGGATCCATCTCGCCGGCTACCCGCCAGCAATCCGCGCCGGAGTGGGTTCCATCATGCCGTCTTACAGCAGCTGGAACGGCGTCAAAGTTTCCGCAAGCAAGCGCTTGATGACCGATGTTCTCAAGCAGGAGCTAGGCTTCGAAGGATTCCTCATTTCCGATTACGCCGCGCTCAATCAATTGCCCGGCACTTATAAACAGCAAATCGAAGCCTCCATCAACGCCGGCATGGACATGGTGATGGTGCCCGAGCATTACCAGGACTTCTTCGAGAAGCTCAAAGAAAACGTAGAGGAGGGCAAGATCGCCATGTCTCGCATCGACGACGCAGTCACGCGCATCTTGCGGGTCAAACACGCCATGGGAATGCTGGATCCGAACCGGTCACAACTTGCCGACCGTTCGCTCCAAAAGAGCTTCGGCTCCACGGAACATCGGGGTGTGGCGCGCGATGCCGTCCGCCAGTCGCTCGTGCTCCTCAAGAACGACAACAAGACCCTGCCCCTTGCCAAGACTCTGCCAAGGATTCATGTCGCGGGCAAGAGCGCCAACGATATCGGCAATCAATGCGGCGGCTGGACCATCACATGGCAGGGCAAGAGCGGCAACACCATCGAGGGCACCACGATTCTCGCTGCGATCAAGAAAGCCACAGCGGCGGCAGGCGGTCAAGTCACCTATTCACTCGATGGATCCGGAGCCGCTGGTTCATCCGTCGGCATCGTCATCGTGGGCGAAACGCCTTACGCCGAAATGTTCGGTGATCGCACGGACCTGCATCTTGCACCCGAAGACGTTGCTGCAATCAACGCGGTGAAGGCGGCTAAAATTCCCGTAGTGGTGATCCTGGTATCGGGCCGTCCGATGATGATCGACAGTGTTCTTCCCGCTGCCGATGCTTTCTTAGCCGCCTGGCTGCCGGGCACGGAAGGCGACGGCGTGGCAGATGTTCTATTCGGCGATTACAAGCCAACTGGCAAGCTGTCCTTCGCTTGGCCGAAGAGGTTTGCCTTCGGTTACGGACTTACTTACTGATGGCATCCTCTAACTTTTATGTCGCTGCATCTTTGCGGGCGTTGATACGATAATTCTATGCCGGAAATCCGTATAAGGAGATCAAAGCATAGCATTCGACGGCGAAATACCCCGATCATCGTCGGGCTGCTTCTCTCTCTCTTCGCGAACGGACTTCAATATCTATCCTTTCGACAGAAGAACGTTGAGCTTGCTAAGAAACAGACCGAACTGGATCGGTCCGTACATCGGCTGAGAGAGGCCGAGGCGCGCGAGCACGGCCGCACGGATCAAATAAACAAACTCATCTCCGATCTCGAACGCAGCAAGAAAGGGTTAACGGAACAGTTTCTCGTCGCCCAAGCAGATGCCGGAGTGGCGCAACTGGGAATACGGCTCGACTGCTCAAAGACTGATCCAGAGTCACGCCGTAGGTGCGCCTACGAAACTAGCTTTGCGAGGAGTTCCGCGGAAAGAGCACAGGGCATTGAGCAGGAGCAGAAAGCCGTTCAAGCGAGAATCTACGACGAACGGTCGAAGTTATCTAACTTGCAGTAGCTTTTCCTACACAGCCTCGAACACCGTGGTGGGGCGTTAGATGCAACCGCGATCAGTGCGTCTCGTGGCCGCGCAGGAGCACTATCAGCATGCGCTCCGGGGTGACCACGCTCGCGTGCCCGCCCCATTTCTGCCTGGTGGCCATCGTGCCGAGCACGAGTGGCGTGATGTTTTCGGGAATCGCAGGATGGACCCGAAAGAGAATCACGCCGCTCCGTTCGAGGCGGTTTCCGGCGCTGGATTGCGATCTGCCAGAAATCCTTGTCGAGCGTCAGCAGAACCTGGCCCTCCACTTCCGCCAGATCCAGGAGCTCGGCGTCGCCCGTGCCCGGAAGGTCCATCCGCACCCAAGTCATCCGCGAGCAGTTCCATCAGACCGGGAGCAGGTACGCCTTGTACTCGTGAGCGAGGTGGCTGGCGTAGGCCAGGCACGCAAGGATGTCATCATGCGTAGACCCGGGATAGTTGGAGGAGATCACGACCTCCGTGCTCTGGCTCAACGAACACGCGATCGACATCCGCTGCGTCCGGTTACGGCCATACGCGCTGGAGGCACGCGTCCTCCCTGACGTGCAGCAGGTGATCCCGCTTCTTGAAGCGGACGCCCACACTGTGCAATTGAAGAAGAAGGCCGAGGAGACCCGCCAAGCCAAGCACGTCGAGGTCGATTTTCGAAATATGATCTCAATATCGTCGGGAACGCCCAGTTGCACCTCACGAAGCGGCGGTTGGTGTTCGAGGTCGTGAAGGCCGAGCTTGCCAAAGGCTATCCCACCGGAACAGATTCCTCGCTGGTGTCGCCCAATAAGTGGATCTCCGTTGATGCCGTTATTCCACATCGACGGGCGGACGTACACACTCAGCAATTAGTGGAGCGTCAATACTATTTCTGTCGTGGACGGGTGATCGCGAAGCTTCCGAGTGGCAGCATGAGCTACTCGAAGGAGAACAGCACTACCTAATCGAGAGTTCTCAGCCAAGTAGATGATCCGAGTTTGCTTACCTGCTGCGTCGTGCAATGAGCGCGACCTACCACGATTGATGATCTAGCTCATGCTGTTTAGGCTTTGCTGGCAACCGTGGGGGGAGAACAGCTGTGGCTATATTTCCCGACAGGTACAGTTGACCTGTTGGTTCGAAATGGCGGAGAGGGAGGGATTCGAACCCTCGGTAGCGCTATTAGCACTACGACGGTTTAGCAAACCGCTCCATTCGACCACTCTGGCACCTCTCCGCAGTCTGTGGGTCGTCAAGAGCAGAATAGCACAATCCTGGAAAGCAAAAACCCCGCGTTGCTCACGCGGGGTTTAAATGAAGTCGATTCAGCCGGCCCAATTTGCGGGCCTTTACAGGAAGCCTTAAGCCTGCTTCTTTTCGTCGACCTTTTCTTCACTCTTCAGGGACTCTTTGAAGTTCTTGATTCCCTCTCCCAAGCCTTTGGCCAGTTCCGGTATCTTTTTGCCTCCAAAAAGCAGAACGGCGACTACCAAAATAACCAAGAGCTCAGGCAAGCCAATCGATCTAAGCATTCGGCCTCCTTATTGATACACTACCATTGTAGGGCGGCTGACGACGTGCGTCAAGCGGACCTTCCAGCCAGCCTCACTTTATGGGACGCGCCTCGGGCTGGGGAGTTTACAGTGGCCACCGTTAAAAAATTCGATCAGAAAAACGAGGTCCGAGCGATTGCCAGAGAACGCGTCGGTATTGTTCCTTCGTCCAAGGTGATCAAACCTAAAACGGAACGCAAGAAGCCCAAGTATCGCAACCCGCTAGATCCCGACGCGGAACCCTGACCAGCAGCCTACGCCGCAAGACGCAGCAGTTGCTTTACTCCGTCAACGCAAAGTACCGCTGCGTGCTTCGATTCGAAAATCAATCCGCCCACCTCCATTTCCAAAGTCGCCGCGTCCAAAGAGGCAAGTTCCAAGCGCGATTTCCCGAGCATCCACGCCGTCAAAGCCGACCCAGCGGCAATCGCTGCCGTACATCCCCGCACTTTGAAACGCACCTGTTTGACAACGCCCTCTTCCAAGAGAACGGATAACCTCAGAATGTCGCCGCAGGCCGGATTCTCGACTTGAAACGTGATCGCCGGGTGCGGGAGTTCTCCCACGTTGCGCGGGTTTTTGAAATGATCGAGGAATAACTCGCTGTACACTGTGAAGTAACTCTATTATCGAGGAAACAACGATGAAGATCTTGTTAACGGGTGCCACGGGATACATCGGCGGTGCCGTTGCGGAGGCTCTGCAGGCAGCGGGACACACGGTCGCAGGCCTGGCGCGATCGGTTGAAGCCGAGCAAACGATCAAGGCCCGAGGGCTTACGCCGATTCGGGGAGATTTGAACTCTCCTCACAGCTTGGCCGAAGGCATTGGCGCGTCCGACGGCGTCATTCACGCGGGCACGACCAACGACGGCCGTGTCGACGGGGATGCCATTCACACGATGATCGATGCCTTGAAGGGAAGCCAAAAGCCGCTTTTATACACCAGCGGAGTTTGGGTGCTGGGGAATACTGGCGAAACGCCGGCTGATGAAAGCGCTCCGGTTCGGCCCATTCCAATCGTGGCATGGCGACCCAGCGTGGAGCGAGAGGTGTTGGAAAGCCATAGCCAAGGCATTCGCGGCATCGTGATTCGTCCGGTGATCGTCTACGGACGGGGAGAAGGACTGGCGGGCATGTTCGTTCAATCCGCGAACGAGACTGGGGCCGCACGCTACATCGGCGACGGTCAAAACCGATGGTCGGTGGTCCATGTGGAGGATTTGGCGGATCTGTATGTGCGCGCGCTCGAAAAAGCGAAACCCGGAAGTCTGTATCACGGTGCCGGGGGCAGTGCTTTCCGCACACAGGAGATCGCCGAGGCGGCCAGCTTCGGTGCAGACGCCGGAGGATTGACCGAGTCCTGGACCGTCGAAGATGCGCGGGAGAAACTGGGCGGATACCTTGTGGAGGCCCTTATGCTCGATCAAGTAGTTTCGGGCGATAAGGCAAGGCGCGAGTTAGGCTGGGAACCGGCAGCCATCTCGCTGCTTGAAGACCTGCGCTACGGATCCTACGCAATGACCCGGATCAATCCATAACGGCATGGTCGTCGTCGCTGCTGTGATCGAACGAAACGGACAGATCCTCATCGGGCAGCGCAGGCGGGACGACCGTCATCCGTTTAAATGGGAATTTCCAGGCGGCAAGGTGGAGGCTGGCGAATCGCCGCGCGAGGCACTGATCCGCGAACTCTCGGAGGAGTTGGATATCCGGGCCGTGGTGAACGAAGAGATCACCCGCTATACGTATCGCTACTCGTCGCGCCCGTTGTTCGAGTTGATCTTCTTCCGCGTGAAGGAGTTCGAAGGCGAGCCTCGAAACCAGGTGTTCGAAAGAATCGAGTGGGTGCAACCATCCCGGCTGCCAACTTACGATTTTCTGGACGGAGACGTGGAGTTCGTGCGCTCTCTGGCCCGTGGCAGCGCGGGTTGATCAATCGGGGGCGGAGAAAGCGGAAGGGGGAGCGGCTGCAATTAGCGCATCCTCAAACGAATAATCCTGTTCCGGGTACGCTTTGCCTCGGACGTACCAGCGGTACGTTTCTTTCAAGCCGTCGCCGAAATCGACCGGCTTGAATTTCAGCAGGCGTTGCGCTTTGTTGATCACCATGGTGATCGCTGGCAGGTCGAAATACATGCCGAAGTACAGCTTGGGTCCCATGGGATGTCCTCCGCTCCGCAGAATGCGTTCCCGCGGAATGCGAACGAACGAGGGTTCTTTTCCTGCCGCCGCGGCAAAGGCTTCCACGGCTTCCACCTGGGTGAGCGGCCTCGGGTTTGCGATATTGAAAGCGTGCCCCACTGTGGCTTGCGTCTCGATGACGCTCAAGCACGCCCCAACCAGATCGGTTACATGCACGAACTGCATCAGACGGCGTCCATCGCCCGGCAAGATGATGCGCCTGCCCGCACGCAGACGGTCCCAGAAGAACGCCTCCCGGTAGTAAGGATTGCAAGGGCCGTAGAGAAACGGCGGACGCAGCGTAACCACCGGAAAGCCGTTCCGCTGATGCATGCGGAATAGAATCCGTTCGCTCATGGCCTTGTTTCTCACGTAAGAATCCGGGTGATCGTCCGGGGCCAGCGCGTCACCTTCATGATGATTCAATCCATCGCCATATGAGGCCACGCTCGACATGAACACGTAGCGCTGCAGGCGTCCAGTCGCGGAGACAATCTTCGCGGTAGCTTCCACCTGGACCGCAGTGGTTCCCCGTTCCCAGTCATAGGCGTTGTCGTAAACAATGTCAAAGATACGCCCGGAGAGCGCGTTCTTCAGCGACTCCGCGTCGTTGCGGTCAGCTTCGAGATTAGCGACTCTCTTTCCATGCTCGTGCTGGGGCTTCCGATGAAGTACGGTGACTTCGTGGCCAGCCTTAACCAACTCGGTTACCAATGCCCTGCCGATGAACAGCGTGCCGCCGATCACCAGGACTCGCAGCCTGGACTTTTCCGCTGATCTAGGATTCGTCAGTCGTAGTACTCCAGTCCGAGGTGCGTGATCAACTCCTCGCCTTGCATCCATCGCAACGTATTTTTCAGCTTCATTAGCTGAATGAAGACGTCATGTTCCGGGTACAGACCGGGTGCCGTCATCGGGGCCTTGAAATAAAACGAGAGCCACTCCTGGATGCCGCGCATGCCGGCCCGCTGAGCCAGATCCATGAACAGCACCAGATCGAGAACGAGGGGCGCGGCCAGAATCGAATCCCGGCACAAGAAATCAATCTTGATCTGCATCGGATAACCTAGCCACCCGAAGATATCGATATTGTCCCAGCCTTCCTTCGAGTCTCCGCGCGGCGGATAGTAGTTGATCCGCACGGCATGATACATGTTCTTGTAGAGGTCGGGGTAGAGATCGGGCTGCAGGATATGCTCAAGCACCGACAGCTTGGTCTCTTCCTTGGACTTAAACGAGCCCGGATCCTCCAGCACTTCGCCATCCCGATTGCCAAGAATGTTAGTGGAGAACCACCCGCTCACGCCCAGCATGCGCGCTTTGAAGCCCGGCGCGAGCAGCGTCTTCATGTAGGTCTGGCCGGTTTTGAAATCCTTGCCGCAGACCGGGATATTGCGGTCGCGGGCCAAGTCGAGCAGAGCCGGAGTGTCCGTGGTCAGATTGGGTGCTCCGTTGGCGTAGGGCACTCCGCTTTTCAGAGCCGCGTAGGCGTATATCTGGCTGGGCGCTATGTCGGGATCGTTTTTGCGAAGGCCGCACTCGAAGGCTTCGAGGGTCTGGTGGACGGCCGAAGGCTTGTGAAACACTTCGGTGGATCCGCACCAGATCATGACCAGCCGCGACGCTCCGGAGGTCTCCTTGAACGTCCGGATATCATCTATCAGCATCTCGGCCTTCTCCATTTTCGAACCCTGTTTCACGTTAGGGCCGTTAATGCGGCGGACGTAATCCTGATCGAAGACGGCCTTCATCGGCTTCACCGCTGAGAGCTGTCCCTTAACCTGTTCGAGCAGGGCAGGTTCGAAAACCTTCGCGTTGACAGCTGCTTCATAGGCGCTGTCTTCGTAAATATCCCAGCCTCCAAATACTAGATCGTCGAGGCCGGCGAGCGGCACGAAGTCCTGGATGCGCGGCGTTCGCCCATCGGTGCGCTTGCCGAGTCGGATGGTGGCGAGTTGCGTAAGCGATCCTATCGGCTTGCCGAGTCCGCGCTTCACGGCTTCCACACCTCCCATGAAGGTTGTGGAGACCGCCCCAATGCCAGGTATGAGAACTCCCAGCTTTCCATCGGCCGGCGCGAGGCGCACGTTTTCCTTTGTGGACAACTTCGATCTCCTTTATCGTCGGAGGCAAGCGACATTTCCGCGGGTGCGCCGCAGCGCGCGCGTTGAGGCATTTAGGAGCTGTCGTTGCTTATCCTCAGTTATACTAGCATTGAATGTTGGCCCGAGCGACGACAAGCACTATCGCTACTATTCTCGTCGACGATGAACAACTCGCCTGCGATGAGCTGGCCTATCTGCTGAAGGACTTCCCGGACATCGAACTCATCGCCACCGGACGCAACGGCTTGGAAGCCGTCAAAATGATCGAGGAGATGGAGCCGGATCTGGTGTTTCTCGACGTCCAAATGCCTGGTCTGGACGGGATGAGCGTGATCCGAAAACTGCAAGAGAAGAACGTTCCACTGCCTCATTTCGTGCTGGCGACGGCATACGACCAATACGCGCTGCAAGCCTTCCGGCTGGAGGCTCTGGATTATATTTTAAAGCCCATCGAAAAAGAGCGCTTAGCGGTTACGGTTGAGCGCGCTCGCAGACAAGTTGCGGAGAAGAATGCGAAAACGGTAGTCCCCGAAGCTGCGTCAGCCCCCGCCAAGTTGAGTTTTCAGCGAACCAAGCTGCTGGTGCGGAGCAACAGCCGCAACTTCATCGTGGATGCCCAGGATATTATCTACGCGACGATCGACGATGGCCTGATCACGGTGGTGGCCACCAGTCTCGAAGGCGAATCCAATTACCGGACGATCGAAGAGCTTCAGTCTAACCTTGACCCGGAGATTTTCTGGCGGGTGCATCGATCTTTCCTGGTAAACATCAATCGGATCAAGGAAGTGATTCCGTGGTTCAAATCCAGCTTCCAACTCCGCATGGACGATAAGAAACGCACGGAAATTCCGGTGAGCCGGGTTCAGACCAAACGCCTTCGATCGTTATTGAAGCTCTAGCAGGTTGCTGGTTCGGAGCTCGCCCGGGCGGACGCGTTTCAACCCGAGGTGTTGGATCTGCACGCGGTCCGCCGCTTCGGGAACCGTGCATCCGGCGAAATAGCGCAACTCAACGAGGCGTGCTTTGCGTGAGTCGACGGCCTCCAGGTCGGTCAGGGCCTTCCAGGAAGGCTCGCGTTGCCGGAATAGCTTCAAGTAGAATTCGTGTACGAGGACGGTTGTGTTCACGCCGGCGTTTGCCTGCTGCCTCCGGAGGTAGCTGTGAGCGATGGCTCGGAACTCGCCGTAGGCCTTCTCCACAACCTCGTTGAAGGCAGCTCGATCGCCCTCCGACCAGCGCCGGAGCAGTTCGGTTATTTCGCCCGCCGGTGGGTCGCTCATTCGTCCTCTTCAGATCTCAGTGCCGATAGAGGATTCTTTCCCGCCCTCGGGAGAGTGTAAGTGCAAGGCGAGTTTGAGTTCAATTCGCTCAGTCCCTCCACGATACATCGGGCGGACCGGATGCATCGTACAAGAAACTGCCACCGGTACAGCACGATGTCCAAGCGGGTTATCCACCCGCTGTAGGGATGCCATCCTGCTCCACAAACAACGAACCTGGACCTACACGTCCGAGAGGTGAGTTACCTTCCCCGTACTATCGCCAATCTTCTCGGGCTGCACGCCCACCTTATCCAGCATCGTCATCAGCAAGTTAGTCATGGGCGTCTCTTTCGCATACCGAACGTGCCGCCCGCCCTTCACCTGAGCCCCCGCGCCGCCCGCCAGAACCAGCGGAAGATCCACATGCGTATGCGCGTTGCCGTCGCTAATGCTGCTTCCGTACACCAGCATCGAATGATCTAGCAGGTTGCCGTCACCATCGGGAGTAGCGCGCATCTTATCCAACAGATACGCAAACATCTCCGCGTGCCGAGTATTGATCTTCGCCACCTTTTCGATCTTTTCCTTATCGTTCTGGTGGTGAGTCACGGAGTGATGTCCGTCGGCGACGCCAATCGAACGATAACTCCGATTGCTGCCTTCGCGCGCCATCATAAACGTGACTACCCGCGTCAGATCCGCCTGGAACGCGATCACCTGCAGGTCCATCATCAGCTTGCAGTGTTCTTCGAAAGTATCGGGAACGCCGCTCGGCCGCGCCATGGCTGGCACCTGAAGGGTAGCGCTCTGCTCTTCCGCCTTCTGAATGCGGCGCTCGATATCGCGGATCGCTTCCAGATACTCGTCCAGCTTTCCGCGATCGCGCGCCCCTAGTCCGGGTCCAATTCGCGCAACATCCTCTCGAACGAAGTCCAGGATGCTGCGATCCTCTTTCGCGCGCGCCAGGCGAGAGGCAGCATCCGTGCTTTCGCCATCGCCGAACAGACGCTCGAAAACCGCGCGAGGATTCACTTCCATCGGCATCGGGGTGGTCGGATTGCGCCACGAAATCGTATTGGTGTAAGCGCAGCTGTAACCCGAGTCGCAGTTGCCCACCATGCCGGGCGCTTCCAGCCCGATCTCGAGCGAAGCGAGTTGAGTGGTCTTGCCAAGCTCCCGAGCCGCGATCTGATCGGCTGAAATACCAGAGTGGATGTCCGCCCCCTCCGTCTTCTTCGGATGGACCCCTGTGAGAAAAGTCGCACCGGCGCGCGCATGGTCGCCCGGACCGTCGCCCAGAGGATTGCCGTTGATGTGAGCCAAGCCGCTCATCACCACCATCTGTTCCCGAAAGGGCTCCAGCGGTTTCATGATCGGACCGAATGCGAAATCGCGCCCTTCCGTTGTCGGCGTCCACCGGTCCATGATGATGCCGCAGGGCACATAGACGAAGCCCAAGCGCATTGCCGGCTGTGCCGCTGAGTTGCGGGTGGCCGCAAACGCCGGAACCATGGCGTCCAGGAAAGGCAGCGCCATAGTCACACCCAAGCCTCTCAGGAACGTGCGGCGGGGAACGAACTTCTTCGTGATCATCATTGGTCGGGCTTTCTCCTCATTTGAAACGGCGTGCTCTTCACGATGGATGTTACCAGCGCCGACATTCTATAATTGTCGAGGGCTGCTTCGCGCGCGATCATGCGAACGGCTGGCTGGTCGTAGTATTCGATTCCGCGCCCCAGCGCGTAGGTCAACAGCTTTGCGCTCAGCGTTGCCACGAACTCGTCATGACGCGTCAGCAGGATCTTCTTCAACTCGGCTGGCCCTGTGAATTTAACGCCGCCGGGCAACACGCCGGAGGCATCGATCTCCGATCCCGCATCTTTCGTGCGCCACTTGCCGACGCCGTCGAAATTCTCAAGCGCGAACCCCAGCGGATCCATGCGGGAATGGCACGAAGCGCAAGTCGCATTGGCGCGATGCTTTTCCATCTGCTGCCGCATCGTCAATTGCTTGCCGTCTTCGCCGTGGGCCTTCAGGTCCGGAATATCGGGCGGCGGAGGCGGGGGAGGCGTGCCGAGCAGATTCTCGAGAATCCATTTGCCTCGCTGCACCACCGAAGTCCGGTTTGGATACGACGTCACCATCAGGATGCTTCCCTGTCCCAGAAGGCCGCCGCGGTTCCCGTCCGACAAGCTTACCCGCCGGAAAGCATTGCCGTAAACATCCGGCACCCCGTAGTGGCGCGCCAGGCGTTCATTCAGAAACGTGTAGTTGGCACCCAACAGATCCAGGACACTACGGTCTTCCCTCAGAATCGTCTCGAAGAATAGCTCCGTCTCATGCTGGAAACTGGCTCGCAGACCCTCGTCGAACTCTGGAAAGGCGTCAGGATCAGGTCTCAACAGCGCGAGGTTGCGCAAATACAGCCATTGCCCCGCGAAGTTGGTGACCAGAGCCTTGGATTTAGTGTCCGCCAACATGCGCCGGACCTGCCCGTCGAGTATCGCAGGGCTCGCAAGCTTGCCCTGCTCGGCTACCTTCAGCAACTCATCGTCCGGGATGCTGCTCCACAGAAAGAACGACAGCCGCGACGCGAGTTCGATGTCGCTGATGCGGTGCACGCTCCCCGGCGGACTAGCTACCGGATCCCGCTCGATGCGGAAGAGGAAGTTTGGAGAAACCAGCATGCCCCGCAACGCCATTTCGACGCCGTCCTCAAAATTGCCGGCCGAACGGCCCGCTCGGTAAAACTTTAAGAGCGGCTGCACGTCGGCCTGAGTCACGGGCCTCCGATAAGCCCGTCGCGCCAGCGTGGAGAGGATCTTCGTCGCGCAAGGCGCTTCGTCGCTAGCGGCGACCGGATGGCACTCAAAAACGCTGCGCCGACTCGCTGTATCGCCAGGACCCTCCACGTCGTACGGACCGCCGATCCAGACGCTGTCGATCGCCGCATTCGAGCCGGGCACGTCGAACAGCTTCACCCTCGCATTATCGAGTCTTAGATCCAACTCGGAAGGCAGTGCGTTATCCGCCTTGGGAGCAGGTGCTGCGCCGCGTCCACCGCGTATGGGGGAAACTAATTCAGGCCTTCCCGACTCCTTCAAAAACGTCACGCCCAGGATGCGTGCGCCAGCCTTGACGGGCATGCGAATGTCGTAGTGCGGCTTATCGTCGCTGGCCTGCTGGCCCCCCGGGCGCATCAGAACTCTTACTGTGTAAACTCCGTCCACCGGGAAGTAATGCTGAATCGCAGTGCCGCCGCGAGAGCCCATCGGAAGATCGTCGCTCACCTGATCCATCTGGCCCGCGCCCCGAGCCACCGCGTACTGGTCGGTAGCAGCCGTTACTTTCGGATCGCCCACCGCAAGCCGGCTGATCTTGCGCGCCGCGGATATATAGCGCTCGATCAACACAGGCGACACGGACAGCACGTCGGCAATATTATCGAAGCCGTAGCCAGAGTCGTCAGGCGGCAGCAGAGAGCCGGCGTCGATATTCAGCGACAGCAAGTCGCGAACCGCGTTGCCGTATTCGGTGCGATTCAACCGGTGAATGGCCGGCCTGCCGGGATTCGGATGTTCCACCGCCACCCGATCAAGCGAACTCTCGAGCCAAGCAGTGTATTCCTTGGTGGTCGCAGCATCTGGACGAGGAAGGCCGGGGGGAGGCATCTGGCCGCTGCTCAGCTTGCGCAGGATCTTCTCCCACGAATTAGCCCCGTCGCTCACGTTTGCGACGTTGAGTCCTTCCACCGAAATTCCCGCGATGTGCGCCTTGTCGCTGTGACACGATCCGCAGTAGCGATTCAGAAGAGCGGCATGCGGATCGGCACCCTCGGCTGAAAAAACGGGCAGGGCGAGCAACGTCGCAAGCGCAAACAGTCCCCAAATCTCACACAGAAGCGGGCGGTTTGAAAGCAACATTGGACACTTATAGAATCTCATTAAATTGTGGTTAAATGCAAGCATGAGCAGACTTCGCGCTTGTGGGCTGGCCGCTGGTTTGTTCTGCGTTACAGCACTCGCGGGCACTCACGACTTGCGGGTGGTGGAAGCCGCCAAAAACGGAGATCTCAAGGCTGTCCGCTCCCTGCTCGCTCAACACGCCGACGTGAATGCCGCGCAGCCGGATGGAGAAACGGCGCTGGCTTGGGCGGTCCATCAGGATAACGCCCCCATGGCTGAGTTTTTAATTCAAGCCGGAGCCGATGTCAACGCCGCGAACGAGTACGGCGAAACTCCGCTAATCCTCGCATGTTCAAACGCAAACGCGCCGATTGCGGAAAAGCTCCTAAAGGCCGGAGCCAAAGCCAACGGCGCGCGCTGGAATGGAGAAACCCCGCTCATGATTGCAGCCGGAACGGGCAGCGTGGAAACAGTGAAATTCCTGCTGGCCAACGGTGCGGATGTGAACAGGGTGGAATCGCGCAAAGGTCAAACCGCGCTCATGTATGCGGTCGCGGAAGGGCATTCTGACGCGGCGAAGCTGCTGGTGGAGCATGACGCCGATGTCAACGCGGTCTCGAAGGGCCATTTCACGCCCCTGATGTTTGCTGCGTCGAAAGGAGACGTGGAGTCCACGCGCATCCTGCTGGCGGCCAACGCCGATTTCAGCAAGGGCATGCCGGACGGAGCGAATCCGCTGCTCGTAGCGGCTGCGTTTGGCAATGAGGCGGTCGCGAAGGAGCTGCTCACCAAGGGTGCCGCGCCGAACGTGAAGGATAAGGCGGGCAACACTCCCCTGCATGCGGCCGCGCAGGCGGGCAAGGTTGAATTGCTAAACGACCTGCTGGCTCACCGCGCAGACGTCAATGCCAAGCTCGCCCAAACGCCTCCGGGTGGAGCCGGTGCCGGCGGAGGAGGCGGGTTTTTCCGGCAGAACAACGGAGCCGCCACCCCGCTTCTCTTGACAGCCAGGGCGGGAAATGCCGAAGCGATGCGCATACTGGCCAAGGCTGGAGCCGACTCCAAAGCCACCACGCAGGACGGAACCACGGTTTTGATCGCCGCCGCCGGGAGCGGAAAGCTGGAAGCCGTTCAAGCCGCGCTGGATTTAGGGTCGGATGTCAATGCCGTAAATCAGAGCGGTCAAACGGTTGTGCATGCCGCAGTCTTTGCCCAGGGCACCGCTCAGATCAACGAGATTCTTGAGTTGCTGGCAGCGAAAGGGGCCAAGCTGGATGAGAAGGACAAGCGCGGAAGAACGCCCCTGCAGATCACGGAACTGCGCACGATCGACAAGACCACGGATGTCCTGCGCAAGCTCATCGCCGCCAACAAGGCCAAAGAATAGAACCGAGGTTAACGACGGCAGGCGCGGCTTAATTCACGGTACGCCGCTTCAATTCCCGAATCTTCGGTTGGCTTGCCTAAGTTCCTGAATCCTTCCTCGCATAGCTGCACGTGCGCTGCAGCGATCCCGACTAGCGCCGCCTGATTGTAAGCGTACGGGTAGAGCACTTTGGCGTCGCTGGGACTGCTCTTCAACAAACTGAGATAAATCCCACGAGCCTCCTGCCTGAGCCCGACCGCTTGGGCGTCCGTCAATGTTTCGGCTTGCGCGCCCAATGCGATTCCAAGGTTCAGCTTCGCTTCCCGATTCGCCGGATCTCTCTCCGCCAATCGACGAGAGAGTCCCACGGCATCGAGCAGCGTACGCCTCGCCTCCTCGCTTTTACCGGCATCGAGCAGGGCCGAGCCTTGCCGCGTCAGCACCGATTGCAGATCCATGAGCGCGCGAGTATCCTGTCGATCCATCGCCACCCGGTTTTGCGCGATCTTCGAAGCACGATCCAAATAGGCAAGCGACTCCACGGCGTTCTGCAGAAGCGCGGCCATCCTGCTCATGCCCACCATCAATGCTCGGTCCACCGCAGCGCTCGATCCATGCGCCTGTTTTAGCTTTTGCAATATGTCAAGTGCTTCCCGTTGTCGGCTGATGGCCTCCTCAGGCTGTCCGCTTTGCTCGATGCTGGCGAGCCAGCCCAGATCCGATGCGATTCTAAGGCTGGTTTCCTCGGATCCCGGATAACTTTCCACAGCTAGCCGGTCAATTGAGACAGCTCGCTCGATGGCCAATCGCGCTTCCTCCAGGCGATTCAAACGACGCAGCACCCGTCCCACCAGCACTTGCGACTGCGAGCCGATTTCCATAGCCGCCGGATTGCGAGGCTCGGCTTTCAACCACTGGTCGGCCAGCGCCTGCGCCTCGCGGCCTAAACGCAAGCCTGCCTCCAACTCGCCCGAGTCTTGCTTGATGTCGCCGGTCCGCAACAGCACCCGCGCGGACTCTTCCCGCACCGCCGGATTAGCGTCGTCCGCCGGCAGGAATGCCCGCGCCCGCTGCAGACTCGCCGTTGCTCCGGCCATGTCGCCGAGGCTGCTGGCCGTGCCGCTATACTGCACTTCGCTGACTTTTCGGTATGCCCCGGCCAACTCCAGCCGAAGAGCCGGATCGTTGCGAGAGTCGCGTGCGAGCCGTTCGAGATAGGTGAGCGCGGTATTCACCACAAACTGGCGGGCGCTGGTAGTTCCCGAGATGTCCCGGATCTGCTCTTCGAATCGAAAGAGAAAAACATTGGCAAGGCTTCGGACTTCCTCGAATCTCCGCTCGGCCCTCTTGGCTTGCCACAATGACAGCGTGGTTCCGGCTGCTACCGAAATCGCCAGCGCCGCCAGCGCCGCGGCCAGCACCGGTTTACGCCGGACGAATCGCCGCGCCAGGTAAATCCAGCCCTGTGCGGTTGCGGTTACCGGCTCGAACGCCAGGAAGCGCCGAAGATCTTCAGCCAATTCCTGCACGGTTCGATAGCGGCACTCCGGTTCCGGATCGAGGGCATGTTGCAAGATGTTTTTCAGGTCGCCCTTCAGCGGATTCGCGCTTCCCGGGCGGGGCAGTCCGCCGGTAAGCAGCCGATAGAGCACGCAGCCCAAACCGTAGATGTCGGTGGCGGTGGTGATGGGCTCGCCTGCAAGCTGCTCCGGGCTGGCGTAATCCGGAGTCATGGCGCAAACCATGGTCTGGTCGTTTCTATCCGCGTCGTCCACCAGCTTGGCGATGCCGAAGTCGAGCAGCTTGGGTTCCCCATTGGGAGTCACCAGGATGTTGCTCGGCTTCAGATCGCGATGGATCACCAGGTTCTGGTGAGCGTGCTGCACGGCAGCGCAAACCTTCAGGAAGAGCTCTACGATCGGTCGCGGGGAGAGCAGGCGGCACCACTCGTCGATGGCTATTCCATCGATCAGCTCCATCACCAGGTAGGGCGAGCCGTCTTCCGTTGTTCCCGCATCCAGCACGCGGCAGATGTTGGGATGATTCAGATTGGCAAGAATCTGACGCTCCAGCCGGAAGCGTTCGAGCACGGCTTCCGTCCGCAAAGCAATGGGAACGAATTTAATCGCCACCCGCAGCGTCAGTTCGCCGTCCAGCCGCTCCGCCAGATAGACCGCCCCCATTCCGCCGCGCCCGATCGACTTGATGATGCGATACGGACCGATCCGTTCTGCTGCGGTGGGCGGAATCTCCTGCTCGATTCGAGCTGCAAGCTTCCTGACAGGCGTGCCCAGAAACTCTTCCGCGCCCTGGTCGAACTCAAGAATTTGTTCCACTTCGGCCCGCAGAGAAGCGTCCGAGCAATGCTCGATCAGAAAACGTTGGCGGGCGGCGGGCTCCAAGTCGGCGGCTTCGTGAAACAGCCGCTCGAGATCTGGATTCAACTCTTTAGCTCCCGGTGCAGCCACGCTTGCGCCAGCCTCAACTCGCGAAAGGCTTGCATGGTGCTAATGCCTAGATGTTCGGCGCACTCCTCCAAAGTCATGCCGCCGAAGAAGCGCATCTCGATCAGCTGGGCTTTGTGCGGATCCTCCTTTGCCAGCCGATCCATGGCTTCATGGATCGCAACCACTTGAGTGAAGTCCTGATCCAGCGAGAGAATTTCTTCCTTCAACTCCAGATTGGACACGCCGGAGCCTCTCTTCTGGGCACCTTTCGACCGCGCGTAATCAACGATAATCTGACGCATGATCTTAGCGGCGAGCGCGAAAAAATGGGCGCGGTCATTGACGTTGTGCTGCTTCGATTCCACCATCTTGATGTACGCTTCGTTCACCAGGGCGGTGGCCTGAATGGTCTGGTTTTGGTCTCGAAGGTAAGCGTGGGCCAGCCGCCGCAGTTCCGCGTAGACCAGGGGCACCAGCTGATTCAGAGCATCGCTGTCGCCCTCGCGAGAGCGCTGCAGCAGGAGTGTTACCGGCGATGCTTCCACCGTATTATTATGCGGCTTCTAAACTCCGATACAATGATACTGACCCCGAAGCAGGCCGGGATAGCTCAGTTGGTAGAGCACCGCACTTGTAATGCGGATGTCGCGAGTTCGATTCTCGCTCCCGGCTCCACGCGACTCAGTTCGGTCGCGCCGTCGTGGGATACTTGACCCCAACTGCTCCAGGTAGCTGCCGTACCTCGACGAATCGTAGTAAAACTTCCTCATCTGGTCGCGATACTGTGCCATGATTTTTTCATTCAGGAAGATCGCCGGCTGATCCTGCGGGCGCATGATCGGCTGGTATTTCGTCTCCTTCGTTTGCACCGTATTGAAGTAGTCCCAGGCCTGCTTGATCAATTCCGGATTCAGAAGCAGATCCGCCATAGTCATAGCCTGCACCTTGGCTCCGGCAATCGTCCCCTTGTGCGCAATCGGCGTTGCCATCGCGATTGCATTCGACCAATTGTGGCCCGGCAGATTCGGAATATTGGCCGGATAATTCAGCGTGACGGTAGGCACGTTCCACGAAATGTCGCCGATATCGTCGGAGGCGCCGCCGGTGCGATTCTCCTGCTCCACGGGCGGCTTTAACTCCTCTACCTTCATATCCAGGCCCTTCTCCGGCACCTTCAATTCCTTTTGCACGGCCTTCGCTAGAGACTGATCCGCCTCGCTCCAGTGAGGCAGTCCCACCTCCTTGATGTTGGCGTACATCGTTTCGGCGATCGTCTTATTCATGTGCGTTGGCCAAGCCGACCCCAGCACGTGCGAAGTCCACGTGGTGTTGGTCATCAGAGCCGCGCCTTTCGCCATGTCGTCTCCGATCTGCCATAGATCCCTGATATGCGCATAGTCGAGCTCGCGAAAGTAATACCAGACGCTCGCGTTCGGCGGCACC
>JBBRRB010000022.1:0-95270 GCA_038225555.1 Bryobacterales bacterium
ATCAAAGTGTCGGACCGAGAACTCGCCGCAGTCAGGCTATACACGGACAAGTTCCATGGCGAATGGAATTATGAGATCCGCCCCAGATTTGATAACATTATTTCTTAACAGACCCTTAGAGCATTTTCAACGGAATTAAAGGCTTAGGGATTAACCCGCCGCTTCAGATCGATGGGGATTACTTCGGCGCGCCGACTGGGCAACCGCATGATTTTCGTGTTGGTCTCGATCTTATATCGCTGGCCGCCGATCGAGAAGACCACATGCCTCAACGGCGGAGATTCAGGGTCGTCAGGGCGGGTAGGTATGACGACGGGTTCTTTGGCCATAGGTCATGACCATACCTCGGCCGCGCAAGTCGGGTGAGCCCCGAGACGAGCAGTAGCAAATGTTCCCGCCTGGGTTGACGGCGTATGGATTCCGGAGGGTACCCGGTACCCCTCTCAGGGGATTCGGGAAGGCTCCAAAATATTCGAACCCTCGTGCTCGGGGCTCACCCAAAATTCAGGTCTCCGGCATACGGATGTGGGGGGACCTTTTTACAGAAGCGTCATTGACCGGGCAGATCGCTGCGTAGTTCGTACGAACTCGATCTTTCCCTTGTCGGTATCAATAGTGCCGGCCATCCTGTCGCCATTTACGATTAGGTCGCATTTATCGAAGGCCGCAGTCCGTCCAGGTTGAGGAGACGTCTTAATGGTGAGCTTGTCTCCTTTAAGAATTCCGGTGATCGGAATTGGGTCGTTTTCGTTAGCCCCCACCCAGCCGTTACCGTTTCACCAGCTTGTTTTAGCGATGCCTTACCAGTTATCGTGCCATCGGTTGTCGAAATTGTGGCGCGCCAGGCTCCCGTGACATAGGCCGCCCGAGCCGGAGCGACCAACAATGCCAACAACAACACACCCAGCAGGCCCAGTCGTTCAAGCATGCGTGCTACTCCTTGTGGTGTAGTACGCATGCCACACGTGAAGGTTCACAAAATATCGCCGAGTGGAGCGACCATACAGACGCTACCGTCAGCGGTAGCGTGGTGTAAGGGCTTAAGGAGATGGATGTTGTCCCCGCCAGGCCAGAGTGCGGTCCGCGCTCACAGTACTGCCGGTGGATCGCTCAATCGTGTAGATCGACGGACCCAATCTGGCGCTTCGGTTCCCTTTTATGTCCCGACAAGACTCGCAATGACCTGTGGAATGACGACTTGATATTGTTTTTTACGGTCATGATAGCTATGCGTTGAACTGTTCAACTGCACCCTGAGCATATCAAGTCATTCAGACCGCAGAGCTGCGGTCGGTTCTATGGACGCAGCCCGTCGCGCCGGCAGAAAGCACGCTAACGCCGCGACCGCAGCCAACAGTGCCAGCACTCCCAATAGCAGCAATGGATTCGCCGCCCCGCTCGGCACCCACTTTGCGATCACTTGATTCAGCCCCAGGCTGATGACGAGTCCGGCAATGAGTCCGGCCCCGACGCTAACCGCCGTAGATCGAAACACCAATTCCAGTACATGCGAAGGCTGCGCCCCGAGCGCCATACGGATGCCGAATTCATTCGTGCGCTGAGCCACCGTGTACGAAACCACGCTATAAAGACCGATAGCGGCAAGCGCTAACGCTACCAGCGCAAAAGCGGAGAACAACGCGGCGAGTAAGCGTTCCTGGGCCCATTCCGGCGTACGGGCGATCCATTGTTCCAGGTCGCGCACATCGGAAAACGCCTGTTGATCGGCATTCACCTCTTTGATCCTGGCGCGCACCGAACGCAGAATCGTCAAAGGCGGAACATGGGAGCGAATCAGAAACTGAGTCATCATCGGCATCATGATCGTGTAGGGCAGATAAACCGCGGGCTTGACGGGTTTGCGCAGGCCATCGTCGAGCGCATCCGCCACCACTCCAATGATGCGCATCTCAGAGAACGCGCTGGCCGAAGGGAGTTGAAACGGTTCGTTCCCGCGGTTCATTGGCAGTTTGATCTGCTGACCCATGGGATCCCGATCCGGCCAGTACTGGTGCGCCATGGTCTGGTTGATGACAGCGACTGGCGCGCCGCGCAGCGTCTCGGCCTGATCCCAGATTCTGCCTTGGACCAGAGGAATTCGGAGCAACCGAAAGTATTCCGGACTGATGAAGTTCAGCCGCGCATCGGGCTTGGTAACGGAAGTGGATCCGATGATCTCGATCTTCGATTGCCAGCCGTTATCGGGAGGTGTCGCATTGGTCGAAATGGCAACTTCGGCAGCCTCCGGCATAGTGGCGATCTTGGCTTTGATCTGCTCAAAGTAGGCGGAGCGTTCGGCCCACGTCTTGAATGTGTTCTCGTGGATGGGCACTCCCACGGACATGGTGTTGTGGGGATCGTAGCCGAGCTTGGTTTTCATCAATTGATAGAAGCCGGCCGCGGAGCCGGCCGCGGCGGTCAGCAGTAACAGCGTGAGAGCGATCTGGCTGGCCACCAGCAGGCCATGGGTCCGTTTGCCTCGCACCCCACCAGTCACCTTGCGGGCGCTGGCCCGCATGACTTCGGCCAGTTCGGGGCGCGATAACTGCAATGCTGGCGACAGGCCGAATAAGATCCCGGTAAGCATCGCCAGAGCGACGCTGAACCCGAGTACCGGTAAGTTGATATGAATGGCGGCTTCGTGCGGGAAGGAATATTCGGGCAGCCAGGTGGCGATGAAAGCGACGATCCGATACGCGAGCACCACCCCCAACGCGCAGCCGGCAATCGATAACGTGACGGACTCCGTCAGCAGTTGACGCACAATGCGCTGGCGGCTGCCTCCGACGGCGGCTCGGATGGCAAGTTCGTGCTGGCGGGCCGTGCCCCGTGCCAGCAGTAGAATGGATACGTTCGCGCATCCGATCACCAGCAGCAGGGCCACTGCTCCGAACAGCAGGACTAGAGTAGAACCCAGCCGTTCCACAAACTGTTCGTTTAAACCTTGCACCCGGACCCGGAAACCCCCCTCCGGAAAGTGCTTAGGAGTTTCCTTGGCGAATTGTTCTATGAGTGGCTGCAACTCGGCGCTCGCGGCAGCTCTGGTGACGCCAGGCTTGAGCCTGAGATTGGTCGACAGTTGGCGGGCGGGATCTGCGGTTAGCTTATAGGGCAGGTAGACATCGCCATCGCCCCAAGTGAAGCGGCGTTGGGTCACGCCGACGATGGTGTAGGGCTTGTGAGTGAGGTGCAGTGTACGGCCGATAACCTCGGGATCGCCCCCGAAATGGCGCTGCCAGAACTTATGACCCAAGACCACGACAGGCTGGGGATCCTGGCCGCTGGGCGCGTCGGATGGGACCAAGCCGCGTCCCAATTGGGTCGGAAGTCCGAAGTGCTGGAACGCGTTCGGCGTGAAGATCACGGCATTGACGTCTTCCGGAATGTCGCCGTCTGTAGTCATCAGGTTCCACTGATCTTCCCCGGAAACACTTTCCAGGCAAGGGGTTTTGGTGAGCTGTTGATATTGAGGACCGGTGAGGCTGGGCCAGAAAGGCCGGTCCTTTTCCTTCTCTCGAACCACTAAGTGGGCGAGGCGGTCTGAGTCTTTATAAGGATAAGGGTCGAGCAACACTGCATACACGACGCTGAAGACTGCCGTGGTGGCTCCGATTCCGAGCGCCAGGGAGACGATGGCGGTAAACGTGAAGAGCGGTGTTTTGCGCAGTTGACGGAACGAATACTGGACGTCATTCAGGAAGCCAATCATGAGTTATCTAGGGGCAATAACAGCACGCCGGGGGCCGCGTGCAAGTGATTGATAGCTTTCGGATGAGAGAAGTTTCCATGTCTCAGTTTCGCTTTGACTGTGTTCGGGCGTGAACATCAATCAGGACGGAAATCGATATAGACAAGCATTTTGGCACGCGGGATAACGCGCCGCCCACCCGAGCGCCGTGTCGAGCGATCTCGTCCGAACCAAGGGTCCCTCAATAAACGGCTCTCCGCAGGAATTCGACAGATAACCGATCCTTAGGCAGCTTTCTTTACGCTTTGAAGGGCAATAAATTCTATGTTGGCCACGGCGCACCGCTTGGCTTTCAACAGCAAGTACCGGAGATTGGTATACCCACGTCCACGGTTGATCAGCATGCGAATATTGCCATTCACCGCTTCCACTACGCCGAAGCGGACCTTGATGTCGCAATAGTTCATAATGCCTTCCAGGTGTTTGATCAACATGTCGGCTAGCTTTTCGAACGGCGTCAGCCGCTGCCACTTCAGTTGATTCATCCAGCGTTTAAGATAGTTGGTCATCGCCCCCGCGTATCGATAGTTCCACAATCCTTCCAGGCTTTCTTTGATCAGGTAAGCCTTGAAGATGCGCCGGTTCATGCCGAACAAGCGGTTCAGTTCTCCCCGCTGCGGCCCGGTCAGGCTCTTCCAACGACTCAGCAGCAGCCACTTCTTGCCCGTCATTAGCCCGCGCTTCTTTTGCCCTGGCGGAAGAACTCCGCCCGCCGGATCTCATCAACGGCATCGTTGGCGCGCTGCATAATATGGAACTTGTCGTACACGATCCTGCATCCTGGAGCCCACTGCTCAATGCTTTGCCGGAACGGCACCCACATATCCACACACGCCGCCTCGATCCGCTTCCGTTGCGAGGAACGCAACTGGCTGCGAAAGAACTCATCGAGAGTCTCTTTCTTCCGCTCCTTGCCAAACCACAACGGCTCGCCCGTTTCCAGATTGCAAACCACCGTCAGGAACTTGCCTTTCTTTCCCCGATACAACTCGTCTACGCCCATCTGTCTCAGCGGCGGCTTACGGCGGCTGGCTTCCCATCGTTCCAGATACCGGATATCGATGGCACGGCAGATCTCGCACTTCCCGCTCATGGCAATCGTGCAGCTCCGCGCAATGCTTGCCGCATCCGGAGCACACCAGTTTCCTGGTTCCGCGCTTTCGCCGTACCCAGAACGTAAGAGTTTTGCCTTCTTCGTTCAATTCGTGCCGGTAGACCTCAAAGCCAGGCCATCCCAGGATTTTCGTCCATTCTTCGTATTGCAATCGCTAACATTCTAAAGGAGCATCTCGCCAAGTAGTTTTCACCTGGGCTTGAAGGTTGTCGAATTCCTGCGGAGAGCCCTTATTTCCAAGGTATTCGGTGAACCATAAATTGCCGTCCGATCCCGAGGTGATAAAGTAACGCAAACTGCTTCCATTGCCTAAGCTGCCTGTGGGCACCGGGAACTCAGTAAAAGTGACTTGGGCAGAACCGATTTCCGGAGTTAGCAGCAAGCTTAAAAAGTAAAAGTAGATGCACCGCATGATTTGTTCCACTCTGCGGTACCGCACAAAGCTATCGCCGTTGACCTTAAAAAGAAACGGTGGCGCCGACGGTGTTGCTGACGGTATAGGCTCCCCCTGAGGCGTTGAGGTCGTCGGCGTCCATTGGCCGTTGTAGGCTCAAGCTTCTGGCCGAAGGCGGTGGGGATAGCAAAGGCGAACAAAGTCCAAAAACAAAGTCGAGAGAGGGTGAGATCCATATGGGTTGCTCCTGAGTGCACTGAATAGCCGCTAAGTTGACGGCTCCTACAGATGAATGCGGGAATACTTGTGGATGACGATCATTTGTGGTGAAGATTTCCTCAGGCGGGTCTGGCGTACTCGCGGGTTTGCCGGCCGCCTTGAATGACTTGAACGGGCCGTGACCCTGGCACGATGAAGCCGATAAATTCATGACTCGCGGGGTGTACCGTCCCGGCGTCATTCTCGGCAACTCCAACACGCCGGGCGTCCTTGGATACGTCATGCCACTGCTTGCTTGCACTGGGCCATGCCGTCCTAGTTGACTGGGGGCCAGAAACGATGAGGGCCCTTGCTAAGCGGCTGCGCCGGCTGGAACAGCGGTTTGGACCGGCGCCCTAATTTCCTCGTCCTCATCTCGCAGGGACCCCCAGTTTCACCCCAGTCGTTCCACTTCAACGGTCGGGTGGGTCGAACGGGCTGGGCGATACGAATGTCAACGTGGGACCCCGGAAGAAACAGACGAATCGTTGTGGGCTTTATAAGCAGGTAACAGGGTAACGGCCAACATCTTGAAAATAGAAAGCGCTCTCGTTACCGCGTTGCCGCCCGTCAGCAAGGAGTAGCGTCCCAACTAGCCCAATTCCGCCCCCCGAAACCCGGCGGTGATTTGCGAGTAATTCCGGCTTTTACCATGGCACGGAGGCATCACGCTCGCGAGGCAAACGTGGCGCCGGTCGCTCCATTATCTCAAGCTAACCGAATCAAGAGTCGAGCGTCTACCTAAGCGGTAGTAGACTATCGACCATGCCGCGAATACCGCCAACAACAGATCGCATTGAACTCTTGCACGGAACTCTCGACATGCTGATTCTGCGGACGCTTCTCCTCGGACCCAGGCACGGCCACGAAATCGCTAAGCACATACAGCGCTCCACTGACGACCTGCTGCAGGTCGAACACGGATCATTGTATCCCGCCTTGCATCGCCTCGAGCGTCGCGCATGGGTAAGCGCCAGGTGGGAGACCCCGAAGGGCCAAAATCGCGAGTTCAAGTACTACCGCTTGACCTCAGCCGGCCGGAAGCAATTGAACAGCGAGGAATCCAGGTGGAAGCAAATGACGGCGGCTATTGCGAGGATCATGTGGCCCGTCGAGGAGCGGTAGTCCGATGTTTTCGAAACGGATCTTCAAACCGTTGGCGCAGCGTTCCGTCGACCCCTATGCGGACACCGCTCGTGAACTTCAGAACCACGTTGACCTCGAAGCTGAGGAGTTACGCGATGCTGGCGTTAAAGGCTCAGATGCCGAGTGCGCCGCTCGGCGCATGCTCGGGAACCAAAGCCTGATTCGAGAGGAGATTTATACCGTGTGGACATCGATTCGCCTGGAACAACTGAAGCAAGACGCGCATTATGCTCTCCGAGGTCTTCTGAGAAATCTCGGCTTCTCCCTGGTTGCCATACTTTCACTTGGCCTCGGAATTGGGGCGAACACAGCGATCTTCACCTTTGTTAATGCGGCATTCCTGAGGCCACTCCCTATCCGCAGGCGGAGCGAATCGTGGCGATTCGGCAACAGCCTCTGAAAGGCGGCGAGCCCACTGCAGTGGCTCCCCGCAGCTTCGTGCCCTGGCGCGAGCGGGCTCATTCATTCGAAGCTATCGCCATCGCGCAGGCGATACCGCTCAACACAGACGGTCCGGACGGCGCCGAGCAAGTACCTGGACTGTGGGTCTCGTCCGATCTGTTCCGCGTATTCGCGGTCAAGCCTATGCTTGGCTCTGGTTTCTCCGATCAGAGCGACCGTGGCGGCGAAGGCGAGATCATCCTGAGCCATGGATATTGGCGGCGAAGATTCGGCTCGGATCCGTCGATCGTTGGCAAGGCCATTCCCGCCGGCCACGACTCGGCCGTTGTCGTTGCGGTGATGCCCCCGGGATTTCAGGTCAGCAGCTTGAAAGTAGATGTCTACACTCCCATGCGGATCGACCGCAACCGACCCGAAGCGGTCGGTTCTCGAAGCTTCCTCTGCTTCGCACGGCTTCGCCCAGGCGTAACGTTGGAGCAAGCTCGCGGGGAAATGGCAGTGCTTGCGGCGCAGATTGGCAAGGAGGATCGCATCGAAAGGGACTTCGGCGCAGCCATCACCACTCTGCGCGACTATCTGGTGAGCGAGAACCGCTCAATGCTGCTCATCTTGTGGGCCGTCGTCGCATTCGTATTGCTGATTGCCTGCGCCAATCTGGCGGGATTGTTACTGATCCGAGGTGTAGGACGGAAAAGCGAGCTCGCTGTTCGCGCCGTGTTGGGCGCGGGGCGATGGCGCATCGTGCAACAGTTGGCAGTCGAAAGCTTCGGCCTTTCCCTTGCCGGCGCCGTCCTTGGGCTGTTCCTGGGATGGGCCGGGAGCCGCACGCTGGTCGCGCTTGGCGAAGGAGCGGTCGATTTTGGACAGCTTTCGGATGCCGGGCTCGATGGACACGTCCTTGTTTTCACGCTGGCGTTGTCGTGCCTCACAACCGCTCTGTCCGGTCTCGTTCCGGCATGGAGCGTATCCAGAGTCGACCTGCAATCGAGCCTGAAGTCGCAGGCCCGGGGAATGATCGGCGGACGGGGGCAGGATCGAATCCGATCCGTTTTCGTCGTCGCCGAGGTTGGCCTGTCGGTTGTACTCCTCATCGGAGCGGGACTCTTGTTGCGCAGTTTTCTGAACCTCACCGACGTTAAGCTCGGTTTTCAGCCCGATCATGTGGTCACGATGCGAACGCTGGTGACAGGGGATCCCGCTCCACGCGCCAGGTTGGTGGAAGCGATCTTAGACCGCGTCGAGACTCTCCCCGGAGTCAGGTCGGCCGGGACAATCCAGTTTCTCCCCCTGGCGGGTCTTACGAATCGCGGACCATTTCATTTCGTCGGACGCGCCCTTCCTCCAGATCCTTCGCTGATGATGTCCGACGTGGCGACGGTCAGCCGGGGGTATTTCGCCAGCATCGGAATGGATCTGGTGCAAGGGCGCCAATTCGGCCGTCAGGACCAAATTGACACTCCACGAGTAGCGCTCGTGAATCGGGCATTCAAGATCCGGTACTCGCGTGAAGCAGATCCTATCGGCCAGACGATTATCGGCGATTGGGCGAATCCGAAGCCCACGACGATTATTGGTGTCGTGAACGATACCCTGCAGACGGGGCTCACCGTTGAACCTCGGCCCACGGTCTTTCTTTGCCAGGCCCAGGTGCCCGGTTACTTCACGAATCTGGTCGTCCGAACCGTGTCTTCTGATCCGCTGGCGCTCGCCCCGACCATACGCCGCGCCGTGCAGAGCGTGGATGCCAGGCAGCCGTTCACCGATATTCGATCAATGAACGATTATGTTTCCATGGCATTAGGCCGCCCCAAACTATACGCGCGGTTCGTTGGAACATTCGCATTGCTGGCCCTCTTCCTTGCATCGATTGGACTGTATGGACTGCTTGCGTACGCTGTCAGTCAGCGTACTCATGAAATCGGGCTTCGGATGGCGCTGGGCGCTCAACCCATTGGGGTGCTGATTTCGACGATGTGGCAAGGCGTCACGCTGATTGCGACCGGGGTCGTTCTGGGGACGGCTGGTGCCTTCACGATCGGCAGTGTCATGTCGAGATTCCTATTCGGCGTCCGGCCAGTTGATCTCTCTACTTACCTAGGAGTTGCGCTGGTGCTACTCGTGGCAGGAGCCGTCGCTGCCTTCTTGGCCGCCCGCAGAGCCGCCGCGGTCGACCCGATCGTGGCGTTAAGATACGAATGAGATTTGGACTTTGACTTCACGGTAACGGCGTAGCGTTTACCGGGAAGGGCGTGCCTACACGAGCATCAGCCACGATGTCCCCGACTCCGGCTATTCCTTGCACCAATCCGCGGGCTTTTACGAGTCCTACATAAAAGGAAGGGAACTCGTAAATAGGCAGCTCCGCAGGAAGGAACGGGCTGGCTTGCTCCGCCGGGAGCGAGAGCAGAATCGCAAGGCCAAGCGCTCTATAGACGATGTAAGACTCAATGTTGATCTCCTTCAACACCCTCAACACCAGCGCTGGGTTTGACGACTTTTTTTTTGTTGCCTCAGGTTCGACCGTAATAGGAATAATCAGCTACACGTTTACTCCCACGAGTACTTCTAATGTGGGGATCATCGTGAACGGTGCGACCGCGCGCCTGAAGCTGAGCCAAAGTGGCAGCTCACTGATCGATACACAAGCATGTAGTTATACGGCGAGCTATCCTATATTCGCATTCCCGTGCATTGCTCCCGTGATTGGCTCAGCGCAGATCGTATTCGGCACACAATTCGAGGTGGCGGCCTCGTTCGCGGCCAACGCTTCCGGTCTCGACTTCGGACCGTTGGCTGCGACGGCCAAACTCACCTACTCCATCACCGCTGCCAACGGCACACCGCTTCCCTGGCGGCGCTCCAGGTGGCGGCAGTTCCTGAGCCTTCCTCTCTGTGGTCGATTCTGATGGGCGTATCCCTGCTTGCCGTGTCCAGGCGGGTGCGCGATCCCCTTCCGTGAATTCTCTACCCATCCGCAATGGAACTCCTGCGGCTTTGAAATACCCGTCGGTGACAACCCGAATGAAAGCCGCCATTTATCCCGTCCCGGTCCGATACGGGTTTCGATACGTTGTGCCGGTGATCGGATCGATGGTTCGATGAAGAATTCGTCGGCGCTCAATGGTCTTCTCCGATGAAAATTTTACTATGGTTTTGTACTAACGTGTGATAAAGGACATTATCACACGTATGGCTGATTGGACGATGTTTAAAGACCCGGTAACCACAATCTGTGCTCTCGTCGGGGCACGCCTTGGCATCTTGAACACCATCACGGGCGTATGGCAGCCCGGGTAAAACTCAAGGTCACCCCCAAATTGTCGTTTCGCCAACCGGCTGGCGTTTACTCAGTCAAGCATGAGCAGCTTCCAAAGGGCGCACCAGCTATGAAGTCAATCTTAGTGCGTTCCCGGTCACAATTTCCGAAGCGGGTTTCAAGCTGAAGGGAGAAGCCGGAAGATTAGTGCCTAGACCCCCTTTCATCTTCGATAAACAAGCCCTGGCCTCCTCGATTGGGGCGTATCACTTCGACGAGTGGAAGCATGCGGCAAATGCAACTCGCTCTGAAGCATGTCTTTTAAGCAGTGCTGATCTGGTCGCGGGAATTCACCCTCGGGTAAAGTCAGTGTCGAACGAAGAAAGAATACCGCTTTCGATCTACTGACGCAGCAACCCGCTCAAACTGCGACATTGGCCGGTATATTGGTCCTTTGCGCAACGCAGAGAAATAGATCAACCCAACGCTGTTTATCGAGTCCAACTAGTGTCCTTAAGTCAGTTAGCAAATCGTCCCACACAAGTGGGCGCGCACAGCTTATGACATGCGGCACGCCCCAGCGGAAAGAGACCCTCCAACGTGGCTGATTCTGCTTCCATGAGCAGCGCAGCTAACATAAATTCAGTTCCAAAGCATTGTTCCTAAAACGAAGGGGGTGGGGTACCCCGCTCCCCTCGAACTCCCCTCACTCCGTCTCGCCGCCGACAGGCTCGGGGAATCTCTCCTAAAATCTTTGAGAGATCCCCGGCCCCAGCGTGCGGCGTTCTTCCCCGTCCAAGGGCACCCTAGCTTCCGCGCTTCGCAAAAAGCACTCCGCTTGTGCAGCCAGGGTCTACCCTTGACGGCCCGTGTTGGTCGGGTTCCCTGATGGTCAGCAATCCGATGGCAGAAGAAGAGTTTGTCAGTTTTTTGAGAGGTCCTGCCTAAAATCAAGGTGTTTCTTGAAGAAGGGCAGCAAATCCGTTGTCACGCGACCACTTGCGTTCCAGTTGACGTCGCCTAGCTGCAAGCCGTTGTACTCCTCAGCCTCATGCACAATGCCGTACTCGTTCAACTTATGCGTGAGAGCATGATTCGAATACACGTGGTCCCAATTCGGATCGTTGCGTGACCAATCGAACTTTAGGCCGCGCAGCGACTTTAGGTTGTCGGCGTACTTTCCGACCAGCGACTCCAGAAAGAAATTGGTGCGCAAAGAATCCATCACCTTCGCATCGATCACTAATTGGCCAGCGACACGGTGAGCAGGAAAATCGAAGTACAGCGGAGGATTATCCGGGTTTGGGATATGTGCCTGGAAAATAGACGTAAAGATCGTTGAGTAGCCGTCCTTCTTGACATCGTCCAATGTTTTGGCATGCTCCATCAGTTCCCAGTTTGGGAGCGATGCGAGAACCTTCACGCCGCTTCCTGTCCCCACCGGATGCAAGGCGTACACGGAGCCGAAGATGTCTGGATACTCCATGCCAAAACGAATGGCACCGTACCCTCCCATGAAGTGACCCGCGATGCCTCGTGATGCTCGACTCCGAAGTGTCCGAAAGTTTTCGTCGACATAAGGGACAAGTTCCCGCACTACAAAATCCGCCCACTTGCCGGTTGCCGGCGAGTTTACATACCAGGAACTGCCCATCGGCGTTGTCATGTCTACTGTGACGAAAATAAACTTTCCGACTGCGCCTGTCTCTATCGCGCGATCAAGAGCAACCTGAGCATCCATTTTGTCGAAAATTGCCCGGAAGCTGCTGTCGAAGGGACTAGGAAGAAAATAGATCACTGGATAGCGCGTCATGGAAGAGTCGTATCCAGCGGGAAGATAAATCACTAGCTTGCGTACCGGGCTTACGCCGATTTTGCTATTCGCGAAATTTCTCGACTGGATCTCGCCCGCAATCAGCTGGCTCTTGCCGGAGTCAACCCCGCTAAGCGCACTCGGAAACAGCAAGGCCAGGGTCATTACAAAGTGGTATCGCCTATTTAACATGATGGCAACTCCTCTCTCCTATTTCTGAACTTATCGGCTGCCGCGACGAGGAACCACGCGGGCAATACGAGCGGCCATTCGCAGAGGTGCATCTCGTTCCACGCAAGCATGAGGCCTGTGACAGTAGCGGCAATTATGAGAGCTGCGGTGAAGGGCACGTGCCTGAGACGCCTGCCATGCAGCACGCCAAGTAGGCCGGGTATCAGAAACAGCAGCACGCAAATCCGGGAGAGCGACGGCTCGCGAAATCTAAATACGCAGGAGAGGCACGGAATAGAGGATAGAAGCGCACTCACCCACAGGGTATGCCCCGAAAGGGAGCCGATCAGAAAACCGCTTGTCCAAGACCATGTCACCAGAAGAAGAACTTCGAAAAGAAACGGGAACCCGATGTGCGCCGAGTCTCCTTCCAGCAGCGCACGCGAATTCATTGAGATCCCAAAAGAGACGCCTAGCAGGAGCAAACTGGCTGGCAGCGCTACTCCGCCCGCAAGCCACGGGCGCCAGTCGCGCCAATGCTCAGCATGTTGTCTCGCCAGCAATCCAAATATGGCGCAGAAGCTTCGTAGTGGGCCTGCGCCGACCTCTGCAAGATCGCCCAACACACCGTCACGCTCGTTCGCCCTTAGAATTCGGGCTGACGTTTCTATAACGAAAAGCGCGGCACGGCTCATAAAGTACTCTCCGGTTCGCATGACGCCCACGCCGCGTTCCGGCTCACACGCAGCATCGTTTCATAAAAATCGCGCGCGGCTTGCGCGCCCTCAGGAGTTACGCGCACCATGCGTTTGGCCCGCCCCCCGCGCTGTGGCGTCGCCTCACCCATCCACGTCGTTAACAGACCCTTGGTCTCAAGACGTTCAATAGTGGTGTACAGCGCACCAATGGAACAGTTCCGACCCGCTGTCTTCACAATTGATTCCCGTATCGCAGCACCGTACGCTTGATCGCCCAAACCGGCAGTTACGGTCAGCAATATATATTCGAATTCGCCCAGCACAATATACTCTACATCGTAGTTGTAATGCCGAGTTTTGTCAAGCTCTTCTCGCATGATTTCCGGGGAAGCATTTTCTCATTGAAGAATGAGCCTGGAGGAAGGGAGTAAGTTCATCCGCCTGCGGGGCCTCCTTTCTGAATAAGTTTGAAGTTCAATTTGCTGGACCCTTGCAACCCGTCGGCGGAGGCGGGATGAACTCCGCAGGTCTTGTTTCTTGTTCGTTCTCTCTTAGGAAGGTTTTTTGGTTTTTGCCTTTGGGTTTCTTTCATGCGCTCCGCCTTCGCGGCAAGCTGGCGAATAGTTGCTGCTTGGCCGCTTGCATGTCGCGCGCCGCCGTCATGTCCGTCTGCGCCCGCGCCTGGCGTTCCAGATCCTCGATGGTGACATCGTCCTTGAGGTGTACGGCCCAACCCGGCAGCTGGCGCAGGATCTCCCGCGGCGTCGCATACCAGCAGTACCTCCGCTTGATCTGGCCCTTGGCATCGGCCGCCAACTCCGGCACCCCGCACGGACGGTGGCTGGAGTGTTTCGGTTGTGCCAATACCAATAAGAGAATCGCAGATCGTTCACTACTCGCGGGCTGAGCACGGTGGTCAATCCCAGAAGGCTTTGGTCAGACCAGTTCTGGTTGGCCACGAAGTTTGAAGGAGGCACCGCGATGCCGAACGGTCCGCTGTTATGGTTGCCGTCATGCGAGTAGCGCACGAACATGGAATTCTTTTCGTTGATCCGGTCCGGCCCCATCGTTGCGTCGGGCCGCGAAGTCCACGAGCGCATCATAGTGAGTGCCTCTCCACGTCCGTTCTTCACGTCGTCCTGGTGACAAGTACTTTTTGTTGCTATCTGGCAATGCCCTAAGACTAGCCAGGTCGCACTCTCGATCCGATGCTGCCCGATCTTTTGTCCTTCGCAACAGTCGCTTCAACGACTGTCTAGCTCGAAAAGTAGTATGTCTGATTTCCCGGAAGTGTTGCCAGGAGTGCCTATGCGAATCGGCATTGCCGCCGACCATGGTGGTTACGAGCTGAAAGAGTATTTGTTTGGACGGCAACACGAGGCAGGTCATGAGGTAGTAGATTTTGGCGACCGTCGGTTGGAATCGACCGATAATTACCCCGATTTCATCGTGCCGATGGCCCGTGCTGTTGCCTTAAGAGCTATGGAGCGCGGCATCGCTGTCTGTGGAAGTGGTGTTGGGGCCTCTATCGCCGCTAATAAGGTCGCAGGGGTTCGGGCGTGCTTAAATCATGAATCATTTTCGGCGCACCAAGGGGTAGAGGACGACGATTTGAATGTAATCTGTCTGGGAGGTCTGGTAGTCGGTCACGCGCTCGCATGGGATTTAGTTCAGACTTTTCTCACAACACGGTTCAGCGGGGCGGAGCGGCATCGCCGCCGCCTGGCCGAGGTTGCGAATCTAGAGAAAAATGGGAAAGGCATAAAGATCCAGTGAATGACTGCAACGAAGACTTACAATCCTTTCAAGTTTGCGAGCCCGTAAGCGGCTGCGCCTGTCAATCCTGGCACGCTGACAATAACGTGAAGCGGGATCTGCGCCATAAGTTCAGAAAGTCTTCCCTTGCGCTTGAATGATTGCATAAACGCCGCCTTTTGAAGTCTCGCGAGCATGTGCGTGACGACGCCACCCGCCATATAGACACCTCCCGTGGCCAAGACCTTCACGGCTAGATTCGCGGCCTCGCTAGCTAAGACTGAAACAAACATGTCAATCGTGGATTCGCAGAGTTTGCTTTGATTTTCGGAATCGAGTGCGTGATGCATGATCAAGACCGATGGATCAGCCGCGGAGGCTATGAGCGCGGCAACGGTGGCTGCCGGATCGTTAACAAAGGTGGAGGGCAGAACATCGATCACTGATGTACAAAACCAGTTCCCGAAAGCGCTGTTCAACAGGCGGAAACCAGAGGCCGAGGACGAGCGGATCGCGCGAGAGCAGGCGGAAGCTACACGCAAACGCCTCCGGGCTCATCATCGGAAGGGACGGCACGATTCAGGATTTACATCCGATCGACGGGCATCCTCTGTTTGTGCCGGCTGCCATAGGCCGCGCTGTGCGCGTTGAGTTTGGTCTTCCATGCTGCCTGGGCAGAAGGCCCAAAACGCTGCCACGCAGATCGCCGCAGTCGCCGAATGACAAGACCTGAAGAAGTACTGTGGCCTGTAGCCTCAAATTTTGATCATATGAGCTTTTCCAGTGAAGAAGATTACGTTGGGGTTAGTGTCGATGAAACAACTCGATGAGCTGGCGCAGCGCGGAGGTCATCAGCATCTCACCTGCGCCGGGCTCAACGCGGGAGGCCACCACTTCATAGCCTCCCTCAGGATACGCCTGTCTGTTCGGGATGTACCCTAGAGCGCCGTTTGCAAGCTCTGCGATGATCGTGTTCGGGTAAGGAGAGTCCTGCTTCAAGGTGAGTCCCAGCTCGACGAAAATTTCGGCCGGTAGCCCTACAAACGCCACGTTATCCCCGAGCGTGATCACTTGAACTTCGGCGTCCATGGGACGGCCGCGAAGGGAAATCAGTTCGATGTCCTTCGCGGCGCGAACCAGATCGAGGAATGGCGCCGCGTCGGGCTTGCCGAAGGTTGCAGACGTGACACGAGCCCATTCGGCTTCATCCGGCGTAACTTCGGCCGTCGGAAGCTTAAGCATTTCCGTGCTCACACGAATGGAGGGAATGTCAACGATCGGGGCAGCCTGAATCGTCTTTAACACGCCG
Source organism: Bryobacterales bacterium (assembly GCA_038225555.1). GTDB lineage: Bacteria > Acidobacteriota > Terriglobia > Bryobacterales > Bryobacteraceae > JANXQZ01. The sequence goes on from JBBRRB010000022.1 coordinate 16,065, forward strand.
CCCGCCAGCACAATTCCGATCCGGGTCGCTTCCTCAAAACCGGATTGCCGCTGTTTGCGGCTCACGTCCAAGTGATTGACATTGCCGGCGCACCCTATGGTGAATAAGGGCGTGAGAGGCGAGCCTTTCGCTTCCCGCACCGCCTTGCCAAGTGCATAGGAGAAATCAGCCGAGAACTCCAGCCCTCCCGTAGTATCTTGGTGCATAGCGTAATTCATGTACGCACCGATGGGCCTCTCATCGAGAGTTTCAACGTAGATTACATGAATGGCAGGATCGGTCGGCCCCGCTGGGCGCAGAATATTCGGATCCAGTTTACGTGGATTCCACGCGACTGAGCCGCCTTTCATAAAATAGCGGCGATTGAACGCCACTGAATCCTCGCGTCCGATACCAGAGCGAACTTGTGCCGGCTGGAGCACCGCTACGGCAGCTACAACCGAGTCGGCGATTTTGCCCGGCAGCGATGCCGCATACTCGACGGCGATCCGTTTCATTTCGCCTTCCAAGACATAACGCGACGGTTGGGTTAAGATCACCGGTCCCGTATGCGTGTGCGTCGCGCTGATCATCACATGATCAGGCGCAATTCCCGTCTTCTCACGAATGATATGGCGCGCTTCGTCCACATAGGGACGGGGCAAGTTGGCGAGATCGCAGGCTACTACGGCAGCCCTGACTCCGTCCTTCTCGAATACCAGCGCGTTGGCGTGGAGATCATCGTGGACGCCGGTGGCAGCGCGGTTTGTGTAATAACCTGCCATCGGTGCACCGCGTGGCGGCGTAATCACCACTTGGGCCGCGCCCGCCCGCAGATCCGCGCCCCAGGAAACCATTGCCGGTAATAGAAGAAGGAAAATCAGACGCAAATAGCACCTCGCAAGTCCGCTGGCAGAGCGTCTAGCGTTAGGATATGACACGCCGCGCCGCTGCCAATGTAGCATCGATGTCCTCATCGCGATGCGCGGTCGACAGATACCAGCGTCCATCAGGCAAAACAAGGATACCCTCATCGAGCATAGCTAGCGTGAAGTCGCTGTAAAGGGCGACATCCGCCGCCAGCGTATCGCGATAATTGCGCGGCTTCGTCTCCTGGAACGACAAATGAAACACTGCTCCTTCTCCGACGGTGACCACGGGCAAGTGGAGCGCGCGCAGCATACACTCCAAGCCTGTCCGGAGTTTATCGCCACGCCTTTGCAGCGCCGGGTAAATGGCGTCCGAATCGGCAGCCAGTATCTCCAGCGCAACTTTCGCCGCTGCAAGCGCCAGCGGATTGCCATTGAGTGTACCGGCGTGGACTACTTTTCCGCTCGCGATCAAGTCCATATACTCCCGCTTGCCGCCCAGAACGCTAAGCGGCATACCGGCTCCCACGGCTTTCGCATACGTCGCCAGATCCGGAATAACACCGTAGAGTTCCTGCGCGCCACCCAGGCGCACGCGAAAGCCGGTAATTACCTCGTCAAAAATCAAGAGCGCGCCAGAGCGATTTGTGATCTCGCGAAGGAAAGAAAGGAAGCCGTCCTCTGGCGGAATGCAACCGCTATTACATAAAACAGGCTCGCAAATCACCGCTGAAATCTCACTCGGATGAACTGCGAACGCCTGCTCGACGCTCGCGCGATCGTTCCACTCGGCAACCACAGCGGACGCGGCTGGCATCTGTCCCAACCCGACTGCTACAGGATTGCCGTGTGCGCGGTCGATCTCTTCACGGGTGGGATGATAGCTCACCAAAACGCTGTCGGCCCAGCCGTGATAATGGCCTTCAAACTTGAGGTATTTTGCTCGGCCTGTGGCAGCTCGCGCCAGTCTTAAAGCGAGTTGAACAATTTCAGTTCCGCTGGAGGAGAAACACACCTTGTCCGCACACGGAATGATCCTAACAAGTAGCTCCGCAACCTCGTACTCGAGATCGTGCTGGCAACCATAAGTCGATCCGCGGCGTAGTTGCGCAGTGACGGCTTCCACTAGCGACTCCGGCGCATGTCCCAGAATCAGTGGACCCCACCCCATCGCGTAATCACAATAGGTGTTGTCGTCGACATCCCGGATATATGCTCCACGCCCCGATTCGATGAACAGCGGATAGGGCCTTGCACTACGCCGCAGACTGGTCGACACGCCACCGGCCAGGGAAGCGCACGAGCGTTGATATCGCTCCAATGATCCCGGCGTTTTTCGCCGGACTGAAGCTTCACGCTCCGCAGCGCGGAAGATATTGCGATCGTTGGTACTCGTTGCTAACGCGGCATTCGAATAGGAAGATTGCATGTTGTCAATCGCTCGGAGCGCGGACCACCCGCCATCCAGGAGGTTCGCAGCCACCAGGTTTTCAGAATTCTATGCGAAAGCGAAACTCAACCTGGCGAGGTCCGCTGAACTCGCGTCCACCCGGAGTTCCTCCTGAGTCGCGCAGTTGATATACGCGAGCCACTTGCGACGGCACTGATATGTTTGAGAAAGGAAAGTCGAAATGCGGTGTGTTGAATAGGTTCGTAATGTTCGTCTGCAGAATGAAGTGGACGCGTTCCGTGATCGCAAACTGCTTGCTGGCGCTCAGATGGTGCAGCTTTAGCCCGGGCCCCTCCAGAGTATTGACGCCGCAATTGCCAAAGGTCCCCGGAAGCGGAACCGTGAAGGCGCTCGGGTTGAACCAGCGATTCGGCGATCGCTGACCATTAGGCAAGTTCCCATCTGCGATGCAATTCGGCAGCCCGCCGGACGTGTTCGTGTTGGACGGATCCGATCCCGAATAACTCGGCGAGAAGTACTGACCGCTTTGAAAGTAGCTGATCCACGATATCTGCCAGTCTCCCAGCACGGCGTTGACGGCCCCCGGCGCCTTGGTCATGTGCTTCCTGTCTTTGCCAAACGGCAAATCGTAAGCGGCAGTCGCCACAAAGCTGTGTCTTGCATTAAACGCATCGCGGTTCCACATCAGGTGGTTATACGGGTTTTCGAGATTCAGATAATTGAGAAGGTTGTTCGACAGCGTGTAATGCGCGTCGAGTACGAAGCCTCCCGATCGCTTCTGCACTGCCACCTGAAGAGAGTCGTACTTGCCCTTGCCATCATGTTCATCGAGCGTCGCGTTGACGAATTGAGGGTAGGGCCGGCGGTTAGCCGTGAACGGAATCAGGCTGGGCTGGGGCTTGTTGATCGGCAGGAAATAATTCAGTCCGGAGCTTCTCGATCCGACGTAAGACAATCGCCCGCCGAAGCCGCCTTTGAACTGTTTCTCCAAGCTTACGTTGAACTGCTGAATCATTCCGTTCTTGTAATCTTTGGGATAGCCTGTCACGGATTGCGAAGGGATGGTGGACAAAGCGAGGGAAGACGGAAATGGATTCGGGAACGACAGCAGCGGCGTACCGTTGCTGATGGTGTTGAAATACGTTTCTCCAATCCCGAACGGCCCGCCGGTAGGTACGCCGTACAGATTTCCTGGCGCTTCGCTGTAGATCCCATAGCCGCCTCGAATCACAAAAGTAGGGCTGATAAGATACGCCGCCCCAAGCCTGGGGCGCACATTTCCCAGGTAGGCGTTTGGATAGGGGTTTCCGGCAACCACAGTAATTGTGGATGGGTAAAGAGCGCTTACTTGACTCGAAGCCGCTTGTGGAACAACGACAGTGCCCGTTGTTGGGTCCCAATTATACTGGAGTCCGTCGGCGTATCGCGCCGGCGAGAAATACTCCCAACGAAGACCCAGATCGAGCGTCAGGCGAGTGCTTACCTTGAAAGTGTCCTGCACGAATATACCAAGCTCATAACCCGTCTCGGTCCTGTTCACAATCGGGTTTACACGCGCACTGGAAAAAGGCAGGCCAAGAAGGAAATCCGCATAGCCGAGACCAGTGAGGCTGCCGTTGAAGGTGAAGTTGCCGAAGTTGTTAGCGGGAATGTTCTCTGGATGATCATGAAAATACCGCAGTGCCCCGCCGAACTTGATAACATGGCGCGAAACCGACCATGTCGTTTCGTTTGAAAACTGTTGGTCGTTACGGTTTCCATTGACTCCGCCGACGTTTTGGCTCAGAGTGTCGATTCCTGTAATCGCCACTGTCGGAAACCCCATGACATCAAAATTCTGGCGGTTTACTCCTTGCAGGCCAATCGCTGCAAGGGCCGTGTTGGCCTTGGTGGGAGTGAAACCATTCAACGTGCCGCCATCGAAGATATAGTCGCGCGACCAACCCCATTGAAACGAATTTACGATCGTGGGAGAGAAGATATGCGTATCGTTGACCACCACCTGACTACTGTTTCGGGTTCGCGTCCATGAGCCCAGCCCCGGGAATTCACCGGCCAGAATGTAAGGCGTGATGCGGTTGATGAACCTTCCAAAGAGCTGGTTCCTGGAACTGATCACATAATCGATGCGCGGAGTGAACCCATCCCACTTATACAAGTCCGTCGGATGTGGCCACGTGAAACCATAATTCTGGAAGGTGGAGTTCGCAAGGCCGCGGTTGGGGTTTGGAATGTAAGTGGTCTGAATGGCCTGAGACACGGCGCTGAGGCGGTTGGCCGGAATCATGTTTCCGGGGAAAGGCTGGTTCGTAAGAGGATCTTTGATGACAACCGGCTTCGGTTGATTCAAGTAGTCGGAAAAATCCCCCGCCCGCATTTTGGCTGTGGGAATGTTCCGTGAATAATAACTCGAAGCAGGAATGCGGACCAAGCTGTATCCCAGATAGAAAAACAACTTGTCCTTGACGATCCGGCCGCTCAGGCTGGCGCCGCCACGGTGCTCCTTTGAGGGCACTTTGACCGGAGCGAAAAAACTGCGGGCATTCAGAAATGAATTGCTCAGATCGTAATACGCGCGGCCGTGGAATTCGTTGCTTCCCCCTTTACTCACCATCGTGAACTGCCCAACGCGCGAGTACTCGGCGTTGTTGTTCACGGGGATGGCCTGCAAGTCCTGAAAATCGTTCATGTTTTGGGTCAAATTGTTGGCGGTGTCATTCGTCATGCCATCCATATTTTCCGCCACCTGGGCCGCTGGCTGGCCCGCAAAATGGAGCGCGACGTTACCGTTCTGAGTCTGAATTCCCGGCAATGTTGACATGAAACCCTGCGGGAAAAATGTCTGTGTGCTCAGGGGCGAGTTGACGAACTGTTTGTTGGTAAAGCCATCTGAAATCTGACTGCCTTCCGTGGCGATAACGGCCGTACCCGCAGTGACACTCACTTCTGAGCCGACCGCGCCTAGTTCTAGTTTCGCGTCGACGCGCCGCTCCTCCCGGGCCCGGATCACGATGCTTTCGGCGACAAACGACTTGAAGCCTTGCGATGTTACCTTGAGACGATAATCGCCTTGCACGATGAAAGGGAATTCGAATTCACCTTGTTCATTCGCATTTGCGCCGCGCGAGGCATTCGTCGACACATTGACGAGTGTTACCTGAGCTTTCGGAACGACCGCCCCAGATTGGTCGGTGACCACTCCGCGAATGGTCGCGAGGTCGTTTTGAGCTTGCGCTGGAACGCATGCCAACACAGCCAGTGCCACCAAATAACGAACACAAAAATCTCGTAGAATGCGCTGGATCACGTCTTGACCTCTTTTGCTTGGAGCGACGAAGCGCTACCATTTTAACTGCGCGGTCGCGTCAATTTGCGATTGATTTACTCATGATCTATAATGCTAGCCATTATGTCAAGGAGAAAATGCCAGTTTCTCATATGAAACGCAGTGCCTGGAAGGGAGCCGCGATGCTGGTTGCCTTGATGCCTATTTGCCTCGGATTTCCATCCATTTTGCCAATACCACGGGAGGTTCACAAGGGTAAGGGCCGCTTCCCGCTAAAAGGAGCCAGCGTCTGCTTTGCCTCGAAACCGTCGCCTGAAGATAATTTTGCAGCCCGCCAGCTTGCTTCGTATATTGCGGATACTGCCCACGTCACATTGCAGGTGGCCGGGAACCAATGCGGGACGAAGCCGATCGTGCTGAGCAGGACCGGCCAGAGTAGCGACGTGCCACAACCTGGAGAGGAAGCCGGGAAAAACTCCCGTGAAGCGTACTCCGTTGCAATCACGCCAACGGAGGTTCGCCTCACCTCGGCATCCTCGGCTGGACTTTTTTGCGCGGTCCAATCGTTGCGGCAGATGGTTGAGTTCTCCCCGGAACCCTCCTTGCCGGAATCGAATGTCGTTGATTGGCCCGCGCTAGCCTATCGAGGAGTCATGATGGACGTGAGCCACACGCAACTGCCGCGTCTCGAAGAACTCAAACGGCAGATCGATTTTCTGGCTCTGTGGAAGATCAACCAGTACTTCTTCTATTCTGAAGCGACCATCGTGCTCGATGGCTATCCGATCCTACCGCCGAACGTCCAGTTCTCCAAGGCACAGGTGCGCGAGTTGATAGACTACGCGCGGCAGCGGCACATTGACGTCATTCCGAACGTTGAGCTCTATGGCCACTTGCACGACTTCTTCCGCAAGGAGCGCTACTCGGACCTCGCGGTGATTCCTTACGGCGGCGAGTTCCGTCCCGACGACCCGCGCGTTGGTCCTATCCTCGCGGATTGGATCGGGCAGCTCGCATCGCTGTTTCCCAGTCGCTTTTTTCATGTCGGCTTCGATGAAACGTGGCTGCTCGAAAAAGAGGCGGCACGGCGTGGCCGCAGCCCGGAGGATCTCTATCTCGAGCAACTGAATCGGGTAGTTGGGCTGGCGCAGAAGAACGGCAAAACTCCGATGGCCTGGGCAGACATGATGGAGAAATATCCCCGGATGATTCCGCAACTCCCGAAGGGCCTTATCGCCGTTCCCTGGCACTACGAGCCAGCAACGGAAGCAGCGTACCAGGCTTTTCTCGCTCCTTTCCACGACGCGGGAGTTCCCATTATGGTGCTCGGCGCCGTGATGAACTGGCACTGGCTGGTACCCGACTACAGCACCTCCTTCAAGAATGACGAGTTGCTGCTGGCCGCTGGATTGAGGTATGGCGCCACCGGATTTGCATCCTCTGAATGGACGGACAACACACAGGCCGCTCTCATGCGAATGGCTCGTCCGGGGCTGGCGCATGCGGCTGCCGCTGCCTGGAGAGGATCCGCTCCGCCGGGTACTGGTTTCTTCACGGATTATGCCGCTGCCGTTTATCCGGATGGTGTACCACAGCCTATGGCTCGCGCACTGGAACAACTCGATCGCGCCGAAACGCTGCTGCAACAAGCGCAAGGACATACGATCGACGCTTTCTGGGCAAATCCATTCTCGCCAGACCGCCTTCGGCGCACAAAGGAGCACCTGACGCAATTGCATCAATCGCGGCTTGCGGCTGAACAAGCCGAAGAGTTACTGGAAAAGATCCCGGAAACAATCGATGCGCCGACCATTCATGCGTTCCTGGTAGGGTCGCGTTCGCTCGACTACGCCGCTTTGAAGTACATCTACGCGGACCAGATCGCCGGTTTCTGGCGAGAACTTGGCGAGCATCCGAAGAAGATCGATGTGACCACGCTCATCGCGCTCGAAACCGCGGACAACTATCACAGTCGGGCTTCTGACATGCTGGACGCAATCGGGGAGTTGCGCGACGGGTTCCGGGAGGCATGGCTTGAGGAGTACACGCCTTTCCGCTTATCCGTGGCACTCGGCAAGTACGACGCGGAATTTCAGTTCTGGTGGCGTTTCCAGCGACGGGTAACGGAAATGCGCGAGAGATTCCGCGATGGCAACCAACTCCCGGCGCTCGAAACACTCACGGGCAGCGATCAATGACGCGCGCGGAGGCCCCGTGCCTCACGGGCCCCAAGCGGCTGACACTTACCGACCTCGTCATCTATGGGATCGTGCTGATCCAGCCCATCGCTCCCGTGGGTATCTTTGGAATCGCAAATGCCGTCTCGAAGGGACACGTGAGCACCTGTATTCTGGTGGCGATGGCTGCCATGATGATAACGGCCTTCAGCTACGGCAGGCTGGCTGCCGTCTATCCCTCAGCCGGGTCCGCTTACACCTACGTTGGCCGGGCATTCAACCCCGGCGTCGGCTTTATCGTCGGTTGGGCCATGTTTCTGGACTATCTGATCATCCCGATGATTTCCATTCTCTATGCCGCGCTCACGCTGCAGCGCATGTTACCCGCGGTTCCGTACTGGTTTTGGGCGGGACTCTTAACGGCTTCCACAACGCTCTTGAACCTCGCGGGCATTTCGTCGTTGGCCCGGGTCAACAAGGCGCTGCTGGCTTGTATGACCGTGGTCATCATCGTGTTTGTCGGTTTGAGCATCCGCCTATTATTTGCGCGCTCAGGCTGGGGAGGGATTCTCTCCAGTCAGCCGTTTTACGATCCCGCAACTTTCGATATGCGCGCCATCATGACGGCCACTTCGCTGGCGGCTCTCACTTACATCGGTTTCGATGGTGTAACCACGCTCGCGGAAGATGTCGAAAATCCGCGGCGGATTATCCCGATTGCCACGGTTTTGGTCTGCCTCGTTACCGGAATTTTCAGCGTGGTGGAAGTTTACCTGGGACAACGCGTGTGGCCGGATTATCGGTCCTTCCCAAATCTCGAGACCGCATTCCTGGATGTGACTCGGGTGGTGGGCGGCAACCTGCTGTTCCAGTCCATGGGAGTGGTTTTGGTGGTTGCGTGCGTAGGAACCGCATTAAGCGGTCAAGCTGCGGCAGCCAGACTTTTGTTCGGCATGGGACGTGATGAAGTTCTGCCTCGGAGGTTTTTTGGCCAATGGGACACACGCCGCCGCCAGCCTTCGGGGAATCTCTACTGGATTGGCGCAGCGGCCCTTCTAGGGGCGTTGCTGCTCAGTTATGAGCGTACAGCCGAGCTACTCAATTTCGGCGCTTTCCTCGCGTTCATGGGGGTGAATCTGGCTGCCCTCCGGACCTTCTGGCCCATGGTCCCGCGCCGGCCGCTCGCCAACCTTTTGCTCCCGCTGGGTGGGTTTTTGTTCTGTCTCGCAATCTGGTTGAATCTGTCGCGTCCCGCCCAAATAGCCGGCGGCTTGTGGCTAGCAGCCGGATTCCTCCATATCGCCGTCAAGACGCGCGGATTCCAGCGCCCCATGGCGAAGATCCAATTCCAGGAAGGAGAAATTCCATGTCCCGATCCATCGCTCTCGTAATCGTTCTAGCTGCTGGCTTGCAAGCCAAAACGGAGAGCCGCTACTGCGATGATTGCAGCGCAACCCGAGCGTTTTTTCGCAAACACTGCGACTACGTGCTCGCTCACAGGCAAGACCACAAGACCATTTTCATCGGCGGCTATTACGCGCGCACGCTGGTTGCAGGTTACCGGATATTCGGCGACCGGAGTTACCTTGAGGCCGCTATTGCCTATGGCGACAAGCTTCTGGCGCTTCAATCCCCGCGTGGATATTGGCCCACGGGTTATGGCAACATCTACCTCGCTGATACTGGAAGCGCGCTCGGGCTGTTTATCGCTTTATACAACGATGTCGACGCCGAGCGTCGGCACAAATACTTCAGCGCGATGGATCGTTACGCTACCGCGATTGAAGCAGATGGTCTAATCAACCAATCCGGCGCGCTCGGGACCGGCTGGCGCGCCACTCCGGACGGCCACATCACGGCGCCCTACCGCGACGAATACACGATTTCTTCCGCGCTGACAGGCGGCGAGATCTTCACCTGGATGTACTCCAAGACCGGCAAGACTCACTATCGCGACATCGCGTACCACGCGCTCCGTTGGATTTTCACGACCATGCGTCAAGACGGGAAGATTCCCTATGTCCTGGCGGGAGAAGGGAGTGCCCTTGCGAAAACCGGCGATCCCAAAAACGATTCCGTGCTTTGGGAGCGATGGCCCTACGACACGTCTGCTTACGTCGGCGAGGGGCTCCTCTCCTTCGACTTGTACTCCAATCAACCTGCACAAAGGACGGAACTCGATGCGGACGTCGCTCCACACATCGAATGGCTGCTGCGAACTCAGAATCCGGATGGTTCTTGGGCGGTAAAAAATAGCTCCGATCAGAAGCGCAGTCCTGGAGTCGTCGATCTACTGATCTGGTACGACTCTCATGTCAAGCACGACGAGCGCATTGTCGCCGCAGTCCGGAAGTTCGACCGCTTTCTGCTCACACCGGGCCAAGCACAAGCATTTGGCTTGCTGAGTGCCGATAGCGGCAACGGCGGGGCATCCGGCAGTGAGGGCGCGGAAGTTGTAACCGCTCTGAGCGGCCGCGCGGTTGCGGATATCCTTTCGCCGTGAATCGATTCGAAATGGTAGAAGATCAAAGCAGTTCGCTCAGTGCGAAAACCTACGATTCCGGGTTTGCGAACGGCACAGACACTTATAACGGTATTCTCGCGGCTTCCGACGGCACCATTTACTACGTCCTCTCATCGCAGGCCATCGACGTCGGAGCGCAACTCCTCTGTTACGATCCGGCGCGAGACAGCATCACGCATTGCGGCGATCTTACAGAGGCATGTGGCGAAAAGGAGTCGCGCTCAATCGCGCAAGGAAAGTGTCACACCATTCCTATCGAGTCCGGCAGCAAATTGTATTTGGGAACTCACTGCGGCTATTACGACGTCGCGGACGGGACGGAGCGCATGGGGCGTCCTCCGGAAGGGTATAAGCCGTATCCTGGGGGCCATTTCCTGGCCTACGACATGGCCTCAAACCGATTCCAGGATTTGGGTATCGCGCCTTTTCAGCAAGCCATCCTCACTATGACCATGGACCCGCAAGCAGGGCGTTTGTACGCTCTCTCCTGGCCCGATGCTTTGTTTCTCATCTGCGATCTGCAAACGAGAACCGTTCGCAGTCTTGGGCCGGTGACTCCACAGAACGAGAGCAGCACCGGTGAGATGTATGGGGCCATTTGCCGTACGCTGGTACTCGACCCGTCCGACGGCTCCGTTTACTTCACCCTCCCAGGCGGCGACATCTTAAGATACCGGCTTGATCGCGACACCCTGGAGTTGGTCGAATACGACAATATGCGCAAAGATTACTTCGGCCAATATGGCGCGAGCACGCCCGGCAGCATGGCCTATCATTGGCGACAGGCATTCTATTATTTGCCCGAGCAGAGGATTTATGGAATCCACGGGAATTCCGGATACCTCTTTCGCTTCGATCCGCGTGCGCGCCGCATTGAGGTTTTGGAGCGCCTCACGTCACGGCCTTCGCAGCGGTCAGGCATGTTCGATCAGTTCAGCTATGGATATCTCGGGTTTACCCTCGGCCCCGACGGACGCACAATTTATTACCTGACGGGCGGTCCGGTTTATGAAGAAGGCAGGAGGGTATCCGGCAAACTTGCGACCGGCAAAGGGGAATCGAAAGGGATCGAAAATCTGCACCTGGTCACTTTCGATATCCCGGACCAGCACTACCGCGATCACGGTCCTATCTTTCTCGACAACGGATGTCGCCCCTCTTACGTGAATTCGATCGCTGTAGGCCGGGATGGAGTGGTGTTCACCACCTCGCGCCTCAACGAACACGGCAGGACGGATCTGATCAGCTTTCATCCGCAACGAGAGACCAAGACGTGAGCGACAGCGCACTCGGGTTCATCGGAACACTTTCACTCTCGGAACTGCGGGATTTCTACCGCTCCGAGTTGTTCGAGCAGTTCGTGCCGTTCATGGACAAATACATCGTCGATCACGTATATGGCGGCTTTCTCTGTGCTGCCGATCGCGACGGAGTGAATCTGTCCACCGAGAAAGTCACGTGGTATCTAGGCCGCGGAATTTGGGTCTATTCCTCCCTGTACACAAACTTCGGCCGCGATGAACGGTTTCTCGAGATCGCCAAACAGTCGGTCGACTTCATCATGAGGTTGCGCCGGACGACACCTGGGACAACGTGGCCCCGGCGATTCACGCGAGAGGGCACGCCGTTAACGCCGCCCGATGCGGAGGTCTATGGAGACTTGTTCATCGCAGAAGGGCTCACCGCTTACGCAGCAGCGACCGGCGATCCGCGATGGTGGCACGTAGCCAAAGAGATTCTGCTCGCGAGCGTGCTCGTGTACGACGCGCCGGACTATGCTCCTGAGATCGGCCAAACCTATCTGGGATCAGACGCACGGTCGTTTCCGGGAGCCCGTGTTCTCGGCGTCTGGATGGTGTTGCTCCGGTTGGCGTCGCAGATGCTGGAGTTCGCAGCCGATGCGGAGATCCAGGCTGTTGCCGATCGCGCAATCGACGCCATCATGCTGCGCCACCTGCATCCGGAGTTCCGGCTCTTGAACGAATTGCTGCCGCACGACTTTGAGCGTCGTTGTAACGAGTACGATCAGTTGGTCTACATCGGCCATGCGATCGAGACGCTGTGGATGGTGATGTCCGAAGCCTCACGGCGTGGCGATGAAGGCTTGCGGTCTACCGCGGCCACTCTCTTCCGGCGTCATGTAGAAGTGGCCTGGGACGATGTCTATGGCGGAGTCTTCCGAAACCTGAGAGATGCCGATCGCAACCTCTGGGACGTGGACAAGGTGCTCTGGGAACAGTTGGAGGTTTTGATCGGCTGCCTCTGCCTCGTGGAACATAGCGGCGATCATTGGGCCGGTGCCATGTTCGAGCGCATGTTTGTGTATGTGCGGGACCATTTCCGTCTGGAACGATTCGGGCTGCCGCTCTATATGTTCACGGCGGACCGCAAAGCCACCTTCACGCGGCACTCTGATCGTATCGAGAACTATCATCTGCCTCGCTACTTAATCTTGAACCTACTGGCTATCGAACGTATGCAGGGGCGCACCGCCGCTCAGGCTGGCAAGTAATGTCCATACTGGATTGGCTGGTGATCGCGGCGTACTGCCTGGGAATGGCGGCGCTCGGCGTCTGGGCGTACCGCCGCGTTAGCAACGTGAGCGATTTCTTCGCCGGTGGCGGAAAGATACCCTGGTGGCTTGCCGGCATCTCGCACCACATGTCCGGGTACAGTTCTGCTGTATTCGTCGCCCACGCAGGCGTGGCTTACACGTACGGATTCACATTGTATGTTTGGTACGCGCTGCCGATCTCAATCGCTATTCTCGCGGGCACAGTAACAGTGGTCCCCCGCTGGGCCAGGCTGCGGATGCGTCTGGGAATCAGCTCACCGCTGGAATATCTCAGGATCCGCTTTAACGTGCCCACGCAACAATTGCTCGCTTGGAGCGGCGTAGCCTTGAAAACTTTCGACATGGGCGCCAAGTGGGCTTCCATCGCAATTATTCTGAACGTCTTCGCCGGTGTCCCGATCGTTCCGGGCATTTTTGCCTCGGTTGCAGTCTCGATGTTCTACATTGCCTTAGGCGGCCTGTGGGCAGCGGCAGCAACGGAACTGGTTCAGTTCGTCATCCAGTTCGCAGCCGGTGTCGCAATGCTTTGGGCGGTTCTGGCGCGGCTAGGCGGATCGAGCGCCATCCTGGGAATCTGGCACCGTCTGCCGCCGCAGCACGCAGCTCCATTTAATGGACCATTCACCCCTGGGCTGGCTATCGCGTACCTGCTGGTCTGTTTTCTCAGCTACAACGGTGGAACCTGGAATCTTGCGCAGCGCTACATCGCCTCGCCCGACGGTAAACAGGCGCGCCAGGCTGCATATCTCTCCTCGGCTCTCTATCTTCTCTGGCCCCTGGTCTTGTTCTTTCCTATGTGGGCCGCGCCGCTGATTTTGCCGGACCTCCCGGACCCCACGCAATCATATTCCTTGCTCGTGAAGACGCTTTTGCCCCACGGTCTGATCGGGCTCGTTCTCGCGTCCCTGTTCGCTCATACCATGGCGATGACGACATCCGATGCGAACACGGTGGCCGCCGTCATTAGCCGTGACATTCTGCCCGCAATCAACGACAGGTTTAGCCGCCAGAGGCCAGCTGCGGCACTGCGTACGGCTCGGTTGGCAACCATCCTGTTTACCTTGGCAACAGTCGTGGTCGCCATCAACGCCGTTAATTTGGGTGGTGTCCTTAACCTGGTGATGTTGTGGTTTGGCGCTCTCATCGGGCCGGCTGCTGCGCCCATGATCCTCGGTCTCATTCCGGCTTTCAGGCGCTCTGGCTCCAGCGCGGCTGTGGGTTCCTGGGTCTGCGGAATTCTGACGTATGTGTTTGCCCGGTTCGTCTTTAGCGCCGGGCTGGCTGGGACGGTAGGGATGCCGGCTCTGGTCTCGGTCGGAGTTTTCATATTCGCGGGCTGGCTCAAGCGTGAACCCGTGCCCGAGCGCGTCCAGGCTTTGATGGAATCTTTGCGCCAGGACGCCGCGCCGGTAGCCAACCCGGCTGTCTCCGCAGCATGAGACCGCCACTCCATCTCGGGGCGGCGCGAATCGATATTACGCCGCAACACCCAATTCCGCTTGCCGGATTCGCGCATCGGCATGGCGTCTTCGAAACCATCCATTCTCCGCTGTTCTTACGAGCTCTCTTGTTTTCGCGGGAAGATGCTTGCGGAGCAAGCCAGCGTGCGCTCTTGGTCTCCGCCGACCTTTTCTGCTGGGGTCCCGATCTGTGCGCTTCCGTGTACGAATCGCTATGGCAACGTTTTGGGATCTCTCGGGATGCGGTGATTCTTCACGCAACACACAATCATTCCGGACCGCAAACCAGCCATTCGTTCTCGCCATCGCTTGGTGCAGCCGACGATAAATACATTGCCTTCCTGCAAGCCGCGCTTATAAGCGCGGTCAAGTCCGCCTGTAGCAGCTCGGAGCCCGTGACGGCGGAACTCGGCACAGGCCGTTGCCGCATCGGGATCAATCGTCGCAAGTCTGCGGGCGGTGCTATGCGCATGGCGCCGAATTCCGAGGGACCGGTCGATCCGGAACTGACGGTAATTCGCTTTCGCACACCGGATAACGCCCCGAAAGCACTGATTGTGCATTACACTTGCCACCCGACTGCCTCGGGAGCTAATGCAGTCTGTGCAGAATTTCCTGGACTGGCGATGGCCTGCTTGGAGCAGAATGCGCCCGTAGTGGCCGCTTTCATACAAGGTTGCTGCGGAGACATCCGGCCCGCACTGATACGCGACGGCGAGTTCTACCGCGGAGATCCCTGGGATGCCGCTACTCTGGGTGAAGAACTCGTGCAAGAAGTCCGCAGTGTTCTCGGTGACAATATGCGGCCGTGCGCGGTCAGCGCTCTCGGGGTTGCGCACCATCTGACAGTTCTGCCGCTGGCGCCTGTGCCCGGCATCGAAGCCCTCCGCCAGCTCTCGCAAAGCAGCGGCATAGCTAGTGAGTGGAGCCGCCTACTGCTGGACGATCCGAACCGGCTGGCCTGGTCGCCTGTTCTCGAGTCCGTTCGAATGGATCTTGGGCCAGATATTGGACTCGTCAGTTTCAACGCCGAAATGATGGTCGCTTACGGCTTGCACTTGAAAGATTTTTCGGAACGAAGGCTGTTGCCCGTAGGCTACTCGAACGGCATGATCGGCTACGTGCCTACGAAGACCCAGATTGAAGAGGGCGGTTACGAACCCGCCGAGGCATTTCGATACTATGGCAATCCGGCCCCCTTCAAGACAGACGTCGAAAGGACCGTCTTAGACCATATCCGGCGAGTCCGTTCCTTATGAATTTACTTATTGGTGCTCTTCTTTCCCTCTTACCCAAGTTGAGCGCGGCGTCATGCCGTGCTAATAGTTTCGGCACAGGAGCGTTCTAGGTGGCAGCTACTAAACAGTCGGAGAAATGGTTGCGACCCGCAGAAATCCGCGCCGGCGTAATCGGGATGGGTCTCATGGGCCATAGCATCGTCGCCTGCCTTCTCTCGGCTGGGCACGAGGTAATCGCCGTCACGCGTGACCTTCCCAGGCACCGGGCGACGCGCGCTCGCGTGCTCCAATTGCTGAATCAGATGAAGCGCGAAGGGCTGCTCAAAGGCAAACCGGAAATACTCGTCGACCGGCTGAGCCTTTCAAACGACTGCGGGGACCTGGCCGGCTGCGACATAGTCATTGAATCCATTACCGAGGACCTCGAAACGAAGCGACAAGTGTATCGGGCCGTCGAGCAAGCAGTCTCGCGGCGGACCATCATCGGAAGCAATACCTCATCGATCCCACTTACTCTGTTACAGCAAGGCGCGCAACATCCCGAACGGTTCGTGGGCATTCATTGGGACGAGCCTGCCCACATCACTCGCTTCATGGAAGTAATCGCAGGCGACCAAACCTCCCGCCGGTACGCCGATCGTGTCATGGCATTGGCAGTCGTATGGGGTAAGGAACCATCCTTACTCCGCCGCGATGTACGAGGGTTTATCACGAACAGGATTTCCTACGCCATGTTCCGCGAAGCGTGCCACCTCGTGGACTCCGGGGTCGCCACCATCGAGGACGTGGACCGCTCGCTGCGCAACGACGTGGGCTGGTGGATCACGTTCGCGGGCCCGTTCCGCTATATGGATCTGATGGGGGTCCAGGGTTATTATCGCGTGATGAAGGATCTTCTACCAGACTTATCCGCGGAGACAGCAGTCCCCCGCGCCATAAGAAAGGTGGTTGAATCCGGAGGGCGGGGAATTTCAAATCAGAAGGGTTTCTATAAATACACGCCCCAGCAGGCCAAGCGCTGGGAACAGTTGTTCACGAAGTTCAATTATGAAATCCGGCGCCTGGCTATGAAATATCCCGCGGATGTCGGGAACACAACTGGACGAACGACGCGCACCAAGAGCACGAAGTGACGCAGGCCTGGCTTTTGAAAAACGGAACGCTGATCGACGGCTCCGGCGCCGCCGCTTATCCTGGCGATCTGCTGCTACAGGACGGCCGGATCGCTGCTATGGGCACGTTTGAAACATACGCCGACGCACGGCAAGTAGATTGTCGCGACTTGACGATCGCACCCGGATTCATTGATGCCCATAGCCATTCGGACCTGCAGGTAATCCAGGGTCGGCGCGAAAAGCTCGTTCAAGGCGTTACGACGGAAGTGGTCGGGAACTGCGGCTTTTCGGCATATCCGCCCGCGCCGAATCCGGCGGACCTGCGCCAGTTCGCCGACGGTATTTTTTGCGGCGGTGACGAATGGGGCTGGCCATCGACGGACGCTTACCTCCGTGCAGTTGAAAAAAGCGTGACCGCGAACGTTGTGTCGCTGGTGGGGCATGGTAGCCTGCGGATCGCAGTCGCTGGAAATCGTCAAGGTCGCCTGCCGGAATCGGATGTCGCGCGCATGGAGGCGCTGCTTGAAGAGGCGCTAGCGGCGGGTGCGGCGGGATTGTCCACTGGGCTGATGTATGCTCCGGGATCGAGTGCTCCATCGGACGAATTGGAGCGCCTCTGCCGCGTGGTTCACAAGCGCGGCGCCGTTTACACCAGCCACATCCGCAACTATTTCGCAGACCTCGTGCCGGCCATCGAAGAACAACTCGACTTGGCGCGGCGTTCCGGCTGCCGCCTACAGATTTCGCATCTGCAGGCTGTAGGCGCCGCCAACTGGCCCCAGCATACGCTTGCTCTCGAGACCATTGAACGTGCACGGGAGGCAGGAATCGACATCGCCTTCGACTGCTATCCCTACGTAGCCGGGTCGACCGTTCTAACCCAACTGCTGCCACAACATGTTCTGGACGGAGGCCCCGCCTTGTGGTTGGAACGCTTGAGTGATCCTGAACACCGGCCAAAGATCGCGCACGAAGTCGGAAACACCATTGCCTGGCGGTGGAGCGACGTTTACATCTCGGCGGTGCGCTCAGCCGAAAACTCGCACACCGTCGGCCGCAACCTGCAGCAACTCGCCGATGACCGCGCCTGCGAACCCGTCGATGCCATGATCGATCTGCTTCTCGAAGAAGGGGGCCAGGTGAATATGCTCTCGTTTAACCAGAGTGAGGAGAACTTGCGCCTGAGCCTCACGCACCCGCTTGCGATTGTCATCAGCGACGGATTCTACGTCAATGGGAGGCCGCATCCACGTTTATGTGGGACATTTCCGTTCCTTCTGGGAGAGATATCAAGAAGCAGAAAATGGCTCACGCTTGAGGAGGCGGTGCACAAGATCACGCAGCGCCCGGCACAGCGTTTTAACGTTCGCGACCGCGGGTTGCTGCGACCAGGAGCTTTCGCCGACGTGACGGTGTTCGATTCGTACAAGATCGCCGGCCCCGCTACCTACGACAATCCAGAATTGCCGCCAATCGGCATCCAGTATGTCTTTCGGGAAGGAGAACTGCTAGCGGGCGCGAGCCTTGGTTGACACCCCGTTACGAATCTGTTTCGAAATTTCCGAAGCGGCCTTGAGCAGGCTCTCAACTACGGGTGAATCCTTCCGCGGATTGAATCGCGAACTCGGCCCGGAGATGCTGACCGCTGCGATGGCGTGTTGCTGCGCGTTGAGAATCGGAGCCGCGATGCACGTGGCGAGCAAAGAAGTTTCGCCCTTATCGAGTGCATAGCCGCGATCCCGAACCCGTTTCAACTCACCGATTAACTGATCGGGCGCAGTGATGGTATTGGGGGTAAGGGCGGGCAGAACGCGGCTCTGCAGCAAGCCGGCCGCGGAGGCCTCATCGGAGAACGCCAGGATAGCCTTGCCCAATGCGCTCGCGTGGATGGAAACGGTAGCGCCTGGCCGCTCATGCAAGCGAAGAGCATATTCGCTTGGCACCACTTCAACGTAGGTTACTTTGTCATACTCCAGCTCGCCCAGGTTGACCGTCTCCCCATAAACGTCGCGGAGTTCGAGCATGTGAGGCCTCGCCGTTCGCCGCAATGCGTCCGTATGAGCCTCTTTGCTGATAAGATTCCCGATCGCGTGGCTAAGGTAATACGTGCGATCGCCGTCGCGCACGATATACCCAAGCTGATTCAGTGTCGTTAAGATGCGGAAGACCGTAGATTTCGCCAGGCCGGTCCGCTGCGTGACCTCATTCAGACTGAGCGCCCCGCTATGAGCCAACTCTTCAAGAATGCAGAACGTGCCCTCCACGACGGGCACCATATATTTTTGCTTTTCGGGAGACGCCTTCTGAGTTCTTTTGCTCTCCACCTTTGGAACTCCTTCGGCGAACAAGGGCTAGAGTATCACGTTTTCAATAAAGGAGAATCAACTCGGCTGCAGAGGCGCGCGTCGCGAAACCGTACCCCGGAGTCTGGGAATGGTCGCTCATCTCTGAGCAGGCTGTTTCAATAGAGAGACAAGAATTTATCCCTTGACACCGACTGTCAGTCGAAGTATAAATGTGTAACCATGCTAGAAGGGTTTCGTTCCAAGGCTACGCGGCCAGCGACCCGTCAGATTTTTAGCAGTATAAACTTCGAATAACTGAGGGAGGTTCGGGATGAGCATATCACGCGCATCGGCACTCGCATATTTACCTTTGATCGCCGCCCTGCTTTTGACCACGCCACCGGCAATGCGGGCCGACGTAACCGCGTCCATTTTGGGAACAGTGCGAGACGCTTCCGGCGCTGTGTTGCCGGGCGTCCAAATCACAGCGACGGATGTGAACACAAACCAGGCGCACGCGGCCACGACTGATTCACGAGGGGAATATCGGCTGTTGGCTCTTCCAGTTGGCAATTACAAAGTAGGAGCCGGGCTCGCTGGTTTTCAGGACTTTCTGGAAGAAAACGTGATCCTGAGGGTGAATGACCAGCGGCGTGTCGAGATCACTTTGGGCGTGAGTTCCACGCACGAGCAGGTGCAGGTGGAAGCCTCCCCGGTTCAGGTGGAAACCACCAATACTCAACTTGGGAACGTCATCGAGGAAAAGACCATGTTAGCGCTGCCGCTGAACGGCCGCAGCTACATCAACCTGCTATCGATACAGGCCGGCGTCGCGCCCCAAACTGGAACGGCGGCATCACAGGGAATAATCTCTGTCAACGGCCAGCGCGGTTCCTCGAACTCGTTTCTCGTGAACGGGGGCGACGTGAACGAGGGTGTGAACTTCGGCGCCGAAATTATTCCGAACCTGGACTCGATAGCCGAGTTTCGCCTGATCACCAATAGCTTTGACGCCGAGTATGGCCGCTTCAGCGGGGCCGTGATGAACGCAATCACCAAGTCGGGCACAAACGGGCTTCACGGCTCCGTATTTGAATTTCTCAGAAACAACGACCTGGACGCGCGTGGATTCTTCGATAAACAGGTCCCCGTCTTGAAACGCAACCAGTTCGGGTACGCGGTCGGCGGCCCGGCGATCAAGAACAAGTTGTTCTGGTTCACCGATTATCAGGGCACGCGCCAGAGCCAGGGCTCCTCGAGCAGCTTGAGTACATTGCCCAGCGTCGACCAGCGCAACGGGATTTTCAGCCCGAGCGACTTGAGCGGAACCGTAGTCGGCTCGTATTGGGCGCAGATCTTGTCGAAGCGCCTGGGCTACCCTGTAACGGCGGACGAGCCGTACAGCACGCCTAATTGCAAAAGTACGGCGGATTGCGTTTTTCCCGGGGGCATCATTCCGGGCCGCGCAGTCTTGCCGCTCTCGGCTAATCTGCTTAAGAATTACGTCCCCATTCCTAACATCGGGGCCACGGGTTTCCGCACTACCAGCCAGGTATCTACGGTGAGGGACGACAAAGCGGGCCAGCGCGTCGACTTCATCAATCGGATGACGGGCAATTGGTATGCCTACTACCATTTCGATGACGCAACCAACTTCAGCCCGAGCGGATTTGGTGCCGCCTACGGCAACTTCAGCACCGCCAACCATAGCCGTGCCCAGCAGTTCGTACTTGCAAACACTCGCACGCTCGGCGCCACGGCTGTGAATGAAGCTCGACTGGATTTTACGAGAAGCGCGGGGAACAACTCAGTACCCACCGATCCGAATGTATCGCTCCAGAGCCTGGGCTTTGTCACGGGAGCCGGCACGCTCGGTATTGTCCCCTCCGTGGCCAACTCGGTATCCGTTCCGCCGATTTCCCTGAACGACTTCAGCTTTGGACGGAGCAGCCAACAGGCGATAGGGCAGTTTAACAATACTTATCACGGCTCCGAGACGCTCTCCAAAATCTGGAGGACGCACGCCTTCAAGTTCGGGGGAGAATACCGCTACCTGCAAGTGAACGAGCGCAATATCTACGCTCCCAACGGGAGCTTCACCTTCGACGGCTCCGAGACGGGCAGCGACATCGCCGATTATCTTCTTGGTGCTCCGTCCGGGTACACGCAGGCATCGTTGCAGGTTCTGGATTCCCGCACGCGGTATGGTGCGCTCTTCGCCCAGGACTCGTGGCGGGTCAAGCCCAACTTCACCGTGAACTACGGTCTGCGCTGGGAAGTCAGCATGCCGTGGTATGACACCCAAAACAAGATCGAGACCATCGTTCCGGGCCAACAGTCTACTCAGTTTCCGAAAGCGCCACTGGGATGGGTCTTCCCAGGCGACAAGGGAATTCCCTCCACACTCGCTCCGACCACATGGAAAAATTTCGGCCCGCGATTAGGTTTCGCGTGGGCACCCAACGCCTCCGGAGGCTTTCTAGGCAAGCTGCTGGGCGGCCCTGGAAAGACCAGCATTCGCGCAGCCGCCGGCCTCTATTACACTGCTATCCAGGACGCCGGGCTATTCGAGGAAGTGGCCGACGCGCCTTACGGCCTCTTCTTCCAAAACAATTCAAATCCCATTTTGTTCGAGCAACCATTCCTGATCCGAGCTGACGGGACTTCGCTTGGGCAACGCTTTCCGTTCATCCTGCCGGTGCCGGGCTCTGCGGCGGCCAAGAATCTGGATTTTGGCGTATTCTTACCGATCGCGAGCTCGCCAGGGTATAAGACCGACAACAAACTGCCCTACGCCGAGCATTACAACTTTTCCATCCAGCGGCAGCTCGATTCCAAAACAGTAATTACCGTGGCCTATGTGGGAACCCAGGGACACAAGCTGTTTTCCCATTACGAAGCCAATCCGGGGAATGCCGGTCTCTGCCTGAGTTTGCGAGGCTCCGGAGTGAAGGCCGGAACGACGCAGTGCGGCCCGAACCAGGAAGGCGCCACTTTCACGCGACCCGATGGCAGTCAGATAATCGGAACTCGATCCCCGTTGGGATCGGTGTCTTATGGGGAGAACAGTTACCTCGCAACGGTGGCCAACTCGGTTTATAACTCGTTGCAGGTTACGGTGGAGCGGCGCGCAGCCGATTTCACTTTCTTGGCGGCCTACACATTTAGTAAGTCGCTCGATGACGCTTCCGCCTACACTTCCTATTTGGATTTTTACAATTTCAAATTAGGCCGCGCCCTCTCGACCTTTGATGCTACTCACAACTTTGTCGCGAGCTACACCTACGCAATCCCCTTTAATCGCGCCATGGGTGCGCTTCCGAAGCGGCTTACACAGGGATGGACCCTTAACGGCATCACACGTTTCGCCTCGGGTTTTCCGATC
Organism: Bryobacterales bacterium; assembly: GCA_038225555.1. Lineage (GTDB taxonomy): Bacteria > Acidobacteriota > Terriglobia > Bryobacterales > Bryobacteraceae > JANXQZ01. The sequence continues at coordinate 38,369 of JBBRRB010000022.1, forward strand.
AGCATCTCACAGAGCGGAGACCGCTCCCTGACTGGCGGTTCAGGCGTAGATCGGCCGAATTATATCGGGGGGCTAACAATCACCTCGGACGTACGAAACACTCCCAACCACACGTATTTCGGCAAGAGCGCCTTCACCACCGAAGTGTTGGGCGGGCAAGGAACCGCTTCCCCCCGCTTCTTCCATGGACCGGGACAAGAGAATTTTGATCTCGGTTTGGACAAGAACACGAAATTGACGGAACGCTTCTCAGTGTTGATCAGGGCGGAGTTTTTCAACGCGTTTAACCACGCACAGTTCAACAATCCTAATGGCAATTTTGCGAGCGGCAACTTTGGACGGGTAACTAGCGCCGGGCCGGGACGTATCGGCCAAGTGAGTGCGAAGTTTCTCTGGTAACCGCTGAAGCAGGATTTCGACACTGCCAAACGAATCGGCGTCTGGGCGCACGCGCCAACACCTCGCGTTAACGAGCCAACCACGAACTCCGAGAGGATCTCTACGAAAATCACTACATCGGGGCCAATGAATTCATTCAGGAGTTTGAGGCTTGAGTGGAGGGAGCGGAGTTTTGCTCCCCGAGCGCGACATTACAAGAAACCGCAAGAGGCTTATGGGCTTGTAATTGGCTTAGTTGGCAGCATTTTTCGGTGCCTCAGTTATTGCTCCATCGATCTGGGCTGAACTGAAATGGGGCTTTACCTCATGCACTCGATTGATCAAGTCAGCGACGCTGGTCGCCGGTGCAAATCCTCGAAGCGCTGGCGCAGGCCGAAACCGAAGAGCGTTCCAAACGCAGTCTGGAGAGGCGCTTGCGCATCAGCGGCCTCAAATCCTTCAAGCCCATGGCCGACTTCGACTGGTCCTGGCCCAAGAAAATCGAGCGCGATATCATCGACCGCGCTTTTACGCTCTCAAGCTCGCCGTTAGCTCCACCGAATTGTTCGAGAAGCATATTCCCGAACTTCGGATCTGGCACTCCGATGTGCACGGTATACATAAGTTTCTTGATGTGATGGTACGGCCATAGGAAAACGCCGTGTGCCTCGCTTGCAGCAGCAGGATCTATCCATTCGGTATTGAACCTTCCGGCGACTATAAATAGACGTTAAACGATCCATCGGGGGTGACCCGTCAATTTCGTGTCTGGCTGCTACCCGCGGGGGTTTTTACGAGTCCTATATAAAAGGAAGGTAACTCGTAAAAAGGTTTCCCCACCGCCGTATACCGGAAACCTGAATTTTGGTTGAGCCCCGAGACGAGGGTTCGGATATTTGGAGCCTTCCCGAATGCCCAGAGAGGGTACCGGGTACCCTCCGGAAGCTATACTTATCCTCCCTTGCGGCAAGCGCTCCGTCTCCCCAATTACTGATGCCCGACAGCGCCAGCCGGGAGAGCTGCTGGCTCGCAGCAGCGTGAAGCAGGGCTGATCCCGGTGCCGGGCGAGTAAGCGCGAATGTGACCTTTTTGAATTATTCTCTTGCGTTTACGAGCGACCAGAGCGATGAATGTGTTCACCGCAAGCGCGCGGCAACGAGCACGGAATGAACCCAGTAACTGATGAGCAACAAGGAACGAGCGCGGCCCGGAAAAAAGCGTCCAGCCAAGGCACAGCCCGCAACGAAAAGAGCCGAAGTTTCCGAACGCACAAACAAGAAAGCCGACGTCATTGCCTTGATGCAACAGTCAAAAGGAGTGACCCTGCCCGAGATCATGGAAGCGACCGGTTGGCAGGCCCACACGGTCCGGGGCTTTGTCAGCATCCTCGGCAGCAAGGGCGGGCACGCGATCGAGTCTTCAAAGAACGCTGCTGGCGAGCGCAGCTACAAGATTTCGAAGTAGGCCAACCGCAGCTCCAACGAACAACGCCGTCCTTGGTTCCCGAGCCGGACGGCGTCTCTGCTTGTGTGGGGCAAATTACTCCCAAACGCGGGTCACCGCTAATGGTTTAAACATCTGCTTGCCATTATGGATCTGCTGGAGCAGCAAGGGGCCAAGGTTGCGTCGCGGACACCATGGTCGAGGGCAACAAGCGACCTCAGGCGCGCCTGGGGAGCGCGATAGGCCCGTAGCGGAGGAATGCGTATTTCTGAGAGTAGCTCGCGAGAGCCTAAGTGACGCGACCGGTCCGTCACATCACTGAATGAGTAAGGAAGAATCCACAAGACAGCGACCGCTTACAACTGATCTGCTACGCTAAACTCGCATGCAAAAGTGGGAATACAAGGTGTTCGCTAGTCACCTGGACCCGGCCGAACTCGTGGTCATCTTGAACGAATGCGGACGTGAGGGCTGGGAACTGGTCGCGTTGGCTGCCGTCGCGGATTATCTCCCGCCTGAAGTGCTACCAGCTGAATCGATCCCGTTAGAGTTCCACGATGAACCGACTTCAGAAGAGGCGGTTGCCGTTGCAGCCTTCAGGTATATATTTAAGCGTCCGTTGCCGTCGTAGGCCTTGACCTGACATAGCCTTCTCGCGTGCCTGAGGCCGGAAGCTTTAACCTTTGAGGATTCTCGCCACATGCTCGAGGCGCCAGGCAGAACCTCGGCGGGTGCGCAACTCCCGGCAGTTTAGAGCCTCCGCGATTCCACGCAGTGTGCCGCCGCTCTGGCGCAATTGGCGAATTTCGTTCAGGACGGCTTGCTCGCCGGGGTCTGCCTCCAGGTGCTTGCCATCAGGGCACAGCCGATAGCCGAACTGAATATTGCCCACGCACTCGCCGTTTCGTCGTTCGCGAAGGCAAGCACGGCGCTAGAAACCCGAAGCAGGCGATTGCGATCGGGCTGTCGAAAGCGCGGCGGGCTGGCGTGAAGCTGGCTCCGCCAAAGAAGGGGGCTACGGAAGCCACGCGGAAGAAGGCTCAGCAAGGGCGGTCGGCCGCGTCGCACAGCGCTCTTTCGAAGCAGGCCAAGAAAGCTAAGTGACGGGTAACCAGGTCAGCCCGATCTTCCCAGTCGCGCCTCGATATAACCGTGCGGCTCGTCTGTAGGCACGAATATATCGTTGTCGTTGCTCATTCCGAAGCGTTGAAAATCCACGGGCAAACAATGCTTGTTCGGCATTATGAGGTGAATCTCCGCAATCTGTGGAAATGTTTCAAGCGTTACCTTCCCGATGTCGTATAGCGTGTGTTGAACGGATTTGCTGACGTGTTCGGCGAAGGTCTCAAGGATCGTGCGCCGAATGCCGGCCCACACGACGTCATAGGCGAGTTCGCCAGCGTCATATCGCCAGATCGCTTTCATGGAAGTCGCCATGATCCGGTCTGCCGCAGGTTTCAGCGTCGTGTATTCGTCCTGCAGGAAGCCCTCGAAGGACGACGCGGAACTCTTCAGCACGAGCAGATCGGCGATCCCGGCCTCGACTGTACAGGATGTCTGCGTAGTGACCACGCGGGACGTTCGATGTTCCGCGCCCGCGCTCAGAAACGCCGAGCCGTGGGCTTTTCCGCCCACCACTATGCGCGACCAAGGCTGCTCCTCGATCTCGATGTCGACCCTTGATACCGCTTCGCTGTTGGTGAGGAAGTGCGCTCCGAGAATGCGCCCGAATCGCTCAATCGCTCCAATGCCGTGCTTTTTCGCGACTACATAGACCGTGTTCTTCATGGTGTCGGTGGGCAGCACTTGGCTGTTATCGGCGTCGGCGTAGCTGCTCTGGAAGTCGCCTTCACAAAGGACTCGAACGGTCAATTCACGAACCTCGTGGCGGGCTCCGTTGCGTGCAACATGCATCAGGCGGATGCGCGCTTTGCCATAGCGGTTGGCTAAGATTTCAACTTCCTCGGTAGGTTGTGTATCCATAGGGGCTGAGAAGTAAGGGGACATGATAGTGTGCTGACGGGTCGTCGATTCGAAACTGAATCGCCACTTCTGGAAAAAACGCGCCGTGGGTTTGGAACAGGATGCGATAGACGCCAACGCGGACTGGTTCGCCTTCGGGTAGGAGGTTAGCAATGCGCCCGGCTGCGTCCGTTACGCTCGCCCAGCGGGTCGATTCATGTTCGAGAGCGACTGCTATCCCAGCCACAGGACGTCCCACGGCAGTGTCAAGAACGTGCGTGCTAATGCCGCTCATGCCAGTCTCTCCAGGCGTAGCTTGGTGATCTTCATTTGCTCCCGAGCTGCCTCGCGCAGTTCGTCATCGGGCGAGTTGGACATGCGCGATTGCAGGAGCGCGAGCATCTCGTCGGCGCTTTTGCCGGTTGCGAACACGATGAAGATGTAGCCGAACTTTTCGAAGTAGCGCTGATTCCAGTCGGCCAACGCGGAGTATGTGTCAGCAGTTGCGCTGCTCGCCCCCGATTGTTCCTGCGCCGCCCAGCCGCTCGCTTCCCTCTCGCCAATGCGGGGATGCGCCTGGAACGCTTCCAGCCAGTCGGATGCTTCCAGAGTTTTAAACACGGCGTCGGCTTCACCTCCGGCGACCATCCTGTCTGCCCATTTCGCGGACCCGCAACACCTGAGAAAATCCTCTCGCGTGGGATTCATGACCGCAAGCTTTCCAGGAACTCAGTCAATAGATTGGCCGCGACCTGACGTCGATACCTCTCTGTCGAGCGAATATCGTCAATGGGAGAAATGTCTTTCCCGAGCGCGCTTGCCGCGAATTGGATGCTCTCGCGCGTGATGGGCTGCCCTTGGATCGACTGCTCCGCTGCACGGCAACGAATCACGGTGGGCGCCGCGCTGCCAACAGCGATTCGAATCTCCTCAACACTATGGCCGTCCATGCGGGCGGCAGCCGCGAGGCAAACTTTCGAGATCGCCTGCGCCTTCCGAGTCCCCACTTTGCGCGAGTACTGCTTCCAACCCGCCTTCGACCTGGGCAGACGAATTCGCGACAATAATTCATCCGTCCTCAAAACGATAGTTTTGTAACCGAGGTGGAAATTTTCATAACGAACCCATCTTGTACCGGAGCGCGAGATTAATTCCAGCTCCGCGTCATAGACGAGCAATGCGGGAGGTGTGTCTGCAGCGGGCGAAGCGTTCACGATGTTCCCGCCGAGCGTTCCACGGTTTTGCGTGGCGATGCCTCCAGTCCAACTTGCCGCGAGACCCAGCAGCGGAAATTCCTGCTGCAAGAGCGAATGCCTGCGCACTTGCGAGTAAGTTGTCAGCGCGCCAAGTGTCACATGCGCAGGGCTGGCATCGATCCCGCTCAGTTCCGGCAAGCCCCAGATGCTCACGAGATTTTTCGGATCCAGCCTGCCAGCCTCGAACAGGACCATCATGTCGGTCCCGCCGGCGATTGGTTGCCATCGTTCCCAATCCTCGGCCAGCAGCGAAAGCACCTCGTCCAGGTTTCGCGGCGTGACAAGATCGTAGGCCGGAACGAACCCTCTCATGCGGATTCGGCAGCCAGCGCGACGGCGTCGTAAATCTTTTGATAACCCGTACAACGACAGAGGTTGCCAGCCAGACCTTCGCGAATTTGATCGAGCGTTGGCTTCGGCGTTCGTTCCAGCAGCGCATGCGCCGCCATGATCATGCCGGGCGTGCAGATGCCGCATTGGGCCCCGCCGGTTCGCAAAAACGCGTCTTGCAGCGATCCGGACAGGCCCTCAATCGTCACCACTTTGGATCCATCTGCTTGCACCACCGGGATCAGACAACTGTTGACGAGTTCGCCATCGAGCAGCACCGCGCAGGCCCCGCATTCGCCCTCGCCGCATCCTTCTTTCGTTCCCGTGAGCCCTAGGTCTTCTCTCAACACATCGAGCAAACGAGCCATGGGCCACACGTTCACCTCATTGCTGACGCCGTTGACGGTAAATTGAATTACGCGCATGCCAGGCCATCCATCAACATCTCCGGCATGAGCGGAATTTCGTTCACCGGCACGCCGGTCGCATTCTCGATGGCGTTCAGAATGGCCGGAGCGGGGCCATCCATGGGCAACTCCCCGATGCCCTTGGCTCCCAGAGGTCCGTAGGCGTAGGGCATCTCCTCGAAGCAGACGCGGATGGGCGGAAGATCCGCCGAAGTAGGCATAATGTAGTTGGTCATCTGGTGATTGGCCATGCGCCCTTCTCGCCAGATGACTTTTTCGTACAGCGCGTATCCGATGGCCTGTGCCACTCCGCCCTCAATCTGGCCTGCCGCCAAGAGCGGATGGATCACTCGGCCCACTTCCTGCAACGCTACAAAATCCTCGACCTTCATTTCGAAGGTGATCGTGTCCACGGAGACTTCTGCCACATAAACGGCCCAGGCGAAAGCACCGTAGGCGTCTCCCTTGTACGTCTCGTCGTCCCAGAATATTCCGGGCGGAGCTTCATATTGGCTGAATGATCGCAACGGATACTTCTCTAAGCCCTGCTCGGCCAACATCCGCTTTAACCCGATCGCAGCCGACTCCACCAATTTCCCGACCACCATGCAGGTCCGCGAGGCTACCGTGGGACCGCTATTAGGCACATCCCTCGTGTCAGGGCGCGCGATGTGAACCCTGTCGTACTCGATGCCCAGAGTGTCCGCCGCAATCTGGCAGAGTATCGTGTTCGTGCCTTGCCCGATCTCCGTGCTGGACGCCAGAATATGAACCGAACCATCCGCTCTGGCTTCCAGTCCCACCACGGATTGCAGATACCGCTCACCCGAGCCGGTGAACCCCGCTCCGTGAAAAAACGAAGCGAATCCAATTCCGCGCTTTACCTGGCTGGTCTGGTTATCGCGCGCAAAGCGTTCCTGCTTAGCGTGATAATCGGATAGCGTGAAGGCTCGCTGAAGCATGGCATTCAGGTCGACAGGCTCTCGAATCATCTGGCCGGTAGCGGTGGTGTCACCTTCATGGAGAAAATTTCGACGACGGAACTCTTCGGGGCTAAGGCCGACGGTCCGCGCGACTTTGTCCATGTGCCGCTCCAGCGCGAAGATGCTTTGCGGCGCGCCAAATCCGCGAAACGCGCCGTGCGGCGGACAATTCGTGGCCATCGCCCGGCTGCGGATTCGGACGTTGGGACAGGCATAAGGACCTGCCGCATGAATGGTCCCTCGCGAAAGCACCACAGCCGATAGCGTGGCATAAGCGCCGCCGTCAATTACGAACTCGATGTCCATCGCCAGGAGTTTCCCGTCGCTTGAAACAGCGGTTCGATGCCGAGTGCGTGAAGGATGCCGCTTGGTGGTGGCGGCCATGTCCTCCGCTCGATCGTACACCAGCTTGACCGGCTTGCCCGATTTCCACGCGAGCAGCGCCGCATGCCCCGCGATGATAGACGGATACTCTTCCTTGCCGCCGAATCCGCCCCCCGTCTCCATCTGAATCACGCGCACTTTTTCCGGAGGCAGGCCGAATGGCTTCAGGAGAGCCTTATGAATATAGTACGGGCATTGCATTGAGCCCCAAATCGTGATGCCGTCTTCGGGATTCGCGGTGGCGATGATGCCGTTGGGTTCGATGTAAAGCTGCTCCTGCGCGCCAGTGCGGTACTCGCCTTCCACGATGAATCCCGCCGTGTCCCAGACTGATTCCACATCGCCCTTGTCCATGCGGAAGTTTTTCAGGACGTTATCTTCGCCCCACACGATTGCAGTTTTGGCCTCAGACTCCTCAATCGTGAAAACCGGCGGCAGGGGCTCGATGTCGAACTTTACGAAATTGCGCGCTCGTTCCAGCAAATACTTGTCTGGATGGGCCAAGAGCACCACTGGCTCCTCTGGATGGTTGATGAGGTCGTCCGCCAGCAAGGGCTGATCGTCAAGAATAAGCTGGACGCAGTTCTCGCCAGGAATGTCTTTTGCGGTCACGATCGTGAATTCGTGCCAGGGAATCATGCCTGTAAATTCGATTTTGCGAAGCCGGCCGCGGGCAATCGGGCTGCGGACGGTGACGCCATGAAGCATACCCGGGAAACTGATGTCATCGACGTACTTCGACTGTCCTGTCACTTTTTCGCGCCCTTCTTTGCGCGGTACGGATCGGCCTACAGTCGAATACGTCATGGGGTCAGTACTTGTGTTTTACTTTACTATGATGCAGAGCACGGAAGGTCCAGGGAACAGCGGCGAGCGGCAGCCGGTTCATACGGTTTACGGCGGCGCTCATCTTTTTCGGGCGGAAACGGCGGCCGATCTGGGCGCGCGTGCCAGGCAGACTCTGGCGACCTACGGGCCCAGCGCGACCGAGTTCGCTCAGGCGCTGGGTATCCAGAAAGACATCGCTGAGATGGTCTATCTGCGTGTTGCCGAGAAGCTGAATCGCGAGGCGGTGGAAGATTTCCGGCTCGACTTCGAAGACGGCTACGGCAATCGCCCCGATGCCGAGGAGGATGGGCACGCGCTGCAGGCTGCGGTCGAGGTTGCGCGCGGATTCGCCGCGGGAACGCTGCCCCCGTTTATCGGGATTCGGATTAAACCGTTGACGCAGATTCTGAAAGTCAGGTCGGTGCGGACGCTCGATCTGTTCCTCAATGCTCTGCTGGATCAGACCGGCGGCAAGGTGCCGGCCAACTTCGTAGTGACTCAACCCAAGATCACCTCGCCCGCACAGGTGGCGGCGCTGGCGGATTTGTTGTCGCGCTTTGAATCGGGGCACCAGCTGGTCGCCGGATCCATCCGCATCGAGCTCATGGTTGAGACCACGGAAAGCATCTTCGATTCCTCCGGGCGTGTCGCCTTGCCTGAGTTGATTCGAGCCGCCAATGGGCGTTGCCGCGGAGCCCACTTCGGCGTCTACGACTACACCGCCGCATGCGAGATCACGGCCGAGCATCAGGGGATGGCGCATCCGGCGTGCGACTTCGCGCGGAATGTGATGCAGGTGGCGCTCGCTGGCCGAGGTGTCACATTGTCGGATGGAGCCACCAACGTGATGCCCATTGCACCGCACCGCGGCAGCGCGCTTGCGCCCGAGCAGGAAGCCGAGAACAAAAGCGTTGTGCATCGCGCGTGGCGGCTGCACTTCGATCAGGTGCAACGCTCGCTGTATCGCGGATTCTATCAGGGATGGGATCTGCATCCGGCACAACTGCCCACGCGCTATGCCGCCGTCTTCGCATTCTTCCTGCAAGGGCTTCCCGCTGCCTCCGCGCGGCTTAAGAATTTCGTTGAGAAGGCCGCTCAAGCTACGCTTGTGGGCGATGTTTTCGACGATGCCGCTACTGGCCAGGGGCTGTTAAATTATTTTCTTCGGGGTTTAAATTGCGGCGCGATTACCGAGGAAGAGGCGCTCGCTACCGGACTGACGGTCGCTGAACTGGGGACGCGGTCATTTCTTCGCATCCTGGATCAACGCCGGCTCACTTGCCCGCCAGCCAGTCCTCACTGAATACCGCGTGGTGGATCACCGTCCGCTTGTCAGACGTATACACGACGTGAATCAGTCCATCGGCAGTCTGAGCCGCCGCCGGGTAAGCGAAGTCGTTTTCACCGGCCGCCAGGGTTCGCGGAAGCGCATAAGTTCTATCGTCATCAGTCGAGATGGCGGCCACCAGCGGCGTCCTCTTATACATGCTGTCGTTGTATACCAGCAGAAGGTGGCCGTTCGCCAGTCTCACGAATTCGACAGCGGAGTTGGGATTCGGCAACTTCGTATCCTCTCCCGCCGTCCAGGTTCGGCCGCCATCGCGCGATTCCGAACGAACCAGAAACCCATCCTTGCGCGGCGCATAGTCTGCCCCTCGGCGGCAGTAGGCGACAAGATATTGGGGAGTGATCTCCGCCACGGCTGGTTGGATGTTGCCCAGGCGCGAGTGGATCTCCTCGGTCGGCGTCCACGTTTTGCGGTGCGGGTCGAATCGCAGGAATAACGAGGCGCTGTCTGGGCCCACTCGCTCCGGGTCCCGGCCCGTTTCGTGATAAATCGGAAGCAGGTAATCGCCATTCTTCAGCAGGATCGGATGACATCGCACCATCATTCCCTCGCGAGCATCCAGCACAGACGCATCCGACCAAGTCTGCGCATTGTCGCGCGAGACCTTCACCTGAATCCGGGAAGTGGACCAAGTTGCGCCATAGCGGACAACGTAGAAGAGCCAAACTGCTCCATCGGGAGCCTGCCAAGCAACTCCGTTTCCCGTCGAGCGAAATGGATCATGCGCGATTGCCACCGGAGGCGACCAGCGGGTTTCCCCCTTCTTCAGCCGCGCTCCGAATACGGAAGTATCGGTGGCGTACTCGCCGGATCCTCCATAGAACACCAGATATAAATCGCCATTTGCGAGGGCTGTGATGGAGGCTGGATGCTTATAACGGCCAGTGGACGTTTCGGGACCGAACACAGTTTCGGTCCGCAGCTCAGCGCTATTCAAGGGTGGGAGAGCAATGAAGATGAGAGGCAGCAATAGTCGGATAACCGTTTTCATGCGGGTTCCGACTATTGTGTCACGGCCCCAATTAGAAGATCAGCTTGATTCCCAATTGCAATTGACGAGAACTCCCCAAGTCGCCGCGCGTCGCGCGAGTAGCCGTGATCTGCCCATAAGTCGCGGCCGTGATCGCGTTCACCGGCTGCCCGAAATTGGGATGATTTAGCACATTAAACGCCTCCGCGCGGAATTGGACGCCGATCCGTTCCGTGATCGCCGTCAACTTTGAAAGTGCTACGTCGACATCCTGCAGGCCGGGTCCTGTCAAAATGTTCCGTCCCGCGTTGCCGAAACCCAAATTATGCCGCACGAACGCCGCCGGATTGAGCCACAGTGTCGGAGACGGATTCGCGACAGTGAGAGACTGTCCCGGCACGTAATCGGGGCGATCAAACCCTTCCAGGCTGCCGCTGTTATACAACGTCCCGGGCACGGCCACAGTTCCGGGAGCCAGTGTCCGAGTCAGCGCCACAATCGGGCTGAACGGGTTGCCCGACTGCATGTTTACGATCGGCGACAGGCTCCAGCCTTCCACCAGGCGCTTCGTCACTGCGCCATTGCCGGTGAAGGGAAACAGATAAACGCCGCTCAGGACAAAGCGTCGGCGTGCGTCGAAATCGGAAAGCGCGCGCTCCGCACCGATGTTGTAGAAGTTCTGGATCTGGGGATTGCTGCTGCCCACCGAGTTGTCGTCAATCGATTTGGAAAAAGTGAACGACGCCGAGAACGTCAGGCCTTTCGCCAGCCGCTTGTTGGCGGAGAGCCAGAGCCCGTTGTAGTTCGAGTTCGACACCGCTTCCTGAACCGTGATGCTGGTGAAGTTCGGAATCGGCCGCACGCCGTTGATGCCTTGGTTGTAATCGCCGATGAGCCTGAGGTGACGGCCCTGGCTGCCGACGTAGCTCACCTGGAACACGGTCGCCAAAACCTCATGCTGGACGTTCAAATTGTAGGAGTAAACGATGCCGCTCCGGAAGTTCGGATCCACGGCGGCGATCGCGCTGCCGGTTCCAGGAGGCAGGCTGAACGGCGCAGCCAAGCTCACATTGCTCGTATTGTTGACTGAAGTGGAGAACGGAGGATTCGAGCCCAGGCCAGTGACGATATTCGTGACAGGCTGATCGTAGTAGATTCCCGCCCCCGCTCGAACCACCGTTTTCCCCAGTCCGAACGGGTCATAGACCACGCCGATGCGCGGACCGAAATTCGTGAACTGGCGGCGATAGGGACGATCGGCTCCGCTGCCCACTTGGACCAACTTGTTCTGGGCAAAATCGTAAACCGAGAGCCGGTTGTGGATTTCGTTCGGCACGCCGTTGTACTCCCAACGAACCCCGAGATTCAAGGTGAGGCGGGCGTTGACTTTGAAATCGTCCTGCGCGAACAGATCCAGTGCGCTCACACGCAGAGCGGGAGAAGCCGGGAGAGCGGTCTCCGTCGCCGATGTCGGGGCACCAGCCAGGAAGGTTGCAAGGTTTGGAAAGTTGATCGACCCACCGGTGCCGTTATTGAAGTTATTGTTTCGAACGCGCCGGAACTCCTCGCCAAACTTGAAGGTGTGCCGTCCGCGAGTCCAGGCCAGCGTGTCGCTGTATTGGAATGTCGTGTCTCCGCGCCCTTGAGGAAATCCGGTAATGCCGCCGAATGACATTCCGCCCGAGACCACAAAATCGGGGAAAACGCTGGATGGCGAACTGATTCCAAAGTCCGCCAGCTTGCCGTTGAACGCCGGCAGAAAATCGATGCGGACTCGATTCAGCCCGGCACGAAATTCGTTGACCAGCATCGGAGCGAAGACGTGCGTGTAGCCGAGCGCCAGCAGTTCGCGCTTTGCGGGACGCATGTCGCCGAAGCCCGGCAGGTTGTTCCCCTGAAGCGTCGGTTCGGTGCGGCTGTCGCGGTTGGAAATGAACGTTCCGAAAATGGAGTCGCGATCGGAAAAATTATGATCGATGCGCCCAGTGAACTGGTTGAGTTCGCGTTTGCGAGGCGCAGAGCCGATGAAAAACGTCCCCGTGGAATCGTTGGCCTGCGGCACCACCGCGAGCAGCTTTTGAATGATGGAATTGGTCGCGGAAGCGCGTTGGGAGGAGGTAGGCACCTGCGCTTTGATAGACGCGACCTCGCGCCCCTGGCGCCCTTCATAACTTGTGAAGAAGAAAGTATGGTTGCGCCGGACTGGTCCTCCCACGCTGTAGCCATAGATGTTGCGCTTGAAGGGGAAGATCGGCCCGGCTGGATCGAAATAGTTCTTGGCGTCGAATTTTTCATTCCGAACGAACTCGAACGCGGTGCCGTGGAAGGCATTGGTTCCCGACAGAGAAACCGCGTTGATGATAATCCCCGCATTGCGGCCGTACTCGGCGGTGAACGCGTTGGTTTGGACCTTAAACTCTTGAATCATATCGAGGTTTGGCTGGAACGTGATCTGGTTTTGCACCATGTCGCTCAGGTTGATCCCGTCGAACAGGTAGTTGGTGGCATCCTCCCGCGTGCCGGACGCGTTGATCCCGGAGCTGCCGATGCCGCTCGGCACGGCCAGAAATGTGCGATTATTCGTGCTGGGCGCGACCGTGCCGGTGGTGAGCAGCGCCAAGTCCAGGAAGAATCGGCCATTGAGCGGAATCTCGGTGATCTTCTTATTGGTCACCACTTCGCCTAGACTTGACGATTCGGTCTGCACTCCGACCACGGCCGCATCCACTGTGACCGCTGTGCTCGCCTCGCCAACTTGCATGACAGCGTCAATGCGAGCGCGTTCATCCACGGCCAGAGTGATGCGGTTTTGAACGAATTTCTTGAAGCCGGGCTGTTCCGCCATCAGGGTGTACTGACCGGGCTTTACTGCCGAGAACTCATAGTTCCCGGTTGCGTCGGTCTTGGTGGTTTGAGCAATAGCGGTGGCCGCGTTGTTGAGCGTAACGGTCGCGTTGGCAATCACTCCTTCTTGAGCGTCTTTGACGGTGCCGACAATGGCAGCATTTTGAGCCGCGAGCGGCACTGCCACCGCAAACAAAAGTGCGAGAACCCGAAACGGATGGTTTCTGAAAGACATGAAGCTCCTTTTACTTATCGATTCTGAAGCGAGCCGATTTAACTAAATTTAATACGGCTTGGACCGATTAAGGTAACAGAGGGTGCCAAAGGCAATTCCATGCGGGCAGATGCCACAATAGGTGGGGTGTTCCGGCGGGCAGCGGCGTGACGTTTCCGGGGCCTGCCCGTCCAATAGATCATTGCAGGGGAATACATCAGCAATCGCCGCGACCATGACGCAAACGGCCGCCAGGATGGATGAGTCAGCACTGATTCGTGCGGCGCAAGCAGGCGACCAGAGCGCCTTCGAGCAACTGGTGCGTCAATATGACCAGTCCGTGCTCAGGCTGGCTTTGAACCTGCTGCGGTCGCCCGAGGACGCCAACGATGTTTATCAGGAAGCGTTTTTGCGGGTCTTCCGCAATTTGCACAATTTTCGATTCGATTGCAGCTTTCACACTTGGCTGTACCGCATCGTTACCAACTTGTGCCTGGATGCCCTGCGTAAGCGCCGCGTGCGCAAAGAGGAGACCACGGTTGTAGAGACGGCCGACGGGGTGCTCGATCGCATGGATACGGTGGAGGAAGTGCGTGCCCATGGCGACCCCCAGCGTCAACTCATGAGCAATGAGCTAAAGGGCCGGATTCGCGAGGTGCTGGAAGCGCTCACCCCTCGCGAGCGCATGGTATTCGAATTGAGGCACTATCAAGGAATGAGGTTGCGCGCCATCGGTGAAACTTTAGGGACATCGGAAGAAGCCGCGAAAAATTGCTTATTTCGCGCGACTCAAAAAATGCGCGCGTCTTTGGGAGATTTTGTATGACGTGCGAAGAAGTTCGCAATGGCATTCCGCTGTTCTTGTATGGCGAGCTGTCCTTCGACGAAGAGGACCGATTGGAGTCCCACCTCGACGGGTGCCAGCTTTGCCGCGGCGAGCTGGCAAAAGAGAGGAAACTCCATGCTGCCTTCGATCACGGCGAGTTGACGGTATCGTCAGACCTGTTACGGCGTTCCCGGCAAGAGTTTCAAGAAGGCTTGTCGGCCGCGTCGAATCGTCATGCGTCCGTCTGGGGCCATTTGCGGGAGATGTTCACCATCCGCTTCCACGTGCCGTCGGTCGCGCAGCCCATTGGCGCGCTCGCTTTAGTAGCGATGGGATTCTTTGGCGCGCGTTTCGTTCCGGCCGGGGCTCTGAGCGGGTTCACCTCGGCGGGAATCGCGGATCCAATTGCATCGCGGGTGCGTTACGTGGAGCCGGACGGGTCGGGAAAGATCCAGATTGTGGTTGAGGAAACCCGGCAACGAACGCTGACCGGCAATATGGGCGACGAGCCAATCCAGCGCCTTCTGCTGACGGCAGCGAAGGACCAGGCCGACCCTGGACTGCGCGTGGAGTCCATGGACTTGCTGAAAAGCCGGCCGGAAATGACCGAGGTTCGGAACGCGCTCCTTTTCGCCTTGCAGCATGACACCAATGCGGGAGTTCGGCTGAAAGCGCTGGAAGGTTTGAAAGGTTCGGCGGGCGATCCCGAAGTGCGTCAGACTCTATCGAGGGTTTTGCTTGCTGACAAAAATCCCGGTGTGCGGACTCAGGTAATCGATCTGCTGATTCAACAAAAAGAACAGCCTCAGATGGTAGGCGTGCTGCAGGAACTCATGCGCAAGGAAGATAACGGGTATGTGCGGATGAGGTGCCAGAAGGCCCTTCACGACATGAAGGCCTCGGTGGAGTCGTTCTAACGAGCGTTCCGCAAGACAAGCAGGCGCAAGACAAGCGGTCGCAAGAGAATCAGCATTGAGGGCACTTATTTCACTCTTAGGGCTCGTCAGCCTCGCGACGGCGCAGCCGCCCGTCACTCGTGAGGGAGCCGACTGGGTGCAGACGCAGACCGGGACCATTCCCGTCGATCCTACCGGGCGCGTTCATGTCGCCACGGAAGGATCGATTGTAGTTCGCGGCCACGATGGGGGCGGTCCTGTCACTTACACTCTCAAGACTCGCGTGCGAACGAGCTCTCGCGCTGAAGCGGAACAATCGCTCCGCGATTTCCTTCTAAAACCGAAAACGTTCGGGACAATGCTCTCCCTGGAGATGGCCGCGCCGCGACGGGTGATGCACTCAGCCGAACTTTCGCTAATCGTCCCGAATACCCTTCGAGAAGTTATTGTTACAACGCTGGGTGGAAATGTAGTTGCATCGGACTTGGCTTGCCATTTGCAAGCGGCGACTGCGGCCGGACGTATTGAGCTGGATCGCCTTGGAGCTAGCGTGTCGTTGAAGACCGGCGGGGGCGAGGTTCGCATTGGACGAGTTGCGGGAGGTGTTCGCTGTTTCTCGGGCGGCGGCAACATCCGGGTTGATTCAGTTGGACGCGAATCCTGGTTTGAAACGGCTGGGGGCGATATCGTCATTCACGACATTGAGGGCACGGTGCATGCTTCAACTGGCGGCGGCAATGTACAAGTGGATCGATCGGCTGGCGAAGTGTACGCCCACACGGCAGGCGGGGTGATTGAGGTCCGCGAGGCGGCGGGGCTGGTGACGGCTGACAACTCCGGCGGTGCGATTCAGGTCAGCGCCTCCAAGGGAGTGCGTTGCGAATCCACCGCCGGGGCCATCCGGCTCCGAAACATTGGCGGCGGATCTTTGCGGGCAACAACCGCGATCGGCAACATAATGGCCGAACTTCTCTCGGTCACCAAAATCGAGGATTCGCTTCTCAGCACCAGCTCTGGTGACATTACGGTTTTTCTGTCGTCCAACATACCAGTGACGGTTCAGGCTAGGAACGAATCCACGGGCGGGCGGGGAATAGTCTCTGATTTTCCGCAAATACGAATCCGCCCGTCGGGGACGAACGGCTCGGTTCCGATGTTGGCCGAAGGCGCGCTGAATGGCGGCGGTCCCGTGCTTCGGATCTATGTGTCGGGTGGAACCATCTACCTTCGCCGTCAGAAATAAAGTCTTCCGGGAGAAATGTATGATGACGAACTTCCTGCCGATTGGCACGATGATTTTGGCGATGTCGCCCTTGGGCGCACAAGGCCCGATGCCCCCGCCTCAGCCGCCGGAGCCGCCCGGGGCCCCCATGGTGTTTGCGCTGCGGGGGGCAGCCATGGGAGGCCAAAGCTATCTGGGTGTGGGAGTCGCCGAGTTGGATTCCAATCGCGGGCATGAGCTGAAACTCAAGGATACGCACGGCGTGGAGATCACGCGCATGGAAGACGAGAGTGCCGCAGCCAAGGCTGGCGTCAAGGTAGGCGACGTTGTCCTGGAGTACAACGGTCAGCGAGTGGAGGGAACGGAACAGTTCATGCGCCTGGTTCGGGAGACTCCCGTTGGCCGCGAAGTCAAGCTTCTGATTAGCCGCAACGGCTCCTCGCAGGCGATTCCGGTCGTCATGGGATCGAGGAAATCCGGCGTCGTTCTAAGCCACAGCGGCGATACCTGGTTAGACATGCCTAACATTCAGATGCCTGACATCCCGCGAGTGTTCACCACCTGGAGCAGTTCCATGCTGGGAATAGAGGCGGAATCGCTGACCAAGCAATTGGCTGAATACTTTGGCGTGAAAGAAGGCGTGCTTGTCAGAGCGGTTGTTAAAGAATCAGCGGCCGAGAAGGCTGGCATTAAGGCTGGTGATGTCCTGGTGAAAATAGATCAGATCGCTGTGACAACGCCGGGAGAGGTCACAAGCGCAGTCCGCTCCGCCCGTTCCAAAAAGACGTTTGCGGTAGAGCTGATGCGGGACAAGCATGAAACCACCGTGACCGTCACAATGGACGGTGTTCAGTCGGACCGGGTGGCCCCCCGGGCACGCATGAGCGGCCGTAGCGTCAAGATGTAGCGCTGGCCGCGCTGTTGATGAGAACGATCTTCTGAACTTTGAGGAGCAGCTCTACTTCCTTTCGCGGCAGACTTAGAGCTGCCGCGATATTGGATTCGTTTTCTCCGTGTCTCGACATTCGTAGAACTTGGCTTCGTTTGTTCAAATTCAGTCCCGAGCGGGGCGCCGGCGGAGGGACAAGAACGCCAGCACGCTCATCGATCTCCTGCAAACCCGTTCTGACGTCGTCGAGTTGAGCCAGCGTCCGCTGCTCGAGGTTCTGGATTTCTCTGTGCTGCTCCTGAATGCGTTGAGAGAGCGCGTGTATTTCCTTCTTAAGCGTGACGAAGATATAGGCGCAAACTATAATGCCTGCAGTCAGGATTATCAGGGGGGCCAACTGCAAAATAAGATTCATGATAAGTACCTAATTGACTGTCCTCAGCCGTTCCTGGCGGCTGATCACCTGCTGTATGCGCACTCCAAAATTTCCTTCCACCACAACCACCTGACCCTTGGCGATCACGCAGTTGTTGACGATGATTTCTACGGGCTCCGAAACGGCCCGGTTTAACTCGACGATAGAGCCAGTGGTCAGCTTGATTACGTCTTTCAGCGGCAACTGCGTGCGCCCAAACGAAACGCTGATCGGCAGTTCTACATCCAGCAACAAATCGAGCGACTTGGAGGACTTCGGGGCCGCTGAGGCGGAGGGGAGTTCGGGCGCGATCTGCTTTGCGGGTTTGCTCTCTAGCGACTTGGGCGCTTCCCGCTCGTGCAACGCGGCCATTAAGCATTCGCTTAATACGACGATAAGATTCACTTCGATGTCGGGCAGGGCGAAGCTCACCGAGTAGGTCGGATGGGTCTCTCGATCCGGTGCCGATTCTTTGCCGCTCGAACACAACACCTCTTTACGTAGTCGGCTGGTCATGGCCTGGGAAAGGCTCGAGAGCGACTGGTTTAGAACCTCTTGGTAAGTGCTCTTGGCATCTTCCGCGCTACCGTCTTCGACGCCAGCAGCACGTAATATGCGGCCGCCAATCGCCTCTGCGGCGCTGCTGGCGATCCATACCGTTGCGTTCGGCGCCAAACTGAATGCTTGTTCCCACCAGAAAAACTCGCCTCCCGCTGGGTGAGAAGTTTGCGTGACGGATAGACTTCCGGATTCGCCCGTCATCGACTCGATCACTTGGCCGAATCGAGTGCTCCACTGCTCCACGAGCCAGGTTCCAACAGCTTGCGTTTCCTCTCCCATGCCTTAACCCCCTTTCTGAAGCGGCCAGCGCTTCTCGATAAACGAACGCAATCGAAGAATCGCCTGCGACTTGAGCTGCGATACCCGGGATTCGTGCAGATTCACCACTTTCGCGATTTCCCGCAATGTAAGCTCCTCGTGATAATACAGGCTGAGCACGATTTTTTCAGTCTTCGGCATTCGCTCGATCGACTCGGCCAGCAGCCGCTGCAGTTCCGCTTTCTCCAGCAGTCTGGACGGCCAGTTTTCCTCGTCGTCCGAAATATACCGGAGCAGGTCATGCCCCTCATCCTCCTGCGACGCGCATTCCAGGCTTCCCAGGTTCACCCCTCGAATCTCGACCAGCCACTCATGATATTCGTCGATCGTAAGTTTGAGTTCCTCGGCAATCTCCTCCTCGGTGGGAGTGCGATGACGCCGCTGCTCGACAGCCGCGATGGCGGCCTCGATCTGTTTGGCCCGCTTGCGTTGCTGTCTCGGAGCCCAGTCCAGACCCCGCAGGCTATCCAGGATGGCTCCGCGGATCTTGTACTCGGCGTACGTTTTGAGCTTGACGTTGTGACTCGCATCGAAACGGTCGATGGCCGCGATCAGCCCGATGGTGCCCGTCGATATCAGATCGTCGAGGTTTACGCTCTCGGGCAGCCGGTCATGTATTCGACGGGCGATCAGCTTTACTTGCGGGAGATGCTCGAGAATCAGTCGTTCTCGTTCTTCTACGCCATCCTCCACCACCTGATATCTATTCATTTAGTCGGCTCAACTCGCACGTCCCGTCCAATTAAGCGGCCGCCACGGCGGCGCTTAGTGCATTTTGCATGTATTCTCGTTTTAGAATTAGATCCGCCAGTAAGCTTTTCTTGGCGATCCCCAAGTCTTCAGGAATCTGTTGGCCGTTGCACAGAAACGAAACCGGCTTCCCTGTGCTTACCACCAGGTTCAAAATGGCTCCATAGGTTTGCGTCTCGTCCATCAGGGTGAATAGGAGCTTGGCGGGCCGAAAGATCTCAAATCTCTCGGCTACCCTATTCAGATCGATGGCCTTCAGGGATGCTGGCAAAACGAGGTGGATATCGATGTCGGGATGCGTGGAGAGGAAGCGAGCGATGTCAGCGGCATCCTCGATATCTCTGGCCCCAAACCCGGGCGTGTCGATAAGAACCAGGTCCTTTTGCCGGTGTTCCTCGAGCGCTTGCGCCAGAGCTGTCGTGGTCTCCACCACCTGGAAGCCGACCCCGAGAATCGCCGCATAGGTCCGCAACTGCTCGGCCGCCGCAACGCGATATGTGTCCAGCGTGATGATTTGTGTTGGCTTGCGCGTCGCCAAGCCGTAAATTGCGGCAAGCTTCACCAGACTTGTGGTCTTGCCTGAGCCGGGGGGGCCAACCAAAGCCACAACTGTCCGCACCGATCCCGGCCGTCCAAGTCGAGGATCGACGGCCAGCATTTCCTCAACAGCCTCGGCGAGCATTAACTCCGCACTTGAATCATCCTGCATTCGCTGTCCAATGTTCGCGACAATTTCGTGCGCCAAAGCAGAGTCCACCTCGGCGGCCGTAAGCTTGGTAAACACTTCGGCCAGCTCGGGGTTAGAGAGCAGATTGGAGAACCCGGCACCCGACCTGTTTATGGTCATCGCCATGCGCTCCATAGAACGCTTCAGATCGGACACCTCCTGCGACAGCTTTTCGAGACCGGGCGCGCGAAAGTGCTGAACGAATGCAGGCTGGGGGGGCTCTTCCGCGTTGGCGCCAACCGGTGCGGAGGCTGTATTCGGCGGGAACACCGCGCACACAACCTCGTACTCGCCCAGATGTCTCGTCTCCGCACTAGTCCGGCGCGAGTCGACCAGCATCGAGTCCGGCCCAAGCTCCTGACGAGCGGAATTCAACGCCGACTCGACGCTGGCCGCGAAGTACGATTTCAATTTCATGCCTGCTCCTTATCCATCGAACTGCTATTTCACTACCCCGAGCGAAAGGATTTTAACCCCCGCCGGCACCTCATTGTGCGAGATGGCGGTCAGATTCGGCGCCGACGCCTCCGTGATCTGTCGCAGAAAAAACCTGGATCCCGAACTCGCCAATACCACGATGGGACTGTCGGATGAGCCGACAAACTTGGTGATCCGGTCGATAATTTCCCGCACTCGCTGCGGCGCGAGATTGAGGTGGCTGGTCGACTCGGTGTGCTCCACGCTGCTCTCGATGGCCTGCTCGGTCGCCGGATCGAGAAAATAAGAAGGTAGCTCACCGGCCGCATTGAGATACGGTTTCACTACTTGTCGCCGTATGCCCTGTCTGACGTACTCGGTGAGAAGCACCGTATTCTTCGTGATGGCCGACGCTTCGCCTAACGCTTCCAGAATGGTGACGGCGTCCCGAATTGAAACACGTTCCCGGAGCAAATTTTGAAGCACCTTCTGTACCGCTGCCATAGAGAGCAACTTCGGGACCAAGTCCTCCACCGCTTTGGCATTCTCTTCGGACACCCGATCCAGTAGCTTCTTCGTGTCTTGCCGGGAAAATAGCTCATATGCATGGCGGCGAACTGTCTCGCCTAGATGCGTGCCCAGCACGCTGATAGAGTCGACGATGGTGTAGCCTGAGCTCCGCGCGCTCTCGACATTTTCCGGTGCCAGCCAGACAGCCGAGATTCCAAATGCTGGCTCACGTGTGGGTATTCCGGCAATCGGAGGCGCTTTATCCCCTGGAAAAATCGCTAATTCCATGCCATGCATCAACTCGTAACGCGTTAGTTCAACGCCTTTTAAGAGGATGACGTACTCCCGAGCCTTTAGCGCTAGATTGTCAGTGACGCGCACCGGCGGAAGAACGTAACCCAGCTCCGTCGCCAATTGCCTTCGAATGCTCGAAATACGGCGGAGGAGCGGCGAATTTTGCGCCCCCTCCACCATCTTCACCAGTCCCAGACCAACTTCCACCGCCAGCGGCTCTACCCGCAGTAGCGACTCGACATTCTCCTTCGGAGCAGCCTTGACTGGCGCGGCAGCTTTCTCTTCAATGGCAACTTTTTGACGCATGCGCCATGCCACCGTCCCCAGCGAGCCCCCGATGAGGAGGAACGGAATTTTAGGCAGACCGGGAAAGGCTGCCATCGCGATCAGAACCCCGGCGGCCAATAAGAGCGGTTGCGAGTTACTAAAGATCTGCCGTTGAAAGTCCGCTCCCAATTTGGTATCCGAACTGGCGCGAGTGACAATCAGGGCTCCCGAAATGGAAATCATTAGGGCCGGGATGACCGTCACGAGACCATCCCCGATCGTTAGGATCGTATAGGTCTCTATCGCCCTTTTCAGATCCATCCCGTGTTGCAGCACGCCGATCAGGAACCCCGCAATGATGTTGATCGCCGTGATGAGGATGCTGGCCACGGCATCGCGCTGAGTGAATCTCGACGCCCCATCCATTGCGCCGTAAAACTCGGCTTCGCCAGCCAACTGCCGTCTTCTTGAGCGCGCTTCCGCTTCGTCGATCAGACCTGAGTTGAGATCCGAATCGATCGACATCTGCTTTCCGGGCAGTGCGTCCAATGTGAATCGTGCCGTTACTTCGGAGATGCGCACCGCACCGTGATTGATCACCACATATTGAATCGCGATGAGTACCAGGAAGACGACGACGCCGATGATGTAGTTGCCGCCTACGACAAACGCGCCGAATGCCTCGATCACGTCGCCTGCAGCATGAGTTCCCGTACTGCCATTCAGCAAGATCAGGCGTGATGAGGAGATATTCAACGCGAGTCGAAAGAGCGTCATCAACAGGAGCGCCGTGGGGAATACATTGAACTCGGCTGGCTTGGTGATGTACATTGCCACCAGCAGGACAATCACCGACATGGTGATATTGGCGCTCAACAATAGATCGAGGAAGAACGACGGCAGCGGCGTGATCATCGCCATGATGATGCCGAGAACCGCGAGCGGCATCACCAACTCCGGTCCCGCGGCGATTTGAAGGAAGCCGAGGACGGAGCTCGCCGACGATTTGCCGCCCGCTTTGGCCTGCTGGGCCGGATCGAGGCGAATGGCGGGTTGTAGACTGGTGGCCAACTAGCGCCTCCCCTGATTCATCAGCTTGAACAGATAGGCGAGAATCTCGGCCACTGCGCGGTACAGGTGCGGTGGAATGTCCTGCCCCACATCCGCCGACTTGTATAACGCTTGGGCGAGCGGCTGGTTCTCGACGATTGGCACCTGATGATCGTTGGCGATTTGGCGGATCCTCTGCGCTAAATAATTCTTGCCTTTGGCGACAACCCTGGGGGCGGCCATTGAGTCCATGTCGTACCGGATCGCGACCGCATAGTGAGTAGGATTAACGATAATCGCCGTCGCCTTGGGGATCTCCTTCATCATGCTGCGTCGCGCGAGATCTCTCTGGATGCGGCGAACCCGCTGCTTCATCTGTGGATTGCCTTCTGTTTCCTTCGATTCTTCTTTGACCTCTTGCTTCGACATCTTAAGGCTCTTGGCGTGCCGTTTCTGTTGTCGCACCAAGTCGATAAAGCCGAGGAAACAAAGAATGTAAGCGGCTTTCCATAAAAGCGTCCGATAAGATTCTGTGATCAGTTGGAATGCCGGCAGGATGGAGAGCCCGGGAAGAGACAAATAGGAGAGCAAACTGTCAGCCGCGATCCGATAAACGGCATAACCGAAAATAGGGAGGAGTAAAAGGGCTTGACCTAACGATGCGAGATTCTGCTTCGGCAATTCTTGAATCTTTTTCATCGGATTGAGCCGGTTGAATTGAGGAACCAGCTTCTGCGCCGAAAATCCGAATTGCGTGGACCCCATTTGCCCGGCGAGGGTGATGGCCATCAGGCAAGTCCCCGCCAGGAAGAGCGGGACGAAGATGCTGAATAAGGCTTCCCGATACAGACGCACTAAACCCCATCGATTCACTTCGGTGTGGAAGGCCTGCAGGAGCACGGCCCTGGTAAACTCGCGGCTTCGGTCGACAAAGTGGCCGCTCCAAGTCACGAATAGCCATACGAACGCAAGGAATTGCAGAGCTGAGACGAATTCGCGGCTGACCGGGAACTGTCCTTCTTTACGGGACTTATCCAGCCTTCGTTTTGTCGGCTTTTCTGTGCGTTGGCCTTGATCTGACATCTATCTTCCAAGCAGCGGGACCAACACCTCAAATGTATGAGTGGCTGCGCTCTGCAATATTCTCGGAAAAGCAGCCAGCGTGATCGCAAACAGTGCCATGCCGGCCAGCATTTTGGCCGCGAACGATAGAGACATGATCTGGAACTGTGAATGAACCTTGCCCATAATGGCGAATGACAAATCCATCAAGATCAAGAGGGCCAAAACTGGCATTGAGAGCCGCAGCCCGACGATGAAGATCTGAGAGCCCAGCTTGACGATTGCCTCCATTACCGGCCCGTGCGCCAGAAGGGCCACCGTCGGAATATGATTTAGGCTTGCCGCGAGTGCGTGAACTACTTCGCGATCCAGTCCCAGCGCAAAAAAGAGAAATCCCGAGAAAAGCTGGGTGATCATCTGGAGGACGGCGACGTCGGCTTGCGTTGTCGGATCGATCGTGGATGCGAAGGAGTAGCCCGCCTGGAGGCCTACCATCTGCGCGGCGAGTTGCACGCCTTCCAGAAGCAGAGAAAGAGCGACTCCGATCAACAAGCCAAACGCGAACTCGGCGCCTATCCAGCCAGGAAGGCGTGCCAGCGAAAGCTCTGCCACTGGCAATTGGGGCCAAGCCGGCATAAGCGTTATGGTCAAACCCAATGCGAGGACCACTCGCGCCGCTTCGGACAGTCCCTGCATGCCTGGAATCGGCACGAAGATGATCACGCCTGAGACTCGAACCAAAACGAGCAGGAAGCCAAAAAGAGTCGGAAGCGGAACGGAGAGTTCACCGGGCATAGCGGCTGAAGTCTCCAAACAACGCGGTAGTGTAGGAGACTAGCTTGGCCGTCATCCAAGGCAGCAGGAAGAGTAGTCCGAACAGAAACGCTGCCAAGCGGGGCACTGCGCCAAAGCTGGAATCCTGGATGGACGTGACCACCTGCAGCAGACTGACGACAACTCCCACTACGAGACCAATCGAAAGCAGCGGCAGGCTGAGCCAAAATGTGGTCCAGAGCGCCTGCCGGAATACCTCGATGGCCAGCGCCGAATTCATACTTGGTAGAAACTCCGGACCAGCGATCCCACCACCAGGTTCCAGCCATCCACCAGGACGAAGAGCAGAATTTTGAACGGGGCGGACAGCATGACAGGTGGAAGCTGCACCATTCCGATCGAAAGAGTCACCGACGCAACAACCAGATCGATCACAAGGAACGGCAGGAACAGCACAGCTCCAATTTGAAACCCGGTCTTTAACTCGGAGAGCACGTAAGCGGGAACCAGCACGGCAAGGCCGAGGTCAGACGGGCGTGCCGGTGCGGGCGTGTGGGAAATCTCTAGAAACAGCCGCACGTCTTTTTCGCGGACGTAACGTACAAGGAATGTCTTGAGCGGCTGCGTCCCAGCGTCAAACGCTTGACTCGTCGTGATGTCGCCCTTCTCAAGCGGCTCCCAGCCCTTTGAATACATTTCGGAGGTTACTGGCTGCATGATCAATATGGTTAGGAAGAGCGCCAGTCCGATGAGCACTTGGTTCGAGGGGGTACCTTGCGTGCCAAGTGCCTGTCTCAAGAAGTGCAGAACGATCGTGATCCGAAGAAAAGGGGTCACTGACATCACTATCGCGGGCAGCAGCGTCATCAACGTGAGAGCGGCGACGATTTGAAGCGGTACGCCAAGCGACGAGGTGCCCTTAGCGGAATTAAGCGACAATCCAAAGGGATTATCGGCGCCGAGGGGAGCCGCGAATGCGAGCAGGGCAACTAGTTTGATCGCGTTTCTCATTTAGGCGCTGTCTCCCGCAATTTCGAATCTGCAATGCATGATTCGCTAAGGACAGTCAGCCCGGCTGGGTGCAGCCCAAGCAGGAGCACGCGGTTCTGCACCCGAATCAACTGAACCGAGTGTTGGGGTGTCAACGCCAATCGTTCGATCGTCTCCATTTCACGCTTCTGATCCGAATATTTTAGCCGCGTTCCCAAACTGGCAAACCCGCGCCTCTTGAGCCACCAGAGCGTTAGCCATAACGCCAGGAAGACCAGCGTGATCCCGAATGATTGCTGAATTAGGTCCATCGTAATTCCGTCATTCTTCCTGATTGAAGTCCGTGATTCGGACCCCGACCGCGTCCTCGATGATCACGATCTCGCCGTAGCCCACCAAGCTCGCGCCCACAAAAATGTCGATGTTCTCGCCCGCCGAACGGGGCATGCGGATAATGCTGTCCACGTCGAGGGTTAGAATCTCGGCTATCGTCATGATCTTGCGTCCGAGTTCCACCTCTACATCGATCGGAACATCGGCGAGATGCGCGATCTCTTCGATGGGCGTCATCGCTTAAGTCTTCAAAGCGATCGTTTCCTGGCTCAGCTGATCGACTGTCGTGATCACCTTCGAGTTGGCTTGGTAACCGCGCTGGAAAACGATCAAATTTGTGAATTCCCTCGCGATGTCTACCGTCGAAGACTCGAGAGAGCCGCCGGATACTGTGCCCAGTCCCCCGGTTCCCGGCACTCCTACAGCCGGGGCAGCAGTCTCGCCGCTTACCTGATAATCGTTGTTGCCCACTGCAATCAGTGAACCCGGATTGCGCACGAGAGCCATCGAAAGCTGTCCGACTACTTGCTGTTGCCCATTCGAATATTCCGCGAGCACCTTGCCGTTGTCACCGATCCCAACCCGAATCAGTTGTGCAGCCGCCATGCCGTCCTGTGCGACAGCCGTAACTACCGATGGTTGAGCGAACTGGGTGATGCGGGCGCTCGTGCCGTTGTACAGGTTCCAATTGATGGTGGTGTCGGAAGCACCGTCGGCGAACCCTTGAATCTGGATCTGAGGCGATGGATCGGTTGCGGCAGGGGTGGCTAGTTTTCCGTTAGAGTCAAAGGTCAGGCTACCGGTCACCGGGGTGAATGGATTCTTCAGGTCCGAGTCTGGAACGGTGATGGAGTAGTCCCATTGTCCAGCCGTTGTCGCATTTTTTGTAAAGGTGGCTGTGGCGATGTGGGATACACCTAGCGAATCATAGAGTTGAATCGAAGTCGAGAACGTGCCCTTAGGCGTACCTGCGACGGCTGAGGCGTCCAGATTCATGTCGAATGACATGGATTTCGAAGCAATCGGTGCGCTGATGCTGCCCACTGGGACTGCCAGATTGGCCGGTGGAACATTGGTATTCAGAACTCCTCCCACCTGGCTCCAGCCCTGCACCCTTTCGCCGGTCGCGGTGATGAGCAGCCCGTCGCTATTAACCTGAAAGTTGCCGGCTCGAGTAAACTGATTCGAGCCGTTGGCGGTTTGCACCATGAAGAAGCCGTCGCCCTGGATCGCCGCATCCAGCGGACCTGACGTAGTCTGCAAAGCGCCTTGCGAGAATTGCCGGAGTGTGGTGGGCCGTCCCACGCCGGAGCCGACCTGTGTTCCACCCACACCCGACCCGAGAGACTGGCTCACCAAATCATGGAAGGAGATCACATTCGTCTTGTAGCCGGTTGTGTTCATGTTGGCCAAATTGTTGCCGACCACGTCGATGGCGGTGGAATTGGCATTGAGCGCTGAGAGCGCTGTAGAAAAAGATGTAAACATGTGAGTCCTTTATGGCTTCGTCGCGGGCGGGGCCGCGCTCGGTTGGAGCGTCTGCTTGATAGAATCCAAGTCCTGGCGCATCTGGAGTTGCTGTTCGAGCCCGCTAAATTGAGCCAACTGGGCCACAAACTGGGTCCCGTCCTGAGGATTGGACGGATCCTGATTCTTGAGTTGCGTCACAAGCAGCTTCAAGAACGTGCTCTCATTAGCCAGGGCGTCCTGGGGTGATTTAAGGCTCGGTGCCGGGAGGTTGGCGCTGGTGGGCGCCGTCAAATTTCCTATGCTGGGTGTCAATTCATTTCTCCTTCTTGCTCGATTGAAAAATTGGTTTCAGGATCATTCATCCACTGGGGGCGCCTATTCTGCCCCTGCTGACGAGCGCCGCCACCCTGCTCCGAGCCGTCCCCGGAGTGCTGCTTGCCCGGATCGGATTGCGCGCCCGCTGATTCGGTGTTAGTAAGGTGCTCGCCGGCTTTATCGCCGGGCACCCAGGTTTCAGTCGTGAATCCCTTCTTTTCCAGCCGCCCCACTAAGTCGCCCAGATCGGACCTCAATGAATGAGAGAGCGTTTCATCGTCTGTCCGAACGGTAACCTGCACCTTCCCCGCTTTTTCCGTGATCTTCAAATCGACTCCCCCGGCATTAGCCCCAGGGATACGTAACGAGATCTCTCTAGCTGGTTGTGGGCGGAGCTTGGGATTTGTATCACTTTTCGATTCGACTTGAGCGGATTCGGCGGTTGCGGACGAGGCTGCGGTCGTTTTAGGCGTCTCACGACCGTTATTCGCTGCCGACGGGCTGCTCGGCGCGGTAGAGTTAGTGCTCGCAGCTGGGTCAGAAGGGGTGCCCAAGCCGTCTTTTTGCATGTCGCCGGGTTTGGTTGCAATTTGGGGCTTCTCTTTGGGTTGATTCTGGTTTGGGTTCTGTTCTGAACCCTTAGAATTCCCAGCGGGCGCGAGAGGCGTTGTGTTCTGGCCAGGGTTGGCAGCCGGAAGGGCCGAATTGACGTCTTTGCCTTTAGAGAAAGGTGGGGTTTGCTTGTCAGTTGCGCTTCGAGTTTCGGTCAGATGTGCGGCGAAGGCGATTGGGGCGGAGCTCGGTGCGTTGGATATCTTCGCGATCGGCGGCGCAAAGTCTTCATTCAGAGGATTGTCGGCGGCCGGGGTTTCGATTCTCTTACTATCGAGTGCGTTCGAAACAATTGCTTGGGATGTCGAAAGTTGGAGCCCTGCTGCTATGGTTCCGGCCGCTGAATTTTCAGCCCCAGGTTGATCGTTGAGTCTTGGTGCGTTCTCACCAGATCTGGGCGGCGAAGGCGGCTGCAACGGCAGACCGCGTCCGAGGGCAAGCAGCGTCGAAGATAGGCTTGAGACCGATTCCTCTTTCTTAGCGCCATCGTTCTTCCGATTAGCTGCACCACGGGGTTGATTCGATGACAGGTCCTGCTCTTGATCACCGGGACCGTCGTCGCTCTTGTCTCCAATTAAAAGACTAAGGAGCGCATTGAAATGCACTAAAGGTTTGACAGCTTCCGCTTCGGTAGCTTGCTTTTGTAGTACGGCCGCCTTTGGAGCGTTCGGGGTGATTGGTGTGCTGGCGACATTCACGCAACGGACAAATGCAGATTGATCGCCAACCCGCAAGAGCGCGTTTTCATGGACTTAGTCCCGACCCTTGAGATACCAAATTGGCACTCGTCCCGATTTGGCACAATTTTGTCGTCTCGTTCTGTTCCGTTACTATCTTTTCGG
The DNA here is from genome assembly GCA_038225555.1 of Bryobacterales bacterium. Classification (GTDB taxonomy): domain Bacteria; phylum Acidobacteriota; class Terriglobia; order Bryobacterales; family Bryobacteraceae; genus JANXQZ01. The sequence goes on from JBBRRB010000022.1 coordinate 67,256, forward strand.
CATTAATTGTGAAATATTCGACCTAATATTGAACGGACCGCAAATTGCATTCATCGGGTCAAGCATATGGACCCACTCACAATGGCTGCAGCTAGCGGGATGCGCTCTCGAATGGAGAGCCTGGATTTGCTGGCCAACAACATGGCGAACGCTTCCGCTCCAGGATTTAAAGCGGACCGCGAGTTCTACAACCTCTATGTATCGGCTGACGCCGAATCACCCTCCGGTTCAAATCTCATGACTGAACCGGTAATGCAAAAGCAGTGGACGGACTTCTCGCAAGGCTCGTTGAGCACCACTGACAATCCATTGGACTTGGCTATCGGAGGCAAGGGCTTCTTTGCAGTCAACTCGCCAGGGGGAACTCTGTTCACGCGTGACGGCGGTTTTAAGCTCTCGCCCGAAGGGAATATTCAAACGTCTCAGGGGTACGCGTTGCGCGGTCAGGACGGCAAAGCCATTCATGTTGACCCGACGAAATCGATCGAGATCGGCTCCGATGGCATGGTTCGCCAGGACGGGCTGGATATCGCCCACATCGACCTGGTGGACTTTACCGACGTTCACGCCCTATCGAAACACGGCCAAAATTACTTCCAGCTGTCGGCCACGGATATCAAGCCCACGGCGGCCGCGCAAGCTGAACTTCAACAGGGAAAGCTGGAGGCAGCAAACTATCAGCCAGCCGAGTCGGCCGTCAGGCTAGTCACGGTGTTGCGCCAGTTTGAAATGCTGCAGAAAGCGATGACTGTTGGCAGCGACATGAACAAGAAAGTGATTGAAGACGTCGCAAGAGTCTGATAATGAAAAACCGGAATAAGAGGACAATATGATTCGAGCTTTATATAGTGCGGCGAGCGGCATGACGGCTCAGCAGATGAACGTGGACAGCATCGCCCACAATCTGGCAAACGCGAACACGAACGGCTTTAAGATGCGCCGGATGCAGTTCCAGGATTTGCTATATCAGAACTTCATTCAGCCTGGAGCTGCAGCGGGCTCCCAAACCGTGATACCGAGCGGACTGCAAATCGGCCTGGGCACCCGGCCAGCCGCCAACGAGATCATCTTTTCACAAGGAAATTTCCAACAGACGGATAACCCCTTGGATCTCGTGATCCAGGGCAAAGGATTTTTCCAGGTTCGCAGGCCGACTGGTGAGACCGCTTATTCGCGTGCGGGCGGCTTCCAGCTGGATCGCGACGGAAACATGGTGACCAGCGACGGAGATCCGATCGAACCTCAAATCACAATCCCAGCTACCGCTCAGAGTATTACAGTCGCCGCGGATGGAACTGTGAGCTACACCTTGCCGGGTCAGACGGCATCGCAGGTGGCGGGTCAGATTCAGTTGGCGAATTTTGCCAACCCGGCCGGGCTCAACAGTGTCGGCAAGAGCTTGTTCACTCAGACCGATGCTTCGGGCGATCCCACCGTCGGCAACCCCGGCGGGCAAGAAGGGCTTGGCTCGTTGATGCAAGGCTACGTCGAGGGCTCTAACGTGAGTATCGTCGAAGAATTTATCAACATGATCGTCAGCCAAAGAGCTTACGAGGCGAACTCAAAGGTCGTCAAGGCCGCCGATGAGATGTACCAGCAAGTCAACAACGTAATGCCATGAAGCTAATACTCGCGTTCTTCAGTTGCGCTCTCTTGCATGCCGGATGTATTCAACTTTCGAGTGACCGCATTTTGGCGCGGGATCTCGCCAACGCCATTCCCGAATTCGGATCGGTCAATCCTGACCAAGTCATCGGTTATGCTCCAAATCCCGGTACTCAACGGACCATATCGCTTGGTGAGCTTGGACGGCTCGGCGTGCGGTTTGGCGTGACTATGGACTTGCTGAAAACCGAAGCGCCTTGTTTTGAGCAGAAGTCGAGTGGCATCGGAGCCGAGGAATTTCAGAGCGCGATTACGGCGGCGCTGCAGCGCAGTGGCGGACATGCCGAAGTGCTCGATTTCAGCCGCTCCGCTCTTCCTGTCGGCAATCTCGAGTTTTCCATCACCGGAGCGGTCCATCCCCCAGCCGGCACGCCCGACGCAGCTTTTATGTGGCGAGGTCGGCTGATCAGCGAGTCGGGGCGTTCGTTCCCGGTTTGGGCCAAGGTTCGAGTAACGACCGAAGCCATGCTGGTCACTGCCCGCGAGCCGTTGTCCAAGGGTCAGATCATTAGACCCGAGCAGGTCGAACTGCGAGCGGTGAAGATTTCTCCTTTCACCAGCGGATTCCTCAGCGAGCTTAGTCAGGTCGCCGGTCGAAAGTTGAAGCGCGACATTGCCGCCGAACAACCGGTTCTCTCCGGCGCGCTCGAGGAATCAAAAGATGTTCTCGCGGGAGAAACGGTACATGTGGACGCAATAAGCGGCCAAGCTGACATCAGTTTCGATGCCAAAGCGCAAGGCTCAGGTCGCAAAGGAGATACCGTGCTCCTTCTAAATCCTGCAAACGGCCGGACCTTTCGCGCGATTGTAATTGACAAGAACAAAGTTCAAGCGCAGATTTCTCAAACACACTAACATGCGATCCTTTCCTATTATTCTCATCGGCAGCTTTTTCGTTTCCTCTATATATGCCAAGAAGCCGCCCAAGAAAGAACCGACTCCGACTCTGGAACAATACATCGTCGACGTAAACAAGACTGTCCGCCAGACCGCAACTGTCTCGCCGGGTTCCATTTACGTCGGAGGAGGCCGGCTCGCTGAGGGTCTGAGAGACCTGCGGGCAAGTCAGGCCTATGATCTGGTGTACATCGTGGTCGCCGATAAGGCATCTGCCCTGTCCAAGGGTGCAACCGACACAAATCGAAAATCCACCGCAAAGGCTACGATAAACTCGCTGGCCGGGCCGACCAAAGCGGGCGGGCTTTTGGCGAATCTGGCTAACGTGTCTGGTCAAACTCAAGTTCAGGGGCAGGGGACCACCAGCCGCGATAGCGTCCTTACCACCACCCTAACTGCTGAAGTGGTCAGCGTTCTGCCAAATGGCAATTTAGTGGTCGAGGGTCACAAGGAAATCGAAGTGAACTCTGAACGTCAGGTCGTTACAGTGAGGGGCATTGTCAGACCTGATGATTTGAGCCCGATCAATTCAATCCAGTCTGATCGTCTCGCACGGCTGGAAGTGCATGTAAACGGCAAGGGAGTGGTTGAAGACGCCGTCAAGAGACCCTTCATTCTTTACCGGCTGCTTTTGGGCCTTCTTCCATTCTAGGAGCATCTGATGAGACTCGCCACACACACCATTTCCGCCGCAATCATGCTGACGGCTACCTGTCCCGCAGCAACCCGCTTGAAGGATTTAGTCGCAATCGAGGGAGTCAGGGACAATCAACTGATGGGTTACGGCCTCGTAGTTGGCTTGAATGGAACCGGTGACAAGCGTCAGACCGTCTTCTCCGCTCAGAGTCTGACGAATCTTCTCGCTCGGATGGGAATATCGGTTTCGCCCTCCGCGATTCTGGTTCGCAATACTGCCGCCGTCCTGGTCACGGCAAATCTGCCTCCCTTCGCTCAAAACGGCACCCGGATCGATATTTCAGTTTCAGCGATCGGAGACGCAGGCAACCTGCAGGGGGGTGTGCTGGTGTTGACCCCTCTGAAGGGTGCGGACGGGCAAGTGTACGCTGTCGGCCAAGGATCCGTCGTAACCGGCGGATTTGTCGCAGGCAAGGGTGGAGCAAGTCAAACGTTGAATCATCCCACATCGGGGCGCATCCCGAATGGAGCGATCGTCGAGAAAGCATCTCCGTCGGTGATCCCGGCGGCACGGATTCGCCTCCAATTGCGCCAGGCCGACTTCACGACGTCCGCTCGAATCTCAGAAGCGATCAACCACAAGTTCAACGCTTCAGCTCACGCCGAGAGTTCGGGAATCGTGAATGTCGATACTCCAACTGATTTTAAGACGCGAACAGTCGAATTTGTCGCCGAACTGGAGAGTGTCATGGTAGAAGCCGACCGCGCCGCCCGAATCGTAATTAATGAGCGCACCGGAACCATTGTGATTGGCAAGGAAGTCCGGATCGCACCAGTCTCGATCCTGCATGGCGGGCTTACGGTCGAGATTCAGACCAGTCTTGCGGTCTCGCAACCCGAACCGCTTTCCGGCGGAAAGACCGCTGTAACTCCCGATGTGAAAGTTGTTGCCAAGGAAGAGAAGGCCCGCAACATCGTTTTGAAGCAAGGTGCCAGCGTGGAAGAACTCGTCCAGGCGATGATTGCGATCGGGTCGACTCCCCGGGATATTATTGCCATACTTCAAAATTTGCGCGCTGCAGGGGCTCTTGAGGCCGAATTGGAGGTAATCTAGATGGCTGTTGCAGCATTGCCGGATGGAGTCGTCCAGAAAGCCTCAACCTTGACGCACTCAAGGAAGCCGGACAATCCGGCAAAGATTAGAGATGCGGCTTCGCAGTTCGAAGCCCTGCTGATAAATCAAATGATGCAGTCGTCTCGAGCTTCCAGCGGCGGCTGGATGGGCGGCGAAGAAGATCAGAATTCAACCCTCACCGAGTTGGGAGAACAGCAATTTGCGCAGGCGCTGGCTTCCAACGGGGGCCTGGGAATCGCTAAGATGATTATTGCGGGTCTGAATCACCATGAGAATCGATAACGGCAATAAGCTGCCGCCGGCACACTTGCTCGAAAGGAGCCTTAAATCTGGCACCCAGCGGGTGGGAGAAAAGTCTGAAAACCCAACAGGCGACCTGAGCGCGATCTCCGATCTCGCGGCACAAGCGGGTGCTGTTAGCGGAGCCAGCGAGGCACGGCTAGAAGCTTTGCGCGCCGCGGTCGAATCCGGCTCCTATCATGTATCCTCTTCAGCGCTGGCCGAAAGCATCATCGACTCCCATCTGAAACCCTGACTGAGCAGCCGCCCAAAACCGAGCGGCCGCGCTACGATGAGGCGATGAAGGCGATCAATAGGCATAACTGAAACGAGCGTTTTCTACCTCAGCGGCTTGGTATTGAACCGGGTTCGCGGAAACCTTAACAGCCGGCGTCGTATCAGTCTGACATTCCAGCCAACCCTCCAACACCTTATTCAACAAGCGCTCCGCTTCTTCCAGAGGACGATCCACCTGCTTCGTATTTCCTTCCGTAAGCCGGCCGAGCACATAATCATAAAGTCTGGCCAGATTGGCGCTGACTTCGCCGCCACGACCATGATCGAGCGACTGGTTTAGTTCCGCCACGATCTCGATTGCTCGCGTCAAGGAGCGCGACCGCGACCGAATGTCTCCAGAGGCGAGATGACGTCGCGCTGAGCCAATCGAATCCAATGCGCCGCGATACAAAAGCACCACAAGCTTCATCGGCTCAGCCGTAAGAATCTCATTTTCAAGATAGTTTAAGTAAGGATTAGTTCGCATTCAAGTCTTAAGAATCTTATCGGCCAACGCGGGAAGACTTGAGAAAATGTTGCGCAAACTATCGTTGAATGCGACTCGATCCGCCCTGCGCCAAGGCCTTGACCTGCCCCAGCGTAGCCATGGTGGTATCCCCTGGGAACGTAGTCAGCAACGCGCCATGGGCCCATCCCAATTTGATCGCTTCTTCCGGCGATGCTCCCGTCAGCAGCCCGTATATAAATCCAGCTGCAAAACCGTCTCCCCCTCCCACGCGGTCCACTACATCCAACTCGCAGGTGGGCGCCATATAGGTCTGCCCGTCGATCCACGCTACGGCGCTCCAGCTATGCCGATTCGTCGAATGCACCTCGCGCAGCGTAGTGGCCACGATCTTCACCCCTGGATGCCTCTCGATCACCCGATCAATCATGCCGAAGAACGCGCTCGGGTCCAGCTTCGATTTCGCCGCCACTTCCGGCCCCGGAATGCCCAGTCCTTTTTGCAGATCCTCCTCGTTGCCCACCAGCACATCCACGTTGTCGGCGATCTTCCCGATCACCTCCATCGCGCGCGCATGACCACCCCAAATGTTCCAGAGCTTCTCGCGATAGTTAAGGTCGAACGAAACAACGGCACCTCGTGCCTTGGCCGCTTTCATCCCTTCGATAATGATCGCGCCCGTACTCTCCGAAAGCGCAGCGAAAATGCCGCCGCTATGGAACCAGCGCACCCCGCCCGCAAAGATCTCGTCCCAATTGAAATCGCCTGGCTTCAAACTAGCGGCCGCTTCGTTTGAGCGATTGTAAAACACCACTGGAGCCCGAACTCCAGCTCCGCGATCGCTGTAAACAGTCGCCATATTCGGACCGTTCACCCCGTTATGCTCAAACCGTTTGTAAAACGGCTTGACACCCATGGCTCTAACCCGCTCGGCAATCAGATCGCCGATGGGATAATCCACCATGGCTGCCGCGATGCCAGTCTTCAGGCCGAAGCAATCCGCTAGATTTGCCGCGCAATTGAACTCGCCGCCGCTCACATGGATCTGGCATTCGGTCGCTTTGCGAAATGGGATAATTCCCGGATCCAGACGGTGAACCAGCGCACCCACTGCTACAAAATCCAGTGCGCCTTCCTGACGAATATCCAATCCATATTTCATTTGTATTCTCCTGGTGCCCGCAGACGACTAGACGTTATAACTTCCCGAGGACACGCGTCCGCCGCGCCCGGTCCAGTTCGTGTGGAAGAAAGCGCCGCGAGGCTTATCGATTCGCTCGTAGGTGTGCGCGCCGAAGTAGTCGCGCTGGGCCTGCAGCAGATTGGCTGGCAGACGCTCTGTGCGGAATCCATCGAAGAACGCAAGCGCGGTCGAGAATGCCGGAGTGGGCACGCCGCATTCCACTGCCTGAATGACCGCCTTGCGCCACGCGCCCTGATACCCGTTCAGAGTCTGGCTGAAAAAATCGTCCATCAGCAGGTTCGCAAGCTCGGGATTTTTATCGAACGCGTCCTTAATCTTGGCCAGAAAGCGGCTGCGAATAATGCATCCGCCGCGCCACATCAGCGCGATACCTCCAAAATTGAGGTGCCACTTCTGCTCCTTCGCCGCCTCCCGCAATAGCATGTAGCCTTGCGCATACGAGATCATCTTCGAGCAGTAGAGCGCCACCCGCACATTCTCGATGAAAGCTTCCCGATCCTGAACTTCAGGCGCCTTTGGCCCGCTAATAATCTTCGACGCGGCAACGCGCTCATCTTTCATAGCCGACAAGCAACGCGAATAGACGGCTTCGCCAATCAGCGTCACGGGCACTCCCAGATCCAGCGAACTGATGCCCGTCCACTTGCCGGTTCCCTTCTGTCCCGCCGTATCGAGAATCTTATCGACCATGGGCGCGCCATCGTCGTCTTTCTTTGCGAATATGTCGCGCGTAATCTCGATCAGATAACTATCCAGTTCGCCTTCATTCCATTTCGAGAACACATCGTGCAATTCGTCCGAGGTCAGGCCCACGCCGTCCTTTAGCAACTGGTAGGCTTCGCAAATTATTTGCATGTCGCCATACTCAATGCCGTTATGGACCATCTTGACGTAATGCCCGGCCCCGTTCTCTCCTACCCAGTCGCAGCAGGGCGTCCCGTCCGAAACCTTGGCCGCGATGGATTGGAAAATCTCCTTCACGTGCGGCCACGCGTCGGGATTGCCTCCAGGCATGATCGAGGGACCCCTGCGCGCCCCTTCCTCGCCGCCGGATACGCCGGCGCCGACAAACAGAATGCCTTTTTCAGCAAGAGACTTCGTGCGCCGGTTGCTATCCGTGAACAGCGAGTTTCCGCCATCGATGATGATGTCGCCTGCTTCGAGATGCGGCACCAGACTGTCAATCATGTGGTCAACCGTCTCGCCCGCCTTTACCATCAGCATCACGCGACGAGGCTTTTTCAAAACCTCGGCGAGTTCGGGGATCGAGTGGACGCCGACCACCTGGCTTCCCTTGGCCTCGTTCCCGATAAAGTCGTCCACCTTTGAAACCGTACGGTTGAACACTGCCACGCGATAGCCATGGTCGTTCATGTTCAGCACCAGGTTTTGGCCCATCACCGCCAAACCGATCAGTCCGATGTCGCAGCTATTTTTTTCCAAAATGTCTCCCGATACAACCAGCGCTTCGCTGACCCGATTCATTGTACATCGGCTGCTCAGCCGCCATGCTCCAAAGAGAAGGGCGGCAAGGGTATCAATCCCGTGCCGCCCTGAACTCTTGTCCCGCCCTAGTTGGTCTGCTTACTCTTTGATTCCGCCCTGTCCGCCTAAGCGGCAGGTTTTGCAGATTCCGAAACCGCTACCCGTAACTTGAATAAATCCACAGAGCGATGTGAGCCGAGTCAGTTCGGCTTGGCTGAGTGTTGCCCGGACAAAGGGCGTCTCCGTTGCACCGAACGTAGTAGCGGGAGAACCGGCCGTTGTCGGCAGAGGGTGAATAGTCGAGCCAAACGCGGTCAGCCCCGTAGCCAGAGGATTTGCGGGCGTGCCGGCCGTGGATGCATTGCAAGCGCCAGTCGTCGTTCCAGCGGACGATAGCAGCTTGACAACGATCGATGTCGGATTCCCGGGCGTTAGCGTGTTGCTGGCTAAGTCGCCCGCGGCCGAAAGAGCAACAAGTCCGTCTGGAGTCACCAAGCAAGTGCAGCAGGAGATCAGCTGCTCATCCGGCGAAAAGGCATAAACGTTCACGCATAGATTGCCGTTTTGAACCGGAAGCGCGACCGTGGAAGATTGGCCGCTGTTGGTGATATTAATCACGGAGTCTCCAACCGTCAGATTGCTCGCGTAGCGTACTTGAAATACTCCATCGGGCGCCACGAAGGGCGCAGCGGTAATCGTGATTGCCGCCGAAGCTGCAACACCGGTCCCGCCATTAGTCGAAGTGGGCGCGTTGGTTATATTGGTCTGCATTCCCAGCGCAACTCCAGTGACGTTTACGATGACGGTACACGAGGCCGATGCGCCAATAGTAGCGCCGGTAAGAGCCACGCTGGTTCCGCCAGCCGTTGCCGCAACGATCCCACTAAAGGGAGCGCCAAGGCACGTGCCTCCAACACCGTTGGGCATTGCAACCGCCAGACCTGCGGGTAGCGGATCAACCACGCCTACGCCGAGCAGCGCGGTCACCGGATCTGGATTTGAAACGGTGAGAGTCAAAGTAGTGGTCCCGCCAAGAACCATTGAATTCAGTCCGAAGGCCTTGGTTACGCCTGGACTCGAGGCGACGGCAAGCATCGCCATGGCGGCGGCTCCGGTTGCAGTGTTGGTGGTCGAAGTGATCGCGCTGGTGGTGTTCGTCATGATGCCCGCAATGGTGCCAGTCACGTTAACCGTTATTGTGCAAGTTGCATTAATCGCCAGCGAAAGACCGGACAGGCTGATGCTGTTAGACCCGGCAACCGCGGTAATCGTCCCCGTGGCGCAGGTGGTAGTCGTGACGTTCCCCGCCGAGACGATCAGGCCCGCCGGAAGCGTGTCGGTGAATGCGATGCCGTTCAGCGCGATCGTTCCGGCTGTCGTATTCGAGACGGTAAAAGTCAGCGGGGTAGATCCGTTCAACGGTACCCCCGTGCTTCCAAAAGCCTTGGTCAACGACGGTGCCGTCGTTAGCGGAGCAGGTCCGATGGTGAAACTCCCCGCCTGCAGAAAGACTGCCGAATCCAGCTTTGAGTCGCTAGTGTCCGCCACCGCGAACTTGATGGTGTGGAGACCTGCCGGCAAATTCATTTTCGTAGCTGTCAGGACTGTAGTTAGCCCGTCAAATTTAACATTCAGGCCGAGGTTCGAGAACCCATTCGTATTAGCGACGTTATTCCGATAAAGCGCGGCGTTGACATTCGGGTTGATGTTATTCACCGTGATCGGCTGGCCACCGACAAGTCCGATGTTGACTCCATCCAGGAAAAATCCAAAAACGTCGTTGAATCTGGAATTAACGAAGTTGATATACTCCTCGGAGGCGAACACAAAGTTAAACGAGAGGTTCCCCACAACAGCCGTTTGAAATGTCAACGTGAGGACGGACGCATCGTTCGTCATAGAGCCAGGAACGAGTGTATTCAGATCGACATCACCAGGCCCAGGAATGATGGTGTTTAAAAGATCGTTTCCAAATGGCGTGGTGGCTAGTCCCAGGGTCTCCGGCGTTGCAATGACGTTGGCTCCCGGAATTTGATTAACGTTCCCGCTACTTAAGACAACCCCGGAATCAAACCCGATGCCAACTGCAGCGTTGCCGCCAGCGGTAAAAGTTCCGTTTTGGAGCGTGGGGTCGCCGACGTAAGTTGCGCTAATCAAGGTAATCCCGGGACCTATCAAATTGTTCGCTAGAGCGGTTGCGGTCTGGTTGCTGGTGATCACAGCCGCGTCAAGCGATGAGAGCCCCATAAGTACCAGAGTTGTCGCGGTCAGCGGTGAACATTTAAAATTATGCATTTCATCCCCCTCCGAAGATTGAGTATGTTAGTCATTCAGATCACACTTACGAGCAGGTGCGACAAATCCCGAAATGACCCGACTCTAAGTATGCACACCGTATTCCTGGAACGCAACGGCCTAGTCCCCGCTTTTGACATTGTGCACACCATGGGTAACCGTTTTCTTGACTTTTTCTTTCGTAACTGCCCGAGCGTAATTTGTCTTTCTTACTTACGGCAGTAAGGCGCGCTGGCCGAGCACCCGATGAACTTCTTTTAGAACGAACTTTAAGTCCGGGATATTCTCAATGCAAAACTTCCTGTTGACAATCTACAAGGAGAAAGTTAAACTCCTTCTGTAGATTGTCGAGAGGAACAACATAAATGGCAAAACCCAAAAGCGATTTACTCCAAGGCACCCTGGATCTTCTGATCCTCAAGACACTGGATTTAGAGCCGATGCACGGCTGGGGCATCTCGCAAAGAATTCAACAGGTGTCCGATAGCGTGCTTCAGGTAAACCAAGGCTCTCTTTATCCGGCGCTTCATAGACTGGAAGAAAAACAATGGATCTCAGCCAATTGGGGCGCTTCGGAGAATAACCGGCAGGCCAAGTATTACGAGTTAACCCGGCTCGGCCGCAAGCAGCTCACGCAGGAAACCGAGAATTGGGAGCGGCTTTCCGGGGCCGTCGCGCGAGTGTTGGGAACAGCTTAGAGAGGTCGCCATGGCGTTGAATCTTAGCTCTATCGTCCGCTTCCTATTTCGGAGAAAGGCCGTGGAGAACGAAATCGATTCCGAATTGACTTTCCATATGGATCGGCAGACCGAAGAGAATATCCGCCGAGGCATGTCGCCTGCCCAGGCTCGCCTCGCCGCCCGCCGCACGGTTGGCGGAATTGATCAGATTAAAGAAGAGTGCCGCGACGCGCGCATTGGCCAAATGGTCGAGACCACTCTGCAGGACGTGCGCTACGGTCTCCGCGTCCTCCGCAAGAACCCTGGTTTTACTTTCATGGCCATCGTCACGCTGGCACTCGGAATCGGCGTGAACACGGCGATTTTCAGCGTGGTGTACGGCGTTCTACTCCGCCCCTTGCCTTACCAGCAAGGCGGACAGCTCGTAGTTCTGCATCAGCAGGCGAAGCGAGCCAACCTGCTCAATGTTCCCTTTTCGGCCAAGGAAGTCTTCGATTATCGAGATCACAATCACACTCTCGAGTCGGTTGTCGAGCACCACACGATGACCTTCCTCTTGCTCGGGAAGGATAGCGCGGAGCGTGTGCAGACCGCCGTCGTGTCGGCCAACTTCTTCGACGTGCTCGGAGTTCGTCCGCTGCTTGGGAGAACGTTCGTAGCCAGCGATGAGGCTCACGACGCCAACGCCGTTCTGGTGCTGAGCTACAAGTACTGGGAAACTCGGCACGGGGGCGACCCGAACATCGTGGGCCATGTTTTCCAGATGAATAATCGCCCCCACACGGTGATTGGCGTATTGCCTTCCATCCCGCAGTATCCTTCCGAGAGCGACGTGTACATGCCCACTTCTCAGTGTCCCACTCGCTCGTCCGCCGGATTCATCGCCAACCGCCAGGCTCGCATGATGACAGTCTTCGGTAGGCTCAAGCCTGGAGTTCCGCTCGTCCAGGCTCAGGCCGATCTCTCGGCGATTGGTCATCAGATGAGTGACGCTTACCCGGACGCCTATCCCAAGGCCTACGGCTATGGAATCGCCGCCACTCCTCTACAGGAAGATCTTACGCGCCGCGCCAGGACTACCTTTCTGATCTTGCTCGGAGCTGCGGGGCTGGTACTGCTGATCGCTTGCGCCAACGTCGCCAACTTGTTTTTGGCGCGGCTGCTGAAATTGGAACGGGAGTTGGCAGTGCGCACGGCGCTCGGAGCCAGCAAAGCTCGGTTAGTGCGGCAACTGCTGACCGAAAGCGTGCTGTTGTCCGCAATCGGCGGAGCGCTAGGCCTCGCGCTTGCGCCCGCCACGGTCAGCTTGCTCGTGAAATTTGCCGAACGCTTCACCACTCGGTCGGCCGAGGTCAGGATAGACGGCCCCGTGCTGCTGTTCACTCTGTTGATTTCTCTGGGCACCGGGATTCTGTTCGGTCTGGCTCCCGCTTTCGCCTCACGCAGACAAGTTACGGATGCACTTAAGCAAGCCACTGGACGAACAACGGCCAGCCGAGGACGTCAACGTTTGCGGGCCGGCTTGGTATTGGCGCAGGTGGCCATCTCCTTCATGCTGCTCATCGGCGCGGGCTTGACGATTCGAAGCTTCCTCAAGTTGCAGGAAGTGAATCCGGGATTCAATCCCGACCGCGTGCTCACGATGCGGCTTACCGCGAACTTTACGAGGCACTCTCAACTCGCCCAATTGCTCACCTTGTCCAAGGATATTCTGAGGGGCGTCAGAACCACCGGCGGCGTGGAGTCGGCGGCGCTTACCTCGAATGTGCCGTTAAGCCGAAGAGCCATTGCCAGCGGACCTGGGAGCACCGGTTTCCAGATCGAAGGCAAGCCCGTTTCCAAGGGTGAATTGGCCCCGCTGGTGGATACCACAGCGGTCAGCGACGGCTACTTCGAAACTCTGCGGCAGCCCTTATTGTCGGGCCGAACATTCACTTCCCGCGACGATGAAAAAGCCTTAAACGTGGCCGTGATCAATCAGACCCTGGCGCGCCACCGCTGGCGTTCGGAAGATCCCGTTGGGAGGCGCATCAGTTTCGACAATGGCGCTAGCTGGATCAAAATCGTCGGCGTCATTGGCGATGCGAAAGAATACGGCCTTGACCAGCCGATTGGCGACGAGGTGTACGTGCCGGTCGCCCAGTTCGGTTTCGCAGGCAATCTGGTGCTGCGCACCGCTCTGGAACCAGCTGCGGTAGCACCCATGGTGCGCGCCGCCCTGCACGACGTCGATCCGCAATTGGCGGTCGACCAGGTGGATACGGTGGAACAGCTCAAGGAGGAATCGGTGGCATCGCCGCGCGTAACCGCGATCCTGCTCGGTCTTTTCGCCTTGCTCGCGTTGGTGGTCAGCGCCAGCGGGATCGCCGCTGTGATGGCCTTGTCGGTGACGCAGCGCACCAACGAACTCGGCATCCGCATGGCTCTGGGAGCGCCGCGCCAGTCGATTCTATATATGGTCATCCGACAAGGGTTGGCACTTGCAATCGGCGGCACGGCCGTTGGCGTCGTTGGAGCGCTGGTGCTCACGCGCCTGCTGTCCACGCTGTTGTACGCGACCAGTCCGGAGGATCCGCTCACGTTCATCGCCGTCTCAGCGCTGTTTCTTTCCGTGGCAACCATCGCCAGCTTTATCCCAGCTCGGCAAGTGACAGCGATCGACCCGCTGGTGGCTCTAAGACAAGAATAGGAACCAACATGAAACATGTAATGCTAACGGCCCTGAGCCTGACTCTGTTATCGGCTCAAACCAACGATCCCGCGCCCCGTTTCACGAAAGACAACGAATTGGTGCGTCCCGCTAACTACCGCGAGTGGATCTATCTCACCTCCGGTCTCGGGATGAGCTACGGCGTTAGGCCTGCTGGCGCGAACAGTCCCGCCTTCGACAATGTATTCGTCCATCCCTCCGCCTACAAAGCCTTCCTGGCCTCCGGGAAGTGGCCCGACAAGACCATGTTCATTCTCGAAATCCGCTCTTCGGCCTCGCACGGGTCGATCAATAAGGCTGGCCATTTCCAGACCGATCTGGTGGCCATCGATGCGGCGGTGAAGGACGAGTCTCGGTTCAAGGACAAGTGGGGTTACTTCGCCTTCAGCTCTGGAGGATCGCTCCGGGATACCGCCAAGCCCTTTGCCGCTGACAGCGCCTGCAATGCATGCCACGAGAAAAACGCGGCGGTGGAGAATACATTCGTGCAATTTTATCCGACGCTGCTGGATATAGCGCGGGCGAAACACACGCTGAATCCCGCCTTCGTTGCCGCACAAGCCTCCGAGTCGGCCAGTCCATCTTCCAAATAGGCAGGCTATCTGTTGTGGGGCAGCCAATCTTGGCTGCAGCCGGCTTTCAGCCGGCTCTCGCGAAGGCGCGGCAAGATTGCCCGCCCCACAATTCGCGGGAGGAAGCGGCCAGCATTGTAAACACGAGCGCAGCGATTTGCGGCTTCTGAAACGGGTAATCGAACAAAGCGTGAACGAAGACGAATAAGGGTCCGACGCACCAAACGCAGAGTCGAACCTGACGAACCGTCCAGGCCACGAGAAAGAGCATAGAAGCTAAAACTAAGACGCCCCCTTCCGCCGTCCACTGGGCCCAGTCGCTGTGTGCCTGATTGGCAAACAGGCCGTCGTCGTAGCGGGCATAGAAAGGATAGGCTGTGGGCCAATTCCCAAGCCCCACTCCGGTCCACGGATGATCGCGGATCATGTCGAGCGAGGACTTCAGCATTTGGAGTCGCCCAGTGTCAGCAGTCTGAATGTGGAACCGGCTGGCGAGCGAGTCCCACCCCACGACTGCGGTGAGAGCTGCCGTCAGCACGAGGACGCTCGCCAGCACTGCCCACTGTACGCGTCGTCCGCCGACCGCCACCACAACCACGGTTTCCACACAGATCAGCACAAAGCCGCCCCGCGAGGCTGAAACGATCACAGACGCGATCATGGCCCCTGCCATCAGGGAGTAACGCAGGCGTTTCGAGCGGTCCGTCAAGGCGGGGATGACCGCGAGCGGCAAGGTCAACTCCATCAGATTGGCGTAGTGCGTGTGATACAAAAAAGGACCCATCACGTGGACGGGTTCTGGCACGGGGAAAAGCCAGAAGATCGCAGCGGGCGATGTGAAGGCCTGCAAGGTGGAGAGAATGCAAACAGCCATCCCGAAGACGAGAACACAGCGAAGAAACAAGTCGATCCGGGCGGTCTGAAGCGCACAAAACCCCAGGGCAAGATAGGCTGACCAGACAAGAGTTGAGCGAACGGTCTCTGGCTCCGCCACGGTCCAATGCAGGAAAATTTGGAGCACGCCGAAAACGGCAACGAAGGCGAGCGGGCCGAGCATCGGGCTGAGATGGGGACGTTCATTCGAGAGCGTCAGCTTTACGATCCAAGCTAGAGCCAGAACAAACGAACCCACTTCCAGGATCGAAACGGGCCAGCGCGCGGGTACCCAGGCGGTCAGGATGGAGGCGAATAGAATGGCAGATAGGAGCCAGGCAGACCAGCTTTTCATTCCAAGAGATCCAACGTGACGTCTTGGAGGAAGAGTGATTCTTCGGTGCGGACGTAGCCCAGCGGCCTGCGGTATTCGAATACGATGGCCGCGGAGGATTGCTCGCCGCTGTGGAAGTTGAGCGTCTCTTGCCGCAGTTGCTCGCTGGCAAGGTCCGGGGAGGCCTTGTCTAACACCCGCACGTGAAATCCGCTTTTGTCGCGGGCTGCGTTAGTGCTGAATGAGAAGCGCAGACGATAACCGCGCGATGGCAGTAACGGCACTGTTTGGGTCAGCAAGTCACAGCGATCGGGTTGATTGCCAGATAGGGTTATTTTCAGACCTGCTCGAGTCTTAGTAGCAGGGCTATTCTGGTTAGCAAAAAGTCGCCAATCGAAACCGATCCCGCTGGGAAAGCTGGTGAAATCTCCGTTTGTGAGCGAGATGCCCCTGGCAGGATCGAGCTGGCGAAAGGGTTCGAATCCGCGGGCGCACAAGCCGTTCCAGATCCTGACTGCGGGGGCCAAGTTTGTTGTATCCATGAGCCGCTGGAGGCAAGCCAGATACTCGGGTTTGTCAGCTTCGGGCGCTTTGGGAAGGATGCTCTTGGCTAGCGTCGCGGCTGGATCGTACTGCTGCTTACCCACAAGGAACTGAAAGAACTGGAGCAGAACCGGATAGCTGGGCGGGAGCGCTCTCGAAGCAATGAAAGAGGCGTCCTCCTTCACCTGCCAGCAGAGTTCGAATAAAGGCGCGCGATCGCCATAACTCATCTCAAACGATTCTTTCGCCCAGCGCCAGAATTGATCGACATTGCCTTGGCGGAAGTAAAAATTCATGAGAGTCCAGCGAGGTTCCATGAGCCGGTCGATTGCGGCTGCGTGCAGCAGGAGATGCTCCGCTTGCGGAAGATCGCCGCTCAGTTCGGCGTTGAGCCCGCGGCGAATCCAGACCCGCGAATCCATTGGATTGAGTCGCGCTGCGGCAGCAAGAGCCAGCGTGGAATCCCGCCCCTCGTTTTCCAGGCGTTCCGCCAACCATGCTTGATAGTGCCCGTTCGCCGGTTCGAGAGCGGCCGCGCGTGCCACCGATGCGCTCGTGTTCTGCCGGAATAGCCAATCGGCATAGGAAAGCCGGAAGGAATAGAACGCCTCGAACAGCAAGGGGGCGGCGCACAACAGCAGAGCGATTCTCACGGCTTGAACATAATATACTGGATCGAAATGTATCAGCCCACCGGACAAGCCGTCGTCGCGATCCTGGTCGCCGGTTCGCTCGCCCACAGTCTCGCGGCCGGCGCTTACATCGGGATCGCCATGGCCGACGGCGCTTTCCAGGTGAACCGCTCGGAAGTGAAAGGCAATGCGAGCCTCTTCGAGGGGACGGAAGTGACCACTGGCGAGGCATCTTCGAAGGTTCGCATTCGGAGCGGGGCTAGAATCGAGATCGGGACCCATTCCCAAGTCAGAGTATTTGCGACTCAGACGGTTCTCGAGAAAGGCTCGGGGCAGGTGGAAGGACCGCCGACTTACGGGATCGAGGCTCGCACGCTCCGAATCACGCCGACCGGATCCAAGACAATTGCGCGCGTGAGTCTGGATGAGTCGAGCGGGGTGCTGGTGTCAGCGGTGAACGGTCCGGTCCGTGTGTCAACCGCATCCGGACTGTTAGTCGCAAGCTTGAGGGCGGGGAACAGCTACCGGTTTCAGCCCCAGGCAGGCGCATCCGATTCTTTTGAAATTTCGGGATGCCTGCTTCGAAAAAGCGGCAGCTTTATCATCGTGGAGCAGACCACGAACCAGGTATTCGAGCTGATCGGCTCCGACATGAGTTCTTCGCTGGGAAATCGAGTGACTGTGAAGGGTGGAACCGCACGGGGCGCAAAGCCCCTGGAGGGCGCGGCGCAGGTGATTCAAGTGGCTTCAGTCACGCAGATCGGGCCCGGCGGTTGCTTAGCGGCGGCATCGAGCGTTGGCGCAGACCCGCTGCCGGGGACTTCGGTGAGTCCGACGAAAGAAGCGGCTAAGGGTCCGAACAAGGCTCTGATTGCGGGCGTTCTGGTCGCAGTAGGCGGCGGTGCGGGCGTGGCTCTCGCGGCGGCGAGCAAGAGCAAGAGCAAATAGAACTACCTCTCGCGCAGCAACTTTCGCCCACGCGCTTTCATGGCCGGCGTTCCCGTCTTCATCAAATCCAAAACGGTCCGAATCGCCTCTTCGTCGTTCGGCATCAATTGCACTAAACTGTCCATGGCGAACGTTTTTACTATGGAGCTGCGGTCAGTCAAATACAACTGCAAGAGAGAGATCGCGTTCACGATCGCGGGAGGTCAGGTCGAGGCGGGGCAGCATTTGAGCCACATGCCAGCGTACGGCAGCAGGTCGGGCCTGCTCCATTAAGACTAGGCCGGTCACAGGTGATCTTCTCCAATGCATCCGCTGCACGGGATCGCACCGAGCCCTCTGCGTGCTGTAACCCAGAGATCAACTCCGAAATGACGGGATCATGTCGCCTCCACGGCCACCTCATCGAAGAATGGCTTTAGCTTTCGATACAACCCTTGATAAATTCGATGGCCAGTCTGATACATGTGGGCGATGTCCGGACGGGGCGAGACCGACTCAACCTCGTGGATCACTGCAGTGCAAGCCTCTTCCACAGACGCAAATTGTCCCGTACCGACCATCGCCAGCAGAGCCGCGCCGTAAGCGGACCCTTCCTGCGTATCCAGCATTACCGTTCGTTTATTGAAAACATCCGCCAGCATCTGACGCCAGAACGCACTTCGAGCGCCTCCTCCCGATAGGCGGACCGATTCGAGAGGCACGCCGAGGGCTTCGACGATTTGGAGACAGTCCATCTGGCTGTATGAAACGCCTTCCAGCACAGAGCGCAACAAATCGGCACGGGAATGCTTTGCGGTCAGGCCGACCCATCCTCCGCGCGCCGTCGCGTCCAAATGCGGAGTGCGTTCGCCCATCAGGTAAGGCAGCCAAAAGAGACCTTGAGATCCGGGCTCTGCCGTGGCGGCCTCTGCTGTGAGCGCTTCGTAACTCGATTGGGGAGCGAGCTGATTCCGAAACCACTGCAGGCTCAGTCCTGCGCCTTGCGTGACACCCATCACGTGCCAAGCTCCGGGGACAGCATGGCAAAACGTATGCACCCGCCCGAGTGGATCGTACCGGGGTTCGCGCATATGAGCGAAGACCACGCCAGACGTGCCGATAGTGCAGGATACGATTCCCTCCCGCACGATTCCGTTGCCCACCGCGCTCGCGGCTTGATCTCCCGCGCCCGCCACCACTGGAGTTCCAGGCTTCAGGCCAGTGCTGGAGGCTGTGTCTTTGGACACCACGCCCGTGGTTGCGCTCGACTCATAAGCGCGGGGCAGAATGCTTCTGTCCAGCCCGAGTATATCCAATAGTTCGAACGACCACTCTCGGGCGAGCACGTCAAAGAGCGCTGTGCCAGAAGCGTCGGAGACGTCGGTGGCGTGCTCTCCCGTTAACTTGAAACGAAGGTAGTCCTTGGGCAGGAGCAAATGGCGCACGCGCTCGAAGAGCTGGGGTTCATTGTCACGGACCCAGAGCAGCTTGGGAAGCGTGAACCCGGTCAGCACGGGATTCGCGGTGCATCGCAACACCATTTCGCGTCCCACCGTTTCGTTGATCGCATCCACCTGACGTTGGCTCCGCTGATCGCACCAGATGAGAGCCGGGCGAATCACGGCATTCGATTCATCCAGCAGGGTCAGCCCATGCATCTGTCCCGTCAGTCCGATGCCCGCGATGTCTTGCCCAGTGGTACTCGATTCGGCCAGAACTCCCCGTATCGCGAGTTGGGCCGCATCCCACCAATTTTCGGGACGCTGCTCGGCCCACAGAGGCCGCTCCATACGCATCTCTTCGTGCGGCGAAGTAAACGTGTGACGCACCCTTCCGTCGGCGTCTACCAGAAGCGCGCGAGTCCCGCCCGTGCCGACATCGATTCCTAGCCAATACATTTGTTCGAGTTTAGACTTTAAATTGGATGCCCTGTGCGAGCGGCAGTTCGCTCGACCAGTTTATCGTAACGGTCTGTCTGCGCATGTAGGCCTTCCAGGCGTCGCTTCCCGATTCGCGTCCTCCGCCAGTATCCTTCTCGCCGCCAAACGCGCCGCCGATTTCCGCGCCGCTGGTTCCGATGTTGATGTTGGCGATTCCGCAATCGCTGCCCTTGGCACTGAGGAAGGTTTCGGCTGAGATCACGCTGGTGGTGAACATCGCCGACGAGAGACCCTGCGGGACGTCGTTGTGCCAGGCAATTACATCGTCCAGCGAATCGAATTCCAAAACGTAGAGAATCGGCGCGAACACTTCTTCACGCAGCACGGCCATCTCTTTATGCGCGCGCACCAGCGCCGGTTCCACGTAACAGCCGCCGAGTTCGTCTCCGCCGCAGATGAGTTCGCCTCCCTGCTCGGTAATCTGATCGAAGGCGCGCATCATGCAATGGACCGCTTCCCTGTCGATCAACGGACCGACCAGATTGGACGGGTCTGACGGGTCGCCCACCTTAATCTGTCCGTAAGCCGCCTTCAGCATCTCGGTAAAGCGAGCCGCGATGCCGCGCTGCAGGAAGAGTCGTCGAACGCTGGTGCAGCGCTGCCCCGCCGTTCCCACGGCCCCAAACAGAACGGCGCGCAAGGCAAGGTCGAGATTTGCATCGTCCATCACGATCACGCCGTTGTTGCCTCCCAGTTCCAGCAAGGTCCGCCCCAGCCTGCGACCCACCGTTTCGGCAACAATGCGACCCATGCGTGTTGAGCCGGTCGCGCTGACCAGCGGAATGCGCGCGTCATTGAGCAGCCGCTCTCCCACGGTGGCATCCTCGCCGATCACCAGGTTGAATATGCCTTGCCATCCGTGTCGACCGAGAACCCGGTCGCAGATTTTTTGGATCGCGATTGCAGTGAGAGGCGTTTTCAGCGATGGCTTCCACAGGACGCAATCCCCGCAGACCGCCGCTAGCAATGCGTTCCATGACCACACGGCCACCGGGAAGTTGAACGCTGAGATGATGCCGACAATCCCAAGAGGATGCCACTGCTCGTACATCCGATGCATGGGACGCTCGCTGTGCATGGCGAGTCCGTAGAGCTGGCGGGACAGCCCGACGGCGAAGTCGGCGATGTCGATCATCTCTTGAACCTCGCCGCGCCCCTCCGCCAGGATCTTGCCGGTTTCGAGGGTTACCAGGGTTCCGAGGTCGTCTTTATACTTCCGTAGTTCGTCGCCGATCTCCCGCACGATTTGGCCGCGCACGGGTGCCGGAAGCATGCGCCAGCGCGGGAATATCTCCACTGCGCGACTCATCACAGCCTCATAATCCTGGTCGGATGCTAGCTGAACGCGACCGAGCAAGCTGCCGTCGGCGGGGTTCCGCGATTCGATCTCAGCCCCGTCAAATTCGCCGGTCCATTCGCGCCCGTATGCACCGGGGTTGAGCCGCTCAATCTTGAGCCGATCGAGTACCGACTCCGCGCTTACTTCGACAGCCATCCAAAGCCCTCCGTTCCTGCGGCGAGTTGCCGCCCCGCTCGATTCACAACTGCGGCCATGCGGGCCAAAACCTCGGCTTGAAACGCGGGGTTAAGCCACTGAGAAAATTCGTGTTTCGCGCTGATTTTGAACGCCGCCTCACGAGTGGTTGCGCCATGCCTCTTTACCGAGCGCACGTGTAGCGGATCCGCGATGATGTCGTTGTCAGTAGCCTCCAGCGCGATGGTTGCGAGTGCTTCGGGATCGCAGGGCAGAATCGGCGCTAGCGTCGCGAACGTCTCGATGCCCGATTCGCGGAGAGCCTGGATGGCAGCCAACCGGTCCGCCAGCGGCGCGCAGTGGGGTTCGTAGATTCGGCGAACTTCCTCGCGGTTCGTGGTCAGGGAGAAGCTGACCCGCAAATGGGTTCGTTTTGAAAAATCGCGCAAGCGGGCGAGATCGCGGACGATCAGGGGCCCGCGGGTTTGAATCGCGAACACTCGCGGAGGACTCTCCAGCAAGGCGTCGAGGATGGTTGGCATAAGCTGCGCGTCCGCTTCGGCGGGCTGATAGGGATCGACCAGAGGCGAACAATAAATGCCTTGATCGGGCCGCAGGGAGCGGCGCAGGAGACTGGCGGCGTTCGATTTAAAGGTGGTGAATTGGCCCCAATGCAGCCAGTCGTTCGGCTTGAGTCCGCCGTAGATGCCCATGGTTGGCACGTAGCAATAGGTGCAGCCGAAGGTGCAGTTGCGAGCGGGAGTTAAGGAATGGCTGAAGCCGGCTTGGGCGATGAATCCGGTGGTGGGGCTGAGAATGCTCCGTGACTCCGTCTCGTAAATCTGGAACGGCATGGAACAACTCCAGTATCCCATGCGCTTTCAGTGAGCATCGCGAAATGCGGCGATCCTGCTAGCGCGGCTCTTGGGGCTGTCCAGACTGAATGAACGCGCATCGCCCAACTCGCTCCTAATGTATGCCTCTGTCCGTTCCACTGCGCTCACAAGCGCCTTCTGCGTAGGAATGAACGATCTCCAAACGATCGATTCGGTCCCGGTATCGTACGCCCACGCGCCCACAACCCTGCCGCGGTCGAGAATCGCATGATCGGTCAAATCCCTCAGCGAGCCAATTTCCCGCATCCCATTTTCCACGGGCACGCACTGACTGCAATCGTCGCCGCTCAGCAGTGCTCGCAAGTCGCCCCCAAGCTGCAGCATGCCGTCCAACCCGCTCGTTAGAGCAAAATGCGGTTCTGCCGGAACGCGAAACTCGGCCAATCTCTCGCGATCGCCTGGCATCATGAGACGTTCATCTTCAGGTCGAGGCCGTTCCAATTTAAGAGGCTCGACAGCAGCCTTGGCGGCCTTTACTCCCAGCCCGGCGAATCCCCGGAATTCATCGAGGGTTGCGGGACCGATCCAAGCAAAATAACGCCGCGCCAGTTCCGTGTAGCATTCATCGGTGGTCCATGCAAAATCAGCCAGCGGGTTCGGACGCCACAGCGTGTACCGATAGCGCTGCTGATCGAGCCGGCCGTTTGTGGGAACACGTCGAATCTCACCCAATCTCTGCAGCCTGCCAAGGCCCAAAGTAAGCGTGGTGGTAAGCCCTTTCTTCTTGCCCTCTTCACCAAGACTTCGAGATGCGCCGCCCGTCGCTTGGCGAACCTCCTCGGGGTCGAGCGGCCCTTTACTGAGGGCCTGCAGCACTGCGTCACAGAGCTTGTCCACCTCAGCTTGGGTCACGCCGAGCTTGCTTGCAATTCTCATGTCAGCATCGCCAAAGCTCTGACTCAGTTTTAGAGCAAGTGGAAAATCCGACGCTGGAACGACGTATGTGCAGCCGCGAGCGGATGGCAATTCGTGAATCTCGAGATTCGCAACGGCATTGTCGGCCTGCTCGCGTCCGACTCCGCCGCGTGTAAATAACGTCAAGTAAGGACCCGCTCCAGCCACCGACCGCGCCCACCCCGCTTCTTCCAAAATGCCGGCAGGCGTAGCTCCCAACATCCGTCCATCCAGCCCCTGACGATGGAACCGCCAAGCCCGTAGTTTAGCTTCATCCATATCTGAATCAGTTTACGCCCGCTGCTATGCTGGTGGAGGTTCGAACAATGCCCGCTGAAAATGGATCAGTCACGCACAACGAGTCCGCGAAACGCTTCGAATCGAAATTAGGCGACAGTTCCGCGTTCCTTACATACCGGCTCTCGGCGCACGCAATCACCTTCTTGCATACCGAAGTACCTCCGGAGTTCGAAGGACGCGGGATCGGCGGCGCACTCGTTCGGGCGGGCTTGGACTATGCGAACCAACACGGCTTAAAGGTGATTGCTCTGTGTCCATTCGTGGCGGCATACATGCAGCGGCATCCGCCTGCGATGTAGCAGTGCTCGGCGCAGGCGCGGCCGGATTGATGTGCGCCATCGAAGCAGGAAAACGGGGCAAGCGTGTCGTAGTTCTCGAACGCAACAATCAGCCGGGAAAGAAAATCCTGATCTCCGGAGGAGGCCGTTGCAACTTCACGAATCTCCACTGCGAGCCTGATAACTTCCTCACTGCGAATCCGCACTTCCCGAAATCGGCTCTGGCGCGTTACACTCCCCGCGGATTCATCGATCTAATCGAGAAGCACCGCATCGCGTATCACGAGAAGAAACTCGGCCAGCTCTTTTGCGATTCCAGCGCCAGCCAGATCGTGGATATGTTGCTGGAAGAATGCCGCGTTGCAGGGGTACGGATCGTTCTCGATTGCCACGTCAGCCAAGTCCGCCCATCTGAAGGCTTTGTCCTCGAAACCAATCAAGGGGAGTTCACTGCGCCGGCTCTCGTCGTAGCCTCTGGCGGGCTCTCCATTCCGAAACTCGGTGCCACCTCACTCGGTTACGATATCGCCAAACAGTTCGGTCTGCGGGTGATCCCTTGCCGACCAGCCCTTGTCCCGCTCACTTTCAGCGCGCTTGATCGAGGCGGCTACTGCGACTTGGCGGGCGTTTCCACCGACGTCGCCGCTTCGCTTGACGGCCACCGGTTCCGCGAGAAGATGTTGATCACGCATCGTGGCCTCAGCGGTCCAGCGATCCTCCAAATCTCCTCTTACTGGACTCCAGGTCGCGAGATCGGTATCGACCTCGCGCCCGGTATCGATCTCGAGACTGAAGTTGACCTCAAGGTGCGGCTGTCCGACTTGCTGCCAAATCGATTCCTCAATCGCTGGCTGGAGCGCAATGGCTTTCCGAAGGCGCTCCACCCTCTTACCCTAAAACAGCGAACCTCTCTAGCGTCTCTGTTGCATGCCTGGCGAATCACGCCTGCCGGAACTGAAGGCTACGAAAAGGCTGAGGTTACTGCTGGCGGCGTAGATACGGGCGAGTTATCTTCAAAGACGATGGAATCCCGCCGGGTTCCGGGATTGTATTTTGTTGGCGAACTAGTAGATGTAACAGGTCATCTCGGAGGGTTTAATTTTCAATGGGCATGGGCTTCGGGTTTTGCCGCCGGACAGGCGATTTGAAACCCGTAAGTGGCTGTAATCGCTCCAAATGATTTCCTTGACGCCCTGACTGGAACAAGGTATAAAGACATGTCTCCGCTACAATTCGAGACCAGGAGCCTTGTGCTTTTAGAATTCATCCACGACGATAGTCTTCTGAACCTTATTCACGATCTGCGCCAGCCGCTGAGCGCCATAGAGATCATCGCGTTCCATCTGGAATCGCGGCTCCCTGAAGAACTGACCGATGCCCGCAAGTTCGTGGTTCAGTTGCAGCAGCTTGTGGAAGACGCAAATGTGTGCATGTCTGAAGCCGTGCTAGCCAATCGAAAATCGCTGGTCCCGGCGGCTTGACTACTCTAAAATCCGGCACTTCGGCAACTTCGCACGCAGCCGATCGGTGCCCGTCTTGCTAACGCGCGTGCCTTGCAAATCCACCCATTCCAGCGCCGCCATCGATCCAAGAGCGTCGATCGCGGAATCGTCTATGCGATCGGCTTTGAACACGCTCAGCCGTTTCAAACCATGCAAGCTTGCCAAGCCTTTGCCCGATACCTGAGTCTGTCCCAGATCCAGTTCGCGCAACTCCGCCAAATTCGCCAGTTTCGGCAGACCTGCATCGCTCACATTGGTGCCTCTCAAATTCAACGCTTGCAGTCGCGTCAACGTAGCGATTGTCTCCAGCCCCATGTCCGTCACGCTAGCCGACCACATCCCCGAATCAGTTCGCTGTTTCCCGCTCACGTCCAGTCGCAGCAACTGTGGCAACAGCCGCAACCCGGTCAGGCCCACATCTGATATCTTGTTCCCGCCCACGCTTAATGATTTTAATCCTGTCAACGCAGTGAGCCGATCAAACCCGCCGTCCGTGATCAGCGCGAAACCGATGTCCAACTCTTCCAAGCCAGTCAAACCCGCCAGATGCGCCAGACCAGCATCCGTCACTTTCGTCCCGCGCAGATTCAGCTTGCGCAGCTGCGACCAGTCTTTAATCGATGCCAGAGCCCCGTCCCCCGTTTGCTCGGCATAATACAGATTCAGTTCCGCGACGTTGCGCAGCGGCTTCAACGCTCCGAAACCCAGATCCGTAACGCGAGTATGCGAAAGATCGATGCGCCTCAACTCGGCGAGCCTTCCCAGAGTCTGCAGATCCGAATCGGTAATCCATGACATGCGCAAATCGGCTTCCACGATCTTCCCCGCTTTATCTCGCACGAAGCTTCCGCCCTTCTCAATCGCCCACTCGTCGG
Organism: Bryobacterales bacterium; assembly: GCA_038225555.1. Lineage (GTDB taxonomy): Bacteria > Acidobacteriota > Terriglobia > Bryobacterales > Bryobacteraceae > JANXQZ01. The sequence continues at coordinate 93,024 of JBBRRB010000022.1, forward strand.
AGAGCGGCGCGATTGCAGCGAAGAGCAGCAAAATGGCCGGTTTCATCTTAGCTATGTCTCCGATTCGGCAGCGACGAATTGCGATCGAATACGATTCGGCACTGCGGCAGACTCTTCCGCAGATCCTCGAAACCCTTCTCGGTAACCAGCGTGTGATAGAGATTGAGGTAGAGCAGGCCGCTCATTTTGCCGAGTGTCGCAACCCCGGCATCGGTTAGGCCCGCGCTGTCCAAGTGCAGTTCCAGCAAGCCTGGAAGCGACTCCTGCAACATCGCAATACCAGCATCGGTCACGGTCGTGTAGTCCAAATTCAACCGCCGCAGATTCGGCAAACCCGCCACCGACTTCAAGCCCGCATCTGTCACACGAGTCCGACCCAGCTCCAGCCGTTCCAAGTTCTTCAGAGGCCGAAGTTCCTCAAGCCCCTGATCGGAGAAGCGCCCATAGTTCAGCAGCAACTCCGTTAGGCCCGTCATCTTCCCCAGATATTTCAATCCGGCGTCCGTAATATCTGCTGCCGAAAGATCCAGCTTGCGTAGACCGGCCAAGCCCGCCAGGTACTGCAACCCTTCATCGTCGATGTCCGTATGGTCCAGCCGCAAACTCCGCAACGCCGAGTGACCCGCCAGTTGCTTCAGCCCCTCGTCATTCAGCCGGGTGCCTGCCAACTCCAATTCCTCAAGAGCAGTCAGCCCAGCCAGGGACGCCAGCCCTGAACCTTGCACCAGCGTGTTATTAAGCGACAATCTCCGCAGCGCGCTCAACCCTGCAAGTTGCTCCAGCGCTTTATCCGAAGTAGTCGTGTTTGCCAAATTCAGATCTCGCACAGAGGTCAACTTGCCGGCGAATGCCAGCCCGGCGTCACTGATTTGGGTGGTGTGCAAGTCCAGCCGCTCCAGTGCGGACAGGTTCGAGAGAAAGGCCATCTGTTCATCGGTAACCCCGCTGTTGGCGAGGCTCACGTCCCGAATCTTCCCTTCGCGCGACATAGCCTTGCCGCCCAGTTTCGCGATCCACTCGGCCACCGCCGCTTCGCTCCCGTCAGCAGGTCGGCTGACCGCAAGCTTCGCGTCGGCCACTCTCGGCACGGTGTCCTGAAAATCCACTTTGCAACCGGGTACGGCCGCCAGAAAAGAATCCACTCCGCCACGGCTCACGCGAGAGTAGCGCAGGTCGAGCGTCGCAAGATGCTTGAGTGCTTTCAGCTTCTCGAGTCCTGCATTCGAGATTTCAGATCGATACAAATTAAGCTCCACCAACTCGCTCATTCCGGTCAGCGCATCGAGCCCATCATCGGTCACCTGCGCGCCCAGCAAATTGAGCTTGCGCATTTTCCGCATCCCGCTGAGTGAGCGGACCCCAGCATCGGTGATCTTGGCCCCATACAGGTCCAGAGCAACCATCTCGCGCAGACCCGCCAAGTGCTTCAGCCCTTCGTCGGTAATCAGAGTGTCTCGCAAGGCCAGCCGCCGCAGATGCGTCATCGCTTCCAGGTTCTTCAACCCTTCATCTTTGATAGGCGTGTCGCTCAGGTCAAGCTCCTCAACCTGAGGGAAGTATGCCAAGCTCGGCCCCTTAATCTCGGTCTGAGCCAGGCGCAGCTCGCGCAGGTTTCGCAAGCCCTTCAGCCGCTCCAGACCCTTATCCTGCACGTTGATATTCGTCAGAAAGTGCAGACTGAAAAACAGCTTCTCCAACTTTCCCAGACCAGCCAACGCCTGCAACTCGTCGTTGGCGTCCAGAGTGCTGCCGGCTCCCGGATTAAAGATTGTGCCCGGCAAGAGTAACTCGCGCAGTTCCCCAAGGCCGCTCAAATTGGCAAGCTCCTTCGGGTCGATCGTAGTCCCCACCAAGTCCACGCCCGTGATTCGAAAATCCAAGGCTGGCAGCTCCGCCAAACTGCGCAGATAGCGCCCGCCGTTCAACCGAACTCCTCCCCCTTGGTGCACAACCCACTCAGCCGCGCCGCGCTCCGACACTCTCGCGGCAACACTTGGCTCCTCGCGACCCGGCCCGTACAGAATCACGCCAGGTCTGGCACCGCTGTGCTTCCCTTGCGCCAGCACCATGGCCCCATTCACGATTACGTACTGAACGCCGGTGGCATACTGGTGCGGCTCGGTATAGGTTGCATTGTCGATGATCTTAGCCGGATCGAAGACCGTCACATCGGCCCACATCCCCGGACGCAACAGGCCGCGATCATAGATGTGCAGCTTCGACGCATTGGCCGACGTCATCTTGCGA